>CANGNF010000059.1 GCA_947455205.1 Acetobacteraceae bacterium | reverse complement strand
GGCGGCCGGCGCGGCGGTGGCGGCGTGGCTTGGCCCGCAGGCGGCGGCGCAGGCGGGGCAGCCGGCGCCTGGCCCTGGGCGGGCGGCGCAAGCAGCAGGGCGGTCAGCAGCAGGAAGGGCCGGAATGGCATGGGCAATGCAAGCCATGCCAAGCCGCGGGCATCGGGGTCAAGCTCCGTTTGCCGATGCTTCAACAAAAACGCCGAAGCCCCTGGAATCACAGGCCGATGATCTGGCCCTGTCCGACCGCGCCGAGGAAGGTCACCACCCCCGCCACCTCCACCCCCGCGGCCAGCGTGGTGGGGTCCAGGGCCTCGGCGCGCAGCCCGGCCTCGCAGGCGATGCGGCGGATCGGCAACTCGGCGGCGGCTTCCAGCAGCACGGCCAGCGTCGCCACGCCGCGGTCGGCCAGCAGCGCCTCGCGCGGGTCGTCCAGCAGGGCGGGGCGGGCCAGCAGCACCCGGCAGCCGCCATTGGTGGCGAAGAGCGTCACATCCCGGCCGATGGCGGCGGCGCCGGTGGCCAGCACCAGGGCGTAATGCGCCGCCTCGTGGTCGCCATGGCGCAGCAGGATGCCGAGCGGCGTCACGCCGAGCAGACGAGGGCCGGCGCGGCGTGGTGGGCGGAGAGGTCGTGGATGGTGGCGTCCGGGCCGCACAGCGCGCAGGCGGGGTCGCGCCGCAGCTTGACGGTGCGGAAGCGGGTGTCCAGCGCGTCCCACAGCAGCAGCCGGCCGGACATGCTCTCCCCGATCTCCAGGATTTCCTTCAGCACTTCCGTCGCCTGCAGGGTGCCCATCACTCCGGTGACGGCGCCCAGCACACCGGCCTCGCCGCAGCTGGGCACCAGGCCATCAGGCGGAATCTCGGGGTGCAGGCAGCGGTGGCAGGGGTGGGGCGCGCCCAGATGCGCCTTGTAGGTGGCAAGCTGGCCCTCGAACCGCAGCACCGCCGCCGAGACCAACGGCTTGCCGAGCAGGTGGCAGGCATCCCCCAGCAGGAAGCGGGTGGGGAAGTTGTCGGTGCCGTCGCAGACAATGTCGTAGCGCGGGATCAGCTCCAGCGCCGCTTCCGCATCCATGCGGCGGGCGTGAACCTCCACCCGCACTTCCGGGTTCAGCCCGGCCAGGGTCTCGGCGGCGCTTTCCGCCTTGTTGCGGCCCAGGCGCTGGGTGGTGTGCGCCACCTGGCGCTGCAGGTTGGAAAGCTCCAGCGTGTCGTGGTCCACCAGCCCCAGCGTGCCGACGCCGGCCGCCGCCAGGTACAGCGCCAGCGGCGAGCCGAGGCCGCCGGCGCCGACCACCAGCACCCGCGCCTGACGCAGCCTGGCCTGGCCGATGGCGCCAACCTGTTCCAGCAGGATGTGGCGCGAATAGCGGTGCAGTTCGGCGTCGGTGAAATCGAGGTCCATGGCGGCGATATGGGTGCTCAGCCGGTGCCTGTCGAGCCGAAGCCACCGGCGCCGCGCGCCGTCTCCGGCAACTCCGCCACCTCCGCCCAGGCGGCACGGGTGACGGGCGCCAGCACGGCCTGGGCGATCCGCATGCCGCGTTCCACCGTGAACGGCTCGGTGCCCGCGTTGAGGATGATGACGCCGAGTTCGCCGCGGTAGTCCTCGTCGATCGTGCCGGGGCTGTTGGGCAGGGTGATGCCGTTCTTCAGCGCCAGCCCGCTGCGGGGGCGGACCTGCAACTCGTAGCCGGCGGGAATGGCGAGGCGCAGCCCGGTGGGCACCAGCGCGCGGGCGCCGGGCGCCAGGGTGACGGGGGCGGCGACGGCTGCCAGCAGGTCCATGCCGGCGGCACCGGCGGTGGCGTAGCTGGGCAGCGGCAGGCCTTCGGCATGCGGCAGCCGCACCACCTGGATGGTTGGGGTCACACCATTTCCTCCGCAATCCGCTGCGCCAGCCGCGCCGCCACGTCGTTCTTCGGCATGCGGGGCCAATCCTCCACGCCGGCTTCCGTCACCAGGTGCACCATGTTGGCGTCGCCGCCCATCACGTCGCCCGAGACATCGTTGGCCACGATCCAGTCGCAGCCCTTCCGCGCCCGCTTGGCCACGGCGTGCTGCACCACCGTCTCGGTCTCGGCGGCAAAGCCGACCACCAGGCGCGGGCGCTGCGCGTGGCTGGAAAGGGTGGCCAGGATGTCCGGGTTCAGCGCCATTTCCAGCGTGGGGGCGGCGGCGCCGGGCTGCTTCTTCAGCTTCTGCCCGGCCTCCCGCGCCACGCGCCAATCGGCCACGGCGGCGGCCATCACGGCGATATCGGCGGGCAGGGCGGCTTCGCAGGCGGCCAGCATCTCGCGCGCCGTCTCCACCCGCACCACCGCCACGCCCTTGGGGTCCGGCTGCACCACGGGGCCGCTGACCAGCGTGACGCGGGCGCCCAGCGCCGCCAGCGCGGCGGCGATGGCGTGGCCCTGCTTGCCGCTGCTGCGGTTGGCAATGTAGCGCACGGGGTCGATCGGCTCATGCGTCGGGCCTGAGGTCACCACCGCGTGCCGGCCGACCAGCGGCCCAGCAGGCGCCAGCAGCGCGGCGACGGCGGCAAAGATCTCCGCCGGCTCGCTCAGCCGGCCGGGGCCGCTTTCCGGCTCCGCCATGGCGCCCTCGCCGGGGCCGACCACGGCCACGCCGCGCGCCCGCAGCGCCGCCAGATTGGCGCGGGTGGCCGGGTGTTCCCACATCGCCGGGTTCATCGCCGGCGCCACCAGCACGGGGGCGCGGGTTGCCAGCAGGATGGTGCTGGCCAGGTCATCGGCCAGGCCATGCGCCATCTTGGCCAGCAGGTCGGCGCTGGCCGGGGCCACCACCACCGCGTCCGGCAGGCGGGCCAGGCGGATATGGCCGATCTCGGCCTCGGCGGCCCAGAGGTCGTCATGCACGCGCTGCCCGGTGATGCCCGCAAGCGCCTCCTTGGTCACGAAGCGCGCGCCGCCGGCGGTCAGCACCGCATGCGCCGTGGCGCCGGCCTTGCGCAGCAGGCGGACCAGCTCCAGCGCCTTGTAGGCGGCGATGCTGCCGGAAATGATGACCAGGATCTTCTTGCCTTGGAGCATGGCGCGGACCCTAGCCCGGCTTGGCGGCGCGCGCCTAGGGTCGGCCAGGCGCCCATGGAAGCCGGGCGGCCGACTCCGGGCACTGGTTCACGCCGCCGGTGACCGGCCGCTCAGTTGGTCTCCACCGGGGAAAGCGCGTCCACCGCGCGCAGCAGCCCCTGGCACACCCGCCACACGCTTGCGGTGCCGAAGTACAGGTCCAGGCCGCCATCCAGCTCGCCGACATGCAGCCGGTAGCCATTGGTCAGCACCTCCACCGCCACGCGCATCGTCTCGGTGATGGCGTGCTGGGTGCGGGCCAGGAACACCGCATCCACGATGGTGCGGGCCAGCACCCGGGCGTCCTCCAGCTCCAGCGTGAACAGCCGGGGTACGGCGCGGCTGGCGTTGAAGGCGAAGACCGCATCCACCTGGATCACCCGCCCGGAAGGGCAGAACACCAGGCGGGTCAGCGGCTTGCCGGCCGGGAACAGGAAGGCGCGCTCGTCCAGGTCCACCGGCACCTGCTGCACGCTGGCCAGGGTGGGGGTACCCGCCAGGTCGGCCAGGCCGCTGAGCCGTGTGGTCAGCACGGCTACAGCCGCCAGCCCGTATGGATGGCGACGATGCCGCCGGACAGACTCTGGTACTTCACCCGCTCCAGCCCGGCGGCGCGCATCATCTCGGCCAATGCCTCCTGGTCCGGGAACATGCGGATGCTCTCGGCCAGGTATTGGTAGCTTTCGGCGTCGCCGGCCACCCTGCTGCCCAGCAGCGGCAGCACCTTGAAGCTCCAGGCGTCATACACCGGGGCCAGCGGCGCCACCTCCACGCGGGAGAATTCCAGGCAGTGGAAGCGCCCGCCGGGCCGCAGCACGCGCCGGGCCTCTCGCAGCACGGCGGGCTTGTCGGTGCAGTTGCGCAGGCCGAAGGCGATGGAAATCTTTTCCACGCTGCGGTCGGGCAGCGGGATGTGCTCGGCATCCACGCAGAGCAGGCTCAGCCCCTCGGCCAAGCCGCGTTCCAGCGCGCGGCCCTGGGCCACCGCCAGCATGGCCGGGTTGATGTCGGTCAACAGCACCCGCCCGGCGCCCTTTTCCAGCGCGGCGAAGCTGATATCCCCGGTGCCGCCGGCCAGGTCCAGCAGCGTCTCCCGCGGGGAACAGCCGATGGCGGCGACGAAGGCGCGCTTCCAGGCCCGGTGGAGGCCGAGCGACATCAGGTCGTTCATCAGGTCGTAGCGCGGGGCGACGGAGGCGAAGACCTCCTTCACCAGCCCGGCCTTGTCCTCGCGGGCCACCTGGCGGTAGCCGAAATCGACTTCTTCCTGCATGCGGGGCAGGTTAGCACCCGATCAGCCCGGGGGAAATGATGCCTGAATTGCCTGAGGTGGAGACGGTGATGCGCGGCCTGGCGAAGGTGCTGGACGGCCAGCGCATCGTCGCCGCCAGCATCGCCCGGCCGGACATGCGCTGGCCCTTTCCGGATGGCCTGGTCACGCGGTTGACCGGCGCACGGGTGCTGGGGTTCCGCCGCCGCGCCAAGTACATGCTGATGCGGCTGGATGGCGGCGACAGCGTGCTGATCCACCTGGGCATGTCCGGCCGCATGGTGGCCCGCCGCGCCCAGGACCGTCCGAACGAGCCGGTGGCGCATGAGCATTTCACGCTGGAGACCGAGGGCGGCACCCATGTCGGCTTCGTCGACCCGCGCCGGTTCGGCAGCGTGGACCTGGTGGCGACGGCGCGGGAGGACGGCCACAAGCTGCTGGCCGGGCTGGGGCCGGAGCCGCTGGACGACGCCTTCAACCCCCAGGTGCTGAGCGACGCCCTGGCCGGCAAGCACACGCCGATCAAGGCCGCGCTGCTGGACCAGAAGGTGGTGGCGGGCCTGGGCAACATCTACGTGAGCGAGGCGCTGTACCGCAGCGGCATCAGCCCGCGGCGGGAAGCCTACAGCGTGGCCGGGGCGCGCTGCCTGAAGCTGGTGCCCGCCATCAAGGCGGTGCTGGAGGAGAGCATCGCCGCCGGTGGATCGAGCCTGCGCGACTATGTCCAGGCGGATGGCGGCATCGGCTTCTTCCAGGAGCGGTTTCGCGTGTACGACCGGGAAGGTCTGCCCTGCGACGACTGCCCGGGGGAGCCGAAGTGCAAGGGCATCCAGCGGATCGTGCAGTCCGGCCGGGCCAGCTTCTATTGCCCGCGGCACCAGCGTTAGATAAGCCGAAGCCAGAACCAAGGGGGACGCCACATGGCCCATGAGATGATCCTGACGGAAACCCGCGGCCCGGTGGCGCTGATCACGCTGAACCGCCCGAAGGCGCTGAACGCGCTGTGCGACCAGCTGATGCGCGAGCTGGGCGAGGCGCTGCTGGCCTATGACGCCGACCCGGCGGTGGCCGCCATCGTCATCACCGGCAACGAGAAGGCCTTCGCCGCCGGCGCCGACATCAAGGAAATGCAGGCCCGCACCTATCCGGCGGTGCTGCAGAACGACTTCATCGCGCCGTGGGAGACCGTGCTGCGGGTGAAGAAGCCGGTCATCGCCGCGGTGGCGGGCTTCGCCCTGGGCGGCGGCTGCGAGCTGGCCATGATGTGCGACATGATCCTGGCGGCGGACACCGCGAAGTTCGGCCAGCCGGAGATCAACCTGGGCGTGATCCCCGGCGCCGGCGGCACCCAGCGCTTCACCCGCGCCGTGGGCAAGTCCAAGGCCATGGAGATGGTGCTGACCGGCCGCATGATGGGCGCCGAGGAGGCCGAGCGCGCCAACCTGGTGGCCCGCGTGGTGCCGGCGGCGGAGCTGGTGGCCGAGGCGCTGAAGGTGGGCGAGAAGCTGGCCACGCTGTCCGCCACCGCGCTGGTGGTGGCGAAGGATTCGGTGAATGCCGCCTTCGAGACCACCCTGACCGAGGGCGTGAAGACCGAGCGGCGGCTGTTCCTCTCGCTCTTCGCCACCGAGGACCAGAAGGAAGGCATGGCCGCCTTCGCCGAGAAGCGGAAGGCCAACTTCCGCAACCGCTGAGGCCCCGGCACGGCGCGGCGTCCTTGACGCCACCGTGCAGCCGAGGCTAGAAGCGCTCCTCCCGCCGCTGGCCCGCTTCGGCCGCGGCGTATCCCGTTGATCCTCTTGCTGGACTGAAGTCACACCGCCATGGCGAACACTGCTTCCGCGCGCAAGCGCATCCGCCAGACCGAGAAGCGCACGGTGCGCAACCGCGCCCGGCGTTCGCGGGTGCGCACCTTCCTGCGCAAGGTCGAGCAGGCTATCGCCGAAGGCGACAAGTCGGTTGCGCAGGAAGCCCTGAAGGCGGCGCAGCCGGAACTGCAGCGCGCCGCCACCAAGGGCGTCCTGCACCGCAACACCGTTGCCCGCAAGCTCTCGCGCCTGTCTTCGCGCATCAAGGGCATCGGCGCCGCTGCCAGCGCTTGAGCTCTGCTCAAGCGTTTCTCGGTCGACACTGAGATAACCTCGGTATTGATTGCCGCCTGACCAGTAATGCGCGTGGTCTCATGCTGAGACGAGGCGCATACTGATAGCGGTTACTCAAAATACATTCTGACATTACTTATTCATTTCGGCAAAACCGAAAGTCGCGATTTGCCGCGACGTGAAATCTCGGGTAATGTCTCCGACGGCAGCGACGGTCCGCCAGCGCCCTCTCCCCCCGAGTGGAGAGCGCCGGGGGCCGAGCCGGCAGGCTGGGCGGTAGCCCGGAATTCCATGTTCGGCTGCGGCCACAACTCGTGCAGGTGTGAGGGAATGGACAAGGAACCCGGCTCGTCGTTCCCCCCAGCGGCCAGCAAACCCGGCACCGCACAACTGGCTTCCTGCTGGGCCCGCATCCGCGGCCGCATGCGCGAGGAAGTCGGCGAGGTCGAGTACCGCACCTGGCTGCGGCAGATGACGCTGGCCGGGGTTGAGGGCGACGAGGCGATCGTCCTGCTGCCCACCCGATTCCTGCGCGACTGGGTGCGTGGCCACTACGGCGACCGGCTGAAGGCGCTGTGGCAGTCCGAGAATCCGGCGATCCGCCGTGTCGACATCCGCGTTGCCGCCGGCGGCAATGCCGGGGTGACCGAACCCAGCCCGACCCAGCCGGAGGCTGGCCTGGCCGAGGGGCTGGCGCCCCGCCCGCCGCTGCGCCCGCTGGCCAGCGCCGGCATCGAGAAGCAGGACCGCGCCGGCGATTGGATCGCGCCGCTGGAGCCGCGCTTCACCTTCGACACCTTCGTCGTCGGCAAGCCGAACGAATTCGCCCATGCCTGCGCCCGGCGCGTCGCCGAAAAGCCCAACAGCGCCGGCTTCAACCCGCTGTTCCTGTATGGCGGCGTCGGCCTGGGCAAGACCCACCTGATGCACTCGATCGCCTGGGCGCTGCGGGAGCGGGAGAACGCCTCGGTCGCCTACATGAGCGCCGAGAAGTTCATGTACCGCTTCATCGCCGCGCTGCGGTCGCAGTCCACGATGGAGTTCAAGGAAAGCCTGCGCTCGGTCGATGTGCTGATGATCGACGACCTGCAATTCCTGATCGGCAAGGACAACACGCAAGAAGAGTTCTTCCATACCTTCAATGCCTTGGTGGACAGCGGCAAGCAGATCGTCGTCAGTTCGGACAAGTCGCCCAGCGACCTGAACGGCATCGAGGATCGGCTGCGGACCCGCCTGGGCTGGGGCATGGTGGCCGACCTGCACGCCACCACCTACGAGCTGCGGCTCTCGATCGTGGAGGCCAAGGCGCATGCCTCCGGCGTGGCGGTGCCGCCCAAGGTGCTGGAGCTGCTGGCGCACAAGATCACCAGCAACGTGCGCGAGCTAGAAGGCGCACTGAACCGGCTGATCGCGCATGCCAACCTGTTCGGCCGCAACGTCACGCTGGAGTCGGTGCAGGAAGTGCTGGCCGACATGCTGCGCGCGCACGACAAGCGCATCAGCATCGAGGAAATCCAGAAGAAGGTGGCGGAGCACTACAATATCCGCCTGACCGACATGGCCAGCCCGCGCCGCGCCCGCGCCGTGGCCCGGCCGCGCCAGGTGGCGATGTACCTGGCCAAGCAGCTGACCCAGCGCAGCCTGCCGGAGATCGGCCGCCGCTTCGGCAATCGCGACCACACCACCGTGATGCACGCGGTGTCGCGCATCGCCGAGCTGATGGCCGCCGATGTCGCCTTCGCCGAGGATGTGGCGCTGCTGCGCAAGATGCTGGAAACCTGAGCCGCGCCATGGCGCTGCGGCTGGTCCAGGTCAGCGACACCCATCTTTCGCCGACGCATGGCTATTTCCGCCAGAACTGGGCGGCCTTCCGCGCCGCCATGCGCGACGACCCGCCGGACCTGCTGGTCCACAGCGGCGACATCGCCTTCAACGGCCCGGTCGCGCCCGGCGACATCGAACACGGTGCCGCGCAGTTGCGGTCGCTGGGGCTGCCGTTCCGCGCCATTCCCGGCAATCACGATACCGGCGAGGCGCCGGCCTTCTCCCGCCTGGACCAGCCGGTGAACCACGCCCGCATCCGGGCCTGGCGCGATCATGTCGGCCCGAACTGGTGGCTGCATGATGTGGACGGGTGGCGCCTGGTCGGCATCGATACCTCCCTGCTGGCCAGCGGGCTGGCCGAGGAGGCCGAGCAGGATGCCTTCCTGGCGGATGCCCTGGCCCGGCGCGGCGGGCGGCCGGTGATGCTGTTCATGCATATGCCGCCCTTCGACGGCGACCCGGACGACCCCAGGCCGACCACCGCCTGCGTGCCCCACGCCGCGCGGACCCGCCTGCTGCACGCCTGCCGCCAGGGCGGCGTCCGGGTGATCGCCTGCGGCCACCTGCACGTGTACCGGCACCTGGTGTGGGAAGGCATCGACATCGTCTGGGCGCCGGCCACGGCCATGGTGGATGTGCGCCGCTGGCAGGACCGGCTGGGCGTGTTTCCCCGCCCGGGCTACCTGGAATGGACGCTGGAGGGGCATGAGGCGCGGCACCGGCTGGTGGAGCCGCCGCGCATGTTCGTCATTGACATGACCGGCTGGACGGCGCTTTCGGGCGGCACCGTCACCACCCTGCCGCCGCTGGCGGGTTAATCCGCCGTCGGGCCTGGGGATTCGCCACGCCGGGCTTGGTGACGGCGGCGGAAAACCTTACCTTCACCCAGTCGAATCGGCTGGCCGCCCGGCGGGTGGCCGGAAGGGGAGCGTGGTTGCCATGAAGTTCACCGTCGAAAGGGCGATCCTGCTCAAGGCGCTCGCGCATGTGCAGAGCGTCGTCGAGCGTCGCAACACCATCCCCATCCTGGCCAATGTGCTGCTGGAGGCGAAGGGCGGCGCGCTGAAGCTGACCGCGACCGACATGGAAATCGCCGTGGTCGAGGAAGTGCCCGGCGTGCAGATCAGCCGCGAAGGCCGCACCACCGCCCCGGCCGCCACGCTGTACGAGATTGTCCGCAAGCTGCCGGAAGGCGCCAAGGTGGAGCTGGACCATGGCGGTGGCGATGCGCCGCTCAGCCTGCGCGCCGGCCGCTTCAACACCAGCCTGTCGGTGCTGCCGGTGGAGGACTTCCCCTCGATGACCGAGGGCAAGCTGCCGACCAAGTTCAACCTGCCCGCCGGCCAGCTGCGCGACCTGATCGACCGTACCCGCTTCGCCATCAGCACCGAGGAAACCCGGTACTACCTGAATGGCATCTACCTGCACGCGACGGAAAGCGATGGCGTGAAGGTGCTGCGCGCGGTGGCGACCGATGGCCACCGTCTGGCGCGCGTCGAGGAGCCGCTGCCGGATGGTGCCGCGGGCATGCCCGGCGTGATCGTGCCGCGCAAGACGATCAACGAACTGCGCAAGCTGGCCGAGGAAACCCAGGACGAGATCGAGGTGCGGCTGTCCGACACCAAGGTCCGCTTCGGCATCGGCCCGGTCTCGCTGACCAGCAAGCTGATCGACGGCACCTTCCCCGAGTATGAGCGGGTGATCCCGCGCGGCAACGACAAGATCCTGAAGGTGCACAAGAAGGAGTTCGCCGAGGCGGTCGGCCGCGTCGCCGCCATCTCCAGCGAACGGTCCAAGCCGGTGAAGCTGAGCCTGGACCGCAACCTGCTGGTGCTTTCCGCCGCCAGCCCGGACCAGGGCCAGGCGCAGGAGGAACTGGATGGCGAGGTTGTCAGCTACGACAACACCCCGCTGGAGATCGGCTTCCAGGCCCGCTACCTGAACGACATCACCGACCAGATCATCGACACCGTGCAGTTCGAGTTCGCTGATGGCAGCGCCCCCACCGTGGTGCGCGACGCGGCGAAGCCCGAGGCGCTGTACGTGCTGATGCCGATGCGGGTGTAGAGCCTGATCCGCAAAGGCGGACTCGCCGGAGCGGTCTATCGGTCTCTCAGACAACGGCTGGCGCGTGTCCATGGAAATGGATCACGCGCTAGCGCCCGCCGGGCTGGCGCGTGCTACACCGCGCCGGCCCATGTCGCACGCCTCGCCCTCGCTTGCCCTGACGCGCTTGATGCTGCGGGACTTCCGCAGCTATGCCGATGTGACGCTGCCGCTGCATGGCCGGCTGCACGTGGTCAGTGGCGAGAACGGCGTCGGCAAGACCAACCTGCTGGAAGCCATCAGCCTGCTGGGCCCCGGCCGCGGGCTGCGTGGCGCGCGCATTGCCGAATTCGCCCGCCACGCGCCGGAAGGGCCGCGGCCCTGGGCGGTGGCCGGGCGGTTCCAGTCGCCACAGGGGGAGTTCCAGCTGGGCACCGGCACGCCGGAAGGCGGCCCGCTGGAGCGCCGGGTGTTCCGGCTGGACAATGTGCCACTGAAATCCCAGGCAGAACTGGCCGAGCGCCTGGCCGCCGTGTGGCTGACGCCGCAGATGGACCGGCTGTTCCAGGATGGCGCCAGCGACCGACGGCGCTTCCTGGACCGCCTGGTCTGGGCGCTGGAGCCGCACCATGCGCGGGAAGTCAGCGCCTATGACCACGCCATGGCCCAGCGCAACCGGCTGCTGCATGAGGGCAAGCGGGAGCCCTCCTGGCTTGCGGGGCTGGAGGAGCAGATGGCGCGGCATGGCGTGGCCGCCGCCGCCGCTCGGCGGGGCCTGGTGGCGCGGCTGAACGCCACGCTGGCCGGCGGCCTCACCGGTGCCTTCCCGGCCGCCAGGCTGGAACTGGCCTGCCCCATGGCGCTGGCGCTGGACCAGCAGCCCGCCCTGGCGGTGGAGGAGGCCTGGCGCGCCACCTGGGCCGCCGCCCGCGGGCGGGACGGCGCCGCCGGCGCCACGCTGCAGGGGCCGCACCGGGCGGAGTTGGGCTTCATCCACGCGCCCAAGGGCATCCCGGCGGCGCTCTGCTCCACCGGGGAGCAGAAAGCCCTGCTGGTGGCGGTGGTGCTGGCGCATGCGGCGCTGATCGCGGCGGCGCGGGGCTTCGCCCCCCTGCTGCTGCTGGACGAGGTGGCCGCCCACCTGGATGCGCCCCGGCGCGAGGCACTGTTCGCGGCGCTGGTGGAACTGCCCGCGCAGGTCTTCCTGACCGGCACGGATGCCGCGGTTTTCGCCCCGCTGCGGGGCCTGGCGCAGGGGCTGCGGGCCAGCCCCGGAATCCTTGTTCCGGATGCCGATTTCCCCGTGCCGTAGGGGCCGGAAATCACTATATTACTATCCGAATCATCCCGATATTTTCAAGGAGTTGTCGCTGGCATGAGCGACCCCGGCGATAGCGCCCAGACCCCCCCAGGGACGCCCCCCGGGAACACCCCGGAAAACAGCCAGTTCGGCGAGGGCGGAGAGGACTACACCAGCTCCTCCATCACCGTGCTGCGCGGGCTGGAAGCGGTGCGCAAGCGCCCGGGCATGTACATCGGCGACACCGATGACGGCTCCGGCCTGCACCACATGGCGTTCGAGATCATCGACAACGCGGTGGACGAGGCCCAGGCCGGCTTCGCCAGCCGCTGCGACGTGGTGCTGAACGGCGACGGCAGCGTGACCGTGCGCGACGACGGCCGCGGCATCCCGACCGACATCCACCATGAGGAAGGCGTCTCCGCCGCCGAGGTGGTGCTGACCAGGCTGCATGCCGGCGGCAAGTTCAACCAGAACAGCTACAAGGTCTCCGGCGGCCTGCACGGCGTCGGCGCCGCGGTGGTCAACGCGCTGTCCGAATGGATGGAAGTGCGGATCTGGCGCAACGGCACCGAGCACTTCATCCGCTTCGAGCATGGCGAGACGGTGCAGCCGCTGAAGGTGGTCGGCCCGTCCGACAAGCACAACGGCACCGAGGTGACCTTCAAGCCCTCCAGCGGCACCTTCACCAAGGTGGAGTACGACTTCGCCATCCTGGAACGCCGCCTGCGCGAGTTGGCCTTCCTGAACAGCGGCCTGGCGATTTCCCTGAAGGATGACCGGCACGTGCCGGCGCAGGAGATCTTCTTCCAGTTCCGCGGTGGCCTGGTGGCCTTCGTGGAATGGCTGGACCAGGGCAAGGAACCGCTGTTCCGGCCGCCGATCAGCCTGATTGCCAACAAGGAGGCCGAGGGCATCCGCGTTGAACTGGCGATGTGGTGGAACAACACGCCGCGCGAGGTGGCGCTGTGCTTCACCAACAACATTCCGCAGCGCGACGGCGGCACCCACCAGGCCGGCTTCCGCCAGGCGCTGACCCGCGTGGTGATGAAGTACGCCGAGGACCTGGCGAAGAAGGAAAAGGTCGAGCTGATCGGCGACGACATGCGGGAAGGCCTGACCGCGGTCATTTCCGTGAAGGTGCCCGACCCCAAGTTCAGCAGCCAGACCAAGGACAAGCTGGTCTCCAGTGAAGTCACGCCGGTGGTGCACATGGCGGTGGCGGATGCGCTGACCCACTGGTTCGAGACCCACCCGAAGGAAGCGAAGGTGGTGCTGGAGCAGGTCGTGCTCTCGGCCGCCGCGCGCAAGGCGGCGCAGCTGGCGCGCGACAAGGTCGGCCGCAAGAACGCGCTGGAGTTCAGCACGCTGCCCGGTAAGCTGGCCGACTGCCAGGAGAAGGACCCGAGCAAGTGCGAGCTGTTCCTGGTCGAGGGTGACTCGGCCGGTGGTTCCGCCAAGCAGGGCCGCAACCGCGTGTTTCAGGCGATTTTGCCGCTGAAGGGCAAGATCCTGAACGTGGAGCGGGCGCGGCTGGACAAGATGCTGAGCAGCGCCGAAATCGGCACGCTGATCACCGCGCTGGGCACCGGCATCGGCAGCGGGGAGCCATCCAAGGGCGGCTTCGACCCGAACAAGCTGCGCTACCACCGCATCGTCATCATGACCGACGCCGACGTGGACGGCAGCCATATCCGCACGCTGCTGCTGACCTTCTTCTTCCGCCAGATGCCGGAGCTGATCGACCGCGGGCACCTCTACATCGCCCAGCCGCCGCTCTACCGGGCCAAGCGCGGCAATGACGAGCGCTACCTGAAGGACGACCTGGCGCTGGAGAACTTCCTTCTGGAGAAGGCGCTGGCGGGCGCCCGGCTGCGGCTGGGCGATGGCCGCGAGGCCGCCGGCGAGGAACTCCGCACCGAGGTGGAGCTGCTGCGCGAGATCGCCATGCGCGTCCGCCGCCTGGCCGCCAACGTGCCGGCCGAGATCGTGGAGCAGGCGGCGCTGGCCGGCGCGCTGACGCTGGACGAGAACCGCGCCCTGGCCGCCGGCCAGGCGCTGGCGGCGCGGCTGGACGCGCTGGCGCTGCCGAGCGAGCGCGGCTGGATCGCCTCCACCGGGCCGGAAGGCCTGCAGGTGGCGCGCACCGTGCGTGGCGTGGCGGAAAAGCACGCGCTGAACGCCTCCGCCCTGCGCAGTGCCGATGCGCGCTGGCTGGATGAGCGCCGCGCGATCCTGCTGACCGAGTTCGGCAATGGCGCCACGCTGCTGCTGGACAGCACGGAGCTGGCGGTGGGCGGGCCGATGTCGGCGCTGGACCGTATCCTCGCGCAGGGCCGCCGCGGGCTCAGCATCCAGCGCTTCAAGGGGCTGGGTGAGATGAACCCCGAGCAGCTGTGGAAGACCACGCTGGACCCCAACATCCGCACGCTGCTGAAGGTGCAGGTGACGGATGTGGAGGACGCCGAGACGGTGTTCTCCACGCTGATGGGCGACGTGGTGGAGCCGCGCCGCGACTTCATTGTGACCAATGCGCTGAAGGTGGCCAACCTGGACATCTAGCGCCGGGTTGGCAGCGCGCCCCGCTGAGGCCAACATCACGGCCAAAGCGGGGGATGCGGGGATGGATACGGACTACCTGGTCATCGGCGCCGGCTCGGCCGGCTGCGTGGTGGCGGCGCGTTTGAGCGAGACCGGCGCGCGGGTGACGCTGCTGGAGGCGGGGCCGAAGGACCGCCACCCGTGGATCCACATTCCCGCCGGCATGATCAAGCTGCTGCAGAACCAGAAGCTGGTGAACTGGGGCTACACCACCCAGGCCGAGGCCGGCAGCAACAACCGGGAAATCCGCTGGCCGCGCGGTCGCACGCTGGGCGGCAGTTCCTCGATCAACGGCATGCTGTACGTGCGCGGCAACCCCGCGGATTTCGACGGCTGGGCGCAGATGGGCGCGCGCGGCTGGAGCTATGACGAGGTGCTGCCCTACTTCCGCAAGAGCGAGACCTACCACGGCAAGGGCGAGGCCGAGTTTCGCGGCGGTGACGGCCCGCTGCAGGTGGAGGACTACCGCACCATCCTGCCGCTGACGCACCGCTTCATCGAAGCCGCGCAGCAGGCCGGGCATCCGTTCCGCAAGGACCTGAACGGGCGGGAGCAGGAAGGCGTCGGCTATTCCCAGATGACCCGGCGTGGCCGTTGGCGTGGGTCGACCGCGCAGACCTTCCTGCGGGAAGCCAAGGGCCGGGTGCGGGTGGAGACGGACGCGCAGGCAACGCGCCTGCTGTTCGACGGTCGGCGCTGCATCGGCGCCGAGTTCCGCCAGGGCGGCGAGTTGAAGCAGCTGCGCGTCACGCGGGAAGTGGTGCTCTCAGGCGGCGCGGTGAACTCGCCGCATCTGATGCAGTTGTCGGGCCTCGGCCCGGCCGAGCACCTGCAATCGCTCGGCATCGAGGTACGGGCGGACATGCAGGGCGTCGGCGCCAACCTGCAAGACCACTACGTGACGCGGGTGCAGCACCGGGTGAAGGACGCCATCTCCACCAACCAGCTGGCGCGTGGCATTCGGCTGGCCGGGCAGGTGGCGCGGTTCTTCGCGCTGGGCAATGGCGCGCTGACCTTCGGCGTGACCACCGCGCAGGTCTTCACCCGCAGCCGCGAAGGCCTGGCCAGCCCGGACCTGCAACTGCTTTTCACCCCGGCCACCTATGCCAGCGGCGTGATCAGCCAGTTGGAGAAGCTGCCGGGCATGACGGTGGCGATCTGCCCGGTGCGGCCGGACAGCCGCGGCACCATCATGGCGCAGTCGGCCGACCCCTTGGCCCGCCCGGCGATCCGTCCCAACTACCTGAGCGCCCGCAGCGACCAGCAGGTGCTGGCCGCCGGCCTGCGCTTGGCCCGCGCCATCTTCGCGCAGCCGGCCATCGCGCAGCACAGCGTGGAGGAGATCATGCCCGGCCCACATGTGCAGACCGAGGAGGAGATGCTGGCCTTCGCGCGGGAGATCGGCACCACCATCTACCACCCGGTGGGCACCTGCCGCATGGGCGAGGACCCGCGCGCCGTGGTGGACAGCCGGCTGCGCGTGCATGGCATCCAGGGGCTGCGGATCGCCGATGCCAGCGTGATGCCGACGCTGACCACCGGCAACACCAACGCGCCGACGATCATGATCGGCGAGAAATGCGCGGCCATGATGCGCGAGGAGGCGGCATGACGGACGAGGTAGCGGAGCTTCGGGCGCTGCTGGCGGCGAGCAAGCGCGCGGTGGTGTTCACCGGCGCCGGCATCTCCACCGAATCAGGCATCCCGGATTTCCGCAGCCCGACGGGCATGTGGGCCAAGGTGAAGCCGATCATGTACCAGGACTATGTCAGCTCCGCCGCCTGGCGGGCGGAGGCCTGGAAGCGCAAGTTCGAGCACGAGCACACCATGCGCGCGGCCGAGCCGAACCGCGGGCATCGTGCCGTGGCGCGGCTGGTGCGGGAGGGCCGGGTCAACGCCGTCATCACCCAGAACATCGACGGGCTGCACCAGGCCAGCGGCATTCCTGAGCGGCAGATCATCGAGCTGCACGGCAACAGCACCTACGCGCATTGCCTGGACTGCGCCGAGCGCTACGAGATCGACGACCTGCGCGTGGCGTGGCAGCGCGACGGCGTGGTGCATGACTGCCTGAAGTGCGACGGGCTGATCAAGACCGCGACCATCAGTTTCGGCCAGTCCATGCCGGAGCACCAGATGATCCGGGCACGCGAGGAGACGCTGGCCGCCGACCTGTTCATCGTGCTCGGCTCCTCGCTGGTGGTCTACCCGGCCGCGGGCTTCCCGGAGGTGGCCAAGCGCAAGGGCGCCACGCTGGTCATCGTCAACAACGAGCCGACCGGGCTGGACGAGATCGCCGACCTCGTCATCCACCAGGGCATCGGCGACGTCATGGGCGGCGCGGTGGGCGTGAACTGACGCCTCCGGCGCGGGTCCCTGGCCCGTGCCGAGGCCGCGAACGCGGCCCGCCGCCAGTGCGGCGAAAGGCAAGCGGCCGGATCGACGCGCCCGCCGTCTGAGGGCTAGGTTTTCTTGTAGCTGCCGCCCATGCCCAGGCTGGGGTCCATCTGGATGCCGTAGGGCGGGATCGGGTAGCGCAACCCGTTCTTCGCCAGTGCCTTCATCCCCTCCACCGCCACTGCCAGGTCGGCCGGGGTCAGTGCCATCAGCATCTCCTCATCCGGCACGCCGCCGTAGCGGCGCTCGGCGAAGCAGGGCAGCGAGAGGCTGGGCTCTCCGGTGGCAAGCGCGCGGCCCCAGCTGTCGCTGCACGCCGTCTCGCCCACCACGGACCACTCCAGCTTGCGGTAGTTGCGGTACTGCAAGCCGTTGATCAGGATGATCATCTGCCCCGGCGTCGCGTAGACCAGGCAGATCTTCGGCGCCGGCAGCCGGCCGGACTCCAGCGGAGAGACTGCCATGGCGGCGTATTGGCCATACGGCACGCAGGTCAGCGCCTGCTGCCGGCCCGCCGCGCTCTCGGCATCGCCATGCCAGACGCCGACATAGCGCTCGCCCTTCAGCCAATCCTCATCCTGCGGCGCCAGGCCGATGACCGCGCCGCATTGCTGGCCCACCAGGTCGGCGCCGGTGATGCCCACGGTCCAGCCCATGCGGCTGGCCATGGAGACGATCTGGTCCGTGGTGTGGACCGTCTTCGGCCGGCGGATGCGCGGGATCGCCTCCATCTCCGCCACCGTCTCGAACAGCTGCATGCCGATGACGGTGGTCTTGATCCGCAGCAGCGCGTTCAGGTCCGCCAGCAGGGTGGTGTAGTCGGTCATCGCCTTGTCTCCTCAACCCCGCCCGAGCTTGGGCAGCAACGCCGTCGCCAGCCCGAGCAACGGCAGGAAGGAACACACCTGGTAGACGGTGCCGATGCTGGTGACATCGGCCAGCGCGCCCAGCGCCGCGGCGCCCAGGCCGCCCAGGCCGAAGCTGAAGCCGTAGAAGATGCCGGCCACCATGCCGACGCGGCCGGGCAGCAGGTCCTGCGCGTAGACAAGGATGGCCGAGAAGGCCGAAGCCATGATCATGGCGATGAGGATGGAGAACACCACGGTCCAGCCCAGCGGCAGGTAGGGCAGCGCCAGGGTGAAGGGCAGGGCGCCCAGGATGGAGAACCACATCACCGGCAGGCGGCCGACCTTGTCGCCGACCAGGCCGCCCAGCAGCGTGCCGATGACGACCGCGCCGAGATAGACGAACAGCAGCAGCTGCGCGTTCTGCACCCCCAGGCCGAACTGCTCGATCAGGTAGAAGGTGTAGTAGCTGCCCATGCTGGCGGAATAGACGTTCTTGCTGAACAGCAGCACGATCAGCGCGGCCACGGCGATGGAGACCTGGCGGCGCGGCAGCGGCAGCGCGGTGGAGACCACCGCCTTTTTCTTGCCGGCCACGGCGCCGGCGGCGCGCTGCGCGGCGTACCAGCGGCCCACCGCGAACAGCACCACCATGCCCAGCAGCGCTACCAGGGAGAACCACTGGATGCTGCCCTGGCCGGCGGGCACGACGATGAAGGCGGCCAGCAGCGGCCCGCAGGCGGTGCCGCCATTGCCGCCGATCTGGAACAGGCTCTGCGCCAGGCCGAAGCGCCCGCCGGAGGCGATGCGGGCGACGCGCGACGCTTCCGGGTGGAACACCGCGGAGCCGAGGCCGATCAGCGCCGCCGCGACCAGGATGACCGCATAGGACCCCGCCTGCGACATCAGCAGCAGGCCGATGAGCGTGGAGCCCATGCCGACGGCCAGCGAGAAGGGCTGCGGGTGCTTGTCGGTCCAGAAGCCGACCGCCGGCTGGAACATGGAGGCGGTGACCTGGAAGGCCAGCGAGATCACGCCGACCTGGGCGAAGCTGAGCCCGTAGCTGGCCTTCAGCACCGGGAAGATCGCGGGCACCAGGGACTGCATCATGTCGTTCAGCAGGTGGCAGAAGCTGAGCGAGAGGATGACGGCAAAAGTCGCGCCGGCGGCGCGCGGATCAGGGGCGCCCGCGGCGCGTGGGGTATCGATGCTGCCGGCGGTGGCTGTCTGGTTCGCGCTCACGCGGCTCTTCCGTTCCTGGATGGTAGTGCCAGTATAGCCCGGTAGCAGGGGGGCGCCAGCGCACCCCCTGGGGAAAGGGAGAGACGGCCATGGCCGACAGCGAGAACATGAAGAAGGGCCGCGCGGTCCGCACCAAGCTGATCGGGGAGGCCGCGGTCGCGAAGATGGCCGCCAAGGTCTACGACGACCCGATGATGCAGAAGTTCGGCGACTACGCCACGGAAGCCGTCTTCGGCATGCTGTGGACCCGCCCGGGCCTGGACCTGAAGACCCGCGCGCTGATCACCTGCATCGCCGATACCGCGACGCATTCCTGGCCGGAGCTGGAGATCCACCTGCGCATGGCCCGCCGCCAGGGCTGGAGCGAGGACGAGCTCTCCGAGGCGCTGCTGCACCTGGCTGGCTATATCGGCGCGCCGGCGGTGCGGGAGGGCATGCTGGTGGCCAAGAAGCTGTTCGCCGAGATGCGCGTCGAAGGCGACCTGCCCTGATGCACTGGCAGGTCGGCGGCGTCCGCGTCACCAAGGTGGTGGAACTGGAAAGCACCGGCGGCAGCCGCTTCCTGCTGCCGCAGGCCACGCCGGAGGAAGTCCAGAAGATAGACTGGCTGGCGCCGCACTTCGCCGATGAGCGGGGGCGGCTGAAGCTGAGCGTGCATGCGCTGGTGATCGAGACGCCCGACCGGCGCATCATCGTCGATACCTGCCTGGGCAACGACAAGCAGGGCCGCGCCATTCCGCACTGGAATGAGCGGCAGGGCAGCTTCCTGGCCGACCTGGAAGCCGCCGGCTACCCGGCCGAAAGCATCGACACCGTGCTTTGTACCCACCTGCATGTGGACCATGTCGGCTGGAATACCCGGCTGGTGGACGGCGCCTGGGTGCCGACCTTCCCGAACGCGCGCTACATCTTCGGCCGGCGGGAGTTCGAGCATTGGCAGGCGCAAACGGATCGCGCCGACCAGCGCACGGTGTTCGAGGACAGTGTGCGGCCGATCCTGGACGCCGGCCTGGCCGAGCTGGTGGAGACCGACCACCAGCTTTGCCCTGGGGTACGGCTGATGCCGACGCATGGCCATACGCCCGGCCATGTCAGCGTCTGCATCTCCAGCAATGGGGAGGACGCCATCATCACCGGCGACCTGGCGCACCACCCCTGCCAGATGGCGCATCCGCACTGGAACAGCACCGCCGACATGGACCCGCCGGCGGCGGAAGCCATGAGGCGCGGCTTCTTCGCGGGGTTGGCGGGCAAACCGGTGCTGGTCATCGGCACCCACTTCGCCGGCCCCACCGCCGGGCGCGTGGCCCAGGATGGCAGCGGCTTTCGCCTGCTGGTCTGCGCATGAGCGCGCATGACCACGGCAAGTGGGGCTGCGCCTGCTGGGGGCCGGACGACCAGCTGGGCGCCGGCAACCTGCTGACGCGGGAAAAGCGCCTGGCCGCGCTGAAGAGCATCGAGACCGGCCGCGTCTACGACCTGTCCCACGTCTTCGGCGCCGACTCGCCCTACCTGCAGCCCAACCAGCCGCCCTTCCTGATGATGATGTGGGCCACCTGGCGCGATTCCATCCGCCGCCGCCGCGGCATGGGCGCGCGCAACGACGCCGGCAGCAATGTCGAGCGGGTGGAGATGACCACCCATGTCGGCACCCATATCGACGCGCTGGGCCATGTCTCGAAGAACGACCGGCTGTACAACGACGTGCCGGCAGCCGAGGCGATGACCGAATGGGGCCTGGCCCGGCTCGGGATCGAGCAGACGCCGCCGATGATCACGCGCGGGCTGCTGCTGGACGTGGCGGGCCTGGATGGCGGGCCGCACCTGGCCGCCGGACGCGCGGTAACCCCGGATGAGCTGGCCCGCGCGGCCGCGGGGCTGACGATAGAGCCCGGAGACTTCGTGCTGGTCCGCACCGGCTGGGGGCGCTTCTTCGGCACCGACAACGCGAAGTACCTGGCGGGCTCGCCGGGCATCGACGTGGCGGCGGCGAAGTGGCTGACGGCGCAGGGCGTGGCTGCCATCGGCAGCGACAACATGGCGCTGGAGGTACTGCCCAACCCGGACCCGACCCTGGCGCTGCCGGTCCACCAGCACTGCCTGGCCGAGGCCGGCGTGCACATCATCGAGAACCTGGCGCTGGAGGAATTGGCGGCGGATGGCGTCCGCAGCTTCTGCCTGATCGTGCTGCCACCGAAGATGCGCGGTGCCACCGGCGCGCCGGTGCGGCCGGTGGCCCTGGTATAGCAAGGCACCGGGCGCGGTTGCGCGCGCCCGGCACCCGCAGCATCACTTCACGCTGCTGAACGCGGTCGGCGCCAGGAACATGTTTTCCACGCGGTCCACGATCGGGCCAGCGGCCTCGGTCTCGGCGCGCTTGGTGTGCCATTCCGGGTCGGCCTGGAAGGCATTCCACTTCTTCTCGCGGTCGGCCAGGCTGTCCCAGGCCAGCAGGTAGTACAGCGCCTGGTTGTTCGGCCCCACCAGCGTGGTCCAGAACCCCGCCTGCTTGATGCCGTGGCGTTCCCAGATGCCCAGGGTGATGCTGCTGAAACGGTTCAGCAGCGCCGGCAGCTTGCCGGGCACGCAGTGGTAGATGCGAAGCTCATGAATCATTCGAACGTCTCCCTCTCGGCGGTGACTTGCCTGCCGCCGCCGCGTCGTTGCACGCTGCCAAGCCTAACGGGAGACGCCAAGCCATGAAATTCTACGATTCCGTCGGGCCCAACCCGCGCGTCGTCCGCATGTTCGCGGCCGAGCGTGGTGCTTCCCTGGGCGAGAAGATCACCGTGGACCTGCGCGGCGGCGAGAACCGCCAGCCCGCCCACATGGCGCGCAACCCCTTCGGCCAGATGCCGACGCTGGAACTGGATGATGGCAGCTTCCTCGCCGAGATCACCGCGATCTGCGAGTACCTGGACGAGGTGACGCCCGGTGCCTCGCTGATCGGCGCCACGCCGGCGGAGCGCGCCGCGACCCGCATGTGGGTGCGCCGGCTGGACCTCAACATCATCGAGAACCTGGCCAATGGCTTCCGTTTCTCCACCGGCCTCAAGCTGTTCGAGAAGCGCATACACTGCATTCCGCAGGCCGCCGACGACCTGAAGGCGACCGCGCAGGAATGGCTGGGCCGGCTGGACGGCATGATCGCCGGGCGCGAGTTCATCGCCGGGCCGAAGCTGACCCTGGCCGATGTGCTGCTGTTCTGCTTCCTCGACTTCGCGGCCGGGGTCGGCCAGCCGATCAACCCGGCGCACGCCAACATCGTCGCCTTCCACGCGCGGATGAAGGCCCGGCCCTCGGCGGCGGCGTAGCGCCCGGGCGGGGCGCGCCCTACCCGGCCTGCGCCAGCATCCGCATGGCGGCATCCGGCCCGCAGAGGATCTCCACCAGCCGCGCCAGGTCCATGCGGCGCAGTTCCTGCTCGCCATCGCCGGCCAGCGGCACCAGCCGGGCCAGGGCCTCGCTCATGGTGGCCAGCGCCTTGTCGTAGCTGGGCGCGCCGCCCAGCCGGCGGCCCACCTGCTCCAGGCCGCGCAGTTGCCGGGCGCCCAGCTCCATCGCCGCCACGGCGGCGTCGGGGACGCTGGCCGTGGCCATCAGCTGCGCCGCCGGCTGCATCACCTGCGCCTCCAGCCCCACCAGGAAGCGGTCGCGGCAGGCCTCGTCGGCGGCGCGGCGCAGCCCGGCCAGGCGGCGCTGCCGGTCGCCATGCAACAGCGTGCAGCGTTCCAAATCCTCCAGCCGGGTCACCAGGGCTGCGGCGGCGCTGGTGGCGCCGTTGAGGTCCAGCAGGTCCAGCTGCGGCGGCGCTTCGTCCAGCACGCGGTCCAGCGCGGCCTGCGCGGCGGCGCGGCACTGCGGTTCCAGCTGCGCCGCCACCATGGCCAGCTGGCCGGGGCTGGCGGCCCGCGCCACCAGCGCCGCCAGTGCGGCGGCCAGGGCGTGCGGCCCGGCGGGCAGGATGGCCAGCAGCGCCTGGCGCGCCAGCTGGTCCGGCGGGCCCTCGGGGCCGGCGGCCATCGCCGCCCACAGCAACTCGCCCTGCTGCCACAGCGGCCGGCTCAGCGCGGCAATGGCCTGGTAGTCGCTGGCGGCAAGTCCGGTTTCCTCCCACCCCGCCGGGGCTTCGGCCGGCAGCGCCAGCGCCGCCTCGGGCCACAGCATCGCGCCGAGCCGCGCCACCTCGCCCAGGTCGGCGGTGGTGCGGCCCTCGCAGCGTGTGACCACCTCGGTCGCCTGGGCACCAAGGCGATGTTCCACCAGCTGGGCCAGCGGTGCCAGGGCACTGCGCGGCACCAGCGGTTCGCCGCGGCGCCAGCGGGTGGAGGCGACGATCGCGCCATCCAGCGGCAGGAACAGCACGCGCATGAAGCCGAGCGGCCGGGCCGGGCGCAGCGCCCGCAGCCGCTGCCGCGCCAGGGCCAGCACCTGGTCGGCGGCGCCGCGGTCTTTCAGCCCGTCCAGCATCCGCACCACGCGGGTCAGGGCCTGGTCGTCGGCCTGGGCGGTGGCCTTGCCCAGCCAGTTCACTTCCCGCGCCAGGGTGGTCGGGGCGGGCTTCATGCCGCCATCGCCCGCAGCTGCTCGTTGCGTTCCATGATCCGCCCCGTGCCCCAGTCCTGGTGCGCCTGCACGGTGCGGCGCCAACTGCGCAGCCCGCCGCGTGTCGCATCCATCTCGCCGCCGGCGTCGAAGCCGCACCAGTCGCCGACCTCGGCCGGAATCACCGGCACCAGCGCGGCCATTTCCTGCGCCGCCACGGCGCGGCCTCCGGGCGGGCTGGCGCGCCACAGCGCGCAGATCTGGCGCCAGCCATCCAGCAGCCACTCGCCGCGTTCCACCAGGGCCAGCACGCTGTCCGGCTCGGTCCGCCAGCGATGCACCAGCGCCCAGATATCCTCCAGCTGGGCCTGGGCATTGGCCAGGGCCACGCGGGCGCAGCGCAGCGTCACCTCGGCGGCTTGGCCCAGCAGGCGCGCGCATTGCCGCTCGGCCCCGCTGCCGGCATCGCCCCAGGTCATCACCTGCTGCACCACGGTGGCGATCTCCAGGCACAGCAGCGGCAGCGGCGCGCCGGTCGGGTTGCCGCGCAGGCCGGTGCCCTCGAAGGCGGAGGCGATCTCCTCCAGCGCATCCACCGCGGCGCTGGGTGGCAGGCTGTTGTCCTGGCGCAGCCCTTCCAGCACGCGGCGGGCGCGGAGTTCCACGTTGGTCGGCGTATCGCGCTCCGGCGGCGGCAGGCCCAGCGCGGCCGACTCGCCCTGGCGCACCAGCTCCAGCAGCAGGTGGTAGTGCAGCAGCACGCGCTGCTGCTCGGAGGCACCGCCGGCGACCTTGGCCGCCGCCGCCGCCTCCCGCCCCGCGAAGCCTTCCGCCGCCACCTTGCGCGCCACGGTCTGCACCGCGCGCGGGGTCAGCAGCTGCAGTTGGTTGATGCGCGACCAGATGGCGCGGTCATGCAGGCTGGGCGGGCAGAAATCCGGCAGCGCCGCCCAGGGCAGGATGTAGACACCCTCGGCCCCCGCCGGGTTGGCCAGCACCAGCTCGGGCACGCGGCGTTCACCCGGGCGGATGCGGCCGCCCAGCAGGTGCGGCGTGGTGAACGGCACCGCCACGCCGCGTTCCAGGAAGGTGATTGGCCGGTAGCGCCCCGAGGCGAAGCGCGAAAGCACGGCCGAGAGGTCGGACTGCATGGCACCAGCCTGCCGCATCAGGGGTGAATGCAGCGTTAGGGAAGGCCGGGCGGCCTACTCCGCCCGCAACGCCGACCGCAGCTCGGCGAAGCCGGCGGGGTCGGCCAGCGCCGCCAGCCGCGCCGCCGCCTGCCTGGCGAAGCGATGCAGCAGGGCGCGGCGCCGGCTGGGGGCGAGCGGGTGCGGCGGCGCCTCGCGCAGCAGCGCCGCCTCCAGCCCGTCCGCCACCACCAGGCCGCAGTCGGCTGGCAGCAGCGCCTGCGGAAAGTCCAGGTCCACGGCGAAATACAGTGCGTCGCAAAAGCCGCGGTACTCTGGCCATTTGGCATCGGCCAGGAAGTCGCGCGGGCCGGACTTCACCTCGATGATGGCGAAGCCGCCATCCGGCCGCAGCGCCAGGATATCGGCGCGCCGGCCATTCGGCAGCGATACCTCGGTCAGCGGTGCCCAGCCGCGGCTGGCGCAGAACCGCATAGCGGCGCGGCAGATGCCGGTGGTGCGTTCCGGGAAACCCGGCGATGCAGGTGCGTCCATGATGTCATAGCCCGCGCTTCATTCATGCAGGGCCCACCAAAGCGGGAACCTGAGCCTTTGTCGCGCTTTCGTTGCCTTGTCATGGTTCCAACACGATACGCGGTTGCCCTCCATATCCTTCTGCTGCTGGCCGACGGTGCCGAAGCGGATACCACAAGCGGCCGCATGGCCGGCAGCATCGGCACCAATCCGGTGGTGGTGCGGCGCATTGCCGGCCTGCTGGTCCGTGGCGGCCTGGTGAATGTTCAGCGCGGCCCGGGAGGTGCCGCGCTGGCCCGCCCGGCCGAGACCATCACCCTGGCCGATGTCTGGCGGGCGGTGCATGGCGGCGGCGCGCCGCTGCTGCGGGTGCATGGGCGCGCCGGCCAGTCCGATGCGCTGGGCCGGCGCATCACGGCCGTGCTGCGGGAACGCTTCGACTTGGCGGAGCGGGCGATGCTGGCCGACCTGGGCCAGACCACCCTGGCCGAGCTGGCGGCCAGCCTGCGCGCCGGCGCCACGGTGGACCATTAGCCGCGGCCGGCGGCGGCATCAGCAAAGCTGGTCTATGGCGCGGGCCAGCGTGACATCCCGCGCGGAAAGCCCGCCCGCGTCGTGCGTGGTCAGCGTGATCTCCACCCGGTTGTAGACATTGCTCCATTCCGGGTGGTGGTCCTGCGCCGCCGCCAGCAAGGCCACCTGGGCCATGAAGCCCCAGGCCGCCGAGAAATCGGCGAAGCGGAAGTCCCGCCGGATCGCGTCCCGCCCCGCCACCATGCGCCATTCCGGCAGCGTCCGCGGCAATGCCGCCCGCGCGGCCTGGTCCAATGCCTCGATCATGCTGCCTCCCCTTGACGGCGCCGGCGTGGCGGCGCTGGTTATCCAGATGGGTTCCCAGATCCGCCACACCACCCCGCCGTCCTGCGAGGACATCGTCGACCTGGCCGAGGCCGCGCTTGGCGCGCTGCCGGAGATGCTGCGCGCCATGGTGCGCGGCACCGCCATCATCGTCGAGGACACGCCCGACGAGGAGACGATCGAGGAGATGGGGCTGGAAAGCCCCTGGGAGCTGACCGGCCTGTATCGCGGCGTGCCGCTGACGCAGAAGAGTCTGGCCGACGTCCCGGCCGAGCCCGACACCATCCTGCTGTACCGGGAGCCGATCCTGCTGGAATGGATCGAGACCGGGGAGGAGCTGTTCGCGCTGGTGCGGAACGTGCTGATCCACGAGATCGGCCACCATTTCGGCCTCTCCGACGAGGATATCGAGCGGCTGGAAGGCGAGTAGCGCGCCGCCTCAGGGCAGCCCTTCGATCGAGCCGGCCGGCACCGCCTGGCCCAGCGCCACGTCCACCTGCACGCGGGACGCGACGCCCACCACGCCCCAGCGGCCGTCAGGCCCCTGCGCCAGCAGCGGCGCGCCGGAGGAGCCGCGGGTGCCGGCGCAGTCGTGCAGCAGCACCGGCTGGCCGCCCTGGCGGGTGACGCCCAGGGCGCGGCAGCCGGTATCGGCCAGCAGCACTTCCGGCCGGTCCTGCTGGTAGCCGCCCAGCATCAGCGCGCTGCGCGGCGTCGGCGGGTCGCGCAGCAGCGGCAGCACCCGGTCGGCCGGCAGCGGCGCCTCCAGCGTCAGCAGCGCCCAGTCGGCCGCGGCCGGGCCGCCGCTGGCGGCGACATAGCCGGCCCCGATGCGATAGCTGGCCACCCGCGCATGGCCGGTAAACTCGCCCTGGCGGTAGCCGAGCAGGAAATGCGCCGTGCCCGGCTGCACCAGCTGGCGGGTGCGGGCGGAGACCAGGCAATGCGCCGCCGTCAGCACCAGGCGCGGGGCGACCAGCGTGCCGGTGCAGCGACCGCCGATCTCCAACTGCACGCGGCCCAGCCCGCGCCACGGCGCGGCGCCGCCATCCACCGGCTGGCGCGGGTCCGCGGCGCCGATGCCCGGCAGCGTGCTGCGCGGGATCGGCCGTGGCTGTGCCAGGGCTGGTGTCGCCAGCAGCAGCAGGCCCAGCAGCGGGAGGCCCAGCGGCGGTAGGGCGGGGGCCAGGCACGTCATGCCGCTTCCTTCGTGTCGGGGGCCGCGATATTGCTGCGCGCCACGAGGGAGAGCCAGACCATGTTCCGCACCACCATCGCCGGCAGCCTGCCGAAGCCCGCCTGGCTTGCCGAGACCAACAAGCTGTGGCCCGCCTGGAAGGCCGAGGGCGCCGACCTGGCTGACGCCAAGCGCGACGCCACCCTGATGTGGCTGAAGGAGCAGGAGGACGCCGGCATCGACATCGTCACCGATGGCGAGATGAGCCGGCAGCACTTCGTCCATGGCTTCCTGGAATTCGTGGAGGGCATCGACTTCACCAACAAGGTGAAGATGGGCATCCGCAACAACCGCTACGACGCCATGGTGCCCCAGGTGGTCGGCCCGCTTAAGCTGAAGGGCCGCGTGCACGAGGTTGAGGCCAGGCTGCTGCGCGCCCACACCAAGAAGCTGGTGAAGATCACCATGCCCGGGCCGATGACGATCATCGACACCATCCACGACAGCTACTACGGCGACCGGGTGAAGATGGCGATGGCCTTCGCCGACCTGCTGAACCAGGAGGCCCGCGCGCTGCAGGCCGATGGCGTGGACATCGTCCAGTTCGATGAACCCGCCTTCAACGTCTACATGGCCGAGGCCGCCGACTGGGGCGTGAAGGCGCTGGAGCGCTGCATCGAGGGCCTGACCTGCAAGACCGCCGTCCACATCTGCTACGGCTACGGCATCGAGGCGAACCTGAAGTGGAAGGAGACGCTGGGCGACAGCTGGCGCCAGTACGAGCAGGTGTTCCCCGCCCTGGCCGCCAGCAACATCCACCAGGTCAGCCTGGAATGCGCCAACAGCCATGTGCCGATGGAGCTGATCGGCCTGCTGAAGGGCAAGGAAGTGATGGTCGGCGTGATCGACGTCGCCTCCGAGGTGGTGGAGACGCCGGAGCAGGTGGCCGCGGTGATCCGCGAGGCGCTGAAGTACGTGCCGGCCGACAAGCTGCTGCCCTGCACGAATTGCGGCATGGCGCCGATGCCGCGCGCGGTGGCGGCGGCCAAGCTGCGGGCGCTGGCGGCGGGTGCGCGGCTGGCCTGCGAGCCGGCCTGAGGCCTGCTGGATGAAACGCGGTCGCTCCCGGCGAAGCGACCGCGACGCCGCCTAGGACGTCGGCGCGGGTGCGCCGCTTTAGGACGTCGGCGCGGGCGGCGGTGAACAGCGCGGCGGCGGGCGCTGCGGGCGCTCGGTGCCGCTGCTGGGCGGCTCGGCCGGTGGCGGTGGCGCGGTCTGCGCCATCGCGCCACCGGCCAGAAGGGCCAGCAGCCCCAGGACCCTAGAGCGTTTTCCCTGCTGATTGAATCAAAGGGATTCCCCGACGCGGGGCCGATCTGATTCAAGCTGTTTGTCGGTGCTGGAGGCCGACAGGCATGTCGAAAGCGCTGTCGGTTGATCTGCGGGAACGGGTGGTAGCGGCGGTCGCGGAGGGAGCCTCGCGCCATGCCGCAGCGGCCCGCTTCGGTGTCAGCATCGCCAGCGCCATTCGCTGGTGTGCGCGGGAGCGCAAGACCGGCTCGGTCGCGCCCAAGGCCCTGGGTGGCGACCGGCGCTCCGGCCGCATCGAGGCCCATGCGCCGCAGATCCTCGGCCTGGTCGAGCGCACGCCGGACATCACGCTCATGGAGATCCAGGCCGAACTGGCCAAGGCGGGCGAGAAGGTCGCGGTCAGCACGCTGTGGCGGTTCTTCGCCCGGCGCGGCCTGACGTGGAAAAAAAGTCGGCGCATGCCGC
>CANGNF010000058.1 GCA_947455205.1 Acetobacteraceae bacterium | reverse complement strand
GGCGGATTCCAGCGCGGTCAGCGGCCCGGCCAGCACCCGTGCCCCGGCGCCCAGCGCCTGGCGGGCGGCCTGGGCGGCGCCGGCCGGCGTGCCCGCGGTATCCTGCGGCAGGAATTCCACGCGCGGGTCGGCCTGGTCGAACAGGGCAAGCTGCGCCGCGTTGAACATGGCGTTGCCGAGCGAGCGGTTGGCGCCGCTCAGCGGCAGCAGCAGGCCAACCCGGGTTCGGGCGATCTGCGGCAGCGGCGGTGCCGTCTCCACCTGCTGGGGCGAACCGCCGAAACTCGGCCGTTGGGGTTGTGCGGCACAGCCGATCAGCGGCATGAGCAGCAGCAGCGCGCCGAGCAGCCTCATCCGGGCAGGGCGAACAGGACTGGATGCAAGTGGCAAGCGAACCTCCCGAACCGAACCAGGCGACCACCGCCCCGCCCCCCGTGGGGCTTACCCTGGTGGCCACGCCCATCGGCAACATGGCGGACCTGTCGCCCCGGGCCCTCGCCAGCTTCCGCGAGGCGGATGCGGTGCTGTGCGAGGACACCAGGGTAACCGGCAGCCTGCTCGCCCGGCATGGCGTTTCGGTGACCATGATCCCTTTGCACGAACACAATGAGGATGACCAGATTCCTCGTCTGCTCGGGCGGTTACAGGCGGGTGAGCGGCTGGCCTTGGCCAGCGATGCCGGCACCCCCCTGGTCAGCGACCCCGGCTACCGGCTGGTGCGGGCGGCCATTGCGGCGGGTCTGCCGGTTTCGGCGGTGCCGGGGCCCAATGCGGCGGTCATGGCGCTGACGCTCTCGGGCCTGCCGCCGCACCCCTTCCTGTTCCACGGCTTCCTGCCGCCCAAGGCGGCGGCGCGGCTGGCGGTGCTGGCGGGACTGCGGGCGGCGGAACGGGCCGGGCTCTCGGCCACGCTGATATTCTATGAGGCGCCGCACCGGCTGGGCGAGATGCTGGCAGGGCTGGCCGAGGGGTTGGGCGCGGCGCGGCCGGCGGCGGTGGCACGGGAACTCACAAAACGGTTCGAGGAGGTACGTCGCGGCACGCTGGCCGAGTTGGCCGCCTGGTACGCCAGCAATGAGGCGCGCGGCGAGGTGGTGGTGGTGGTCGGCCCGGCGCCGGAGGAAACCACCGGCGAGGCCGACCTGGACGCCCAGCTGCGGGCGGCGGTGGCGGCCGGGCTGAGCCTGCGGGACGCAGCGGCGACGGTGGCCGAGGCAACGGGCCTGCCGCGCAAGCAGGTGTACCAGCGGGCGTTGGCCCTGCGCGGCGCGGATTGAGCGCGGGGCGGCAGTCCTGACGCCTGCCACCCGGTAGCAGGCGGACAGGGTTGGCGCGCGAAGCCGCCAGCAGGCGCCGCACTCAGGCCGCCAGCGGTCCGCCGACCAGCCGCGCCACATGCGTCACCTTGCGCCGGCCATGGGTGCGGGCGCCGAGCAGCGCGCCGGAATGGCGGTTGTCATGCACCGTGGCCACGCCGAAGCCCTCATGGTGCAGCAACAGAAAGTGGTCGGTGACCCGCAGCAGGTACCAGCCGGGCGCCAGGTTGCCGCGGACGAAGCGCAGCAGGCTGTTGCGCGGCAACTCGGACGAGGGGTCCAACACCTCATGCTCCACCCCGGACTGGCGCAGCGCCGCCAGCAGGTCGCGCCAATAGGCGGTCACGATCGGGCCACTCTCGGGGTACCAGGCCGGCGCGCTGGCGCGCAGCAGGTCGCCGGCGGCCTGGTAGGTGCGGCCGGTGGCCAGCGCCACGGCGGCCGGGCCGCACCAGGGGGTCAGCCCGCCATTCTCCTCGGTCAGCGCCAGGTGGCCCCGGGGTTCCGCCGCCCGCAGCCGGCGCGGCGGCAGCGCGGTCAGCGCCAGGCTGGCCAGGACGCAGCCGGGGCTGAGGCCGGGCGCGGGGGCCGGCAGCGTAACATCGGGCATGGTCGTCTGTTCCGAGGCCTGGCGGGGGCGAGCCGGCCGTGGATCGCAGTATCGTGATCAAGAATATTGTAGTCAATCTTCGAATGGCGTAGCCGTGATGCAACCCATGCCCGTGGCGGCCACGCCACACCGGGTGCGGAGGCCAATTTCAGGTTGCTTCAGGTCGAGCGCGGCTCAGGCCAGCAGCACGCCGTGCTGGCGCAGGAAGCCGAACAGCGGCAGCAGCGGCAGGCCAAGGATGGCGCTGTGCTCGCCCTCCACCCGCTCGAACAGCTGCGCCCCCGGCCCTTCCAGCCGATAGGCGCCGACCGAGCCAAGCACCGCCTCGCCCTCCAGCGCCAGGTAGGCGTCGATGAAGGCCTGGCTCAGCGGCCGCATCACCAGGCGCGGCCGTTCCAGGTGCTGCCAGACCTGCCGGCCGCCGCGCCAGGCCACCGTGGCGGTTTCCAGCACATGGGCCTGGCCGGAGAGCGCCCGGAGGTGGTCGGCGGCGCCGGCCAGGTCGGCCGGCTTGTCGAACCAGACGCCCCCTGGTTCCGCTGGGCAGACCAGCAGCTGGTCGCAGCCGATCACCAGCGCCTCCGGGTCGCGGCGGGCGACACGCTCGGCCTTGGCGGCGGCCAGCAGCAGCGCCGCCTCGCCGGCCGGCAGCCCCTCGGCCTGGGCGGCCAGCTTGATCTCGGCCTCATCCACCGCCGCCGGCCGCGCCTCGAAAACCAGCCCGGCCCCGGCCAGCAGCGCCCGCCGGCTGGCCGAGGCCGAGGCCAGCACCAGCCGCGGTTCCGCCGCCTGCAGGCTCATGGCGCGGCGCCCAGCACCTTGGCCGCCGGGTCCTCGGTGGGCGCGCCGGGGGCGGCGCCACGGCGGACATGCCAGGCTTCCATCAGCTGCAGCACGGTGGCGGCGGTCTCCTCGATGCTGCGGCGGGTCACGTCGATCACCGGCCAGCCATGCTGGTTGCACAGCCGTCGCGCCGCCAGGATCTCAGCCTTCACCGCCTCGGGGTCGATGTATTCGGTGGTGTCCTGCCGCACCCCATGGGCGCCGATCAGCCGCAGCCGGTGGCGCCGGATCTCGATCAGGGCATTGGTCTCAATCGTCAGGCCGACCACGGGGACGGTGCGCTCGGCCAGCTCCGGCGGCAGCTCGGCCCCCGGCACGATCGGCACATTGGCCGCCTTGATGCCGCGATTGGCCAGGTAGAAGCAGGTCGGCGTCTTCGAGGAGCGGGAGACCCCGACCAGGCAGACATCCGCCTGGGCGATGCCGGCGACGCCCTGGCCGTCATCATGCGCCAGCACGTAGTGCATGGCGTCGATCCGGCGGAAATAGTCGGCGTCCATGACGTGCTGGGCGGCCCGCTTCTCCTTGGCGCGGGCGCCGAGCTGGCCTTGCAGCAGGTCCATCACCTGGTCCAGCACGGAAAGGCAGGGCACGCCGAGCCGGCCGCAATTCTCCTCCAGCGCATGGCGCAGGCTGCGGTCCACCAGGGTGAACAGCACCGGGCCCGGTTCATGCTCCAGCCCCTCCAGCACCCGGTCCAATTGCAGGCGGGAGCGGATCAGGCTCCAGCGGTGATGCACCACATGCGTCCCCTCGAACCGTGCCAGGGTGGCGCGGGCGATGGAGTTCAGCGTCTCCCCGGTGCTGTCGGAAACCAGGTGCAGGTTGATCTGGCGGCTGTGCATGGCGCACCCCTCAAAGGGCAGGAAACAGGCTGTGGGTTGCTGTGGAGCATGGGGAAAACTTTGCCGCGCCGCCAGCACCCGGGGAGTCACGGGGATGGCGGGCACTTTTTCACCCGGCCGGTATGGATCACGCCTCCCGGCGGCGTGACCCGGGTACAACGTAAACGGCGGCCCGATTCCAACCGCTTGGCCGGCGAAGCTGATGTGGACATCCGCGGGGATGGAATCGCTGGGCATTGCCTCCCCGTTATCCACAGGGTCCTACTACAGCTACACTCTTCCAGATTCCTTGTTTTATTGTGAGAAGAGCGGCCATGGACGCTCCCCCTTCCCAAAAGCCCCTGCTGCGAGCCCTGGCCGGCGAGGCCGTCTGGCCGCCGCCGATGTGGCTGATGCGCCAGGCCGGCCGCTATCTGCCGGAATACCGCGAGATCCGTGCCCAGGCCGGCGACTTCATCAGCCTGTGCACCAATCCGGAACTGGCAGCCGAGGTGACGCTGCAGCCGATCCGCCGCTACGGGCTGGATGCGGCGATCCTGTTCTCCGACATCCTGATGGTGCCCTGGGGGCTGGGCCAGCCGCTGCGCTTCGCCCAGGGGGAAGGCCCGCTGCTGGAGCCGATCCGCGACCAGGCCGGGCTGGACCGGCTGGACCTGGCCGGGCTGGGGCAGCGCGTGGCGCCGATCATGGCGACCGTGGGCCTGGTGCGGGAGGCGCTGGACCAGCACGCCCAGCGGGTGGCGCTGATCGGCTTTGCCGGCAGCCCCTTCACCGTGGCGTGCTACATGGTGGAAGGCCATGGCTCGAAGGATTTCTCGGTCACGCGCGGGCTGGCCTTCAGCGACCCCGCCTTCTTCGGCCGGCTGATCCGGATCCTGACCGAGGCGACGACAGAGTACCTCTGCGCCCAGGTGGAAGCCGGCGCCGAGGTGCTGATGCTGTTCGACAGCTGGGCCGGCATGCTCTCCCCGGCGCAGTTCCGCCGCTGGGTGATCGAGCCGACGGCAATTTTGGTGCGGGCGATCCGCAAGCGCTACCCGGCGCTGCCGATCATCGGCTTTCCGCGCCTAGCCGGGGCGATGCTGCCGGAATACGCCACGCGGACAGGCGTGAACTGCGTGGGCATGGACAGCAGCATGGACCCGCGCTGGGCCGCCGGGGCAGTGCCGGCCGGCGTGACGGTGCAGGGCAACCTGGACCCGCTGGCGCTGGTGGCCGGCGGCGCGGCGATGGAAGCCGAGGCGCGGTCGATCCTGGCGGCGCTGCGCGGGCGTCCCGCGATCTTCAACCTGGGGCATGGGATCGTGCCGCAGACGCCGCCTGAGCATGTCGGGGCGCTGGTGCGGCTGGTGCGCGGGGGGTGAAGGTCAGGGGCGCTGCCCCTGGACCCCGCCGGGGGCGTGGCGCCCCCGGACCCGCCTTGCCCTGGAGGGCTGGCCCTCCGGGCTACGCCGCCACCGCAACCACGGCGCCCGCCGGCGTAAAGCTCTCCGCCCGCGCCATCGCCCAGGCCCGCTCAAACCTTTGGTCGTCGCAGCCATCCAGCAGCGCGCCGGGCGCCAGCGCCGGGTAGAGCTCGTCAAAGCCCTTCACCTCCTGCGCCGAGACGCGGCGGGAGAGGTGCCACGGCCGCAGCTGGCTCGGGTGGGTCAGGCCGGCCGCGGCGACCAGCTCCGCCAACGCATGCAGCGTCGCCTTGTGGAAGTTGGCGACGCGCTGCGCCTTGTCCGGCACCACCAGCGCCCGCGCCCGCGTCGGGTCCTGCGTCGCCACGCCGGTCGGGCAGCGGTCCGTGTGACAGGACAAGCTCTGGATGCAGCCCAGCGCGAACATGAAGCCGCGCGCGCTGTTGCACCAATCGGCGCCGAGCGCGAAGACGCGGGCCATGTCGAAGGCGCTGGCGATCTTGCCTGATGCGCCCAGCCGCACCCGGTCCCGCAGGCCCACGCCCACCAGCGCGTTGTGGACAAAGCTCAGCCCCTCGCGCAGCGGCATGCCCAGGTGGTCCATGAACTCCAGCGGTGCCGCGCCGGTGCCGCCTTCCTTGCCGTCCACCACGATGAAGTCCGGCGTCACGCCCGTCTCCAGCATGGCCTTGCAGATGGCCAGAAACTCGTGCGGCTGGCCGATGCACAGCTTGAAGCCGGCCGGCTTGCCGCCTGACAGGCGCCGCATCTCCGCCATGAACAGCATCATCTCCACCGGGGTGCGGAAGGCGGTGTGGCCGGGCGGGCTGACGCAATCCTCGCCCATCGGCACGCCACGGGTCAGGCTGATCTCCCGGCTCACCTTGGCCGCCGGCAACACGCCGCCATGGCCGGGCTTGGCGCCCTGGCTCAGCTTCAGCTCCACCATTTTTATCTGCGGGTTGGCGGCGGTCTCGGCGAAGCGTTCGGCGGAAAAGCTGCCATCCAGGTTGCGCGCGCCGAAATAGCCGCTGCCGATTTCCCAGATGATGTCGCCGCCGGGCGCCTGGTGGTGCGGCGAATAGCCGCCCTCGCCGGTATCATGCGCAAAGCTGCCCAGCTTCGCCCCGGTGTTCAGCGCGCGGATCGCCTGGGGGGAAAGCGCGCCGAAGCTCATGGCGGAGATGTTCAGCACGCTGGCGCTGTAGGGCTGGGCGCAGTCCGGTCCGCCGATCAGCACGCGCGGCTGCGCTGCCTCGGGCGGGCGGGCGGTGATGGAATGCTGCAGCCACTCGAAGCCGGTCTGGTAGACCGCGAACTGGGTGCCGAAGGGGCGCTTGTCCAGCACCATCTTGGCGCGCTGGTAGACCAGGCCACGCTCATCGCGGCTGAACGGCGTGCCGTTCTTCTCATCCTCGAAGAAGTATTGCCGCATCTCCGGCCGGATCTCCTCCAGCAGGAAGCGCAGATGCGCCACGATGGGGTAGTTGCGGAGGATCGCGTGGCGGGTGTTGCACAGGTCGTGCAGGCCCAGCGCCAGCAGCAGCAGCGCCAGGCCCAGCAGCGGCGCCAGCCAATGCACCTCCTCCGGCTGCTGCACCAGCGCCGCCCCCAGCGCCAGGCTGGTCAGCGCCACCAGGGTCAGGGTGATGAAGCGGGGCGTGAACGGCAGCAGCAGTCTGGACATGGTGGGCTTTCCCCGGGCGATGCGCCGCATCCTGGCGTGTGATCGTCGCAGGCGGAATCGCCGGAGACGTGAATCACACGAGAAAACAAGACGCCAGGGTCCGCCCGGCGCAGAAGGCGGCGCCTGGCGGACCCTGGCGGTTGCCATCCGCCGATGTGACCCGAGCTTGGGTTAACATTCGGGGCTGGCGGCGCAACAGCGCCACAGGTGGTGCATCCGACCGCCACCTGCGTTACAGCGCCCCGGCAAGGCAGGAGTCCGGTATGCGCCGAGTGGCGGTGGTTCTGTTCAACCTGGGCGGCCCGGACAATCAGGCGGCGGTCCGGCCCTTTCTGGAAAACCTGTTCATGGACCCGGCCATCCTGCGGGTGCCCGGCTTCATCTGGCCCTGGCTGGGGCGGTTCATTGCCAGCCGCCGCACCAAGGCGGCACAGGCGAATTACGCGCTGATCGGTGGCGGGTCGCCGCTGCTGGAACTGACCCGCGCCCAGGCAGCGGCGCTGGAAGCCCAGCTGAACGCGGCGGCGGATGGCGCGGAATACCGCTGCTTCGTCGCCATGCGCTACTGGCACCCCTTTGCCGCCGAGACGGTGGCCGAGGTGCAGGCCTGGGGCGCCGAGGAACAGGTGCTGCTGCCGCTCTACCCGCAATTCTCCACCACCACCTCCGGCAGCAGCCTGGACGACTGGGGCGCCGCCAGCGCCAAGGCCGGGCTGAGCCTGCCCAGCACCGCGCTGTGCTGCTGGCATTCGGACAGCGGCTTCGCCGGGGCTACCGCCCAGTTGGTGCAGGACGCCTACCTGAAGGCCAGGGCCGAGCTGCCGGCGGAGACGCCGCTGCGGGTGCTGTTCTCGGCCCATGGCCTGCCGGAGGCCATCATCAAGCGCGGTGACCCCTACCAATGGCAGGTCGAGCAGACCGTCGCCGCCGTGGTGGCGCAGCTGGACCTGCCCACCATGGCACCTGAGGGGCTGGACCACGGCGTGTGCTACCAGTCCCGTGTCACCCCGCAGAAGTGGATCGGCCCGTCGACCGAGGCCGAGATCGAGCGCGCGGCGCATGAGAAGACAGCGGTACTGATCTGCCCGATCGCCTTCGTCTCCGACCATTCGGAAACCCTGGTGGAGCTGGACATCGAATACCGCGAGGTCGCGGAGAAGGCGGGCATCCCCGGCTATTTCCGGGTGCCCGCGCAGAACAGCGATGCCGGGTTCATCGCCGCCCTGGCCGGGCTGGTGCAGCGCAGCCGCGCCGGGTCCCGCCGGCTGTGCAGCTTCGCCGGTGGCCGGCAATGCCCCAAGGCGCAGCCGGGGTGCCCGCACGCCAAGGCCGCGGCATGAGCGCCCTGCACGCCCCACCGGCCGCGGTGCTGTTCGACTGCGACGGCGTGCTCGCGGACAGCGAGGGCCTGGTCAACGCCATCGTCGCCGCCGACCTGGCGACGCGCGGCTGGGTGATGACCCCGGCGGAATGCCAGGAACAGTTTCTCGGCATGGCCGCCACCGACATGGTGCCGGTCATCGAGGCCCGGGTCGGTCGGCTGCCGGCGGACTGGCTGGGCGAGCTCTCGCATCGCATCGCCGGCTCCATGATCGCGGAGCTGCAGCCGGTGGCGGGTGCCGTGGCGGCAGTGCGGGTCATCGCCGGCGCCGGCATCCCGGTCGCTGTCGCTTCCAACTCGGCGCGGGAGGAGCTGCACGCCAAGTTGTGCCGGCTGGGGCTGGCCAGCCTGTTCGCTGGCCGCAGCTTCAGCTTCCAGGACGTGGCGCGGCCCAAGCCGGCGCCGGACATGTACCTGGCCGCCGCCCGTGCTTGCGGTGCCGCGCCGGGCGCCTGCGTGGTGGTGGAGGACAGCGTGCTGGGCGCCCAGGCCGGGCTGGCGGCGGGCTGTCGGGTCTTTGGCCTGGCGCGGGAGACGGATGCCAGCATCTTCGCGGGCATCGGCGCCGTGCCCTTCGCCCGGATGGCGGACCTGCCGGGGCTGCTGGGCCTGACCTGAGCCTTGCAACCCCCGCTTGGACAATCGGTTTCCAAAGGCCCCTCGGCCTTTGGCGGGGAGAGTTCGAGAGGGGCAGCGCCCCTCTCGGCGCAACCTGCTAGGATCCACCCCCCAATGGAGACACCGATGCGCCGCACCCTCCTCGCCGCCTGCCTGCTGCTTGCCCCCGCCGCCCTGGCCCAGCCGGTGGGCGAACCACCGGCGGCGGAGCGCATGGTGCCGGGCGGCCGGGCCGGTTGGGTGGCGGATGGCAAGGGTGGCTGCTGGGTCTGGGCTGGCGGCATCGAGGCCGGTGCCACCGGCGTCACCGCGCGCTGGTCCGGCGGCTGCCCGCGCGGCCCGGCCGAGGGCGCCGGGCGTTCCGTGGTGGAATGGCAGGTCCGCGGCCATCGGCGGGAGATGATCTTCGACGGCCCGCTGGTTGCCGGCAAGGCGGAGGGCGATGGCCGGCTGGACGTGACCGAGGATGGCGAACTGGTCAGCCGCGAGACAGGCACCTACCACGACGACCGCCTGGTGCGCGGCCGACTGGAATTGCCGCGCGCCAACCTGGTGTTCGAGGGCAGTTGGCGCTTTGGCCAGCCGCACGGCCAGGGCGAGTTGCGCGCCGGTGGCGAGGTGATCGTCGGCGACTGGGAGAATGGCTGCCTGCGCCGCAAGGACAGCTGGGTCAGCTTCACCCGCCCGGCCGAGCAATGCGAAGGCCAGCCGACGTGACGGCGGCCGCCTGATGACCCTGGACTTCCTGGCGCCCTGGTACCTGTGGCTGAAGGCGCTGCACTTGATCAGCGACTTCGCCTGGATGGCCGGGATCTTCTACCTGCCGCGGCTGTATGTGTACCACACCCAGGTGGCGGTGGGGTCGGAGCAGTCGGAGCTGTTCAAGAAGATGGAGCGGCTGCTGCTGCGCGCCATCATGAACCCGGCGATGATCGCGGCCTGGAGCTTCGGCGTGCTGCTGGTGCTGACGCCAGGCGCGGTGGACTGGCAGGCCGGCTGGTGGCACGGCAAGCTGTTCGGCCTGCTCGGCATCACCGTGTTCCATCATCACCTCGGCCTGGCCCGCAAGGACTTCGCCGCCGACCAGCGCCGCCATACCGAACGCTACTGGCGCCTGGTGAACGAGGTGCCGACGCTGCTGCTGGTGCTGATCGTCGTCATGGTCATCGTCAGGCCGTTCTGAAGCCGCCGCGGCATCTGGCGACCCTGGGGGGTCTTGACTCCGCCGCTGCCGTCGCCAATTGCGCTGTTGACGAGAGCGCGGGCCGTGCCTAGGCTCCGCTTGTTCTCCGCCGGTGGCTGGCGCGATCCCGCGCTGCTGCCTCCTCCCTCCCTCCTCCTCGGGACATCGCCGGCCAAGGCCCGGAGCCCTTTTCGGGTCCTGGTCCAAGGCACAGGCGCAAGGCCGGGGCCGGTGTGGCACATGCCGCAAACCGCCCGCCGCCGCACTTCGGGAAGGGTCCCACTTCCCCCGCATACGGATACCGTTGCGCATGCATCTTTCTGAACTGAAGGCCAAGAGCCCCGGCGAACTGCTTGCCTTCGCCGAGGACCTGCAGATCGAGAACGCGTCCTCCCTGCGCAAGCAGGACATGATGTTCGCGATCCTCAAGCAGCTGGCCGAGAACGACCAGGCCATCTACGGCGAAGGCACGCTGGAAATCCTGCCGGATGGCTTCGGCTTCCTCCGCAGCCCGCAGGCCAACTTCCTGCCAGGGCCGGACGACATCTACATCTCCCCGGCCCAGGTGCGCCGCTTTGGGCTCCGCACCGGCGACACGGTGGAAGGCCAGATCCGCGCGCCGAAGGATGGCGAGCGCTACTTTGCCGCCCTCAAGGTCAATGCGGTGAACTTCGAGCCGCCGGAGAACCTGCGGCACCGCATCAACTTCGACAACCTGACGCCGCTGTACCCGAACCGCCGGCTGAAGATGGAGAACGCCGAGGCCGAGGCGGTCGCGAAGGGTCCGCAGAAGGACTACACCCACCGCATCATCGACCTGGTCGCGCCGATCGGCATGGGCCAGCGCGCGCTGGTGGTGGCGCCGCCGCGTACCGGCAAGACCGTGATGCTGCAGAACATCGCCAAGTCGATCACCGCCAACCACCCCGACGTCTTCCTGATGGTGCTGCTGATCGACGAGCGGCCCGAGGAAGTCACCGACATGGCCCGCACCGTGCGCGGCGAGGTCGTGGCCTCCACCTTCGACGAGCCGGCCACCCGCCATGTGCAGGTGACGGAGATGGTGCTGGAGAAGGCCAAGCGGCTGGTCGAGCACAAGCGCGACGTGGTGATCCTGTTGGATTCCATCACCCGCCTCGGCCGCGCCTACAACAGCGTCGTCCCGTCCTCGGGCAAGGTGCTGACCGGCGGCGTGGACGCCAACGCGTTGCAGCGCCCCAAGCGCTTCTTCGGCGCCGCCCGCAACATCGAGGAAGGTGGCTCGCTGACCATCATCGCCACGGCGCTGATCGACACCGGCAGCCGCATGGACGAGGTGATCTTCGAGGAGTTCAAGGGCACCGGCAACAGCGAGTTGCAGCTGGACCGCAAGCTCTCCGACAAGCGCCTGTTCCCCGCCATCGACATCACCAAGTCCGGCACCCGCAAGGAAGAGCTGCTGGTGGACCGCGCCACGCTGTCCAAGATGTGGGTGCTGCGGCGTATCCTGAACCCGATGGGCACCCAGGACGCGATGGAGTTCCTGCTGGACAAGCTGAAGTACAGCAAGACCAACCAGGACTTCTTCGACGCGATGAATACCTGAACGGCCGGCGGTGCAGGTCGATGCGGCCGGGCTGCTCGGCCCGGAAGCCCTGCACCCCTTCGCCGATTGGGCGGATGCCGTGGTTCCCGCGCAGGCCGGCATCTACACCATCTGGACCCTGGCCGACCGCGCCTTCATTTACGTCGGCATCGCCGGCGACGGCAGCGAACGCCCCGGCAGGCCGCGTGGCCTGAAGCGTCGGCTTGGCCAGCATGCCAAGGGCGACCGCAGCGGCGACCGGTTCTGCATCTACGTCCAGGATCGCTTCGTGCTGCCGCTGCTGACGCCGGCCGATGTCGCTGCCATCGCCGCCCGGCGCCTGTCGCTTGATGCGCTGGTCCGCGCCCATGTCCGGCAGAACCTCGGCTTCCGCGCCGTACCCATGGACCTGGCGCAGGCCCGCGCGGTCGAGCTTCAACTGAAGCGTGGCGCCTGGCAGTTCGGCGCGCCGCTGCTCAACCCCGGCAGCCTGCCCGACTGACCACCATCCGGTAAGATTTCCGCGCGCAACCTCCACCAGCGCGCACCCGCGTGCTAAGGGTTCCGCGCGCCATTGGTGCGTACGACAGCCGGAGCCGCCTTCCCATGATCCGCTTTTCCGCCACCTTGCTGCTCGGCGCCGCCCTGCTGGCCGGCTGCACCGACCCGAACGACCCTGGCCAGCGCGTGCTCGGCGGCGCCGGGCTGGGCGCGGCCGGCGGCGCGGCGCTCGGCGCCATCGCCGGCGGCGGGCGCGGGGCGGCCATCGGTGCCGTGCTGGGCGGGGCCACCGGGGCCGTGGTTGGCGGCGCTACCACGCCGCAGCCGCAGCCCGCCTATCAGCAGGGCTACTACCCGCCGCCGCCCCCGCCGGCGCCGGCCAAGTGCCCCTACGGCAAGTGCTGAACCCCGCCGCGTAAACCCCGCCCGGTCTGGTCCTCGGGGCCATGCCGGGCCAGACTGGACCGCATGACCACCGATACCGCCACGCTGCTGCGCGCCGCCGTCTTCGCCGCCCGCGCCCATGCCGGCCAGACCCGCAAGGGCGCCGCGGCCGAGCCCTATGTGAACCACGTGCTGGAGGTGGCGGAGATCCTCGCCGCCCACGGCGCGCCCCAGGCCGCCATCATCGCGGGCCTGCTGCACGACACGGTGGAGGACACCGAGGTGACCCCCGCCGAACTCGAGGAAGCCTTCGGCGCCGAGGTGGCCGGCATCGTCGCCGAGGCGACCGACGACAAGACCCTGCCCAAGGAAACCCGCAAGGCGCTGCAGGTCAGCCAGGCACCGAAGAAGTCGGACGCCGCCAAGCAACTGAAACTGGCGGACAAGACGAGCAACCTGCGCGCCATGATGCTGAGCCCGCCGCGCAACTGGGACCATGCCAGGCGCTGCGAGTATGTCGGCTGGGCCGGCCGGGTCGCCGTCGGGCTCAAGGGCGTCAACCCCGCGCTGGACCGGCTGTTTGAGCAGACCTACCGCGAGGCCATCGCCCACCTGGCCGCGCATGACTGACACGGCACGCGTTTCGCCGGACGGGCTGCTGCGCTTCCAGGGCCAGGTGTTCCGCTGCGCCCTGGGCAAGGGCGGGGTACGCCGGGCCGAGGACAAGCAGGAAGGCGATGGCGCCACGCCCGCCGCCCTGATGCCGCTGCGCCGCGTGCTGTTCCGCGCCGACCGCGTGGCGCCGCCCAACTGCGTGGTGCCGCGTGAGCCGCTGGCGCCCGAGGATGGCTGGTGCGACGACCCGACCAGCCGCGACTACAACCGCGCCATTCGCCTGCCGCACGACGCGCGGCATGAGGAGTTGTGGCGCTCGGACGCGGTGTACGACGTGATCGGCGTGCTCGGCTGGAACGACCAGCCGGTGCAGCGTGGCCGCGGCAGCGCGATCTTCCTGCATGTCGCCCGGCCGGACCTGGCGCCGACCGAGGGCTGCGTCGCCCTGCCGCTGCGCGACCTGCTGGCGCTGCTGGCGGCCGGGCTGCGCGCGGTGCAGGTCCAGGCCTGAGGCGCGGCGCCTCGGGGCGCAGCCGATATCGGCGGTTCCGTCGACGCGGCATCGGCGTGTGGCCAGGGATGCCTGGACTGATGGGCCGGCCCTTACGGCGCCATCAAGGCGCGGCGCCGCTACTCAGCAAAATGGGGCTCACTTTCCTGACACACTCAGGCGGCGCGCAGCTGCCTGCTAATCAAGCTGCCCGGCATCCTGCTCAGGCGCCGCACGTTTCCAACCGCCCTCAGGCTGAACGCGACCGCCTGCCGCACTCAATCGGCGCGCGGCCGCCTGCCGAGATCAGGTTGCGCGCGGCTGCCGGCCGCGACGGATCGCGCCGGCCACCTGCCAGCGCGGGGCATCGGCAACGCGCTGGCGGCGGCGGGCCGCGGCCTCGGTGCCCTGGGCCGAATCATCCACCGGCAGGCTGAGCGTATGCTCGGTGGCGACATGGCCCGGCTCCGGCGGCGGCGGCGGCGAGAACAACTCCTCCGCCCGCTCGACCATGGTGCGGCGGCGGGTCGGCTTGCGCGTGTCGCCCTCGGCGGCCGGCTTGGCGGCCAGGCGGCGGCGCGGCGCGCGGGCCGGCGCTTCCTCGCCAGGGTCGCCAGCCGGGTCGCCGGCCTGGTCGGCGGCGGCCTCCGCCACGGCCGGCGCGGGTTCCGGTGCTGCCACTTCGGCGGGCGCCGGGCTGGGCGCCGCGGCCGGCACGGGGCTGGTAGGCGTAGCCACGACGGCGGCGGCCGGCGCGGGTGCCGGGCTCGCGGCGGGCGTCGGCTCCGGCACCGCGAAGTTTTCGGCATCGGCAATCACCGGCGCCAATGTCGCGTGGGTTTCGAAATAAAGCCCGTCGCGCGAAACAACATGCGGCCGGCCGTCAACGTCGAATACTCGGCGCTGCATGGTCATCCGGTCGATCTGGCCTTGCGTCGCCGGGAACAGGACGAAACCGCGGGCCTTCGCAGCCGCGACCTGCTGAGGGGAAAGCTTCAAACGGATACTCCAAGGACATGCCCGCGCCACGGCGGCGGCAACGCGGAGGGAGATGGGCGCCCGGCTGTGCGGAAAATGCGGCGGAACCGGCCGCGACTCGGGCGCGCTGAACTGGCTGACGCCCCGGCGTGTACCATGCAAGGGCTTGGTGGTTCAAATGCCGAGTTCCGGCGGCGGTTCCCCAACTGGCGCGAAACAGGGCCGTCGAGCCCCCGCGCGGTATTGTCGGCGCGGCTGCATGGACATCTCGTAATGGCGGGCGGGAACCCCTATATTCCGGCGGAATGGTGCTGGAGGAAGCCCGTCCTATGTCTCGTTCGTCCCTTATCGTCGCTGCCCTGGCCGCTGGCCTGATGGCCTTGGCCCCCATGATCGCGGATGCCCGTCCGGGTGGCGGTTCCTCCGCGGGCAGCCGTGGCAGCCGGACCTATTCCGCGCCCCCGGCGACCAACACCGCGCCTTCCACCGCCGCGCCGATGCAGCGCAGCATGACCGAGCCGAGCCGGCCCGGCATGGGCTCGCCGCAGACCGCTATGCCGCAGACCGCGGCGCGGCCCGGCATGTTCGGCGGCGGCTTCATGTCCGGCCTGATGGGCGGGATCATCGGCGTCGGCATCGGCGGCCTGCTGTTCGGCCACGGCCTGTTCGGCGGTGGCGGCTTCGGCGGCGCCGGCTTCCTCGGCCTGCTGCTGCAGATCGCGCTGATCGGCGGCCTGGTCTGGCTGGTGCTGGGCTTCATCCGGCGCCGGTCGCCGCAGCCGGCCATGGCGGGCATGTCCGCCGGCATGGCGCGGCAGATGGAAGACCGCCCGGCCTTCGGCGGCGGCGGTGGTGGTGCCCCGGTGAGCCAGCCGGTGAACCTGACCGAAGCCGACTTCCAGGGCTTCGAGAAGACCTTGCAGGGCGTCAACGCCGCCTGGTCCAAGCAGGACCTGCGCGGCATCCAGGCGCTGTGCACGCCGGAGATGGTGCAGTACTTCGCCGACGACCTGGCCGACCTGGCCAGCCGCGGCCTGCGCAATGAGACGCGTGACGTGAAGCTGGACCAGGGCGACCTGGCCGAGGCCTGGAGCGAGAATGGCCGCGACTACGCGACCGTGGCGATGCGCTTCAGCCTGCTGGATGCGACCTTCCGCGTGGCCGACAACGCCGTGGTCGAAGGCAGCACCACCCAGCGCACGTCGGCGACCGAGACCTGGACCTTCGTGCGCAGCCGCGGCGGCCAGTGGCTGCTGAGCGCGGTGCAGCAGAACGGCTGAAGCCACGCGGCGCCTGGCCCCCTGGGGCTGGGCGCACGGGCCGAGAAAACGGAACGCCGCCCGGATGCAGGTCCGGGCGGCGTTCTGCTGTCTGGAGGCCGGTGCCCGGCGCTACAGGTCCTTCAGCACCGCCCACAGCGCCGACTTCTGTTCGAAGCCGATGCCCGGCGCGTCCGGCATGCGGATGCGGCTGTCCTGCACCGGCGTCGCATCGGCGAAGCCGCCGAAGGGCGCGAAGACCTCCGGGTAGCTCTCATTGCCGCCGAGGCCCAGGCCCACCGCGATGTTCAGCGCGAACTGGTGGCCGCCATGCGGCACGCAGCGCCGCGGGCTCCAGCCGTGTTCCGCCAGCATCGCCAGCGTCCGCAGGTACTCCACCAGGCCGTAGGACAGGGCGGGGTCGAATTGCAGGATGTCGCGGTCCGGGCGCAGGCCGCCATGGCGGATCAGGTTGCGGGCGTCCTGCATGCTGAACAGGTTTTCGCCGGTCGCGATCGGCCCCTTGTAGTGTTCTGCGAGGGTCGCGTGGGTGCTGTAGTCCAGCGGGTCCAGCGGCTCCTCGTACCAGCGCAGGCCGTAGCGCTCCAGCGCCGCGCCATAGGCCAGCGCGGCGTGCAGGCCGAAGCGACCGTTGACGTCCACGCAAAGCCGGCTGCCATCGCCGCCCAGCAGGCCCAGCACCGCCTCGATGCGGGCGATGTCCTCCTTCAGCGCGTCGCGCACCGAGGTGCCGGGGGCGCCGCCGATCTTCATCTTCACCACGGAATAGCCCATGCCGAGGTAGCGCTTCATCTCCTCGACCAGCGCCTCCACCCCCTTGCCCGGGTAGTAGTAGCCGCCGGCGGCGTAGATCCAGGCGTTGTCGTCGGCCTGGCCCTGGCGGTAGCGCAGCGCCAGCAGCTTCCACAGCGGCACGCCTTCCAGCTTGGCCGCGGCGTCCCACAGCGCCATGTCCAGCACGCCGACGGCGACGCTGCGCTCGCCATGGCCGCCGGGCTTTTCGTTCTTCATCATCGCGGCCCAGCCGCCGGCCGGCTCCAGCCCACCATCGCCATGTTCCAGTGCGGGGCCAGCGGCTTCCAGCAGGCGGGGGATGAAGCGTTCCCGCAGCAGGCCGGGCTGGGCGTAGCGGCCGTTGCTGTTGAAGCCGTAGCCGGTGGCGCTGCGGCCGTTGCCGTCCTCCACCGTCACGGCGACGACCGAGGCGGTCATCTTCGAGAAGTCGATGAAGGCGTTGGCGATATCGGAGGCGATGGGGACGACCCCGTCGCGGATGGAGGCGATGCGCATGGCGCGTTTCCCGCTGCTGCTATGCCTGCGTCGTGGCGCGACGGGGCGGTGGGGTCAAGCGCCTGGCTCGGGGCCGCCGCGGGCCTGGCGCAGCGCCGTTTCCGCTGCCGCGGCCTGGCTGTCCTCGATGCTGGCGGAGACGCGGATGCGGCCATGGCTGGCGCTGGCGTCGGGCTCGCCCGTGGTGGCGGCCCGGTCGGCGCCCGAGGGGTGGGTGCCGGCAGTATTGGCCTCACCCACCGGGGCCACCTCGATGGCGCTGCGGTCCACCCGGTATTCCTGCACCAGGTGCTCCACCGCCAGTTCGGCCTGGCGGCGGGTTTCGAATTCGGCGCTGATCCGGCGGGTCATGGCGACCTCCCTGCTGTTCAGCAGGGAAGACGCCGCCGGGGCCGCCGCGTTCCGGGCCGGCCTCGGTCAGACGCCCGCGCTGGGGTCCGACCGACCGGCTTCACGCCGCCGGCGACGCCTGGCTTCAGATCGCGCCCTTGGCCTTCAGCGCGGCGATCTCGGCGGCATCCAGGCCGAACTCGGCCAGGATCTCGTCGGTCTGCTCGCCGCGTTCCGGCGTCGGGCGGCGCGGGTTGGCCACGCCCTCGATGTTGGTGGGGTGGCGCACCAGGTTCACGGTGCCCAGCTTGGGGTGCTCCACCGGCCATTGCAGGCCCAGGTGCTGCACCTGCACGTCGTTGAACACCTGGTCCATGGCGTAGACCGGGCCGCTGGGCACGCCAGCCTTGTTCAGCTTCTGGATCCAGTTCTCGCTGGTATCCGTCTCCAGCACCGCCTGCAGCACGGCGTTGGTCTTGGCACGGTTCTGCGCGCGCAGCTTGTCGGTGGCCAGGTCGGGGTCCTTGGCTTGCTCAAAGATGCCCAGCGTCTCGACGATGCGGTTCCACATCTCCTGCCCGCCGCCGGCCAGGTTCATCAGCCCGTCCTTGGTCTTGAACAGGCCGGTCGGCACCGTGGTCGGGTGGTCGTTGCCGGCCTGGCCGGGAACATCGCCCTTCATGGTCCAGCGTGTCGCCTGGAAGTCCATCATCGCCACCATGGCTTCCAGCAGCGACGTATGAACCCAGCGGCCCTTGCCCGTGCTCTCCCGCTCCAGCAGCGCGACCAGAATGCCGATGGCGCAGTACAGGCCGGCGGTCAGGTCGGCCACGGGAATGCCGACGCGCACCGGACCCTGGCCGGGCAGGCCGGTCACGCTCATCAGCCCGCCCATGCCCTGGGCGATCTGGTCGAAGCCGGGGCGGCGGGCATAGGGGCCGGTCTGGCCGAACCCGCCGATGCTGCCCAGCACGATGCGCGGGTTGACCGCGGACAATGCCTCGAAGTTGATGCCCAGGCGGTCCTTCACATCCGGGCGATAATTCTCCACCACCACATCGGCCTTGGCGACCATGCGCTTGAACAGCGCCAGCCCGTCCGGGTCCTTCAGGTTCAGCGTCATGCTGCGCTTGTTGCGGTGCACGTGCTGGAAGTCCGGGCCATGGCGCTCACCGCCCAGGCCGCCGCCGGTGTCCACCGCCTCGGTCGCTTCCACCTTGATGACGTTGGCGCCCCAGTCCGCCAGCTGCCGCACGCAGGTGGGGCCGGAGCGGACGCGGGTGAGGTCGAGCACGGTGAAGCGGGACAAGGGCAGCATCGGTGGGTTTCCCTGGGCTCTGATGGCCGCAGACTTGCCCCGATGCGGCGCGGCGGGCAAGGGTGCGGGTTGGACGGAGGAACACCCCATGGATGAACTGATCTACGAGATCCGCGACGGCGTCGGCTTCATCACGCTGAACCGGCCCCAGGCGCGCAACGCCATGACCTTTCCGATGTACGCCCGGCTGAAGGAAATCGCCGAGACGGTGGGCGACGACCCACTGGTGAAGGTGCTGGTCATCACCGGCGCGGGCGAGAAGGCCTTCGCGGCCGGCACCGACATCTCGCAGTTCCGCGAGTTCCGCACGCCGGAGGATGCGCTGGCCTATGAGGAGCGGATCGACGCCGTGCTGGTGGCGCTGGAAATGTGCCCCAAGCCGACCATCGCGGCGATCAGCGGCGCCTGCACCGGCGGCGGCGGCGCCATTGCCGGCGTCTGCGACATGCGGATCGCGGCGGCCAACATGCGCTTCGGCTTCCCCATCGCCAAGACGCTGGGCAACTGCCTGAGTATGGCGAATTACGGTCGGCTGGCGGCGCTGCTGGGGCCGGCCAAGGTGCTGGACCTGGTCTATACGGCGCGGCTGGTGGAGGCCGAGGAAGCGAAGGCCATCGGCCTGGTCAGCGAAGTGCTGCCCGACCACGCGGCGTTGCAGGCCCGCGCCGAGGCCCTGGCGCGGCAGGTGGCCGCCAATGCGCCGCTGACCATGCGCGCAACGAAGGAAGCGCTGCGCCGGCTGCGCGTGGCGGCCCGCCAGGTGGATGGCGACGACCTGGTGACCATGTGCTTCACCAGCAACGACTTCCGCAACGGGGTGCAGAACTTCCTGGCCAAGAAGCCGGCGGAGTGGACGGGTACCTGAAGGCGCGGTGAGAGGGGCGCTGCCCCTCTCATACTCTCCCCGCCAAAGGCCGAGGGGCCTTTGGAAACCATGTGCTTGAACCTGGGGTGCAGGGGCCTTTCGGCCCTTGCTGGGAGAGTTTGAGAGGGCAAAGCCCTCTCAAGGCAACGGCGGTGGTTTGACGGGGCAAAGCCCCTTCATCCCCGCGCGGCGCGAGCTGCGCGCAGCCGCTTCCACCCCGCCATCACAGCGAAGGCCAACCCGATGACCAGCGCCGAGACGCCCGTGGTCAGCGTGCCCAGCGCGTAGATCTCCGGCGTCGTCACCGTGGTGGTCAGGCCCTGCAACTCCAGCGGCAAGGTGTTGACGTCGCCGATGGCTTGGGAGGAACGGGCGATCTCGTCCCAGCTGAGCGTGAAGCCGAACAGCGCCACGCCCACCAGGCTGGGCGCGATCAGCGGCAGCACCACGTGGCGGAAGACCTGCCACGGCGAGGCACCAAGGTCGCGCGCGGCTTCCTCCAACTCCCCGGGGAAGCGGTTGAACACCGCGAACATGATCAGCAGCCCGAAGGGCAGCGTCCAGGTCAGGTGGGCGCCGAGGCCGGAGCTGAACAGCCCCATCGCGGTGGTGTAGCCCTCCACGATCCATTCGATGCCGTAGGCCTCGCCCAGCGCCTTGATGCTGTCGTCGATCAGCCGGAACTGCAGCGCGATGCCGAGCGAGACGACGATGCTGGGCACGATCAGGCTGGCGATGGTCAGGTGGAACAGGCCGGACTGGCCGGTGAAGCGGCGCCGAAAGGCGTAGCCGGCGGCCAGCGCGATGATGGTGGTCAGCACCATGACCACCAGCGACATGCGCACGCTGCGGCGGAAGGCGGCCCAGATATCCACCACGCCGACCCCCTGCCACAGCGTGCCGTACCAGTGGAAGGACAGGCCCTGCAGCGGGAAGGTCAGCCCACCCTCCGGCCCCTGGAAGGACAGCACCAGGATGGTCAGCGTGGGGCCGTACAGGAACAGCAGGAAGGCGCCGAAGAAGATCGCCAGCGCCCAGAAGGCGCGGCCGCGCGGTTCGCCGCTCACAGTTCGCGCCTGATATCGACGAGCTTGGTCAGCGCCACGATCATGCCCAGCACCAGCGCCAGCAGCACCATGGCCTGGGCGGCGGCGGCGGGGAATTGCAGGTAGCTCATCTGCACCTGGATCACCTTGCCGACGCTGGCGATCTGTTGCCCGCCCATGACGCCGATGGTGACGAAATCCCCCATCACCAGCACGATGACGAAGATGCTGCCGATGACGATGCCCGGCTTGGCCAGCGGCACCACCACATGCCACAGCGTCTGCCAGCCCGTCGCGCCGGCATCACGCGCGGCTTCCAGCAGGCGGCGGTCTATCCGCATCAGGCTGTTGAACACCGGCACGGTGACGAACAGCGTGTAGAGGTGGACGAAGGCCAGCACGACCGAGAACTCGGAGAACAGCAGCCATTCCACGGGTTGGCTGACGATGCCGAGCGATTGCAGCGCGCGGTTGGCCACGCCTTCCCGCCCCAGCAGCGGTATCCAGCTGATCATGCGGATGACGTTGGAGGTGAGGAAGGGCGCGGTGCAGAGCAGGAACAGCACCGTTCGCATCGCCTCCGTCCGCACCATGAAGGCGAGGAAGTAGGCCACGGTAAAGCCGATGGTCAGCGTGAACACCCAGACCAGCAGGCACAGCTTCAGCGTGGAGAGGTAGGTGCGGAAGGTCGTGCAGAGCGTCAGGCTGGCGCAGCCCTCGAACATCTCGCGGTAGTTGCGGGCCGTCACGTCCGGCACCAGCGAATACTCGGTGTAGTCCCACAGGCTGACCACCGCGGTGGCCAGCAGCGGCAGCACGAAGAACAGCGCCAGCACCAGGGCCAGCGGCGCTGCCTGAAGCAACGCCGCATGGCCCTGGCACCAATGCCTGGCACGCTGGAGCATGAGCCGGCCTGACTCAGGCGGCGATGAACTCATTCCACTTCCTGACCATGTAGTCGTTCTCGTCCATCACGGCGTTCCAGCAGGCGACCGCGCCCATGCGGGCTTCGTAGCTGCCGCCGTCGCGGATGCTGCCGGCCTTTTCCAGCACGGTGCCATCCGGCGCCTTGATGTCCTGCGCGGCGGGCTTGCCCAGCATCCAGAAGTCCCACTCATAGGGCTGCATCTTGGCCTGGGCGGTGGACAGCACGGCCGAGTAGTAGCCCTGGCGGTTCAGGAAGGCGCCGGCCCAGCCGGAGAGGAACCAGTTGATGAAGTCGTAGGTGGCTTCCAGCTTGCGGCCGGTCAGCGTCTTCGGCAGGCCGAAGCCGGCGGCCCAGGCGCGGTAGCCTTCCTTCAGCGGCTGGTAGATGCAGGGCACGCCCATGCTGCGCACCTTGGTGACGGCGGGCGACCACATGGACTGGATGACCGTCTCGCCCGAGGCCATCAGGTTGACGCTCTCGTTGAAGTCCTTCCAGAAGGCGCGGAACTGCCCGGCGCGCTTGGCCTCGGTCATGATCCGCATGGTGATGTCGATCTCGGCGCGGGTCATGTTGCCCTTGTCGGCGTATTTGTGCCGGCCGCTGGCCTCGATCGCCATCGCCGCATCCATGATGCCGATGCTGGGGATGTTCAGGATGCTGGCCTTGCCCTTGAACTCGGGGTTCAGCAGCTCGGCCCAGCTGTCGATCGGGCGGTTGATCTTGTCCGGGCGGATGCCCAGCGTATCCGCGTTGTAGACGGTGGGGATCAGCGTCAGCCATTGCGTCGGCGTGGCCGAGAAGCTGCGGGCCTCGCGGCTGGGCAGGTAGCTGACCTTGCGCGGCGCGGTGCCCTGGTCGCCGATCTTGCGGCCGGCGATCTCACCCTTGGTGAAGACCGGGGTGATGTCCTGGAACATGGTGATGCGGTTGGCATCCATGCCCACCAGGTTGCCGGACGGGATGATCTTCTTCAGCATCCAGTACTCGGCATCCAGGATGTCGAAGCTGTTGGGCTGGGTCACCGCGCGGCGCACCACGTCGTCGGACGTCACCGGCATGTATTCCAGCGTGATGCCCAGGTCTTCCTTGACCTTTTCCTTGATGCCGCTGTGCTGGTTCACCGCGGTGCCGCAGTAGCGCAGCACGATGGCGCCCTGGGCGTGGACAGCCGGGGCCGCCAGCGTGGCCGCGGCAGCGGCGGTGCCGAGCAGCAGGCCGCGGCGTGAAAGGTCGGTGCTCATCTTGGGCTCCTCATGCGGGGTCGAGCGGACGTTCATCGGCGGGGTCCCAGGTCAGCGCGACCTGGTCGCCGGGGGTGAGCGGGTGGGCGGCCAGCGCGGCTTCGTCCAGCAGCACGCCGAGTTCCTCGCCGGTGGCGTCGGCCAGGGCGAGAGAGAAGCCGGTGCCGGTGTATTCCAGCGCGCGCAGCGTCGCTGTGTAGGCGGCGCGGGCATTGGTTTCCGGATAGCCGGCGCCCTCGGCCAGGCGGGTGCGGTCGGTCCGCACCGCCACCTGGCCCTGCGGCAGCGCCAGCACGTTGTGGCCACCCAGGAAGCGGGCGACGAAGGCGGTGCGCGGGTTGTCGAACAACTGCATCGCCGTGCCCTGCTGCTCGATGGCGCCGTCCTTCATCAGCACCACCCAGTCGGCCAGGGCCAGCGCCTCGTCCTGGCTGTGGGTCACGTGGACGAAGCTGATGCCGAGGCGCTGCTGGAACCGCTTGAGTTCCGCCCGCACCCGGCCGCGCAGGAAGGGGTCCAGCGCCGAGAGCGGTTCATCCAGCAGCAGCGCCGCCGGGTTGGTCACCAGCGCCCGGGCCAGCGCCACGCGCTGCTGCTGCCCGCCGGAAAGCTGCGTCGGCAGGCGGGCGGCGTAGCTGTCCATCTCCACCAGCGCCAGCATCTCGGCGGCGCGGGCATGGCGCTCCGGCTTCGGCATGCCCTGCATGCGGAGCGAGAAGGCGACGTTGTCGAGGCAGCTGAGGTGCGGGAACAGCGCGTAGCTCTGGAACATCATCGCGGTGCCGCGCCGGGCCGGCGGCAGGCCGGTGACGTTGGTGTTGTCCAGCAGGATATCGCCGTCGCTGGCCTGTTCATGCCCGGCCAGCATGCGCAGCGTGGTGGTCTTGCCGCAGCCGCTAGGCCCCAGCAGGCAGCAATAGGTGCCGGCGGGAATCCGCAGGTCCAGCGCGCTGACGGCGGTGGTGGCGCCGAAGCGCTTGCTGACGCCGACGAACTCGATGGCGCCGCGCGGCAAGGGGGTGGCCAGCTTGTCCAGGCGAAGGGTCTCCTGTTGCAAAGGGTGCGGCAGCAGGAAGCATGCCGCGAGGGGGCGGTGGCGCGATTGTGTGGCGAAGATGCCGTCGATGCCACGGGATTGTGCAGTTGCTGCGCGCGGCGTGGGCAGTCGGCACGGGGGCGCCACCGTTCCGGCTGGCATGGCCGCTGCATGCCCGCGCCGGACCTTCGGAGGAAACCGGCCATGACCCCTCGCGCGCTGCTGTTCCGCGTGCCCGCCCGCCACCCCGGCGATGCGGCCGCCGTGGCCGCGTTGTTCGACAGCGGGGCGCTGGCGCCGGCCGAAGTGGTGGCGATCCTCGGCAAGACCGAGGGCAATGGCTGCGTCAACGACTTCACCCGCGCCTATGCCGTGGAGGCGCTGAGCCACATGCTCGCGGCCCGCACCGGGGAAAGCCTGGCCGCGGTGCAGGCGCGCGTCGCGCTGGTGATGAGCGGGGGCACCGAGGGCGGGCTTTCCCCGCACTTCCTGGTCTTCGGCGTCCGGCGGGAAGCGGTGGCGCCAAGCGCGGCGGGGGCGCTGGCGATCGGCACCGGCTTCACGCCCGAATTCGCGCCGGAGGAACAGGGCCGCATGGCGCAGGTGCTGGCCACCGCCACCGCGGTGCGCGCGGCGATGGCGGAGGCCGGCATCAGCGACCCGGCCCAGGTGCACTACGTACAGGTGAAATGCCCGCTGCTGACCAATGACCGCATCGCCGTGGCCAAGGGGCGCGGCGGCACCGTGGCCACCGAGGACACCTATCATTCCATGGGCCTGTCGCGCGGTGCCTCGGCGCTGGGCGTGGCGCTGGCGCTGGGAGAGGTGGAGGCGGCGGCGCTGCATGACGGCGTGGTCGGCGCCGACTGGGGGCTGTTCTCCGGCCGCGCCAGCTGCTCGGCCGGGGTGGAGCTGACGCGGAGCGAGGTGGTGGTGCTGGGCAACAGCCCGGCCTGGGCCGGCGACCTGGCCATCGCGCATGACGTCATGGCCGACGCGATCGACCTGCCGGCGGTGCAGCGGGCGCTGGCCAGCGCCGGGCTTGGCGGCGGCGGCGGCCAACTGGACGAGGCGGCGCGCGACCGCCTGGTGGCGGTGCTGGCCAAGGCGGAGCCGTCCTCCACCGGGCGCATCCGCGGCAGCCGGCACATCATGTGGGATGACAGCGACATCAACGCCACGCGGCATGCGCGGGCGCTGGTCGGCGGCGTCATCGCCGCGGCGGTGGGGCGGACGGAGCTGTTCGTCTCCGGCGGCGCCGAGCACCAGGGGCCGGATGGCGGCGGGCCGGTGGCGGTGGTGGTCCGGCGCGGCTAGCGCCGGGCAACTGCCCCCGCCGATTGCCAGCGCCACGCCGCCGCGTTCTACTCTGGCCCGAATGGACGGGGGAACGCGGATGAGCGGTGCGCTGGATGGTCTGCTGGTGCTGGACCTGACGAATTTCCTCTCGGGCCCCTACTGCGCCATGCTGCTGGGCGACATGGGCGCCGATGTCATCAAGGTGGAACGCCCGGATGGCGGCGACGACGCCCGGCGCATGCCACCCTTCGTCGAGGCCGATGACGGCCCGATGGGTGCGCCGTTCAGCGTGTGGAACCGCAACAAGCGCAGCATCACCGCCGACCTGAAGAACGCCGAGGACGTGGCGCTGGTCCGCAAGCTGGCGATGCGCGCGGATGTGCTGGTGGAGAATTTCCGCCCGGGCACGCTGGCGCGCATGGGGCTGGGGTATGAGGCGCTGCGCGAGCTGAACCCGCGGCTGATCTACTGCTCGATCTCCGGCTTCGGCCAGACCGGCCCTTGGGCGGCGCATGGCGGGCTGGACATGATGGCGCAGGGCATGAGCGGGCTGATGTTCGGCAATGGCCCGCCGGAGGGCGAGCCGTACCGCCTGCCCATCGCCATCACCGATGTGACGGCCGGCATGTACAGCGCCATCGCGGTGCTGGGGGCGTTGCAGGCGCGGCACCGCACCGGGGAAGGCCAGCTGATCGACCAGTCCCTGCTGGAGGCCGGCATCTCGCTGGGCGTGTATGAGGCCGCCCATGTGCTGACCCATGGCACCAGGCCGGCGCGGATGGGGCAGCTGCATCGTGGCAGCGCGCCCTACCGGGTGTTCCAGACGCGCGACGGCTGGCTGACGCTGGGTGCAAGCAAGGAAAAGTTCTTCCAGGCGCTGTGCGGCATCATCGGCCGGCCGGAGCTGCGCGACGACCCGCGCTTTGCCAGCAACGCCAAGCGCGTGGCCAACAACGACGTGCTGATCCCGCTGATCCAGGGCGAGCTGCTGAAGGGCGACACCGCGCATTGGCTGGCCGAGATGGGCAAGGCTGGCATCCCCAGCGAGCCGGTGCTGTCCTATGACGAGGCGCTGGCCCACCCGCAGGCGCAGGCGCGCGGCACGGTGGTGGAGTACGTGGACCCCAAGCACGGCAAGCAGCGCGCGCTGCGCCCGCCGGTGCGGCTGGCCGGCACGCCCGCCACGGTGCGCCGCCGGGCGCCGGCCCTGGGCGAGCACAACGCCGAAATCCGCGCCTGGCTGGAGGAGAAGTAGGTGCTGAAGGTCCTCGGGCGACCGAACTCCTTCAATGTCCGCAAGGTGCTGTGGCTGTGTGCCGAGCTGGGCATTCCGTACGACCGGGAGGATTGGGGCCGCGGCTTCACGCCGACCAGCACGCCGGCCTTCCTCAAGCTGAACCCGGTGGCGCAGATTCCCGTGGTGATCGACGGCGACCTGGTGATGCGGGAGAGCAATGCGATCATCCGCTACCTGGCGGCCAAGCATGGCGCCGAAGAACTGTATCCCAGCGACCTGGCCGCCCGCTTCCGCGTGGAACAGTGGATGGACTGGGTGGCCTATGACCTGACCCATGCCATGCGCGGCGCCTTCCTGGGCGGCCAGTTGCAGGAGGCACCCTGGAACAACGAATGGTTCGTCGGCCAGGGGCGGCACGACTTCACCAGTTGCATCGCGCTGGTGGAGGCGGAACTCGCCAAGACCGGCGGGCCGCATATCCTCGGCGACTTCACGCTGGCGGATATTCCGCTGGGGCTGGTGGTGAACCGCTGGTTCAGCGTGAAGGGCTTCGACAAGCCCAATTTCCCCGCCGTGGCCGCCTACTACGAGAAGCTGACGGAGCGGCCGGGCTACCGGGCGCATGGCCGCAATGGGATGCCGTGAGATGCTGCGCGCGTTGATGGCGTTGCTGCTGCTGGCCGGGCCGGCGGCGGCGCAGGGGACGATGCAGGGCTTTCCGGACCGGCCGATCCGCGTGGTGGTGGTGTTCGGCCCCGGCGGCGGCGCGGATACCACCGTGCGGCTGCTGGCGGCGCCGATGGCGCAGGTGCTGGGCCAGCAGGTGCTGGTGGAGAACCGCAGCGGCGCCGGCGGCACCCAGGGCGGCCAGGTGGTCGCGCAGTCGGCGCCGGATGGCTACACGCTGATGGCGGATGCCTCCGCCCTGGTGGTGCGGCACAAGCTGCACCCCAACCTCGGCTTCGACTACCTGCGCGACTTCGCGCCCGTGGCGCGGCTGAGCGTGATGCCGCTGCTGCTGGTGGTGCCGCCGAATGAGCGCGCCGAGGGGCTGCGCGAGTACATCGCCGAGCTGAAGCGCCAGCAGCTGCCGGTGCAGTACGCGGTGGCCGGCATCGGCTCGGCCTCGCACTTCGCCGGGCTGTACTTCCTGCAGCGCGCGGGGGTGCGGGGGGAGGCAGTGGCCTATCGCGGCGGCAGCACCGGCGCCATGGCGGTGGTGACCGGCGACACCAGGCTGAACTTCGCCACCACGCCCAGCGCCGTCTCCCTGGTGCAGGGCGGCCGGCTGCGGGCGATGGCGGTCTCCAGCGAACGGCGGATGGCCGTGCTGCCGGAGGTGCCGGCGGTGGCGGAGACGCTGCCCGGCTTCGCGCTGACCGAGTGGATCGGGCTGTATGCCCCGGCCGGCACGCCGCAACCGGTGCTGGCGCGGCTGCACCAGGCGCTGCGCCACGCGCTGGCGGTGCCGGAAGTGGTGGCGCGGCTGGCCGATGTGGGCGCCGAGCCGGCGCTGCTGGAGGGCGCCGGCTTCGGGCGCTTCATCGACGAGCAGCGGGCGCTGATGACCGGGCTGGCCGATGCCGCCGGCATGAAGCCGGAGTAGCGCTGGGCGGCGGGCGGACGCTACCCGGCCGGGTAGTCCCGCGCGCCGAAGATGGCGCTGCCGACGCGCACATGGGTGGCGCCGCAGCCGATCGCGGCCTCGAAGTCGCCGCTCATGCCCATGCTCAGCACGCCCAGCCCGTGCTTCGCCGCCAGTTCCGCCAGGTAGGCGAAGTGCGGGCGCGGGTCGCCCTCCACCGGCGGTATGCACATCAGCCCCTGCACCGGCAGGCCATGCTCCTCCCGGCAGGCGCGGATGAAGGCGTCGGCCTCGGCGCGCGGCACCCCGGCCTTCTGGCCCTCGTCGCCGGTGTTGACCTGCACCAGCAGGTCGGGGCGGCGGTTCTCCTTCGCCATGGCCTCGGCCAGCGCCACCGCCAGCCGGGGCCGGTCCAGGCTCTCGATCACATCGGCCAGGGCCACGGCGTCGCGCGCCTTGTTGGTCTGCAGCGCGCCGATGACGTGCAGCCGCATGCCGGGGTGGCCGGGGCGCAGGCCGGGGAACTTGCCCTGCGCCTCCTGCACCCGGTTCTCACCGAACAGCAGTTGGCCGGCGGCCAGGGCGTCCGCCACTGCCTCGGCGGGGTGGGTCTTGGAGACGGCGACCAGGCGGACGCTGCCGGCGGGGCGGTTGGCGCGGGCGGTCGCCTCGGCGATCCTGTGCTGGACGCGGGCGAGGTTGGCGGCGATGTCTGACATATGCTGAGGCTAGAAGCGCAGGCGCGGCGGCTCAAGGGCATGGCCGGGGTGCCCCGGCTGTGGCTGCTCAGCGACGCCCGGCGGCTGCCGGACCCGCGTGCGGCGGCGGCCCGGCTGCCGCGCGGCAGCGCCGTGCTGGCGCGGGACTTGGCGCCGGCGCTGGCGCCGGACCTGGCCCGGCTGGCGCGG
>CANGNF010000057.1 GCA_947455205.1 Acetobacteraceae bacterium | reverse complement strand
GGTGCACCAGGATGCCGTGCGGCGAGCGGCCGACGCGCATCAGCTCATACTGGCCGGTGGTGGGGTCGATGATGGCGATGCGGGCCGACCAGCGCAGCGTGACCCAGAGCTTGCCGTCCGGCGCCACGGAGATGTCGTCCGGCCCGCCAGGCAGGTCCCAGCGGCCCTTCACCTCAAGCGTTTCGCCGTCCAGCAGCGTGATGGCGCTGTCCACCCGGCTGGTGGCGTAGACCGTGCGACGGTCCGGCGCCGGCCAGACGGTGTGGCTGCCGCGGGCGGTGGTGATCTGGCGCTCGACCTTGCCCTCGGCGGGGTCCACCACCGTGACGTAGTCGCCGCCCATCACACCCACCAGCAGGCGGTTGTTGTGCCAGATGACGCCGGCCGGCTGCGGCCCGACATCGGCCTGCCACAGCGCCCGGCGGGTATCCAGGTCGATGGCAAGCAGCCCGCGGGTGCCCTGCAGCGTCACGAAGACGCGCTTGCTGTCCGGCGAGAAGGCCATGTGGCTGGGCTGCGTCGGCGTGGTCAGCCGCTGCAGCAGCGCCATGCTGGCGGCGTCGTAGATGTCCACCTGGCCGCGGCGCAGGCTGTTGATGACGAAGTACTTGCCATCCGGGCTGAAGCCCAGGTGGTAGGGGTTGGAGATGCGCTCGCGCCGGATCACCTCCGCCGTGTCCGGATTGACGAAGAGCATCTCGTTCGCCGCGCTGTCGGCGATCATCAACTCACGCCCATCCGGCGTCATCAGCAGGTGGTGCGGTTCGCGCAGCACCGGGATGCGGCGGAACTCGGCACGGGTATGGCTGTCGATGACGGTGACGTTGGCCTCACCGGAGTTCAGCACATAGATCAAGTCGGCGGCGGCGCGGCCCTGGGGCAGGGCCAGCAGCGCGGCGACGGCAACGGCGAGGCGGACTCGCCGCGAGGGGGGGCCGGGGAGCTTCACAGGGCCAGAGTCACCACCGCTGCGCGACGAAGGCAAGGCGAGATTCCGTGCGTGCAACTGCCGCGATTCCAGGCAAATGGCGGTTGGCGGCGGGCCAGCCGAGGTTATCCACCGGCAACGACCCGCCGCTGTGGCTAAGGCGTCACGGCTGTTTCGCAGGTGTGAACGCCAGGGAGACGCCATTCATGCAGTAACGCTGGCCGGTCGGCGGCGGCCCATCGGGAAACACATGGCCCAGATGCCCGCCGCAGTCGGCGCAATGCACCTCCACCCGGGTCATGAAGAAGCTGCGATCCGTGGTGGTAGCCACCGAATCGGGCAGCGGCGCGAAGAAGCTGGGCCAGCCGGTGCCCGACTCGAACTTGGTGCCGGCATCGAACAGCGGCTTGGCGCAGCCGGCGCAGTGGAAGGTGCCGGCGCGCTTCTCCGCGTTCAGCGGGCTGGTGCCGGCGCGCTCGGTGCCGTGTTCCCGCAGCACCTTGAAGGCGGCGGGGGAAAGCTGGGCGCGCCATTCCTCGTCCGGCTTCTGCACCGGGAAGCTTTCCGCCTCGGGGGTCTTCTTGCTGAACATCTGGGGTCTCCGGTTCTGCCGACGCGGCGCTTCAGGCGGCGGCGGGCTTGAGGCGGGCGAGGTGGGCCTTGCGGAATTTGGCCACCTTGGGGGCGATGATCACCTGGCAATAGCCGCTCCAGGGGGTGCGGCGGAAATAGTCCTGGTGCTCCGGCTCGCCCGGCCAATAGGTGTCGAAGGGCACCAGCTCGGTGACGATCGGGCGCGGCCACAGGCTGGCGGCCTCGGCCATCGCTTCCCGCGCCGTGGCTTCCTGCGCCGGGGAATGCGCCAGGATGATGCTGCGGTACTGCGGGCCGATGTCGTTGCCCTGCTGGTTGGGCGTGGTCGGGTCGTGGATGGTGAAGAACACCCGCAGCAGGTCGGCATAGCTGATGACCGCGGGGTCGAAGACCACCTGCACCACCTCGGCATGGCCGGTCTTCTTGCCGCAGACCTGCTCGTAGGTCGGGTTCTCGACATGGCCGCCGGCATAGCCGGAATGCACCGACAGCACGCCGGCCAGGTCGCGGTACACCGCGTCCAGGCACCAGAAGCAGCCGCCGCCGATGGTCGCGGTCTCGGTGTTGGGTGTGGTGGTGCTCATGCTCGGTCCCCTCGGTGGTTGCGACCAAGATGGGGTCGCCCTGCCCTGCTGTCACGCCAGGGCTGCACAGGTTACCGGCCGATGATGACAAGCCCTGCATTTTTGCAATGCAGCATCGGACCAAACGCATGGAATGGTCCGCAATCAGTCATTGAAAAGGGCATGGGTGCTGACCTACCTTTCGCAAGTGCGAGATGACGGGGTCAGGGCCGAGGCGCAAGGGTGCCGCGGCAGCCCCGATAGGAGATCGCCATGCAGTTCTTCCTTCCGGCGCTGAGTGGGATCCTGGCCGTGCTGGCCGTGGTCGGCGCCTATGGCCTGGGCCGCCGCCTGACGACCAGTCTGGTGATGCAGGCCGGCGCGGCCCGCATGCCGCAGGGCGCGGCGCACGATATCGCCTGATGAATGGCGGCCTGCTGGCCGCCTTTCATCAGGCTCTTCTTGAGCCCTCAGGCGCCGGGCGGCCGCATCCGCGGCCTTGGCTTGCGCCGGACTTCCGGCGGCCGCCATTCGGCGGCTCGGCGCGCGGCCTGGCCGCGCGCCGGGGTTCTTTTGGCAGGGGCCGCCTCGCCTACTCCTTGCCGGCGAACATCCGCAGCACCTTCTCCATGTCGTAGGGCTTCTCGGTCAGCGATTCCGGGTCCCATTCGCTGCGCGGCTGGGCGAAGAAGTCGCCGCCATAGACATGGATCGCCCCGGTCAACCGCGGGATCGGGTTGATCACCGAATGGATCACGTCGGCGCCCAGCGCCAGCGTGTCCCGGGCGCAGAGCGTCTTGGCGCCGGCGCCCTCAATCCGGCCGTCCGCCTGCTCCGGCAGGCGGCGCCAGAGGATGTTGTCCTCGCGCCCCGAATAGACGCCGATCACCGCCCACAGCTCGTGGTTATGCGGCTGGATGACCATCTTCGGCTGCCAGATCACATTCACGATGGTCAGGTCCGCGGAGCGGTGGATCGGCTTCAGCCCGCCCTCGGTCGGCTCCCCCAGCGTGGCCATCAGCGCCGCCGGGTCGGCGACGGCGCGGGCCACCACCTCCTTGACCTGGCGCTGTCCGCCGGCCGCCAGCGCGGCGCGGCAATCCTCGATGAAGCGATGCTGGTCGAACATGGCGCGGCCTCCCTGCAAGGTGGCGAGAGTGGCCGGACCGCGCGGCCGCGCGCAACCTTCATTGTCCGCTGGGGAAGGTACCGATAGCGTGGTGGCATGGCCCGCACCGACGCCCTGATCCTTGCGCTGCTGGTGGCCACGCGGCTGATGTTCGGCGCCCAGGCGCAGTCGGTCGGCGCGCTGGGGCCGCTGCTGGTGGGGCCGCTGGTGGCGGATTTCGTCGCGCTCGGCAGCCTGGTGGGCGCCTACCTGCTGCCGGGCACCTTCATCGCGCTGCCGGGGGCGGCGCTGTCCGCCTGGCTGGGGGACCGGCTGGCGCTGCGGCTGGGGCTGGGGCTGATGGCGCTGGGCGGCGTGCTGCTGGCGCTGCCGCCGGGGCCGGACTGGGGCCTGGGCTGGGGCATGGCGGCGCGGATGCTGGCCGGCGCCGGCGGCGTGGTGACCAACCTGGTGGTGATGAAGCTGGTGCTGGACCGCTTTGCCGGGCCGCGCCTGCCGCTGGCGCTGGGCTTCGCGCTGACCGGCTGGCCCGCCGGGCTGGCGTTGAGCCTGCTGGGGCTGCCGCCGCTGGCGGAGGCGCTGGGCTGGCGCCTGGCGCTGGCCGGGGTGGCCGGGCTGCTGGCGCTGTTCTGGCTGGCGGTGCCGCTGATGGGCGCCACCGGGCCGGCGCCCCGGGCCGCCAATGCCGGCTCCGCGCGGCCGCCCAACTGGCCGGCCCTGCTGGCCGCCTCGCTGGGCTGGGCCGGCTTCAACACCAGCTTCATCGTGATCCTCAGCTTTGCCCCGGCCTTGCTGGTGGCGCATGGCGCCAGCCTGGCCGAGGCGGGCGGGCTGACCAGCCTGACCAGCTGGCTGAGCCTGCCGATGCTGCCGCTGGCCGGCTGGCTGGCCGGGCGCAGCGGCCGGCCGGTGCTGCTGGCGGCGCTGGGGCTGGCGGGCATGGCGGTGCTGGCGCCGCTGCTGGCCTGGTTGCCGCCCGGCCCGGCGGCGGCGGCGCTGCTGGCGGCGCTGGGCGTGGTCGGCGGGCTGGCGGGCACGCCGATCTTCTCGCTGGCGCCGCTGGTGCTGCCGCCGGGGGCGCGGGCGCTGGGCATGGGGGCGTTCTACGTGGTGTTCTACGCCAGCATGGCCCTGGCGCCGCCGCTGGCCGGCTGGGCGCGGGACGCCAGCGGCAACCCGGCGGCACCGATCTTCGTCGCCGCCGGCTGCGCCGCGCTGGCGCTGCTGGCGGTGCTGGCCTTCCCCTGGCTGGCGGCGCGGGGCCGGCAGGGCATCGAAAACGGTTGAGCATCGGGCCGCTTCCGTGCGGAAGATGGCCGGCGCCGGGGCGTTGCCCGGCCAGCCGGACCGAAAGCGGGAGCAACACCGTGCCGATACCTCGCCGAACGGCGCTTGCGCTGGGCGCCGCCCTGCCCTTGCGCGCCGCCCACGCCCAGGAATGGCCCAGCCGGCCGGTGCGCGTGGTGGTGCCCTGGGCACCCGGCGGCGCCATCGACACCATCGCCCGCGCCCTGGCGGCCCGGCTGGGGCCGGCGCTGGGCCAGCCCTTCCTGGTGGAGAACCGCACCGGCGGCGGCGGCGTGATCGGCATGGCGGAAGCAGCGCGGGCGGCGCCGGATGGCCACACGCTGCTGGCGCTGGACAACAGCTACACCATGCTCCCGCACACCGCGGCCAGCCTGCCCTGGGACCATGCCCATGGCTTCCTGCCCGTGGTGTTGGGCGGCTCGGCGCCCTTCCTGCTGGTGGTCAGCCCGGCGCTGGGGCTGCGGACGCTGGCGGAGCTGACCGCCGCCGCCCGCCAGGCGCCGGAGCGGTTGAGCTACGGCACCGGCGGCGCCGGTAGCAGCCCGCACTTCGCCACCGAGGCCTTCATGCAGCGCGCCGGCATCCGGCTGCTGCACGTGCCGTATCGCGGCGGGGCGGAGGCGATGCTGGCGGTGGTGGCGGGACAGGTGAACTGCTCCATGGCGACCGTCTCGGCCGCCGGTGGGCAGCTGGCGGCGGGGCGGTTGCTGCCGCTGGCGCTGGCGGCGCCGGCGCGCTCTCCGCTGGTGCCGAGCGTGCCGACCTTCACCGAGGCCGGGATGGCCGGCTTCAGCGCCGGCATCTGGGCCGGGCTGGCGGCGCCGGCCGGCACGCCCGCGCCGGTGCTGGCGCGGCTGGAGGCAGCCTGCCAGGCGGCGCTGCGCGAGGACGCGCTGAAGCGCGACTTCGCCGCCCAGGGCCTGCAGGTGGAAGGGATGGGGCAGCAGGGCTTCGCCGCGCTGGTGCGGGCGGAGACGGCGCGCTGGGGCGAGGTGGCGAAGGCCGCCGGTATCCTGCGGGGGTAGCGGCGAGGTGGCCGGGGCTGTCCCCGGCAACCACGCCTTGCAAGGCCGGCGTCAGCGCGCGGTGTTGCGGTTGATCCAGTCCACCAGCATGCCGGCGATCTCCAGGCTGTTGTCGTCCTGCATCAGCATGTGGCTGTTGCCGCGGATGCCGACATCCGGCAGCACCAGCTGCTCCGCCCGGCCGCCGGCGGCGGTGACCTTGGCGACGAAGGCGCGGCAGTTCACCAGGCGCGGTGCCCAGCGCGGCGCGCCCGGCACGTAGTCGCCCCACACCACCAGGATCGGCGTGCGCAGGTACGGCGTCACATCGGCATTGGCGTCCGGGCAGGCGCCGGGCTCCACGCTGATGAGGCCGGCGATGCCCGCCGCGTTGTGCTGCACCGCCTGGAACGGATAGACGCCCGACTGCGAGTGGCTGATCAGCACGGTGCGGCCCAGGCGCTGCGCCAGGTCCGCCAGCAGCGGCACGGTGGGGTTGGGCGTCGGCTGCGCGTTCAGCCAGTCCGGCACCATCTGCTGCCACAGCCCGTTCTGCGCGCTGATGGGGAAGCGCAGGCCGGGGTGAACCTCGGGGTAGCGGTTGCCGAAGCGGAAGATCGCCCAGGCGCCCTCATGGCTGGCCTGGAACACCGTGGGCAGCTGCGCCGCCGGGGCGCGGCCGGACTTGACCGCGTTGATGGCGGCGATGCTGCCGGCGCTGCGGCCGCGCCAGGTCTGGTCCACCACATGGGTCTCGAAGCCGCGACGGACGAAGTATTCGTCCCAGCCCATGCGGCCATCCGGCGTGGTTTCCCAGGTCTTGCCGGTAAGGCAGCAGCCATGCACCAGCACCAGCTTCACCGGCGCGGCGTTGGGCGGCGCCATGTAGCGGGCGTACATCTGGCCCACCGTGATGGTGCCGCTGGCGTCATAGGCCGGCAGGGTGGAGAGCGTCTCGCTGCGGGTATCCGTGCCGCCGACGAAGTAGCTGCCCTGGCTTTGCAGGGTCAGCGGGCCGGCGGTTGGGTCCTGGGCGGCGCAGGCGGCTAGCAGCAGCGCGCAGGCGAGCGCGAGCAGGCGGGGCATGGGGGTTCCTCCCGGAACGGCGGGCGGTTCAGTCCACCCTGGCTGGCCCAGCCTGGACCAGCGCCCGCCGGCGGGCAACAGCGGCGGCGCTCACCCCATGGGCGGCGCCGCGCCCTTCACCTGGGTGCGGTGCATCACCCGGCGGCTTTCCGCCGGGAAGGGGTCGCGGCGGTGCATGGTGCAGCGGTTGTCCCACAGCACCAGGTCGCCGACGCGCCAGGTGTTGCCCCAGCTGATGTCATCCGTCGTGGCGTGGTGCCAGATCTCGTCCAGCAGCGCCTCGCTGGCGGCCAGCTCCATGCCCTCCACCCAGGCCATGCGGCGGCGGCCGAGGTAGAGGCCCTGGCGACCCGTCTCGGGGTGGCGGACCACCAGGGGGTGCATGGTGCCGGGGGCCTCGCGCGGGTCGTCCGTCGGCGTGACGCCGGCGCGGACATAGCCGCCGCTGTTGTAGGTGCCGTCATGCTTCACCCGCAGGCCCTGGGCGCGGGCCTTCAGCGCCGGCGGCAGGCGGTCATAGGCCGCGTACATGCTGCTGAAATAGGTGGTGCCGCCGCTGGGCGGGATCTCCAGCGCGTAGAGCATGGAGGCCTTGGGTGGCTTCGGCAGGTAGCTCATGTCGGTGTGCCACACCGCCTCCCCGGCGCCGAGGCTGCCGATGGGCTCGCCATCCGCGCCGATGACGTTGGAGACGACGTAGAGCTCCGGGATGCCATCCACGAAGCGGCGGCCGGTTTCCTGGATCGGCGCCAGGTCCAGGTCGCCGAAGTGGCGGCTGAAGCCGATCAGCGCTTCCGGCGACAGGTCCTGGCCGCGGAACAGCAGCACCGAATGGTCCAGCCAGGCCTGGTGGATGGCGTCGAACTGCGCCGGCGTGACCGCGCGCAGGTCGACGCCGGCGACTTCGGCGCCCAATACCGCGCCGGTTGGGATGACTTGCATGGTGTTCACTCCCGCCACGGGCGTTCCGCCCAGATCCGACGATACTCATCCTGCATGCGCAGCAACAGCGCCTGGTGCTCGGCCGGGCCGATGAAGCGCAGCGGCAGGTATTGCTGGCGCGCGGCGGCCTGGAATTCGGGGTCCGCCATGACGTCGCGGATGGTGGCTGCCAGCTTGTCCACGATGGCGCGGGGCACGCCGGCCGGGGCGGCGACGCCGCGCATGGAGCCGCCGACGACATCGAAGCCCTGTTCGCGGAAGGTGGGCACGCCGGCGGCGGTGGCGGCGCGGCTTTCCGCCATCAGGCCGATCGGGCGGATGGTGCCCTGGGATTCCGCGCCCGATCCTTCCGACAGGGAGAAGACGCCGACGGCCAGGTCCTGCGCCAGCAGCCCGGCGATGATCGGCTGGCTGCCGCCATAGGCGATGAGGGTGAACTGCGTGCCGGTTGCCTTCTCCAGCGCCAGGCGGGTGAAGTCGGTGTAGGTGCCGCGGCCGGTGCTGCCCCAGCCCAGCGATTCCGGCGGGCGGGAGCGGGCCAGGGTGACGAGGTCGGCGACGCTGCGGATGGGGCTTTCGGCGCGCACCCACAGCGCGCCAGGGTCGTCCACGATGTTGGCGACGGCCTGCAGCTCCTCGAACCGGTAGCCGATGCTGCGTTCGATGGGCAGGGACACGACGTTGGGGGTGTTGATGGTGCCGATGGTGTAGCCGTCCGGCGCCGCGCGGGCCGTGGCGGCGTAGCCGATGCCGCCGGCGGCGCCCGGGCGGTTGACGATGATGACGGGCTGGCCGAGGCGGCGTTCCATGAAGCGGCCGACGGTGCGGGCGGCGATGTCGGTGCCGCCGCCGGCGGCGAAGCCAACGATCATGGTGATCGGGCGTTCCGGGTATTCGGCCCGCGCCGGCCCGATGGCGGCGAGCAGGGCGAGGGCGACGAACCAGCGCGGCATGGGTGGACTTCCTCCGTTTGCCGACAGGCTAGCCGTTGTTGCGGCGGGCGCGCCAGCGCGGCAGGATGCTGGGATGACCCTGACCTTCTCGAACACCGTCGGCGTTCACGCCCCCGCCCCCTCCTACCACCATGTCGCCATGGTGACCGGCCCGGGCCGGCGCCTGGTGATGTCCGGCCAGATCGGCGTGCGCCCGGATGGCACGACGCCCGAGGATGGCGCCGCGCAGATCGAGCAGGCGCTGGCCAATGTGATGGCGCACCTGGCCGGCAACGGGATGGGGCCGAAGGACATCGTGAAGATGACCGTCTTCCTGACCGACGCCGCGCTGATCCCGGCGCTGCGCGAGAAGCGCACCGCGGCGATGCAGGGCGCGGCACCGGCCAGCACGCTGCTGGTGGTGGCCGCGCTGGCCGCGCCGCAGTGGAAAGTCGAGGTGGAGTGCGAGGCGTTCAGCGCGACCTGAACCGCCGGGCCTGACGCGGCCTTGCCGCGACAGGCTGCTTCAGGAAAGGCGCCGGAGCCGGGGCCCCCACGAAGCCGCGCAGCGACTTCGTGGGGATGTGGCTAGACCCACTGCACCACGTTCTCGCTGCCGATCAGGTGCCGCCCAACCATCTCCACATGGGCGTTCATGCCCTGCAGGTGCTGGCTGACGCTCATCGCGTCGCGGAACCGGCGCTCGAACGGGGCAGAGTTGAGGATGGCGGTGGTGCCGGCGGCGCGGTAGCTGGCGTAGGCGACATCGGCCGCCTGCTGCATGGCGAAGGTGGTGGCCAGGCGCAGCCGCATCCGCAGGTCCACGTCCAGCCGGTCCTGCTGGGCGGCCTCATAGGCCTGGCAGATCGCTTCATGCACGAAGGCGCGGGCGGAGGAGATCTTCGCCTCCAGCTGGCCGATTTCCAGCTGCACCGCGTTGTTGTTGGCCATGGCGTTGATGGCGGCGCGGGACTGCTTGCCGCGCGCCAGTTCCGTGTAGGTCTCCAGCATGCGGCGGCCGACGCCCAGCGCCACGCCGCAGAAGCCGCTGGCGTAGAGCAGGTTGGAGATGATGACGTAGAGCGGCCCCTTCTCGCGCCGCTCCTCGATCGCATCGCGCGCCGGGGCGTGTTCATCGGGGATGAACAGGTCCTCCACGCTGTAGGTGTCGCTGCCGGTGCCGCGCAGGCCCAGCACCTGCCAGTCGTCGGTGATCTTCGCCTTGGACTTCAGGAAGACGAAGCTGCGGTCGTCCGGCTTGCCGTAGCGGATGTGCGGCGTGCCGTCCGGGTTCTGCACCATGCTGTGGGCGCCGATCCAGGTGGTGTGGCGGCTGCCGCTGCCGTAGCCCCATTCGCCGGTCAGGCGGTAGCCGCCGGGCACGCGGATCGCCTTGCTCTTGCTGTGCTTGGCGCCCCAGGCCAGGCCGGTGCGCGGGCCGTCGAAGATGGCGGCGGCGGCTTCCCGCGGCATGGCGGCGGCAGCGGTGGCGGCGGAGACATTGGACTGGTTGTAGAACCAGCCGGTCGAGGCATCCGCATAGCCGATGGCTTCCGCGGTCTTGCAGTGGTCCAGCAGGTGGGCCTCCTGCCCGCCGATGCTCTTCGGCAGCAGCACGCGCAGCAGGTCCTGGGCGAACATGCCCTCCACCACCTCGGGCGTGACCTCTCGCCGGCGGTCGATCTCGGCGCCGTGTTCGTCCAGCAGCGGGCGCAGCAGGCGGGCGCGGTCGGGCGCGGAGAGGGTCAGGGGCGGCTGGACCTGGGCGTCCATGTTGGTTTCCTCGGGTGATTTGGTCAGGTGACTAATATTGTGGGGCGGCGCGGCCCGGCGTCAACCTTTCCATCCCGGCGGCCCAGGGCGATAGTGGCCACGGCATGTGGTGGAGGAACGGCGGATGGCGGAAGCAAGCCTGGTGATCCGGGGCGGCACGGTGGTGGATGGCAGCGGCGGCGCGCCCTTCCTGGCCGATGTGGCGGTGAAGGATGGCCGCATCCTGGCGGTGGGGCCGAACCTGCCGCCCGGCGCCGAGGAGATCGACGCCACCGGCCTGCTGGTGACGCCGGGCTTCGTGGATGTGCACACCCATTACGATGCCCAGGCGACCTGGAGCAGCCGGATCGACTCCTCCACGCTGAATGGCGTGACCACGGTGCTGATCGGCAATTGCGGCGTCGGCTTCGCCCCCTGCGCGCCAAAGGACCGCGACGCGCTGGTGGAGTTGATGGAGGGCGTGGAGGACCTGCCCGAGGTGGTGCTGACCGAGGGGCTGCCGTGGAACTGGGAGAGCTTCCCGAGTTACCTCGATGCGCTGGCGGCCCGGCAGTACGACTGCGACATCGTGACCCAGGTGACCCATGCGGCGCTGCGGCTGCACGTGATGGGCGAGCGCGCCGTGGCGCATGCCGACAGCACGGCCGAGGACCGCGCCGAGATGGCGCGGCTGGCGGCCGAGGGCGTGCGGGCCGGGGCGATCGGGTTCAGCACCTCCCGCGCCATGTTCCACCGCACCCTGGCCGGCGTTCATACGCCGACCTATGGCGCGCCGGAGGCCGAGCTGGCCGAGATTGGCGCGGCGGCCGGCGCGGCGGGGGCGGCCTGGTTGCAGGTGATCAGCGACTTCGACGACCCCGACAGCGAGTTCGCCATGCTGCAGCGCGTGGCGAGCCACGCGAAGACGCCGCTGACCTTCAGCCTGTTGCAGCGGGAAAGCCGGCCCTGGCTGTGGAAGGCCATGCTGGACCATGTGGAGAAGGCGCGCGGCGAGGGCGTGACCATGATGGGCCAGGTGATGGGCCGGCCGGTCGGGCTGATGTTCGGCTGGGAGTTGTCGCAGCATCCGTTTGTCGCGCGGCCTTCCTATGCCGCCGTCGCGGGCTTGCCGATTGCCGAGCGGATCGCGGCGCTGCGCGACCCCGGGCTGCGCGCACGCATTTTGGCGGAGCCGACCGCCGACCCGGCGCTGGCGGCGCGGCTGAACAACTGGGACCGGTTGTTCAAGCTGGGATCTCCGCCGGAGTACGAGCCGGACCCGAGCACCAGCGTGGGCGCCGTGGCCGCGCGGATGGGCGTGGACCCCGCGGGGCTGGCGTACGACTGGATGATGGAGCAGGACGGGCGCGCCATCCTCAACCGGCCGCTGATCAACTACGCCGATGGCGACCTGGAAGCGGTGCGCGCCATGCTGGAACACCCGATGACGCTGGTGGGCCTGGGCGATGGCGGCGCGCATGTCGGGTACATCTGCGATGCGTCGTGCATGACGCATATGCTGGCGCACTGGACGCGCGACCGCTCGCGCGGGCCGAAGCTGCCGGTGGAGTTCGCGGTGAAGCGGATTACGCGGGACAACGCGGCGGCCATTGGGCTGACGGACCGGGGCCTCGTGGCGCCGGGCATGAAGGCCGACCTGAACGTGATCGACTACGACCGGCTGGCGATGGATGTGCCGAGCATGCAGTACGACCTGCCCGCCGGTGGCAAGCGGCTGGTACAGGGCGCGCGGGGCTATGTGGCCACCGTGCTGAACGGCGAGGTGGTGTACCGCGAGGGTGTCGCGACCGGCGCGCTGCCGGGGCGGTTGGTGCGCGGCGCGCGGTAGCCGTCAGGCTATTTCACGAACAGGGACGCGAGTTCGGCGCCGGTTTGCGGGTCCAGCGTCAGGCGGAAGCACGACCAGGTCCAAGCGAGGAGCGCCCCCTCCCGCAGTTCGACATGGACGAAGCAGTCCCCCAACTCGTCCATGCGAGGAGCGATGCGCCACCGCTCCCTGCCATCGGCTTCCTCGCAGACCAGGTTCGCGACGTTGGCGTGGGCGTCCTCGCTGCCCAAAGCCAGCAAGCGCACCCTGCCGCCGTCCGGCAGGGCGATCAGCGAACGCGTCTGCATGCGCGCCTCACATCCCCTTCGGCAATTCCTTTTCGATCAGCCCGGCATAGAGCGCCGAGCCATACGGAATCGCCTCGTCGTTGAAGTTGTAGAGCTGGTTGTGCAGTTCGGCGTTCTCGCCGATGCCCAGCTGGATGTAGGCGCCGGGGACCTGCTCCATCATGAAGGAGAAGTCCTCGCTGCCCATGCCCGCCGGCTTGTTCACGTCCACCTTGTCGGCGCCGCTGATCTCGGTGGCGACGCTGACGACCATGTCGGTCTGCTCGGTGGCGTTCACCGTGGGCGCGAAGATCAGGCGCCAGTCCAGCTGCGCGGTGGCGCCGAAGCCGGCGGCGACGCCCTCGGCGATGCGGCGCATGTTCTCCTCGATCTGCTGCGCGACCTCCCGCCGGAAGAAGCGCGCGGTGCCCGACAGCGTGGCCTTCTGCGGGATGATGTTGAAGGCGTCGCCGCCCTGGATCTTTGTGATGCTCAGCACCGCCGTGTCGCGCGGGCTGATGTTGCGGGCGACGATGCTCTGCAACGCCGTGCCGATGTGGCAGGCGGCCAGCACCGGGTCGATGCTGGCTTCCGGCCGGGCGCCATGCGCGCCCTTGCCTTCCACCACGATGTCGAAGAAGGCGCCGCCGGCGGCCGTGGCGCCGGGACGGATGGCGAAGGCGCCGAGCTCCAGGTTCGGCCGGTTGTGCATGCCGTAGATGGCGTTGCAGGGAAAACGCTCGAACAACCCGTCCTTCAGCATGGCCAGCGCGCCGCCCATGCCTTCCTCGCCAGGCTGGAAGATGAAGTTGACGGTGCCGTTGAAGTTCTTCGTCTCCGCCAGGTACTTGGCGGCGCCCAGCAGCATGGTGGTGTGCCCGTCATGGCCGCAGGCGTGCATCATGCCGGGCTTGGTGCTGGCATAGGGCGCGCCGGAGGCTTCCTGCATCGGCAGCGCGTCCATGTCGGCCCGCAGGCCGATGCCGCGCGCGCCGTTGCCGTTGCGCAGCACGCCGACCACGCCGGTGACGCCGACGCCGCGATGCACCTCGATCCCCCAGCTTTCCAGCTTGGCCGCAACCAGCTCGGCGGTCTTGAACTCCTCCATGCCGATCTCAGGGTTGGCGTGGATGGTGCGGCGGATTTCCGTCAGTTCGCCGTGGCTGGCGCGGATCTTGTCGATGGCGGACATTCTAATTCCCTCAGGCTCGGCGGACATTCCAGAACACTATCACGCCGCTGACCAGATCGACGATGTTGCGCCGATGCGCCGACATGCCGAAATACTGGCCGGTTGGCATGAAGACTGCCTCCTGCAACGCCACACGCTGGATTTCGGCGGCCAGGCGCTGCTGGTCCGCCAGGGTGGTGGCGTCCAGCCATTGGTCGCGCAGTTCCTCCAGCCGCGGCACCGTGGGCCAGCCGAAGAAGGCGCGGGTGCCGTTGGCGCGGATCACCTGGGTGCCGATGGGGTTGACCATGTCCACGCCGTTCCAGGTGGTCTGGTACATGCTCCAGCCGCCCTTCTCCACCGGCTCCTGGCTCGCCCGGCGCTGCACCACGGTGCCCCAGTCGCTGACCGCGGGTTCCACGTTCATGCCGATCTTCACCAGCAGGTCGCGCGCCACTTCCGACAGCGCCACCAGCACGGGTTGGTCGGTCGGCGCCAGCAGCACCACCTTCTCGCCCTTGTAGCCGGCGGCGATCAGGGCGCGGCGGCTGGCCTCCAGGTCGCGGGGTTTGGTCAGCGCCTCCATGCCGGCCGCATTGGCCATGGGCGTGCCGGGGGCGAAGATGCCGACCGGCGTGTGCCAGCCCGCGGGGTCCACGCCGGCGGCGGCGATCATGAAGTCCTGCTGGCTCATCGCCTCCAGCACCACGCGGCGGATGGCCGGGTTGTTGAACGGCGGGTGCAGGTGGTTGAACACCCCGGTGCCGAGGCCGCCCAGCGGCGCCAGCCTGGTGACGGCCAGGTTGCGGTCGCGCCGCAGCGGGGTCAGGAAGTCGTTGGGCGGGTTCTCCCACCAGTCCATCTCGCCATTGCGAAGCGCGGCCAGCGAGGTGCCGCCATCCGGCATCACCGTCCATTCCACCCGGTCGAAGTGGACGCGCTTGGGGCCGCTGGTCCAGCTGACCTCGCCATCCCCGCGCGGGACGTAGCCGTCGAAGCGCTCATAGACCACGCGGGCGCCGGCGACGCGCTCATCCGCCTTGAAGCGGAACGGGCCGCTGCCGATGATCTCCGGCACCTGGCGGGCAGGGTCGGTCATGGCCAGGCGCTCGGGCATCACCACCAAAGCGGGCGGGCCGACCTTGGCCAGGGCATCCAGCATGGCGCCGTAGGGCCGGTGCAGGCGGATGCTGAAGGTCTTGTCGGTCGGCGCCGCCATCTCGGCGGTGCGGGCCATCAGCGCCTGGCCCAGCGGGTCCCGCTGCGCCCAGCGCTTGATGCTGGCCACGCAGTCGCGGCCATGCACCGGCTCTCCGTCATGGAAGCGCAGGCCGTCGCGCAGCGTGAAGGTCCACAGCTTGTTGCCGTCCTCCACCGTATGGCCGGCGACCATCTGCGGCTGCGGGCGCAGCTGGCTGTCCAGGCCATAGAGCTGGTCCCACACCATCAGCGCGTGGTGGCGGGTGATGTAGGCGGTGGTGACCACGGGGTCCAACACCGTGACATCCGCCTGCGGGATGTAGCGCAGCACGCGGCTGCCGGCGGGTTGGGCGAAGGCGGGCGCAGCCAGGGCGGCGGCGCCGGCGCCCAACAGGGTGCGACGGTGGATCATGGAAGGCCCTTCGCGTTCGGAATGGACCGTGGCCGGCGGCGCCAGCAGAACAGGCCGCGGGCGGGGAGCGCAAGCGCCTTCTGCCACCCGGTGCTTTCGGGGGCATGCGGATTGCTACAAACTGCGCGGGAACCACGGAGGGCGCGATGCCGGCACCAGCCCCGAATACCATGATGCATCTTTCCCGCCGCGACGACCTGAAGGGGGCGCTGCGGATGGCGGTCCACCTGGCGTTGCTGCTGGCGGGCGGGTTGGCCGTTGCCTTCGCGGAGGGGTGGTGGCTGGTACCGGCCGTCATCGGCTTCGGCATGGTGCAGGCGGCGCTGTTCGCGCCCTTCCACGAGACCAGCCACTACACCGCCTTCGCCAGCCGCCGGGTGAATGCCGTGGTGGGTTGGCTGGTGGCCATCCCCAGCACGCATAACTGGGCGATGTACCAGGCCTATCACCGGGCGCATCACCTCTACACCCAGGACCCCCAGCGCGACCCGGAGCTGGGCGTACCGGACCCGGGGACGCTGCCGCAATACCTGCTGCGGATTGCCGGCTGGACCTATTGGAAGGGCCGGCTGGACTGGTACCGCGACGCGCTGCGCGGCGACCTCTCGGCGTACAAGTATGTGCCGGATGGGCAGCAGTACCGCATGATCCGCGCGCTGCGCGTGCAGTTGGCGGTGACGCTGGCGCTGGGCACGGCGGTCGTGCTGGTCTTCGGCTGGCAGGCGCTGCTGCTGTTCTGGGTGCTGCCGCAGCTGGTGGGCCAGGTGTGGCTGCGGATGTACCTGCTGACCGAGCATACCGGCCTGCCGCACAGCCGCGACGGGCTGGAGAACACGCGCACCACGCTGACCACCTGGCTGATGCGGCTGCTGATGTGGAACATGCCCTACCACGCCGAGCATCACCTCTACCCCTTCATCCCCTTCCACCAGTTGCCGGCGGCGCATGGCGTGCTGCGCGGCCAGCTGGCCGCGGTGCAGCCTGGCTATGCCCGCTGGCAATGGGGGTTCCTGCGTTACGTAATGAGGAAGACGGCATGACCGCGACCGAGGGGCTGCTGAGCCTTGGCGATTTCCCGCTGCGCAAGGGTGGGGTGATCCGCGATGCCAGGCTGGGCTGGCGCACCCATGGCACGCTGAACGCGGCGCGCGACAACGTGGTGCTGTACCCCACCAGCTACGGCGCGCAGACCAGCGAACTGACCTGGCTGATCGGGCCGGATGGCATTCTCGATTCCAGCCGCTGGTTCATCGTGCAGCCGGAGATGTTCGGGAACGGGGTGTCGTCCTCGCCCAGCAACACGGCGGACTGGCCGGCGCTGGTGACCAGCTGGGACAACGTGGCGGCGCAGAAGCGGCTACTTGCAGAAGTGTTCGGCGTGGAGAAGCTGCACGCGGTCTATGGCTGGTCCATGGGCGCGCAGCAGGCCTACCACTGGGCCGCGGCCTACCCGGAGGCCGTCAGCCGCGTGGTCATCAACTGCGGCAGCGCGCGGACGGCGGTGCACAACCAGGTCTTCCTGCGCAGCCTGATGGCGGTGCTGGAGGCGGCGCCGGAATACCTGGGCAACGGCCAGTTCAGCGAGAAGCCGGTCAAGGCGATGCGCGCCTTCGGCCGGATCTACGCCACCATGGCGCTGAGCCAGGATTTCTACCGCGCCAACCTGCACCTGACCGCGCTGGGCGCACCGGACCTGGACACCTTCCTGCGGACGGATTGGGAGGAGCGGTTCGGCCGCCGCTATGCCGGCGACCTGCTGTGCCACCTGAAGACCTGGGATGCCGGCGACATTGCCGATGGCGGCGACCTCGGCGCGGCGCTGGCGGCGATTCGCGCCGGCGTGCTGCTGATGCCCGGCGAGACCGACATGTATTTCCGCGTGGCCGACAACGCGGCCGAGCTGGCGCAGCTGAAGCACGGCGAACTCAAGCCAATCCCCAGCATTTGGGGGCATCGGGCCGGCAATCCCGGCGTGCAGCCGGAGGATGCGGCGTTCATCAAGGCCGCCGTGCGGGAATTCTTTCAGTAGGTAGCTTGCGGGGTTGGCGCCTGGGGGTTATATCGCCGCCTCCGCGACGGACCCCGACGACGGAGCGTAGCTCAGCCTGGTAGAGCACTGTGTTCGGGACGCAGGGGCCGGAGGTTCGAATCCTCTCGCTCCGACCAATCAGGGTCCGCAGGACAGAACCCCGCCGGTGGCAACACCGGCGGGGTTTATTTATGTCCATGTGCCGGTACAACCCTTGGTTTCATTGGGCGATGCTGCCACAATGTTTCGCAGGGCGTGCAATTGTCGGCTACGGAACAGTCGGATGACTTTGTCAGGCCGCCGATTCCTCATCGTCGAGGATGAGGCTATCATCGCGATGATGCTGGAGGACGCGGTCGCGGGCGCGGGTGGCGAGGTGCTGCCCAGCGTGGCGTCGGTGGCCGAGGCGCTGGCGGCGCTGGAGACCCTGGCGCCCGACGCGGTGCTGCTGGACCTGCAGCTTGGCTTGCACAGCGCCCTGCCGGTGGCCTGGCGGCTGCAGGCGCTGGGCATTCCCTACGTCATCTGCACCGGCTTCGGCGAACCCGCGCTGCCGCCCGGCGCCACGCCGCACCGGGTGCTGTTCAAGCCGGTCGAGTTCGACGTGCTGCTGGCGGCGCTGGAGACGCTGCCGCGGCGCTGAGCGCCACGCGGCCACCCGCACCTACCCTCTGCCGCTGCGCCGGCCGGCACCGGCCCTCTGCCGCTGCGCCAGCCGGACACCGGCCTTCAGCCGGTGCGGCGGCCGGACACCGGCCTCAACCGGTGCGGCGGCCGGACACCGGCCTTCAGCCGGTGCGGCGGAAGTTCAGCGTGTAGACGCAGCGGCCCTGCACCCAGGTGCCGACGAACTGCTCGGCCGAGGCGGTGCCGGTGACCGAGATGGTGCGGTCGATCTGGTCGGTGGCGCGCAGCGACCCGTCCTCCTGCACCAGGCCCTGCAGCGGGGAGCTACGGCCGGGATTCATGTCCAGCAGGGCGCGGCCGTAGTTGATCCGCATGCCGCGGTTGCCGCGCACCGCGTTGGGGCAGCTGTAGGCGCCGCTGGTCGGGGTGACGCTGCCGGCATAGGTGCCATCATACTTGGTGACGCGCGTCGGCGGCCCGCCCTGGTTGGTGGAGGTGGTGGCGGCCTGCCCGGCGGGGCGGCCTGGCGCCTCCGGGCCGCCGCAGCCGGCCAGCGGCAGCAGCGCGGCCAGGGCAAAAGGCACCAGCTTGGCGAGGGGGGTCGGGCGAAGGCTCATGGTTTCTCCGTTTCCTGGCGGCGGGCGCCGTCCAGCAGTGCCTGGCGGCGTTGCTGCTCGCGCCGGTCATTGGTCTTCTCGGCCCCGGTGCGGCCATGCTTCACCCGGTTCGCGGCGGCCTCGGTGGCGGCCTCGGCCCGGGCGCGGGCCTTCCGCACGTGGTTCAGGTTGACGACCTTGTCCATCCGGCCAGACTAGCCCCTGTTCGTCGCCGGTGGAATCACCGGTGGCGTCGACCAGCCGCTTCCGTCAGCGGCTGTTGGATTCAACGCGTGAACGCCCGCGACGGAATCGCCGAAAGGCGGTAATCGTCGCGGCTTCATCCCGGCCGGGCCGGTGGCGGCGCCGCGCGCGGGCCGCTGGCCTTGGCCCGGCCTTCAACCCATGGGGAAATGCCATGCCGAACGTCACCCTCACCGCTGCCGATGGGCACCAATTCCTGGCCTATGTCGCCGGGCCGGAGAACGCGAAGAAGGCCCTGGTGGTGATCCAGGAGATCTTCGGCGTGAACAAGCACATGCGCCGCGTCTGCGACGACTTCGCCAAGGAGGGCTACCGCGTGGTCTGCCCGGCGCTGTTCGACCGCACCCAGCGCGACGTGGAGCTGAACTACGAGCAGGCCGACGTGCAGAACGGCCTGGCGATGCGCGCCAAGATCGACGAGGGCAAGGTGATGCTGGACGTGCTGGCCAGCGCCGCGGCGCTGCCGGCCGGCGCCAAGCGCGGCATCGTCGGCTATTGCTGGGGCGGCACGCTGGCCTGGCACGGCGCCACGCGCACCAAGGCGTTCGACGCCGCGAATTGCTGGTACGGTGGCGGCATCGCGGCCACCAAGTCCGAAGTGCCGAACTGCCCGGTGGAGATGCATTTCGGCGAGACCGACGCCAGCATCCCGATGCCGGCGGTGGAGGAGATCAAGGCGGCGCAGCCCGGCGTGGCGGTGTTCGTCTACCAGGGCGCCGGCCACGGCTTCGGCTGCGAGGATCGCGGCAGCTACAAGCCGGAGGACGCCAAGGTGGCCGACGAGCGCACCCTGGCCTTCTTCAACAAGCACCTGGGCTGACCGGGCGGGGGTGGGCGCGCTGTGCCGCGCCCGCCCCACCCACCCCTAAGCGCCGGCCGGCACCCGGCTGCTGCCCGCGCCGCCCCGGGGCGGGCCCGCGGCCGTGCCGCCGCGGCTTGACCCGCCCCATGCCCCGCCGCCACTCTCGGCACGGAACGATGCCGGGGGGCGCCGCCGATGTTGCAGACCGAAAGCCTCGGCCGCCGCCCGTTGCTGCGCCTGCTCGCCAGCGGCGCCGGTGGCCTGGCCCTCGGCTTCGGCTGGGCCGAGGAGGCCGCGGCCCAGGGCGCCGGTTTCGGCGGCTTCATCGCCATAGACCCGCAGGGCGTCGTCACCCTGCAGGTGCCCAGCCTGGAGATGGGCCAGGGCACCAGCACTGCCATTCCCATGCTGCTGGCCGAGGAGCTGGACGCCGATTGGCGCCTGGTGCGCTACGCCCTGGCGCCGGCGGCGGATGCCTTCCTGCGGCATGACGGCCAGCGCCAAATGACCGGCGCGGCGGTGACGGTGAAGGAACGCTTCCTGCCGCTGCGCCAGGCCGGCGCCGCCGCCCGCGCCATGCTGCTGCAGGCCGCCGCCACGCGCTGGGGGGTGCCGGTGGCCGCGTGCTCCACCCAGCCGGGCCAGGTGGTGCATGCCGCCAGCGGCCGCAAGCTGGGCTATGGCGCCCTGGCGGCCGCGGCCGCGACGCTGACCCCGCCCACCAACCCCGCGCTGAAGCCGGAGGCCGGCTTCCGCCTGATCGGCCAGGCGGTGAAGCGACTGGACGTGCCGGCCAAGGTGAATGGCAGCGCTACCTACGGCATAGACCTGAAGCTGCCGGGGCAACTGGCCGCCGCCGTGAAGCGCGGCCCGGCGCATGGCGCGGTGGCGCATCTGCGCAACCCGCCCAGCCCGCTGCCGCCGGGGGTGCGCGCGATCCTGCCGGTGCCGGGCGGCATTGCCGTGGTGGCGGAGAGCCATTGGCGCGCCAAACAGGTGCTGGCCGGGCTGGAGATCCAGTGGGAGGGCGGCGCCAGCTTCACCCATGCCGGGCTGGAGCAGCGGCTGCGCGACGGGCTGGCGCGCGAAGGCGCCCTGATGCAGCAGTTGGGCGACCAGGGGCTGCACCTGGGCGAGAACGCCATCGAGGCCGACTACTACGCGCCGCTGCTGCACCACGCCTGCATGGAGCCGCCCAACTGCACCGCCCGCCTGGCGGATGGCCGGCTGGAGGTCTGGTCCGGCACGCAGGAGCCGACCTTGGCCCGCGCCCTGGCCGCCGAGCTGGCCGGGCTGCCGCTGGACAAGGTGACGCTGCACACCATGCTGGCCGGCGGCGGCTTCGGCCGGCGGTATGAGCGTGACGAGGTGGTGCAGGCGGTCACGCTGGCCAAGGCGGTGGGCGCGCCGGTGCAGGTGCTGTGGTCGCGTGAGGAGGATTTCGCCCAAGGCTACTACCGCCCGGCGGCGGCGATTCGGCTGCGGGCACGGCTGGGGCCGGACGGCATGCCGCTGGGCCTGCTGGCGCGGGTGTGCAGCGCCTCCCTGCTCGCGCGCGCCTTCCCGGACCATTTCAAGGACGGGCACGACACCACCTCGGTCTATGGGCTGCGGCACACGCCCTATGCGTTCGGCGGGCTGCGCGTGGAGTTCGTGCATGCGCCGGCGCCGCGGCCGATGGGCTTCATGCGCTCGGTCAGCTACGGGCCCTGCGTCTTCGCCATGGAGGGCTTCGTGGACCGGCTGGCGCAGCATGCGCGGCAGGACCCGGTGGCGTATCGGCGCCGGCTGCTGGCCGGCAGCCCGCGTGCGCTGGCGGTGCTGGACAAGGTGGCGGCGATGAGCGGCTGGGGCGGCGCCCTGCCCGCCGGCCGGGCGCGCGGCGTGGCGGTGCATGAGATCGACGGCGCCTTCTGCGCCCAGGTGGTGGAGGCCTCCGCCCCCGCCGGGCAGCCGCCAGTGGTGCATCAGGTTTGGGCAGCGGTGGATTGCGGCCGGGTGGTGCATCCGGATGGCGCGCTCTCGCAGATGCAGGGCGGCATCCTGTTCGGGCTTTCCAACGCTCTGGCCGAGGCCATTACCCTGAAGGACGGCGCGGTGGAGCAGGCCAATTTCGACAGCTACCAGGTGCTGCACGCGGCCGACGCGCCGGCGGTGCAGGTGGCGCTGATGCCGAGCAGCGCGCCGCCGCTGGGCATCGGCGAGGCCGGGGTGCCCGGGGGGGGCGCGGCGCTGGCCAATGCGCTGGGCGTGCTGCGCGGGCGCCGGCCGCAGCGCTTGCCGCTGGTCTGACGCCAGGGGCCGCCTGCCGCAGCAAGGGTTGCTGGCGCTCGCGGCTCGTTGAGATGGGAACAGGAAGTTCGCGTCTTCGTTCCTGCCGCACCGGCCGCATGAGCCGGGTGGTGGCGCCGTTGCCGGCGCCGCCAGGCAACGACGGAGACGACAATGGCCAAGCAACCCGACAATCGCCACGGCGACCACGGCCAGGGCGAGGTGAAGCACCCGGAGACCGACCGCCGGCTGAAGGAGAACCGTGGCAGCGAGGGCGGCAAGAGCGGTGGGGCGCAGCAGGCCTCGCAGGCCGGCCAGGGCGGCGGCAGCCACGCCAGCAACCACCAGGGCCGCGTCACCGACCCCGAGCATGATGGCCGGTTGAAGGAAAACCGCGACCAGGGCGTGTCCAAGAACACCACCGCACAGGCGGGCGACGTGGAGCATGGCCACCAGGGCCGGGTGAAGGACCCCGAGCATGACCGGCGGCTGAAGGACAACCGCTAGGGTTTGGTTGCCGCCGGTGGAGCCACCGGCGGCTGGCGCCCTGCCGACGCCGGGGTCCGCCCGGCGCCGCCCGGCGGCCATGGCCGGCCGAGGCGCGCGGCACGTGCCGGGAGCGCTGAAAAGCACGCCCCGGTGCCGGGCGGCTCCCACGCGCCGGACCCCGTGCCGAAGCCGCTGGGTGGCACGCAACCCGGCGGCCGCACGGATGTTTCCCTGGCAGACCATGCCGAGGGAGAACCATCATGGGCTCGCCACTGATCATCATCCTGCTGATCGTGCTGCTGCTGGGCGTGCTGCCAACTTGGCCGTACAGCGGCGGCTGGGGCTACTACCCCAGCGGCATCGTCGGGCTGATCGTGGTGGTGCTGGTCATCATGGCCTTGATGGGCCGGCTCTAGCGCCGTCCCTGCAGATGGCGCCTCAGCCTTGCGTTGATTGACCGCTTCGGCGCTCCGCCCGCAGGGAGCAGGCTTTAGCCCCCGGCCTTGTGGCGGGCCACCAGCAGCGCGGTCAGCTTGGCGTCGCGCTCGGCGGCCAGTTCGCGCGTGGTCTTGCCGCCGACTTCCTCGGCCACGCCGGCGATCAGCCGGGCCTGCAATTCCGGCGTGACGGTGGGGGTGCCCAGGTCGGGCCACCAGCTGGTCACCGCGGGCATCAGATGGTGCATGAAGGCGGGGTAGCCGCCCTCCCCGCCCGCCAGGTGGAAGGTGGCGTGCGGGCCCATCAGCGCCCAGCGCAGGCCGGGGCCTTCGCTGATGGCGGCGTCCACATCGGCCACGGTGCCGACGCCCTCGGCCACCAGGTGCACCGCTTCCCGCCACAGCGCCGCCTGCAGGCGGTTGCTGATGTGGCCGGGGACCTCCTTCATCACCTTGATCGGGTGCTTGCCGATGGCGCGGTAGAAGGCGATGGCGCCCTCCACCGCCGCGTCGGACGCCGTGCTGCCGCCGACGACTTCGACCAGCGGGATCAGGTGTGGCGGGTTGAAGGGGTGGCCGATGACGATGCGCTCGGGGTGGGTGCTGCCTTCGCTGAGCTTGCTGACCAGCAGGCCGGAGGTGGAGGAGGAGATGATCACCTCGGCCGGCAGCGCGGCGGAAATGGCCTGCAGCAGCGGCAGCTTCACCTCATAGCGTTCCGGCGCGCTCTCCTGCACGAAGTCGACGCCGTGGACGGCCTTGACCGGATCGGGCTCGAAGCGCCAGCGCGTCGGGTCGGCATCCGCGGTGGCGCCCAGTTGGGCCAGCACCGGCCAGGCATTCTCCACCATGCGGCGGATCAGGTCGGGGGCGCCGGGGGACGGGTCGGAGCAGACCACCTCCAGCCCACGCGAGAGGAAATAGGCGGTCCAGCTGGCGCCGATGGTGCCGGCGCCGATGACGCCGACGCGGCGGATCTTCGTGTTCATGTGGTTCCCCCGGATTATGCCGGGGCGATGCTAGTGCCTGATCGAGGGCGACGGAATCGCCGGCGTGGCGATGGGGCGCAACTTTAGCCGGCTCGGGCGCGGGGCCGAGCGGCAGATGCGGTGGTTGGGGAGGCGCCTGGCGGCCGAGCGGCGTTCTGCCGGCCCGGCCGCGGACGCTGCGGGGGAGCGATGGGGAGCGGCAGGCACCCGGGGGTGGGCGCTGCCGTATCGATGGCGTTGGCCAGCGCGGCTTCCGCCTCAGCTGGCGTCGGCGGCGTGGCTTACGCCTGGCTTGCGTTGGTCAGCGCGGCCTCTGCCTCAGCTCGCGTCGGCCAGCGTGGCCTTCGCCTCGGCTGGCGTCGGCCGATGCGGCCTCGGGCTCAGCTTGCGTTGGCCAACGCGGCTTCCGCCTCAGCTTGCGTCGGCCAATGCGGTTTCAGCCTCAGCTTGCGTTGGCCAGCGCGGCTTCCGCCGCGACGCCCAGGCATTCCTCCAGCTGCGCGCGCAGCCGGCGCATGTTGCGGTGGCGGGTGAAGCTGCGGCGCAGCGCCTCCCGCGTCTCCGGCTCCAGCGCCGGCAACTCGGTGGCGGCGCAGCCCATGTCGGCGGCCACGCCCGCCAGCAGCCCGGCCACCGTGCCGTCGAAGGCACTGGCCGGCGGCGGCGCCACCTGGTGCACCGAGACGCGGCTCAGCAGCGGCGCCGCAATGCCGCGCGTCTCGTTCGCCGCCATGATCCACAGCACGTTCCGCAAATCCGCCGTGGTCCGCAGGCATTCGTCGAACCAGCCGCCGGCGGATTCGGGTTCCACCATGGCCAGCAGCGTGTCGTGGGCGCGGCCATTGGTTTCGCGCTGGCCGCCGGCCTTCTCGACCTCGTCCAGGAACAGCACGGGGTTGGGCGAGCCCAGCCGCGCCATCTCGGCAATCGGCCAGGCCGGGGTGGCGGCGGACCAGCCGCGCGCGGTGCCCTGCAGGCAGCGGTTGTCGGTGGCGCCACCCAGGTTGAGGCTGCCGAAGGGAAGGTCCAGCGCCTGCGCCACCCGGCGGGCGAACCAGGTCTTGCCGACGCCGGGCGGGCCCACCAGCAGCAGCGGGCGCAGCCGCGGGCTGGGGCGGCCGGCATGGGCGGCAAGCGCCAGGGTGCGGCGGATCTCCGCCAGCGGCGCGGCGAAGGCGGGCGCCGCCAGGGCCAGCGTGGCCAGCCGGCCGCTGGCGTCGCGCGGCACCTGGTGCAGCGGCATCGGCTGGGTCAGCGGCTCGTAGCTGGCCCATTCGGCGCGGTCGTTCGGCGGGTCGAAGCGGCCGAGCACACGCAGGCCCGGGCTGGCCAGCGGCGTCGCGGCGGGGCTGGGCACGGCCGCGGCCAGCGCGATCGGCTCCGGTGCCTCGCGCAACTCCCCAAGCCGGGTCAGGGTGGAGAGCGCGCCTTCCGGCACGGGCATGAAGCGCAGCCATAGATCAGCCGCCAGCCGGGCGCCGAGGACGAAGCGGCGCAGTGCCTCCGGCCCGCCGGACAGGCCGCGTGCGCCGGCGTGCAGCTTGTGCTGCAGCGCCTCTATCGCGGTCAGCGCGGCCTGGCGGCACAGCGGGCCGCCGCGTTCCGCCACCACCCGGGCGGCGGCCAGCACCAGGGGCCAGCCCTCGGCGTAGCGGCCGGCCAGGGGGGCGAAGCGGCTGGCGAAGCGGAGCAGCGCGGCGTCGTCGCCGGGGGCGATGCCGTCGCCCAGGCGAGAGGGGAAGAGCGGCGACTGGATATGCTCGATCAGCGCCGCTTCGAGCTCCGTGACCTCCTCGGCTTCCAGCGCAAGCCAGAGCCATAGCGGCATGGTGCGCCCCTCGCCGAACAACAGGCTGGCGCCGGGGGCGGCGGTGGTGGCGAGGTCCAGGCTGGCCTGGCAGTCCAACTGGGTGTCGGGCAAGGCGGTTTGCTCCGTGGGGGCGACCGCCAGGATGGAACAACGTATTCAATCTTCTGTGAAGAAGAATACAGAGAGTTGGCCCAGGCGGCGCGTCGGTGTTGCCCGGCGCCCACAGCATACAACCTGGGATCCAAGGGCCTTTCGGCCCTTGGTGGGGGTCGAGGGGGCGACGCCCCCTCGTGGCCCTACCCCAGCAGCCGCCCGGCCACGGCGTCCAGCTTCCGCAGCAGCGCGGGGTCGCGGCGTTCCGGCGCGGTGATGATGGCGTTGTCCAGCGCGCGGTCGCAGCCAGCCGGGCACGGCCCGCGCGGGGCGCCCAGCGCGGGGATGACGGCCTTGACCAATGCCTTGGCCTTGTCGGCATTGCCCAGCAGCACGCGGACCACTTCCTCCACCGTCACGTGGTCATGGCCGTCGCGCCAGCAGTCGTAGTCGGTGACCATGGCGACGGTCGCGTAGCAAAGCTCGGCCTCGCGGGCCAGCTTGGCCTCGGGCATGTTGGTCATGCCGATGACCGAGCAGCCCCAGCTGCGGTACAGCTTGCTTTCCGCCTTGGTGCTGAACTGCGGGCCTTCCATGACCAGGTAGGTGCCGCCGCGCGTCACCGGCAGGCCAAGCCCGCGGGCGCTGGCTTCCAGCGCATCCCCCAGGCGCGGGCAGACCGGGTCGGCGACGCTGACATGGGCGACGCAGCCGGCCTCGAAGAACGACTTCTCCCGCGCGAAGGTGCGGTCGATGAACTGGTCCACGATGACGAAGTGGCCGGGCGGCAGCTCCTCCTTCAGGGAGCCGACGGCCGAGAGGGAGATCACCTCGGTCACGCCGCTGCGCTTCAGCGCGTCGATGTTGGCGCGGTAGTTGAGGCGCGACGGCGGCGTCGGGTGGCCGCGGCCGTGGCGGGGCAGGAAGACGCACTTCACCCCGCCCAGCCGGCCGAACAGCAGCTGGTCCGAGGGCTCGCCCCAGGGGGTCGGCACGTGGCGCCATTCGCGCTCCTCCAGCCCCTCGATGTCATACAGGCCCGAGCCGCCGATCAGGCCGATCACAGGTTCGATGAGGTCAGCCAAGGGTGCGCTCCGCCATTTGCTCTGGCGCGCGTTCTAGCCCGTGATCGGCTGGGGCGTCATCGCCGAAAGGCGTGAAGCATCGGCTCAAGCAATAGGGATGGCGCCGGCCTGCCCAGGGTGGGCACGGCATGCGACACTGCCGGCTTCAAGGAGACTGCCATGCCGTACAAGATTGCCCTGCTGGCCGCGCTGCTGCTGGGGGCCTGCAATGGCGGCCCGGTGCAGGTGGACCGTTCGCTGGAACGCGGGACGGCGCTGGCGCCGCCGGGGCTGACCATGCCGCCGCAGGTGGGGCCGGACCGGCGGTAGCGGCGGGCGCCGGAATTGCAAAGGGCCGCCCCGGATGGGACGGCCCTTGCGGCTGGTGGATGAAGCGGCCGCTCAGTGCGGCACGTTCGCCCAGATCTTGCGCTTGGTGGCATAGGCCAGCACGGCCAGGATGCTGAGGAACAGCAGCCACTTCACGCCCATGCGCTTGCGCGCTTCCATCTCGGGCTCGGCGGCCCATTGCAGGAAGTTCACCACGTCCATGGACATCTGCTCGACGGTGGCCTTGGTGCCATCGGCGTATTCGACCTGGCCTTCCTCGCGCAGCGGGGCGGCCATGGCGATCTGGTTGCCCGGGAAGTACCGGTTGTAGTTCATGCCCTGGCCCATGGTCATGCCCGCCGGCGGCTCAGTATAGCCGGTCAGCAGGGCATGCACGTAGTGCGGGCCTTCCTCGCGCGCCTTGGTGATGACCGAGAGGTCGGGCGGCGCGGCGCCGCCATTGGCGGCACGGGCGGCGGCCTCGTTCGGGAAGGGGCTGCGGAAGCGGTCCGAGGCACGGCCCGGGCGCTCGAACATCTGGCCTTCGTCGTTCGGGCCGTCGTTCACCGTGACGGTGGCGGCGATGGCACGCACCTCGGCCTCGGACAGGCCGAGCTCCAGCAGGTTGCGGTAGCTGACCAGCCGCATGCTGTGGCAGGCCGAGCAGACTTCCTTGTAGACCTGGAAGCCACGCTGGGCCGAGGCACGGTCGAAGGTGCCGAACACGCCCTGGAAGTGGAAATGGGCGTGCGGCAGGGCGGCGGCGTCATGGCCGTGGTCCTGGGCCAGCGCCGGGGCCACGGCGGGCCCCGCCGCCATGGCACCGAGCAGAGCGAGCGCCCGAAGCGCAGAGCGGAACATCAGGCCTTCTCCATCGGCTTGGTCATGGCGCCGGCGGGCAGCGGCCCACCGCCGCGCAGCACCGGCTTGGCAATGCTTTCCGGCAGCGGCAACGGCCGCTCCAGCCTGCCCAGCAGCGGCAGGATCACGAGGAACCAGGCGAAGTAGTACAGCGTGGCGATGCGCGACAGCACCACGTAGATGCCCTCGGGCGGCTTGCCGCCGCAGTACATCAGCACGGCGAAGGCCACGCCCCACAGCATCAGGAACCACTTGGCGATCGGGCGGAAGCGCATGGAGCGCACCGGCGAGGTGTCCAGCCAGGGCAGGATGAACCAGACCAGGATGGAGCCGAACATCAGCAGCACGCCGCCCAGCTTGTCCGGCACCGCGCGCAGGATGGCGTAGTACGGCAGGAAGTACCATTCCGGCACGATGTGCGTCGGCGTCACCATCGGGTTGGCCGGGATGTAGTTGGCCGGGTCACCCAGGTAGTTCGGCGCGAAGAACACCAGCGTGGCGAACACCATGAAGTAGACCACCATGCCGACGCTGTCCTTGGCCGTGTAGTACGGGTGGAACGGCACGGTGTCCTGCGGGCCCTTGGGGTCGATGCCCAGCGGGTTGTTGCTGCCGGTGATGTGCAGCGCGGCGACGTGCAGGAACACCACGCCGAAGATCACGAAGGGCAGCAGGTAGTGCAGGCTGAAGAAGCGGTTCAGCGTGGGGTTGTCCACCGAGAACCCGCCCCACAGCAGCGTCACGATGCTGTCGCCCACATAGGGGAAGGCGCTGAACAGGTTGGTGATGACGGTGGCGCCCCAGAAGGACATCTGGCCCCAGGGCAGCACGTAGCCCATGAAGGCCGTTGCCATCATCAGCAGGAAGATGACCACGCCGATCATCCACAGCAGTTCCCGCGGCGCCTTGTAGGAGCCGTAGTACATGCCGCGCCAGATGTGGATGTACACCACGATGAAGAACATGCTGGCGCCGTTGGCGTGCACGTAGCGGAACAGCCAGCCGTAGTTCACGTCGCGCATGATGCGCTCGACGCTGTCGAAGGCCAGGGTCACGTGCGGCGTGTAGTGCATCGCCAGGAAGATGCCGGTGGCGATCATGATCAGCAGGTTGATCATGGCCAGGGCGCCGAAATTCCAGAAGTAGTTGAAATTCTTCGGCGTCGGGAAGGTCCCGTACTCCTTCTGCATCATCGTGAAGATGGGCATGCGGGAGTCGACCCAGCGGATGACCGGGTTCTTG
>CANGNF010000056.1 GCA_947455205.1 Acetobacteraceae bacterium | reverse complement strand
GTGCCGGGGCTGCCGCTCAGCCTGGGCGCCGGCGAGGCCGTGGCGCTGCTGGGCGGAGAACCCGGCTCCCGCCGCACGCTGGCGCTGACCCTGGCCGGCCTGGCCCCGCCGCCGCCCGGCCTGCTGCTGCTGGATGGCCACGCGGTACCCTGGCCCGCCACCCGCCGCCGCGCCGCCGAGCTGGCCGAGTTTCAACTGCTGCTGCCGGACCATGCCGCGCCGCTGGACCCGCGCCGCAGCCTGCGCGCCGCCCTGCAGCAGCGCCTGCACAGCCTGGGCCAGCCGGTCGACCGCGCCGCCGGCCTGCTGGAGGCGTGCGACCTTGACCCGGCGCTGGCCTGGCAGACCCCGCCGCAGCTCTCGCCCGGCCAGCGCCAGCGCGCCGCCCTGGCGCTGGCCTTGGCCGCCGCCCCGCATGTCATCCTCAGCCTGGACTGGACCGCCGGCGTGGCCGCGCCGCCTGGCTTATGCTGGGCGAGTCGCTGCCGCTGGCCGCCCGCCATGCCGGCCGGCTGGCGGTGCTGCACCAGGGCCGCATCGTGGAGGCCGGGCCAACCGCGGCGCTGCTCTCCCGCCCGTCCCACCCCGCCACCGCCGCGCTGGTCGCCACCGCCGGCGCCGCGCGGCACCTGGCCGTGGTGCCGATCACCGCCGCGGCGATCGACTGATGGCGGCCGGGCTATCATGCCGAATATGTATTTATTGCTTACTTGACAAATTTCCACAATCCCGGCCGGTCCGCACCCTATGCAAATGTAACTGTCCGGCCCTAGTCTCGGCGGGCATCCGGCAGGCCAGCCCCCGCCGGGGCCAAGGCATAAGCCCGGGAAACAAGGAGTAACCGCATGCCCGTGGTCCGCCACGACGGCTGCGACCTGCAGTATGACATCGCCGGCCAGGGGCCGCCGGTGGTCTTCGCCGCAGGCCTCGGCGGCACCGCTGCCTGGTGGAAGCGCGAGATGCCGCTCTACGGCCAGCACTACCGCTGCCTGGCCTTCGACCAGCGCGGCACCGGCCGCTCCACCCACGTCCCGGTCCGCAGCGTGGAGCAGATGGCCGCCGACCTGGTCGCCATTCTGGACCATGCGGGGATCGAGCGCGCCCACATGGTCGGCCATTCCACCGGCGGCGCCATCGGCGTGGCCATGGCGCTGGACCATCCGGGGCGCCTGGCCTCGCTGGTGATCCAGTCCTCCACCAGCCATGGCGACGCCTACCGGCGCCGGCTGTTCGAGATCAGGCGCAGCCTGCACGCCATCAGCGCCGAGGCCTATGCCCGCTTCACCACGCTGCTGCTCTACCCGCCCTACATCATCAACGCGCGGGACGAAGCCCTGGCCGCCGAGGAAGTCGCCAATGCCGCGGCGCTCGGCCCGCCGGCGGTGCAGGGCAGCCGGCTGGACGCGATCCTCGCCTTCGACCGCCGCGCCGACATGCACCGCATCGACATACCCGTCCGCGTCATCGTCGCGGATGACGACATCCTGACCCCGCGCTACTTCGCCGAGCAGCTGGTCCAGCACATCCCGGGTGCCGAGGCCGCCTTCACCCCGCGCGGCGGCCATGCGCTGTCGCGCAGCGAACCACAGGTCTTCGACGAGCTGGTCATGCCCTTCCTGGCCCGGGTCACCGCGGCATGATCGCCCGCCGCGGCCTGCTCGCCACCTTCCTCGCCACGCCGGCCTTGGCGCAACCCGCCTGGGCGCCCAGCCGGCCGCTGCGGATCGTCGTGCCCTTCCCGGCCGGCGGCAGCTTCGACGTGCAGGCCCGGCTGCTGGCCGAGGGCCTGGCACCGGCGCTGGGCCAGCCGGTGGTGGTGGAGAACCGTCCCGGCGCCGGCGGCACCATCGGCGCGGCGGAGGTCGCCCATGCCGCGCCGGACGGCCATACCCTGCTGATGGGCAGCAACGGCACCCAGGCCGCGAACGTCACGCTGTACCAGGGCCGGCTGCCCTACGACCCCGCCCGCGACCACGCGCCGATCACCCTGGTGACGGTGCAGCCGCAGATCGTCGCGGTGGGCGATGCCTGGCCTGCCGAGCGCAGCCTGGCCGGCCTGCTGGCCGCGCTGAAGGCCCGCACCGAGCCGCAGCCCTTCGGCTCCTCCGGCAATGGCTCCCCCACCCATCTGGCCGGGGAGATGTTCGGCCGGGCGCTGGGCGTTTCGCTGACCCATGTACCCTATCGCGGCCAGGGCCCGGCGTTGAACGACCTGATCGGCGGCCGGCTCGGGCTGATGTTCCCCTCGGTGGCGGATGTGCTGGGCCAGCTGCGCGCCGGCCGCGTCCACGCCCTGGCGGCGATGAGCGACCACCGGCTGGCGCTGCTGCCTGACGTGCCGACCCTGGCGGAGCTGGGCCATCCCGGCCTCACCAGCTCGATCTGGGCCGGGCTCTACACCCGCGCCGGCAGCACGCCCGCCGCCATCGCCCGGCTGAATGCCGAGATCGTGGCCCTGCTGAACGCCCCCGCGCTGCGCGGCCGGCTGGAAGCCCAGGGCTTCGAGGTGCTGCCCGGCACGCCCCAGGCCCTGGCCGCCCGCCAGGCCGCCGAGACCACCCGCCTCGGCGAGATCATCCGCGCCTCGGGGGCGACAGCGGACTGAATCCGCGCCACCATCCCGCCAAAGGAATGGAGGAACGCCATGGCCCTCACCGTCACACCCATCTCCGGTGCCTGCGGCGCCGAGATCGGCGGCATCGACCTGGCGCGGGACCTTACCGACGCCGCGGTGGCCGAGATCCGCGCGGCGCTGAACCAGTACGGCGTGGTGTTCTTCCACGACCAGGCCTTCGACGACGAGACCCACAAGGCCATCGCCCGCCGCTTCGGCCAGCTGTTCATCCACCCGAATTTCCGCGGCACCGGCGGCGCCGACCCCGAGATCGTCTGGATCAGGCGCGAGCCGCACGATCCCTCGGTGGTGGGGGAGCAATGGCACGCCGACACCACCATGTGCGCCGCCCCGCCGATGGGCGCGCTGCTGCATGGCATCGAGGTACCGCCCTTCGGCGGCGACACCATGTTCGCGCACCAGGCCGCGGCCTATGACGCGCTGAGCGACGGCATGAAGCGCATGCTGGAAGGCCTGCGCGCCTGGCACACCGACCGCATGGTCGCCGGCCCGCAATCCGGCGTGAACGCCCGCCGCAGCACCAAGGTGCGCGACGGCGCCGACTGGGTGGAAACCCGCAGCCTGCACCCGGTGGTCCGCACCCATCCGGAAACCGGCCGGCGCATGCTGTTCGTCAATGCCAGCTACACCACGGGCTTCGAGGGCATGACCGAGGCCGAGAGCAAGCCGCTGCTGGACTATCTGATGGAGCACAGCCACCGGCTGGACTTCAGCTGCCGGTTCCGCTGGCGCGCCGGCAGCATCGCCTTCTGGGACAACCGCGCGGTGATCCACATTGCCCTGAACGACACCGGCCCGCAGCGCCGGGTGATGCGGCGGGTGCAGATTGCCGGCGACGTGCCGGCCTGACGCTGGGCGGTCGCGGGCATCTGGCGGCATTGCGTCATTCGGGGGGGGTGGCGCCGGGCATGGCCATTCCGACATAAGAAGCGCTGTCCCTCCCCCGCCGAATGGGTGCCCGCTTGGAAATCGTCGAAGCCGTCCTGGCCCTCATGGCCGCCTGCGTCGGCTTCTCGCTGGTCGCGCGCCGACTGAAGCTGCCCTACGCCGTCATCCTGGTGCTCGGCGGCATGGTGCTGGCCCTGGTCCCCGGCCTGCCCGCGGTGCGGCTGGACCCGGAGCTGGCGCTGGCCTTCTTCGTGCCGCCGCTGCTGCAGGGCAGCGCCTACCGCACGGACTGGCGCGCCTTCCGCAGCAACCTGCGGCCCATCCTGCTGCTGGCGGTGGGCTGCGTGCTGTTCACCGCCGCCTGCGTGGCCGGCGTGGCGCGCTGGCTGGTGCCGGACATGCCCTGGGCCGCCGCCGTCGCGCTGGGCGCCATCGTCGCGCCGCCGGATGCGGTGGCCGCCGCCGCCGTACTGTCCCGCCTGCGCCTGCCCCGCCAGGTGGTCTCGGTGCTGGAAGGCGAGAGCCTGATCAACGACGCCTCCTCCCTGGTGCTCTACAAGCTGGCGCTGGGCGCGGTGGCGGCCGGCGCCATCTCGCCCTGGCAGGGGCTGGCGCAGTTCCTGCTGCTGGGCACCGGCGGCGTCGCGGTCGGCTGGGCCATCGGCCGCGCCGGCGTCTGGGCGGCGATGCGGCTGGAGGACGTGCTGCTGACCACCGTCGCCAGCTTCCTCGCCTGCTACGCCAGCTACCTGCTGGCCGAGGCGATCCACGTCTCCGGCGTCATGGCCGTGGTCACCACCGGCGCCGTGCTGGGCCTGGCGCAGCACCGCTTCAGCGGCGCGGTCCGGCTGGAGACGCGCACGGTGTGGGAGTTCGTCGAGTTCCTGCTGAACAGCCTGGTCTTCATCCTCATCGGCCTGCAACTGAACCAGATACTGCAGCGGCTGGACGCCACCGGCGGTACCCTGCACCTGCTGGGCCTGGGCGCGATCATGGCGCTGACCCTGGTGGTCACGCGCTTCCTCTGGCTGGTGCCCGGCATCTTCGCCACCCGGCTGATCCCCTTGGCCCGCCGCCATCTCAGCGGCGCTGCCGGCCAGCCCGCCGCCACCGAGGCCAACTGGCGCCACGTTGCCATCATCGGCTGGTCCGGCATGCGCGGCGTGGTCAGCCTGGCCGCCGCCCTGGCCCTGCCGCTGGACTTCCCGTACCGCGACCTGATCGTCTTCCTGTCCTTCGCCGCCATCCTGGCCACGCTGGTGCTGCAGGGCACCACGCTGGAGCCGCTGATCCGCTGGCTGCGCGCTGAGGAGCCGCCGCATGAGGGCGGCATCCACCCCGAGGAGGCCGAGGGCCGCCGCCTGGCCGCCGCCGCCGCCCTGGCCTCTATCGAGGCCCGGCTGGACGACCCGCTGGACGGCGCCATCGCCGCCGACATGGTCTCCGAGTTCCGCGACCGCGCCGGCCACCTGCACCGCACCGCACAGAACCGTGGCGCCGCCGCCGCCGAGCGCGCCGCCCGCCGCGCCATCCGGCTTTCCGCGCTGGAGGCCAGCCGCACCGCGCTGATGGCGCACCACACCGACGGCCACCTGGAGGCCGAGGTGATGGTGCGGCTGGAGACCGAGTTGGACCTGGAGGAAATCCGCATCCGCCAGGCGCTGGGCGACGAGCGGACCGAGGCCCAGAAGCGCGCCGCGAAGCGGCCGCAGACAGCCTAGCGCGCGGTGCAGCCCACGCCGCCCGGTTGACGCGCCGCAACCCCGGGCTTGATGCCGCGCAAGGCGCGCCCCGCCGCCGGCGCCTAGCTTCCCGGCACCGGAACCCCCTGGAGGGTTCGGGAAAGGAGCCCGCCATGCTGCTCGGTGACATCATGACCCGCAACGTCATCGCGGTGCCGCCGGATACGCCGGCCCTGGCAGTGGCCCGCCTGCTGGCCGACCGCGGCATTTCCGCCGTGCCGGTGACCGACAGCTGGAACATGCTGCTCGGCATCGTCTCCGAGGCCGACCTGATCCACCGCCTGGCGGTCAACGACGTGCCGGCCGGCGGCCTGCTGCACGCGCTGTTCTACGACCGCGACCGCGCCGCCACCGAATACGCCCGCGCCCATGGCGCCACGGCGGGGGATGTGATGACGCACGAGGCCGACCTGATCACCGCCACCGAGGACACCACCGCCGAGCACGCCGCGCAGTTGATCGAGCAGCACAAGGTCCGCCGCCTGCCGGTGCTGCGCGACGGCCTGCTGGTCGGCATCGTCAGCCGGGCGGACCTGCTGCGCGCCCTGCTGGTGCCACCGCCGGCCGCCGACGACGCCGAGATCCGCGCCCGCGTCAGCGCCGAGATCGCCCGCCTGCCCTGGGCCGACGCCCCCTACGTCTTCTTCGATGTCCGGGACGGCGAGGTCACGCTCTATGGTTTCTGCCATTCCGCCGCGGTGCGGGACGGGCTGCGCGCCCTGGCTACCAATACCGCCGGGGTTCGTATGGTGAATGATAGAATAACCGACGCCGCATACAACCATAACGTACTATAGGGCGCAAACTCTCGCTGTTGTGATGCACTATTGCCGCTTCGGTAGCGGGGAATTGTTGCCGTCACCCGGCGGCAGGGCGTACCCGAAGCGGCATGCAGGCAGGTATCCAGCTTCCTGAATACACAACCGGAGAGGTCTCGGCCCCCGGTTTGCCGCAGCTCCAGGTGGCTCCGACCGAACAGCCCCGCCGGCAGCGGCAATATTCGATCCGCAGCTTCCTCATGCTGCTGGCCGCCGGCGTGCTGCTGCCCATGGCATTGCTTGCCGGCATCATGACGCTGCGGACCCTGGCGGCCGAGCGCAGCCGGCTGGAGCAATCCGTGCTTTCCGCCGCCGAGACCCAGCGCGCCCTGGTGGAGCGCGAGGTCTTCGGCCTGGGCGAGAGCCTGGAAACGCTGGCTACCTCCCCGGCGCTGCTGCAGGGCAACCTGGCCGCCTTCCACCAGCAGGCGCAGCAGGTCGCGGCGATGCAGCACCTGACCGTGGTGCTGCGCGATTCCGCCGGCGGCCAAGTGGCCAACAGCATGGTGCCCTTCGGCACCGCGCTGCCGCCGAGTTCCCTGGCGCCGGAAGTCACGGCGGCGGCGCTGCGCCACGACCGCCCGGTGGTGACCTCGCATTTCCGCGGCGCGGTGACGGGGTCGCCCGGCTTCGCGGTGGTCGCGGGGGTAAGTGGCGCCGTCGGCGGGCCCTACACGCTGCACTTGGCCGTGCCGTCCGACCGGCTGCGCGAATTGCTGCGCCTGGGCCGCCCCGGGCGTGGCTGGCGCAGCCTGGTGCTGGACCGCAACGGCATCGTGCTGGCGCATTCCAACCCGGTGCCCGGCGCGGTGGGCCATGCGCTGCCGGAAGGGCTGTGGATGCCGCGCACCGATGGCGAGGCCGGCGCCACCACGGACCTGGATGGCGAGCCGGTCTTCGCCGTGGCCCGCCGCGCCCGCGAATTCGGCTGGACCGTGCTGACCTTGGCGCCCGCCGCGGTGGTGACCGGGCCGCTGCGCCGCGACCTTTGGTACAGCGCCGCCACCGCGCTGCTGCTGGCCAGCCTGGCGCTGGCCGCCGCCGCGCTGCTGGGCCAGCGGCTGCGCCAGGACATCACCGGCCTGGCCGCCGCCGCCGCCGCGGTGCAGCGGGGGGAGCCGGTGCGGCCGCCGCCCAGCATGCTGCGCGAGGTGAACGACGTGGGCCAGGTGCTGGCCACCACCGGCAGCCGCCTGGCGGAGCAGGCCCTCGACCGCGCCGCCGCGGACCAGCGCCAGCGGCTGATCCTGCATGAGCTGAACCACCGGGTGAAGAACATCCTGGCCGCGATCCAGGCGCTGGCCAGCCTGACCGCGCGGGAGGCGCCGGACGTGGAGACGTATCGCGCCCGACTGACCGAGCGGCTGCAGGGCCTGGCGCAGACCCAGGCGCTGCTGACCCGCGGCGGCTGGCATGGCGCCCAGTTGCGCGACCTGCTGCGGGCCGAGCTGGGTATGTTCCAGGGCGAGGGCGGCGACCGGGTGTGGCTGAACGGCCGCGAGGTGATGCTGGCCAGCCCCGCCGTGGTGCCGCTGGGCATGCTGCTGCATGAGCTGGCCACCAACGCCGCCAAGTACGGCGCGCTGTCCACATCGGGCGGGCTGGTCCACGTGACCTGGACCCTGCGCCCCGATGGCGAGGGCCAGGCGCTGGACCTGCTGTGGGAGGAAAGCGGCGGCCCGCCCGTCACCCCGCCGGAGACGCGCGGCTTCGGCACCGAGATGATCGAGCGCGGCCTGGCCCGGCAGCTTTCGGCCCAGGTGCGGATGGACTACCGGCGAGAGGGCCTGCGCTTCACCCTCTCCATGCCGCTGGCGGCGCCCAAGGCGTAGCGCCCTTGGCGCTCAGGCCTGGCGCTGGGCCTTCAGCTCGTCGCGGATTTCCGCCAGCAGCTTCTCGCTGGGCGTCGGGCCGGCCGGCGCGGTGGCCGCCTTGCCCAGCTCCTTCAGCTTCAGCCGGGACAGCGCCTTCACCACCCAGAACACCGCGAAGCTGACGATGACGAACTTGATGATGGCGTTGATGAAGCTGCCCCAGGCCAGCACCGCGGCGCCGCCCTGGCGGGTGGCGGCCAGGGTCTCCTTCCGCTCCCCGGCCAGCACGGCGAACTGGTTGGAGAAATCCACCCCGCCGGTCAGCAGCCCGATGATCGGGTTCAGCAGATCCTCCACCGCGGAGGAGACGATGGCGGTGAAGGCGGCGCCCACCACCAGGCCGACCGCCAGGTCCACCACGCTGCCGCGCAGCAGGAAGGCCTTGAACTCGGTGACCCAGGCGGGCTCCTTCAGGTAGGACATGTTCTCTCTCCTCTTTGTCGTGGCGCCCACCGGCATGGGTGCCGGCTGGCGATGGTTCTGCTGCCGTGCCGCCCCCGGCGGCCGGCGTCAACCGCCGGGACGCCCGTTGCCGGGCACCAGGCGCTGCCGCACGAAGTCGATGTCGCGCAGCATGGCGTAGAGCAGCGCAGCATAGCCAGCCGGCACGCCGGTGCGCGAGACTTGGCCTTCCAGCGCCGCCAGCCGTTCCAGCAGCGGCCCGGCCTCGGCGCCGGCGGCGGCGTCGCGTTCGATTCGCCGCAGCCGGTCGTAGCCACGCCAGATCCGCATCTTCATCTGCCAGGCGTACAGCGGCGGCGCGAAGCGCAGCAGCGGCAGCAGCAGCGTCACCAGCGGAATCGCCAATATCCACAGCCGCTCCACCGTCACCGCCCAGCCGAAGGGCAGCCATTGCTGCAACTGCGACGGTCCGTGCTCATGCGCCTGGCGCGCCGCCGCCGGCACCGGCAATTCCTGGTTCAGCGCGGTCGGAAAGCTGCCCTCGGCGGCAAACAGGTGCCGGCCCCGCTGCGTCTCCTGCATCACCCGCACCATCAGCGCCGCCAATGGCGGGTTCACGTCCTGCCGCGCCGCCAGGAAGGCCTGCGCCGCCATCAGCGTGACCGGCTGCGCCGGCAGGTCCTCGGCCAGGGAAAAGGCGCCGCGCGGCAGCGTGACCGGGGTGAGGAAGGGCAGCCGCACCGCATAGGCCGCCGCCCGCGTGCTGAAATTGGCCAGTTCCGCCCGCCCCGGCTCCCGCAGCAGCAGGGAGATCGCCGGCCCCGGCCGGGTGGCGACGAAGAAGGCGACATCCACCTCGCCGGCCAGCAGCGCCTCGGCCGCCGCCATGCCGGCCAGCGGCAGCGCGGTGAAGCTGCCGGCGACGACGCCATTGGCCGCCAGCAGGGACAGCGCCAGGGCGCGGGTGCCGCTGCCCTCCGGCCCCAGCGCCACGCGGTGCCCGGCCACCTGCATGGGGTTGCGCATGCCGGCGCCGTGGCGGACGAAGACCCAGGCTGGTTCGTTGAAGACGCCGCCCAGGCTGGCCAGCCCGGCATCGCGCTCGCGCAGCACCAGGCCGCCCTGCACCGGCGCCAGGTCCACCTTGCCGTCGCGCAGCAGCGCCAGGTTCTCCACCGCGCCCTCGCTCGGGTGCAGCGTCACCGCCACGCCCTCGCGCCCCAGCGCCTCGGCCCAGGCCTCCGCCAGTTCGCGGTAGGCGCTGCCCTCCGGCCCCGTGGCCAGGCGCACCAGTTTGGGCGGCGCCGGGCCGACGAAGTGCCAGGCCAGGGCGCAGCCCGCCGCAACCAGCAGCGCACCCAGGCCCCAGCTGCGCATGAAGGCAAGGAAACCGCTCAGCATGGCGCGGAGCCTAGCGGAAAGTTCCGCGTCCGACCATCGCCCGCTCACGCACCGGTGGGCAGCCGGATCGATGATGATCGCAACCGGTGCGGCCAGCGCACGTTCCGGTCAGGCGGGCGAACAACGCCCGGCAAGCGGAGGACAAACGACATGGTCAGGCAGTTTCTCGGCATGGCCGCCCTGGTGGCGCTGGCGGCCTGCGGGACCAACCCGCAGGAGCGCACCACCGGCGGTGCGGCCACCGGCGCCGCCACCGGCGCCACCATCGGCCTGGTCGGCGGCCCGGTGGGCGTGCTGGCGGGGGCGGCCATCGGCGCCGGCGCCGGCGCGGTGACCGGCGCCACCACCAGCCCGCGCGACATCAACCTGGGCCGCCCGCCCTGGAACAACCCGGAGGTCCGCACGCCGATGGACCGCAACCGCCGCACCGCGCAGAACAGCCGCACCCGGCAGCGGGCGGTGTCCGAGGAAGACCGGGCCTACAATGGCGGCGGCATGGTCGGCTACCCCGACGCCAGCCGCGGCACCACCACCGGCGGCAACCCGCCCCCGATGGGCGGCAGCACCGGCGGCCCGATGATGAACCGCGACGCCACCCTGCCTCCCAGCACCGGCATGGCCCCGCGCAACGACGGCATGACGCCCATGAACGACACCGCGCCCGGCATGGGCCGCACCGGCCGCTGAGGCAGAGCGACCGCCGCCCGGGCAGTTGCCGGGCGGCGCGGGAGGGGTAAGCCGCGACAGGTCATGCGCCCGGGCGGGCGCATGACGCCGCTACCGGGCCAGCAGCCAGTTCGGCAGGTCGGTCACCAGCGTTTGCGGGAAGACCGTGATCAGCACCACCGTCAGCACCAGCATCAGGAAGAACGGCATGCTGGCCTTGGCGACCTCGGTCTGCTCCTTCCCCGTCATGGTCTGCATGACGAAGAGGTTGAACCCCACCGGGGGCGTGATCTCCGCGATCTCCACCAGCAGCACGATGAAGATGCCGAACCAGACCAGGTCGAACCCCGCCTTCTGCACCAGCGGGATGACGATGGAGGTGGTCAGCACGATCATCGACACCCCATCCAGCGCGGTGCCGAGGATGACGTAGACCACGGTCAGCACCGCGATCAGCCCATAGGGGCCAAGCTGCAGGTAGACCACGCCCTCGGCCAGGGCCGAGGGAATGCCGGTCAGCGCCATCGACTTGGTCAGGAAGGCGGCGCCGGCCAGGATGAACATGATCATGCAGGACAGCCGGGTCGCGCCCTTCAGGCTCTCGACGAAGCTGGTCCAGCTGAGGGTGCCCGTCACCGCCGCCAGGATCAGGCTGCCCAGCACGCCGAAGGCCGCGGCCTCCGTCGCCGTGGCCCAGCCGACGAACATGGTGCCGATGACCGCGATGATCAGGATGGCGCAGGGGATCAGCTGGGCCGAGGCCTTCAGCTTCTCCCACAGGCTCATCCGCGGCTCCATCGGCGGCTGCTTGCTCGGGTTCAGCAGCGCCCAGACCACGATGTAGGCGCTGAACAGCAGCATCACGATCAACCCCGGCAGGCAGCCGGCGATGAACACGCGGACGATGGAGACCTCCGCCGCCACGGCGTAGACCACCATGATGATGGAGGGCGGGATCAGGATGCCCAGCGTGCCGGAGGTGGCCAGCGAGCCGATGGCGATATTCTCGTCATAGCCGCGGCGCTTCAGTTCCGGCAGCGCGATCTTGGAGACGGTGGCGCAGGTGGCGGCGGAGGAGCCGGACACGCTGCCGAAGATGCCGCAGGCCAGGATGTTGACGTGCAGCAGCCGGCCGGGGATGCGTCGCACCCAGGGCGCCAGGCCGTTGAACAGCTCCTCGCTCAGCTTGGTGCGGAACAGGATCTCGCCCATCCACACGAACATCGGCAGCGCCGCCAGGGTCCAGCTGCCGGTCGCCTCCCAGAAGGCGCTGGCCAGGTACTGCCCGGCGGGCTGGCCGGTATAGATCATGGCCACCCAGCCGACGAAGGCGAGCGACATCGCGATCCACAGGCCCATGCCCAGCAGCAGGCACAGCAGGATCAGCAGGCCAAGGGCCAGTTCAAGCAGTTCCAATTCCCTAGACCTCCGCCGAGAAGTCGCCGGCCGCGGCGCGTTCCTCGGCCGCGGTCACGTAGCCCGGCTTGCGGCCGCCCAGCACGGTGAAGAACTCGTCCAGGATCGCCACCAGCAGCAGGGCGCTGCCGGCGGGGACCGCGATCTTCGGGATCCACAGCGGAAAGGGCACGGTGCCCTGCGCCACTTCCTCGATCTCCAGGCTGAACAGCATGTCCTGCGTGGTCCAGTAGACCACGTAGCCCAGGATCGCGGTGGCGACGGCCAGCACGAACATCTCCTGCAGCCGCCGCACCCCGGCGGGCAGCCGGTCGATCAGCATGCCCACGCGGATCAGCTCGCCCCGCTTGAAGGTGGCCGCCAGCGCGAAGAAGGTCGTCGCCACGCAGAGATAGGCGCTGATGTCGTCGGCGCCCGGCAGCTGGCGGTTCATCTCCCGCATGCCGACCTGCGCCATCATGACCAGGAAGATGCCGAGCAGGCAGAGCGCCGCCAGGCCCGCACTCAGCGCATAGACGCCATCCAGGAAGCGACGCACGCGCTCAGGCCCGGTAGGCGTCGAGCAGGGTCTTGCCGTCCGCCCCGGCCTTGGCCAGCCATTCATCGGCCATGGTGCGGCCCACCGCGGCCATGCCGTCCATCAGTTCCTTGCTGGGCTGCATCACCTGCATGCCCTTGCTGGCCAGCATCGCCTCCTGGTCCACCTTGGCCTTCTGGCTGGCTTCCCAGCCGCGGTTCTCGGCGGCATTGGCCACTTCGCGCAGCACCTGGCGGTCGCGCTCGCTCAGCGCCTCCACCGCGCGGCGACTCGCAAAAACGCAGTTGCGGGTGAAGGTGAAGCCGATGGGGGTGAAGTACTTGGCGTAGTCCCAGGCCTGGGTGTCCACGCCCGTCGCCGCCGAGGTGACCATGGCGTTGACCACGCCGGTGGCGAAGGCCTGCGGGATCTCGGCCGCCTGCACCAGCGTCGGCGTGGCGCCGATCAGCGTGGCGAAGCGGTTGGTCAGCACGTTGAAGGTGCGCATCTTGTTGCCGCGCAGCGTCTCCAGCGTCGGCACCGGGGTGTTGGTGTAGAAGCCGCTGGGCGGCCAGGGCACGTGGTACAGCACGGTCATGCCCTGGCGGGCGAAGCGCGCCTCGATGAAGGGCCGCGCCAGTTCCAGCAGCTTCCTCGCCTCGGGGAAGCTGGTGACCAGCTGCGGAATGCCGTCCACCTCGAACATCGGGTCTTCGTTGCCATAGGCGCTGAGCAGGATTTCGCCCAACTGCACCTGGCCGGACTGCACGCCGCGCTTGATCTGCGGCTGCGGCAGCAGGCTCTGGTTGGTGTGCAGCTGGATGCCGATGCGCCCACCCGTCGCCTTCTCCAGCTCCTCGACGAACTGGCGGTTGTTGCGGGTGTGGAAGTTGGTGTCCTGGTAGGGCGTGGCGAACTGCCAGCGCGCCTGGGCCTGGGCCCTGGAGCTGGCCAGCCCGGCAAAGGGCGCGCCGGCGGCGGCCGCGAAGAGGGTGCGGCGGGTGGTGTTCATGCGGAGGCCCCCGAAAGTGACGGTCATTGCGCTGAACCATGCGCCGGCCACTTCGCGCCGCGCAAGGGGGGCAGCGGCGCCGGCCTGCCCGCGCGGCGGGCGGCTGCACCCGTGCGGGGCAGCCGCAGGCCCGAACCGCCTACCCAGGCGGCACCGCGCCCATGGCCGGCCCCCGACGGCGATTCGCCCGTTCAGGCCGAGGCGCGATACGCCGCCAGCAGCTTGCGGCCGTCCTCGCCGGTCTTCTCCACCCACTCATTGGCCATGATGCCGCTGATCTTCTTCAGCTCCTCCATCACCGGCGGGGCGATGCGGCCGATCGTCATGCCCTTTTCGGCCAGCCGGCGCTCGGCCTCGGCCTGGCTTTCCTGGGCGTAGCGATAGCCGCGCTCCTCGGCCTGCGCCGCCGTGGCGCGCACCAGGGCCTGGTCTTCCGCGCTCAGCGCCTGGAAGGCACGGCGGGAGACGAAGACCGCGTTCTTGGTCATGGTGAAGCCGGTGGGGGTGAAGACGCGGCAGTAGTCCCAGGCGCTGGTGTCCACGCCGGTCTGGGCCGAGGTGACCTGCACCTGCACCACGCCGGTGGCGAAGGCCTGCGCCAGTTCCGCCACCTGCACCAGCGTCGGGGTCGCGCTGACCAGCGTGGCGAAGCGGTTGGTCATGGGGGAATAGGTGCGGAAGCGGCTGCCCTTCAGCACGTCCAGCGTGTCCAGCGGGGCATTGGTGTAGAAGCCCGCCGCCGGCCAGGGCACGGAATACAGCAGCATCAGCCCCTGCCGGGCCAGCCGCGCCTCGATATAGGGCTTCTGCAGGTCAGCCAGACGCTTCGCCGCGGCGAAGTCATCCACCAGGAACGGGATGGCATCGGCGTCGTACATCGCCTCCTCGTTGGAGTAGGCGGTCAGCAGGATCTCGCCCATCTGCACCTGGCCCTGCTGCACGCCGCGCTTGATGGCGGGCATGCCCAGCAGGCTGCCATTGCTGTGCAGCTGCACGTTGATCCGGCCCTTGCTGCTGGCCTCCAGCTCGGCCAGCCATTCGCGGATGTTGCGGGTGTGGAAGTTGCCGTCCGGGTAGGGCACCGCCATCTGCCAGCGGGCGCCCTGGGCGCCGGCCAGGCGCGGCGCGGCCAGCGAGGAAGCTGCGGCGACCAGGGCCGCGCGACGAGTGATGGACATGGAAGACCCCCGGGGGAAGCTGCGGTGCTGAACGCCGGCAGCTTGGCCGCGCCACGCCCCCCGATGCAACCCCCCAGGGTCTGACGGCCTAGAGCGGGAAGTCCCGCACCGGGTCCACCCCGGCGCCCTGCAGGAACTTCCGCAGCTCGCCGACTTCCTCCTTGGAGAGGCTGTGTCGGCTGTCGTGGAAGCCGTGGCTGTGCCCGTTCAGCTTCACCATGACCTGGCCATGGCCGCCATGGGTGACCTCGGCGCCGATCTCGCCCAGCGCGGCGTGGACCTGCTTGGGGTCAAGGTTGCTGCTCACCGGGTGGGCGAACAGCGCGTGCAGGACCTTGCGGTGATGATGGTTCATGGCATTGCTCCGGCCGTGGTTGAAGGACCACCGCATGCAACGCCGGGCGCGCCACTTCGTCCTTGCGGCGGATCAAGCCGGCGGTGCGCCGCAGCGCGCGGCCCGCAGCAGCAGGCCCGGCGCCGGGTCCAGCCGCAGCGCCTCCAGCCCCGCCGGCGGCGCCAGGCGCACCAGGTCGGGCCGGTGCACCTCCACCGGCACCGGGCCGCGCACCATGGCCGCGCCGCCGGGGTTGGTGCGCAGCCACAGTTCGCCGCAGCCCTCCGGCAGGTGCAGCGTGCCGCCTTCGGCCGGCAGCGCCAGCCCGCGCCGCCCACTGCCACCGAAGCCCCCGCCGGCCATCCCACACAGCGCATTGCCGGCGGCGCCCCGATACGTCGGCACCGGCGCCGCCCCCAGCGGGCATATCGCCGGGCCGACACCGCCGCCGGTCCAGTTGGTGCAGAGATGCCGGCACTGCGCCGGCTCCGGCGCATCGACGCCCAGGTTGAAGCGGGACGCCGCCTGCGCGGGGTCCCTTGCCAGCAGGTAGGCGGGCGCGCCCTCCGCCAGCGTGGCGCGCAAGCGGCCGAGGTGGCGAGACGGGCGGCCCAGTTCCTCCAGCCCTTCCAACTGCACCAGACGCAGGTCCGGCCGCACGGCCGCCAGGTAGCCCGCGGGTTCGCCCCCCAGCAGCAGCGTCGCGCCGGGCGGCAGGTCCGGCAGCGCCGCTTCCAGGAACGCGGCGCCATAAGGCGCCCGGCCCCATTGCGGCACCCGGGTCAGCGCCAGGCACAGCACTGCCACGGCCACCACCGGCCACCAGCGCCGCGCCGGCAGCGCCGCCAGCACGAGCAGCACCGCCACCGCCTCCGGCGCCAGCGCATAGCGGTAGATGCCGAACACCGCGTACCAGGCGAGGAAGCCGACCGCGAAGAAGGTCGCCGTCGCCAGGGTTGCCGGCGCAGGACGGTCCGGCGCCGCCTTCACCGCTTGCCAGCCCAGCCAGGGCAGCGCCAGCAGGCCCAGCGCCATGCGCGGGTCGCGCAGCGCGATCTCGCTGACCAATGGCTCGCTCGAGACCGCCCAGCGGAACGGCCAGCTCACCGCCTGCCAGGCGCCAGCCGGCAGGAAGCGCATGTCACGGCCGATGCGCGCCGCCTCGCCCGGCGAGGCAAACCAGGCGTCGGCGAAGGGGAACAGCGGGTTGCCGTAGTCCCGCCACATCAGCAGCATCCACGGCCCGGCCGCCAGCAGCCCCCCGCCCAGCCCGGCCAGCGCCAGCCGCGGCAGCAGCCGCACCCCGCCGGGCAGCGCCAGCGCCGCCGCCGCCAGCCCCAGCGCGAAGGGCGCGTTGGTCAGCTTCAGCCCCACCGCCACGCCGCCCAGCAGCCCGGCCCAGATCGCACCGCTGGCCGTCCCGCGTAGCAGCGCCAGCAGCGCGCCCAGCAGCAGCGGCAGGGTCAGCAGATCGTTATAGGTGGTACCGATCTCGGAGACGAAGCCGGCGCCGCCAACCCCCAGCAGCGCCGCCAGCAACGCCCGCCCCGGTGGCAGCATGCGCCTCGCCAGCCGCCACAGCAGCCAGCCCGACAGCCCCGCCGGCAACCCCAGCAGGAAGCAGAGCAACCGCGGCCAGTGGTTCAGAAGCAGGAACAGCAGCAGGAAGGGCAGGTCGGCGGCCGGGTTGAAGAAGCTCTGCATTCCCGCCGGCGCGATGTCGCCGCCGCGCCCGCCCAGCAGCGCCAGCGGGTTGATCAGGTGGTAGTTCTGCAGATCCCAGTTGCGGTCCACGCCCAGCGCCAGGCTGGCCAGTCCGCCAGCCAGCAGCCACAGCGGCATCGCGTGGCGCTCAGCCCTGGTCAGCCAGCCCAGCAGCCGCCAAACAGGCACATCCAGTCGCATCGTTGCTCCGGCGGAAAACGCCCTGCGGCTTTACGGCGCCCGCCGCCGGCGCGCTACCCGGCAGTGGCCACGTAATTCTTCAACTCGGCGGCTTCCAGCTCCGCCTGCTCGATCCGCGCCTTCACCAGGTCGCCGATGCTGATCATGCCGACCACGCGCGTCCCCTCCATCACCGGCAAGTGGCGCACGCGGCGGTCGGTCATCAGCGCCAGCGCCGAGGTCACCTTCTCCTCCGGCGTCACGGTGATGACGCTGCGGGTCATCAGGTGCTTGGCCAGCAGCTGCGTGGTGCCCTGGCCCTGCCCGGCCATGCCGCGGACGATGTCGCGTTCGCTGATGATGCCGAGCATGCCGCCATGCGGGTCGCTGACCAGGGCGGCGCCGATGCGGTGCTGCGCCAGCGCCACCGCCACCTGGTGGATGCTGTCCTCCGGGTTCACCGAGAAGACCTGGCTGCCCTTGCGCTTCAGGATATTGGCGATGTTCATCGTCCGCCCTCCCTCATCTGTGCTGGGGAAAGGCTGCGCCCCCGCCCGGCGGGAATGCAAGGAAAAGCACAACCTGAGCGGGTGGTCCGGCGCACAATTCTACGGGGCTGGCACCGCCCCGGTTCAGGCGCCGGCGCCTCAGGGCGCGGCCGGTGCCGCCACCCCGGCCGCGGCCGGCGTACCCGGCACCGCCGCCGGGGTCAGGGCCGTGGTCAGCTGGGTCTTCACCAGTTCGGCGAAGCGCCCGTCCAGCCGCACCAGTTCCTCGAAGGTGCCGCGCTCGGCGATGGCGCCGGAGTCGAACACCAGGATCTCGTCGGCGTCCTTCACGGTGGAAAGCCGGTGGGCGATGATGAAGGTGGTGCGGCCCTGCATCAGCGCCTTCAGCGCCTTGGAGACGCGGGCTTCCGTCGCCGCGTCCAGCGCCGACGTCGCCTCGTCCAGGATCAGCACCGGCGGGTCCTTCAGCAGCGCGCGGGCAATGGCCAGGCGCTGCCGCTGGCCGCCGGACAGCGACGCACCGCGTTCCCCCACCATGGTGTCGTAGCCGTTCTGCTGGCGGCTGATGAAGTCATGCGCCTCGGCCATGCGGCAGGCGCGCTCCAGCTCCTCCTGTGTCGCGTCCGGCTTGCCCACCAGCAGGTTGTCGCGGATGGTGCGGTTGAACAGCATGCTCTCCTGGAACACCACGCCGATGTTCTGGCGCAGGCTGTCCAGGGTCACGTCGCGCACGTCGTGGCCATCCAGCGTGATGCGGCCTTCCACCGGGTCCCACAGCCGCTGCAGCAGCGCCATGGCGGTGGACTTGCCGGCGCCGGTCTGCCCCACCAGCGCCACCGTCCGGCCGGGAGGGGCGTGGAAGGCGACATCGGTCAGAATGCGCGGGCCATGCGGGTAGCCGAAGGCGACATTCTCGAACAGCACGTCGCCGCTGGTGCGCGGCAGCACCACCGCGCCGGGCTTCTCCGGCACCGAGCTGCGGGCGTCCAGCACCTCGAAGAACTCCTTCAGGCTGGGCGCGTGCAGCACCAGCGCGGCAACGAAGGCCACCGCGCCTTCCAGCTTGCCGATAAGCAGGCCGGCGAAGCCCATGAAGCTGACGATCTCGCCCACCGTGGCGAAGCCGTCCAGGTGCAGCATGGTGCCCAGCATGAAGATGGCGATGGTGGTGACGGTGCTGGCCGCACGGGTCAGCACGGAGACCACCGCCCACCAGTTCAGCACCGGGAACTGCCGGTCCAGCACCTGCTGCACGATATGGCGGAAATTGGCCATCTCGCTGGCCATGCGGGTGAAGCTCTGCACCACCACCACGTTGCTCAGCGCGTCCTGCGCGTTGCCGGCCAGCTGGGTATGGAAGCGCGTCACCTGGCCCTGCGCCGCCTCGGTCTTGCGGATGACGATGGCGGTCAGGACGGCGAACATGACCACCAGGCCGATCAGCAGCAGGGAAAGCCGCCAGTTCAGCACCAGGGTCAGCGGCAGCAGCACCACGGCGGCGACGAAGGTGGACAGGTGTTCGCGGAAGAAGCCGAGCCATTGGCCGAACAGGTTGTCGCTGCCGACCAGCATCACCTTCATCAGCCGGCCGGACTGGATATCGCCATGGAAGCTCAGCGGCAGCGCCAGCACATGCTGGAAGAAGGCGGACATCGCGCTCAGCCGGTTGCGATGCGCCATGCGGTCGGCCAGCAGGGCAATGGCCACGTTGGCACCGATGGCGGAGAGCCCGACGCTGGACCACAGCGCCAGCAGCTCCAGCGCCTGGGTCCAGACCGCGGCGCGCTCCAGCCGCTCGGCCCTGGTCAATACGTCGATGACACGGCCGAACAGCACGGGTTCAAGGAACTGCAGCGCGGCCATCACCACATTGGCCAGCGTCAGCCCGGCGGCCACCCGCTTGTCCGGACCCAGCATGCCCAGCACGCGGGTGTAGAGTTTGACGAATTCCATGCAGCCCGCCCTTGCCCGGCCAGACCCGGGGCGGCGGCAACCTAGCGCAATACCGGCCGGGGTGGAAACTCCCCCGCCGGATGACCCATGCTGGAACTACCTGAATCCAAAGCAATATTCACCGACGCGACAGCGCAGGGACAAATATTGCCCGGCCCCCGGACCGCCGGGGCCCGCACGCCCGCGGCACCGAGTCGGCACCGGCCTTGCCAGCGCCCCCCGGGTTGCGGCACCAAGGTGAACAAACCGCCATCCAGTGCGGAGGATACGCCATGCGCCCCCTGACCCCGAAGCTGCCGCGCCGTGCCCTGCTGGCCGCCCCGCTTGCCAGCCCCTTGCTGGCGGGCAGCGCCCGGGCCCAGGCGCCCTGGCCCAGCCGGCCGTTCCGCATGATCGTGCCCTTCCCGGCCGGCGGCACCACGGATGTGCTGGCGCGCATGCTGGCCGACGGCCTGGCCCAGCGGCTCGGCCAGCCGGTGGTGGCGGAGAACCGCGGCGGCGCCGGCGGCGCGGTGGGGGCGGAGGTCGCCTCTCGCCTGCCGGGCGACGGCACCAACCTGTTCTTCGCCAGCATCGGCAGCGCCGCCATCATGCCGCACCTGGTGCCGCGGCTGAACTGGAAGCCCGAGGACCTGCTGCCGGTGGCACTGTTCGCGGACCTGCCCAACATCGTCGTGGTCGGCAAGCGCAGCCCGTTCCGCACCCTGCCGGAGTTGCTGGCGGACGCCAAGGCGCGGCCCGGCGCGCTCAGCTTCGCCACCTCGGGCATCGGCTCCTCGCTGCATCTTTCCGGTGAATACCTGAAGGCGATGGCGGGCGTGGACATGCTGCACGTGCCGTTCCGCGGCGGCGCCGACACCGCCAACGAGGTGATGGCCGGGCGCGTGGACTTTGGCGTCAACAACCTGCCCAGCGCCATCGAGCTGGTCCGCGCCGGGGAGATGCGCGGCCTGGCGGTGACCACCCAGACCCGCAACCCCGCCTGCCCGGAGATTCCGACGGTGGCGGAAACCCCGGGCTGGCCGATGGCCAGCTACGACGCCAGCGCCTGGTTCGGCCTGCAGGTGCCCAAGGGCACGCCGGAGCCCATCATCACCCGGCTGAACCGCGAGTTGAACGCGACCCTGGCCGACCCCGCGGTGAAGTCGCGCATGGACCTGCTGGGCGCCCGCGGCCGCGGCGGCAGCCCGGCCGAGTTCGTCGCCTTCATGCGCGACGAGAACGTGAAGTGGGCCGAGGTGATCAGGATGAGCGGCGCCAAGGGCGAAGGCTGAGGCGCCGCTTCCCTCCCGCCGGCGCTTCCGCCACCATATGTGGCAACGGCCGCCACCACGCCGACCAAGGGAACGCCATGCTGAACCGCCGCACGCTGCTCGCCGCCACCCCCGCCCTGCTGGCCACGCCGGCGCTGGCGCAAGCCGGCTTCCCCAACAAGTCGATCCGCCTGGTCGTCGGCTTCACCCCGGCCGGCACCACCGACATCGCCGCGCGCATCCTGGCGCAGGCGCTGGGCCAGCGGCTGGGCCAGCAGGTGATCGTGGAGAACCGCCCCGGCGCCGGCAGCAACATCGCCAACGAGGTGGTCGCGAAGGCCGACCCGGATGGCTACACCCTGCTGATGGCGACCATCAGCAGCGCCGCCATCAACTACGGCCTGTACGGCGCGCGCATGCCGATCAAGCCGGAGGACCTGGCCGCCGTGGGCCTGCTGCTGCGCGTGCCCAACGTGATCTTCGTGACCAACAACCTGCCGGTGCGCTCGCTGCGCGAACTGGTGGCCTATGCCAAGGCCAACCCGGGCAAGCTGAACAACGGCAGCAGCGGCAGCGGCACCAGCCTGCACATGACCGGGGAGCTGCTGAAGAACGTCGCGGGCATCGAGATGACGCATGTGCCGTTCCGCGGCTCGGGCCCCATGCTGCAGGAAGTCATCGCCGGCCGGATCGAGGTTGCGGTGGACAACCTGCCCAGCGTGATCGGCCACCTGAAGGAAGGCCGGCTGCGCGCGCTGGCGATGACCACCGCCACCCGCAGCCCCGCCATGCCCAACATTCCCACCACCGCCGAGGAAGGCCTGCCCGGCGTGGAGGCCACCGCCTGGTTCGGCGTGCAGGCCCCGGCCCGCACCCCGCGTGAGATCGTGGACCGCCTTGGCCGCGAGATCGACGCCGTGGTGAAGGACCCCGCCACCTGGGCGCGGCTGGAGGAACTGGGCGGCATGAAGCCGGATGTCGGCCCCGACCACGGCACCACCCCGGCGGGGTTCGAGACCTTCATCAAGGCCGAGATCGCCAAGTGGGGCGAAGTGGTGCGGAAGTCCGGCGCAACGGTGGATTAGCGACCGGTCGTCGCCGGCGGCGTGACGCAGGCGCACGTGGACCTGTCAGGCGTTCGGTGAGCGCCTGACGGTATCCGGCCCGCCCCTGGGCCGACGGAGCCCAGTCCATCCGCCGCCGCGGGGGGGTCTCACGGCCCTTCCCCCCGCCCCCGCTTTGGCCAAGAATGCCCGCAACAAAGAACGGGGAAGCGCCATGACCATTCGTCGCCGCAGCATGCTCGCGCTGGCGCCGACCCTTGCGGCCCCGGCGCTGCAGGCCCGCGCCCAGGCCGGGCCATGGACCCCCACGCGCCCGATCCGCCTGGTGATCCCCTTCACCCCCGCCGGCACCACGGACCTGGTTGGCCGCATCGGCGCTGAACGGCTCTCCGCCCGGCTGGGCCAGCAGGTGGTGGTGGAGAACCGCGCCGGCGCCGGCGGCAATGTGGGCGCCGAGTTCGTCGCCAAGGCCGAGCCGGACGGCCATACCCTGCTGCTGACCACCATCGGCACCGGCGCCATCAACTTCGCCGTCTATGGCGACAAGATGCCCTACAGGCCGCAGGACCTGGTGGCCGCAGGCCTGTTCATCCGCGTGCCCAACGTGCTGATGGTGCGGAAGGACCTGCCGGTCGGCAGCATCGCCGACCTCACCGCGCTGGCCAAGGCGCGCAATGGCGGCCTCAACTACGGCACCGCCGGCATCGGCAGCAGCCCGCATGTCTGCACCGAGTTGTACAAGATCATGGCGGGCATCGAGATGACGCATGTGCCGTATCGCGGCAGCGCGCCGATGCTGACGGAACTCATCGCCGGCCGGGTGGATGTAGGCATGGACAACATTCCCTCCGCCCTCGCCCATTGCCGGGAAGGCTCGGTCAAGCCGCTGGCCACCACGGGCACGCGGCGCAGCAGCGTGTTGCCCAACCTGCCCACCATGGACGAGGCCGGACTCAAGGGCTTCGAGACCACCGCCTGGTTCGGCGTGCTCGCCCCCGCCGGCCTGCCCGCCGCGGTGCTGGCGCGGCTGGAGCGGGAGATCGACGGCATCGTCAAGGAACCCGCCTTCCATGCCCGCATGGCCGAATTCGGCGGCGAGATGCCGGCGCTGACGCCGGATGGCGGCTCCTCCGCCGCGGGGTTCGAGCGCTTCATGGCCGCGGAGCGCGGCAAGTGGGCCGATGTGGTGCGCCGCAGCGGCGCCAAGGTGGAGTAGCCAGCATGCATCGCCGTCCGCTCCTCGCCGCCTTCCTGGCTGCCCCCGCCTTGGCCCGCGCCCAGGGCGCCTACCCCAACCGCGCCATCCGCATGCTCTGCGGCTTCCCGCCCGGCGGCACCACGGACATCGCCGCCCGCCTGGTCAGCGAACGCCTCTCCGCCCGCCTTGGCGTGCCGGTGACGGTGGAAAACCGCCCCGGTGCCACCGGCAACATCGCCACCGAAGCCCTGCTGCACACCGAGCCGGACGGCTATTCCCTGCAGACCATCAGCGCCGCCGAGGGCGCGATGAACTACACCCTGTTCGGCCCCCGCAACCCCTCCAAGCCCGAGGACGTGGTGCAGGTGGGCCTGCTGATGCGCGTGCCCAACGCCATCTTCGTCCACCCCAGCCTGCCGGTGCATTCCATTGCGGAGCTGATCGCCTACGCCAAGGCGCACCCGGGCAAGCTGAACTTCGGCAGCACCAGCCTGGGCGGCACGCCGCATATGGGGCTGGAACTGCTGAAGCTGCGCACGGGCATAGACCTGCTGCACGTGCCCTTCCGCGGCGCCGGGCCGATGCTGGTCGAGGCCATGGCCGGCCGGGTGCAGGTGGGCAGCGACAACATGCCGAGCGTGATCGGCCACCTGCGCGACGGCCGGCTGCGCGCCATTGCCGTGACCAGCGCGCAGCGCAGCCCGGCGCTGCCCAACCTGCCCGCGGTGGCGGAGACGGTGCCGGGCTTCGAGGCGACCGGCTGGTTCGGCGTGCAGGCCCCGGCCCGCGTGCCCGCCGCCATCATCGCCCGGCTGGGCGCCGAGATCGACGCCATCACCCGCGAGCAGACCTATCGGCTGCGCCTGGCCGAGCTGGGCGCCGACCCGCCCGGCCTGACCGAGGGCGGCGGCACCACGCCGACCAGCTACGCCAGCTTCACCGCCGCCGAGATCGGCAAGTGGGGCGAGGTGATCCGCGCCAGCGGCGTGCGCCTGGAGTAGCGCCGCGGCTTGCGCTTGTTGCGGCGCAGCATGCTAGCCTGCGCCGCATGACCCTGCCGCGCCGCGCCCTGCTTGCCCTCCCGCTCCTCGCCACCCCGGCCATCGCCCAGCCCGCCTGGCCCGCCGCCCGCCCGGTGCGGCTGGTGGTGCCCTTCCCGCCCGGCGGCGCCACCGATGCCGTGGGCCGCCTGACCGGCACGCTGATCAGCCAGCAGATCGGCCAGCAGGTGGTCATCGAGAATCGCGGCGGCGCCGGCGGCAACCTGGGCGCCGAGCTGGCCGCCAAGGCCGACCCGGACGGCTACACCCTGCTGATCACCACCATCAGCGCCGCCGCCATGGGCCCGCACCTGTACCCCCGCCTGGGCTACGACCCCGTGCGGGACCTGATCCCGGTGGGGCAGAGCTGCCATGTCTGCAACGGCATCATGGCCCGGCCGGACCTGCCGGTGGCCACGCTGAAGGAGGCGCTGGAGCTGGCCCGCCGCCGGCCCGGCGAACTGGTCTTCGGCAGCCCGGGCAACGGCACCTCCGGCCATCTGGTCGGCGAATACCTGAACCGCAACGCCGGCGTGACCATGCAGCACGTGCCGTACCGCGGCACCGCGCCGATGATGACCGACCTGCTGGGCGGCCGGCTGGACCTGGTGCACGACAACCTGCCGGGCTACCTGCCGGCCATCCGCGACGGCAAGGCGAGGCTGCTGGCGGTGACCAGCCCGGCCCGCTGGTTCGCCGCGCCGGAAGCCCCCACCGTGGCCGAGGCCGCCGACCTGCCGGGCTTTTCCGCCATGATCTGGTGGGGCGTGCAGGTGCCCACCGGCACGCCGGAGGCGATCCAGGACCGGCTCTCGGCCGCCATGGTCGCCGGCTTCAGCGGCACCGAGGCCCGCGACCGCCTGCACCAGCTGGGCATCGAGCCGGCCCCGCAGGACCGCGCCGCCTTCACCGCCCATGTGGCGGCGGAGTACCGGAAGTGGGGCGAGGTGGTGCGGCAGGCGGGGATCAAGGTGGACTGATTCGCCGCGCCGGCGATTCCGCCGCGGATCAGGCGCTCAAACCACCCGCGCGGCGTCCACCACATGGAAGCAGGCGCTCACATCGTCGTTCCAGCGCTCGGCGCGCAACTGCCCGGCCAGGTGCAGCGGCATCCGGTCGCCCGAAAGCAGCGCCTCCGCCAGCGGGCCTTCCTTGGCGCGGAAGCATATGGCCTTCAGCCGCCCGCCGGCCTCACCTTCAAGGTAGGCGCGCACCGTCGCGCCTTCCTTGCCCACGCGGTCGGCCCGCACCACGCGGCAGCGCGGCAGGGCAAAGACCGGCTCCTCGTTGCCGCTGCCGAAGGGCGCCAGCCGCTCCACCTGGCGTGCCAGGTCGCAGGTCGCCGCCGGCACGGTCACGCTGCCTTCCACCACCAGGTCGGCCGCCCCGGCCGGGCCGCCGGCCAGCGCCAGGCGCTCGTTCAGGAAGTCGTGGAACGCCTGCTGCTTGCCCACGGCAAAGCCGAAGCCCGCCGCCATGGCATGCCCGCCGCCGCTCACCAGCAGCCCCATCTGCCGCGCCGCGATGACCGCCGCGCCCAGATCCTGCCCGGCGACGGAGCGCCCGCTGCCCTTGCCGAAGCCGGCCGCCAGCCCGGCCACGCAGGCCGGCCGGTTGAACTTCTCCTTGATCCGCCCGGCGACGATCCCGACCACGCCGGGGTGCCAGCCCTCGCCGGCCACCATCAGCACGGGCATGCCGGCGGCGGCCTGCGCCTCGGCCATCTCGAAGGCGGTGCCGAGCACATCGGCCTCCACCTCCTGCCGGCGCTTGTTCACCACGTCCAGCCGCTCGGCCATCTCGCGGGCCTCCACGGGGTCGTCGCACAGCAGCAGCCGCATGCCCAGGTCGGGCTCGTCGATCCGCCCGGCGGCATTGATCCGCGGCCCCAGCACGAAGCCGAGGGAATGCGCGGAAGGCGCCTCCCGCACCAGGCCCACATCCAGCAGCGCCGCCACGCCGGCATGGCCGCGCCGCGCCATTACCTTCAGCCCCTGGGCCACCAGCGCGCGGTTCACCCCGGTCAGCGGCATCACGTCGCAGACCGTGGCCAGCGCCACGATGTCCAGCAGCTCGATCAGCTTGGGCTCGGACCGGGTCTGGAACCAGCCCTGGCGCCGCAGCAGCCGGTGCGTCGCCACCATGGCCAGGAAGGCCACGCCCGCGGCGCACAGGTGTTTCAGCCCGCTGGTGCAGTCCAGTCGGTTGGGGTTGACCACGGCGCGCACCGGTGGCACCGTGCCCTCCGCCTTATGATGGTCCAGCACCACCACATCGGCCTCGCCCTCGGCCACGGCCAGCGCCTCATGCGCCGCCACGCCGCAATCCACGCAGACGATCAGCGTGGCCCCGCGCGCCAGCAGTTCGCGGATCGCGCCGGCATTGGGGCCGTAGCCCTCCTTCAGCCGGTCGGGGACGTAGTGCGTCACCTCGCAGCCCAGCATCCGCAGCGCCCGCACCATCAGCGCGCCGCTGCAGGCACCGTCCACGTCGTAGTCGCCGAAGACCGCCACCTGTTCGCCGGTCCGCACCGCATGCACCAGGCGCTGGGCGGCGCTGTCCATGTCCACCAGCACGGAGGGGTCGGGCAGCAGCGCCCGCAGCGTCGGGTCCAGGAAGTCCTGCGCCGCATCCAACCCGATGCCGCGCGCCACCAGCAGCCGGCCGACAACCTCCGGCACCTCCAGCCGCTGGGAGATGGCCAGGCCGATGCGCTGGTCGCCCTCGCGCCAGACCCAGCGCCTGCCGGAGACGCTGGCCTCTACCCCCAGGACGGCTGCAGGCGGATTCACCCCGCGAAGGCTTTGGGCTTCAGCGCGAAATTGTGGTGCCCTTCGACATACCGCACTGTGCCGGACTTGCTGCGCATGACGATGGAATGCGTCACCGCGCCGGCGCCATGCCAGCGCACGCCGCGCAGCATCGGGCCGGTGGTCACCCCGGTGGCGGCGAACATCACGTCGCCCCGGGCCATGTCCTCCAGCTTGTACTTCCGCTGCGGGTCGGTGATGCCCATCTCGCGGGCGCGGGCGATCTGCTCGTCATTCTCGTACATCAGGCGGCCCTGCATCTGGCCGCCGATGCAGCGCAGCGCGGCGGCCGCCAGCACGCCCTCGGGCGCGCCGCCGCTGCCCAGGTACATGTCGATGCCCACTTCCGGCTGCGAGCAGGCAACGACGCCGAACACATCGCCATCCGGGATCAGCATGATCCGCGCGCCGGCGGCACGGCAGGCCTTGATCTTGTCCTTGTGGCGGTCGCGGTCCAGCAGGCAGACAACCAGGTCGGAGACATCGCACTTCTTGGCGCGGGCCAGGTTGCGCAGGTTCTCCTCCGGGCTGGCGTCGATATCCACCACGCCGTCCGGCAGGCCGGGGCCGACCGCCAGCTTGTCCATGTAGATGTCGGGGGCATGCAGGAAGCCGCCGCCCTCGGCCAGCGCCAGCACCGCCATGGCGTTGGGGCCGCCCTTGGCGGTCAGCGTGGTGCCCTCCAGCGGGTCCACCGCAATGTCCACCACCGGGCCGCCCAGGCCGATCTTCTCGCCGATGTACAGCATCGGCGCCTCGTCCATCTCGCCCTCACCGATCACCACGGTGCCGGAGATGGAGAGCGTGTCGAAGGCCTTGCGCATAGCGTCGACGGCGGCGCCATCGGCGGCGTTCTTGTCGCCCTTGCCCATCCAGCGGCTGGCCGAGAGCGCCGCGGCCTCGGTCACGCGGACCAGTTCCAGCGCCAGGTTGCGGTCGACATGTTTGCCGATGTGGGGCCCGAGATCGCCCATGGGGAAGCCTCCGTATGCGTTGAGGGGAGACTACACCGGGGCGGGAAGCGCCGGAAGCACTCCCTACGGCAGTGTTATGTCGCGTGCTGTCGCCGGCGGTCAGGCCGGCTCGATCCGGATCAGCACCGGCTTTTCCATCACCGCGGCCAAATCCTCGATCCGGGTGATGGCGGCGCGCATCGCGGCTTCCTGGCATTCATGCGTGGTCAGCACCACCGGCACCGCCTCGCCCGGGGCGCGGCCTCGCTGCAGCATGGATTCCAGGCTGATGCTGTTGTCGCGCAGCACGCCGGTGACGTCGGCGATGACGCCGGGGCGGTCCACCACCATCAGGCGCAGGTAGTAGCAGCCGGTATGCGCCGACATCGGCACGCTGGGCACCGCCGCCAGCGCCCCGGCCGCACTGCCCCAGACGGGGGTGAAGCGACCACGGGCTATGTCGATCACATCCGCCACCACTGCGCTGGCGGTCGGCCCGGCGCCGGCGCCACGGCCCTGCAGCACCACGCGGCCGACGAAGTCGCCTTCCGCCACCACCGCGTTGAACACGCCATCCACCCGCGCGATCGGCGCCGCCTGCGGCACCATGCAGGGGTGGACGCGGGTGGAGATGCCGGCCTCGGTCCGCTGGGCGATGCCGAGCAGCTTGATGCGGTAGCCGAGATCCTCCGCCATCTGGAAATCCAGCGCGGAGACCTCGCGGATGCCCTCCACATGCACGCTGGTGAAGTCCACCGGGCGGCCGAAGGCCAGCGCCGCCAGGATGGCCAGCTTGTGCGCGGCGTCCACGCCATCGATGTCGAAGGACGGGTCGGCCTCGGCGTAGCCGAGCTTCTGCGCCTCGGCCAGCACATCGGCGAACTCGCGGCCCTGCTCGCGCATGGTGGTCAGGATGTAGTTGCAGGTGCCGTTGAGGATGCCGGCCACGCGGGACAGGTTGTTGGCGGCCAGGCCTTCGCGCAGCGCCTTGATGGCGGGGATGCCGCCAGCCACCGCCGCCTCGAAGGCCAACGGCGTGCTGCCGGCCAGTTCCGCCATGGCGGCGCCATGCACCGCCAGCAGCGCCTTGTTGGCAGTGACGACGGGCTTGCCGGCGCGCAGCGCGGCTTCCACCAGCGCCTTGGCGGGGCCTTCGCTGCCGCCGATGCACTCCACCACCACGTCCACGCCGGCATCGCCGGCCAGCGCCACGGGGTCGTCGTACCAGCGCAGTCCGGCGGTGTTCACGCCACGGTCGCGCGCGCGGTCACGGGCGGAGACCGCCACCACCGCCACCGGGCGCCCGGCGCGGGCGGCCACCACATCGGCATTGTCGGCCAACAGCTTCAACACGCCGGCACCCACGGTGCCAAGCCCGGCCACGCCGAGGGTCAGGGGACGCATGCTCATTGTGCCGCCAGCTCCGGCTCAGCCATCGGGCCGGCGTTATCAACCGCCATGAAGCTGCGGATGCCGCGCAGCGCCTGACGGATGCGGTGATTGTTCTCGACCAGGGCGATGCGGACATGGCCGTCGCCATGCTCGCCGAAGCCCAGGCCCGGGGCGACCGCCACCTTGGCCTTGGCCATCAGCAGCTTGCTGAACTCGACGCTGCCGAGGTGACGGAACTTCTCGGGGATCGGCGCCCAGATGAACATGCTGCCTTCCGGGCTGGGCACGTCCCAGCCGGCCTGGTGCAGCCCCTTCACCAGCAGGTCGCGGCGTTCCTTGTACAGCACGCGCATCTCGGCAACGCTGTCCTGCGGGCCGTTCAGCGCGGCGGCGGCGGCGATCTGGATCGGCGCGAAGGCACCGTAGTCCAGGTAGCTCTTCACCCGCGTCAGCGCCGCGATCAGCCGCTGGTTGCCGGCGGCGAAGCCCATGCGCCAGCCCGGCATGTTGTAGGTCTTGGACAGGCTGGTGAACTCGACGGTCACGTCCATGGCGCCAGGCACTTCCAGCACCGAGGGCGGCGGGGTATCGCCGAAATACAGCTCGGCATAGGCCAGGTCGGACAGGATGAAGAGCTCGTGCTTGCGGCACAGCTTCACCAGGTCGCGGTAGAACTCGATGCTGGCCAGGTGCGCGGTCGGGTTGCTGGGGAAGTTGACGATGACGGCGGTCGGCTTCGGCACGCTGTGCCGCACCGCGCGGTCGATCGCCTCCAGCATCGCGTCATCCGGCGTGCAGGGCAGCGTGCGCGCGGTGGCGCCGGCGATGATGAAGCCGAACTGGTGGATCGGGTAGGACGGGTTCGGCACCAGGATGGTGTCGCCCGGGCTGCTGATGGCCTGGGCCAGGTTGGCCAGGCCTTCCTTGCTGCCCAGGGTCGCGACCACCTCGGTCTCGGGGTCCAGCTTCACGCCGAAGCGCCGGTCGTAGTAGCCGGCCAGCGCCTTGCGCAGGCCGGGGATGCCCTTGGACATGCTGTAGCGGTGGGTGCGGGGGTCCTGCACCGCCTCGATCAGCTTGGCCACGATGTGAGGCGGCGTCGGGCTGTCCGGGTTGCCCATGCCGAGGTCGACGATATCCTCCGCGGCTGCCCGTGCCTTGGCCTTGGCCGCGTTCACCTCGGCGAACACGTAGGGCGGCAGGCGGCGGATGCGGTGGAATTCCTCGGTCATCGTACTACGTCCGTGTGGGTTGGCCCGGCCCTCTCGTGGCTCGGGGCCGGCACGTATAAAGGGGTTTGCCCGCCAGCGGTATCGCCGCGGCGGAAAAACCTACTGGATGCGCGGCAGCGGCGGCGGGGCGGCCAGCAGGTCCGGCGTCGGGCCGGCGGGAACCTCGCCCGGTTCCGGCAGCGGCGCCGTGGCGCCAGGGGCAGAACCAGGGGCGGCGCCCGGCATGGCCTGCACCCCACCCGGCACCACCCAGGGCACCGCGACGGCGCCGGCC
>CANGNF010000055.1 GCA_947455205.1 Acetobacteraceae bacterium | reverse complement strand
GGGCCGCTGACCGCGCTGGAATCCGCCGCCGCCGCCGGCCCGGCGCGCGCCGGCGGGCTGCCGGTGCTGGCCTTCACCAGCGATGGCGCCGCCGCCGGCAACGGCCTGTGGGTATTGGGCGTCACGCCGGTGCAGCAGGTCTCGCGCATGGTCGGCGCGGCCACGGCCGCTGGCGCCCAGCGCTTCGCCCTGCTGGGCCAGGATGACGAGTTCGGCCGCCGCATGGCCCAGGCGCTGCGGGCGCGGCTGGCCGATGCCGGGCTGCCGGCGCCCTTCGTGCTGCTGCACCCGCCGCGGGTGGACATGGCCCAGGCGGTGCGCGACGTGGCCAACATGGCCGGCGAAGCGCCGGTGGACGCGCTGATGCTGGTGGAGACCGGGCTGGCCGCGCGCAATGCCGCCGTGGCGGTGCCGGCCGTCTTCCCGCGGCCGCCGCGCCTTCTGGGCACCGTGCTGTGGGCGCAGGACACCACCTTGGCGCAGGAACCGGCGTTGGCCGGCGCCTGGTTCCCGGGCTCCGACCCGCAGGCGCGCCAGGGGTTCGAGAGCCGCTACCAGGCCGCCTTTGGCGAGCGACCGCCGCGCCTGGCCGGCGTGGCCTATGACGCCGCCGGGCTGGCGGCGCGGGCGGCGCGCGATGGGGCGCTGCCGGTGGGCGAGGCCTTCCTGGGCGCCGATGGTCCGCTGCGGCTGCTGGCCGATGGCCAGGTGGCGCGCGGCCTGGCGGTCTTCGCGCTCGACCCCTCGGGCGAGCCGAAGCTGGTGGAGCCGGCCCCGGTGCCCGGCGCCGCCGGCAGCTAGCGCGGGTTTCCGCCTGATGGCCCAAGCTGCGGCCCCGGCGCCATGGCACTGGCCCGCGCCCCGGCAGGGTGCGGGTACCGGCCGGTGGATGCCCGGGGTGTGATCCCCACCGCGCCGCAGCCCAGCGCCACCTCTGTTGCCGCGGCACCACCCTCGCCCGTCGTCGGCCCGGTGACCTCGCCGCGCCGGGTGCTGAAGGCGGCACTGCTGGTCGGCGGCGTGCCGCTGCTGGTGTTGCTGGTGCTGTGGCTGGACGGCGCGCTGGCGCCGCGCCGGGCCGCCCAGGCGCTGGTTGTCTGCGGCCTGGCCGCCATCGGTGTTGGCTGGCTGTGGGTGCATACGCTGGGCCAGATGGCGGCGGCGCTGCGCCGGGCGGAGCAGGGCGGCTTCTTCCTGGGGGAGACCACGCGGCTGCTGCCGGATGCCGCCGAGGTGGCCGATGGCGTCCGCCGCATGGCCCGCAACCTGGAACAGCGCAGCGCCCTGATCGGCCGGTTGCGGGAAGCCGATGGCGCCATCGTGGAAGGCCTGCCCGACCCGCTGCTGGTGCTGGACGCCGATCGCCGGCCGCTGCGCGCCAATGCCGCGGCGCGGCGGCTGTTCGGCACCGATACCGCCGCGCTGCTGCGCCACCCCGCCCTGGCCGAGGCGATCGAACGCGCCATGGCCGAGCACCGGCCGCAACTGGCCGACCTGGTGCTGCCGGTGCCGGTGCTGCGGGAGCTGCAGGCCCAGGTGATCCCGATGGCCCCGCTGCCCGGCGGCGGCGCCATGCTGGTGGTGCTGTCCGACCGCACGCGGGAACGCCAGGTGGAGCGGATGCGCGCCGACTTCGTCGCCAATGCCAGCCATGAGCTGCGCACCCCGCTGGCCAGCCTGATCGGCTTCATCGAGACCCTGCGTGGCCCCGCCGAGGACGACCCGCCGGCCCGCGCCCGCTTCCTCGGCATCATGGCCGAGCAGGCGGAGCGGATGCGGCGGCTGATCGACGACCTGCTGGGGCTGGCACGGATCGAGATCACCGAGCACCAGGCGCCGGCGGCCCGCGCCGTGCTGGCGGAGGTGGTCCGTGCCGAGGCGGCGGCGCTGGCGCCGTTGCTGGACGCCCGCGGGGTGCAGCTGGTCCTGCGCCTGGCGCCCGGCCTGGTGGCGGCCCCGGCCGATGCCGACCAACTGGCCCAGGTGGTGCGCAACCTGCTGGACAACGCCATCCGCCATGGCCGGCCGGGCGGTGAGGTGGTGCTGGCCACAGCGCCGGCCGAGCAATCCGGCCAGCCCGGCGTGCTGCTCAGCGTCAGCGATGATGGTCCCGGCATTCCGAAGGAACACATCCCCCGGCTGACCGAGCGGTTCTACCGGGTGGACCGCGGCCGCAGCCGGGCCGCCGGCGGCACCGGGCTGGGGCTGGCCATCGTCAAGCACATCGTCATCCGCCATCGCGGCCGATTGGTGATCGAGAGCCCACCGGGCCAGGGCGCCACCTTCCGGGTGTGGCTGCCGGCTGAGGCGGAGGCCGAGACGACGCCGAGGCTGGAGACTACCGCCGGGACGTGACCGGCTGGCGCCCGGCCGAGCCGGGGACAGTCAGCACGGCGGCCGCGCCCGGTTCGAATGGCCGGGGGTCGCGCGCCGTACTCGGGCCACGACCGGCGGCGCGTTGCGGCGGGGCGCGGCTCCGCGCCCTGCCCGCTCAGCCCGGCGGCAGCCCGGCGCGCCAGGTCAGCACCAGCACGTCCCGGCAGCTCGGCAGCGCGGCATCGGCCGGGCCCACCGGGGTGACGCCATGCTTGACCCGCGTATCGTCCACCAGCGCCGCGTCCAGCCGGTCCAGCAGCGTGAAGCGCGCCAGCTCGCGGTCGGCGTCGTCGGTGATCAGCGTCTCGCCGCCCACCAGGTTGGTGCGCGCCAGCATCGCAATCAGCACCACGTCCACGCCGTCATGATGCACACCCTCGGGCGTCGGGTAGCCCGGCGCGCCGGCCCCGGCCTCGATGCGGAACTGGTGCATCTCGACGAACCAGTCGCGGCCGGGGCGCAAGTTGTCCGCCACTTCCCGCCCCAGCCCCAGCAGCGCCTGCACCGGGGCGGAGGCGCCGATGGCGTCCTCCACCGGGGCGAACCAGCGGTCCACGCCGCCATTCAGCGTGTTGTGCACCACGGCCTGGAAGTGCGGGCGATGCGGTCCGCGCACATGCCCGGGCACGCCGGCGCGGGCGGTGAAGTTGGCGATGCGGCGGCGGCGGTAGCGGCCGCCATCGGCCATGAAGCTGTCCACTTCCAGCCGTTCCCAACTGGCGGCGAAGGCGCCAACCTGGTCGGCGCTGCCGGCGGCGCCCATCAGCCCCGCCAGCCGCGCGCCGGGCAGCATGGCAAAGCCGGTGGCGGCGATCTCGGCCTGCAGGGCTGATATCGGCGGGCGCGCGCTCATGGCACGCTGGTGGCCACGACAGCGTCGCCCAGCGGCGGCACGTCGCGGGTCAGCCCGGCCAGCACTTCCGCCACATGGCGCACCTTCACCGGGGATCCCTCGCGCTTCAGCCGGCCAGCCATGTTCAGCAGGCAGCCGAGGTCGCCGGCCAGCAGCGTATCGGCGCCGGTGGCGGCGATGTCAGCGGTCTTGTCGCTGACCATACGAGTAGAAATGTCCGGATACTTCACGCAGAAGGTGCCGCCGAAGCCGCAGCAGACCTCAGGGTTCTCCATCTCCTTCAGCGCCAGGCCCTCCACGCTGGCCAGCAGCGTGCGCGGCTGCGCCTTGACGCCCATCTCCCGCAGGCCGGAGCAGCTGTCGTGGTAGGTGGCCAGGCCGTCATACTGCGCGGCCACCTGGGTCATGCCGCGCACATCCACCAGGAAGCTGACCAGCTCATGCGTCTTGGCCGCCAGCGCGTCGGCGCGGGCGCGGCCCTGGGGGTCGTCGTCGAACAGGCTGGGATAGTGATGCGCGATCATCCCGGCGCAGCTGCCGCTGGGCGCCACGACGTAGTCGTAGGGCAGGAAGGCGTCGATCACGGCGCTGGCCAGGTCGCGCGTGGTCACGCGGTCCCCGGTGTTGAAGGCGGGCTGGCCGCAGCAGGTCTGGCTGGGCGGCACCTCCACCGTGCAGCCGGCCGCCTCCAGCAGCTTGATGGCGGCAAAGCCGACATTGGGCCGGTAGAGGTCCACCAGGCAGGTGACGAACAGCGCGACGCGCGGCTTGGTCTGGGACATGGGGCCAATCTAGGCACGGATGCGCCGGGGCGGAAGCGCAGACAGTGCAGGGCTGGCGTGCGGCGTCTCGCCGGGCGCGGGAAGTGAGGCGTGCCGAAGGCGCGCGGATGAGGCGTGCCGAAGGCGCGCTGCCGGTATGCGTCGCCGCGCTACCGCCCGGCGCGGAACAGCAGCAGCAGCCCGCCCAGCGTGATGGCGCCGCCCAGCAGGTCCAGCCAGCCCAGTGCCTCCCCCAGCAGCGCCCAGCCGAAGATCGCGGCCAGCGGCGGCGCCAGCAATTGCAGTGCGGCGGCCGAGGCAGCGGGGAAGCGCTGGAGCATCATGAAGAACAGCGCATAGCCCAGCCCGCCCACCACCAGCACGGAATAGGCCAGGGTCCACAGCAGCGTGGCGCTGGGCGGCGGCGGCAACCCCGGCGAGGCGATATTGGCCATGACCAGCATGGTGCAGGCGGCCACCCCGGCCTGGCCGGCATTGGCCACCCAGGCGTCCACCCGGCCGCGCGCCGGGGCAAAGGCCAGGATGCCCACCGCCTGGGACAGCGCGCCGCCCAGCACGAAGAGCAGGCCGTGCAACTCCTCCGCCCGTACCGCCAGCGCGCCGCGGCCAATGCCCAGCACCGCCACCCCCAGCCAGCCCAGCGCCAGCCCGGCCCAGGCCAGCGGCGGCAGCCGGCGCTTGAAGAACAGGACCTCGCCGCCCGCGACGAACAGCGGCGCGGTGGCCGAGAGCAGCGCCACCAGCCCGGTGGGCAGCACACGGGACCCCATCCAGGCGCCGCCGAGATAGAAGGCCGAGCCGAACATGCCCATGACGCCGATGCGCCAGCGGTCCTCTCGGCTGGGCAGCGCCGCGCCGCGCCACAGCACCACCGCCAGCAGCAGCGGCGTCACCAGGCTGAAGCGCGAGGCCAGCCCCCAGAAGGGCGGCCATTCCGGCACCAGCCCGCGGATGGAGGTGAAGGCCGAGGCCCAGATGGTGACGAACAGCGCCGCCAGCAGGAAGCCGCGCATCAGCCGGCAGCCTGTGGCGGGGGGCGCATGCTCAGCCGCGCCGGGCCAGGGCGGCCTTGACGGTATTCTCCAGCAGGCAGGCGATGGTCATCGGCCCGACGCCGCCCGGCACCGGGGTGATGGCGCCGGCGCGGTCCAGCGCCTCGGCATAGGCGACATCGCCGGTCAGCTTGCCATCGGCGCCGCGGTTGATGCCGACATCGATGACGGTGGCGCCCTGGGCGATCCAGTCCCCGCGCACCAGGCCGGCGCGGCCGACGGCGGCCACCACCACCTCGGCCCGGCGGCATTCGGCGGCCAGGTCCAGGGTGCGGGAATGCGCCATGGTCACGGTGGCATCGGCGGCCAGCAGCAGCTGCGCCACGGGCCGGCCGACCAGCACGGAACGGCCGATGACCACGGCCCGCGCCCCCTTCAGCGGCGTGCCGGCGGCGGCCAGCAGATGCATCACCCCCTGCGGCGTGCAGGGCACCAGCGCCGGCGCGCCGCTGGCCAGCAGCCCCGCATTGATCGGGTGCAGCCCGTCCACGTCCTTGGCCGGGGAGATCGCGTTGATCACCGCCTCCTGCCGGATATGGGCCGGCAGCGGGAACTGCACGAGGATGCCGTCCACCGCGGGGTCGTCGTTCAGCGCGCGGACCACGGCCAGCAGCTCGGCCTCGGTGGTCGTCTCCGGCAGCACCTGGGTGGCGCTGTCGAACCCGCAGGCGGCGGCGGCGCGGTCCTTGTTGCGCACGTACACCACGCTGGCGGGGTCCTCGCCCACGCGGACCACGCGCAGGCCGGGCTTGAAGGGCAGCGTGGCCACCTGGGCGGCCAGCCGCTCCCGCAGGGCCGCCGCCACCTGCTTGCCGTCGATGATCAGCGCGCTCATGCCAGCGCCTCCAGTCTTGGGATGATGTCGGTGGTCTCGCCCGCCAGCAGCAGGGTCTTCTCCCGGCTGGTGGCGCCGTGTTCGACGGAAACCGCGCCGCCGGGCAGGCCGAGCGCCTTGGCCACCGCCAGGCAGACCGCCTTGTTGGCGCGGCCATCCTCGGGCGCCTCGGTCACCGCCAGCTTCAGCCGGGGGCCGTCGGCGGCCTCAACCAGGCCCTGCAACCCCGGCCGGCGCGACTTGGGTTGCACCTTGACCCGCAGCTGGATGCCGGCCGGCGTGGCCCGCCAGCAGCGGTCAGAGGCCAATGCCGGCCCGCAGCAGGCTGACCTGGACCTCGCCCAGCAGGATGCGTAGCGCCTGCAGCAGCAGGATCACCACGATCGGCGAGATGTCGATACCGCCCAGGTTGGGCAGTATGTTCCGCACCGGCCGCAGCACCGGCTGGGTCAGCCGTTCGAAGAAATCCGTCACCGTCCAGACCAGGCGGTTGCGGTGGTCCAGCACGCCGAAGCTCAGCAGCGTGCTCAGCACGGCCGCGATGATCAGCGCCCAGACAAAAAGGCTGATGGCGGTATCCAGCAGCCAGAACAGCGCATGCATGCGGCAATCCATCCCCTTCGGCGGGCCGCAACCTAGTGGCCGCTCCCGTCCGCTGCAAGGATGTGCGGTGCCCGCTTGACAGCGCGTTGCTGGGGAGGCAAAGAGCGCGCCTCTCGCGGCACGGATGGGGCTGTAGCTCAGTTGGGAGAGCGCGTCGTTCGCAATGACGAGGTCAGCGGTTCGATCCCGCTCAGCTCCACCATCCGCCGCCTGAGGTTTTCGCTGCAAGCTGGTTGAGGGTGCCGCCCCGTTCGGGGCTGGCCCTGCCGCGTCTGGGGTACGGTCGCGCTGCAACCCAGCGGCCGCCGCGATGCTTTCCTCCCCAGGGCGCATGCCTGGCCCTGCCGGCCGGTGCCGGGGTTTGCGCCGGGCCAAGGACGCGGCCACGGGCCAGGCGTTACCCTGCCGCCGCAGCCCAAGGAGGCCCCCGCATGTCCGACCCCATTCCCAACCCCATCCCTGGCCCGGTCCATCTGCTGCGCCTCGCGGCGCGGCACTGGTGGCTGTTCGCGCTGCGCGGCGTGGCGGCGCTGGTCTTCGCCGCGCTGACGGTGCTGGCGCCGCCGGCCGGGCTGGCCCTGCTGCTGGCCCTGCTGGCCGCCTGGCTGGCGGTGGAAGGCGGCGCCACGCTGTGGAAGGCCGCCACCGGCCATGCCCATGGCGCCTGGGTCTGGCTGGATGGCCTGGTCTCGCTGGCCGCCGCCGCCTTCCTGCTGCTGGCGCCCGGGCAATCCGCGCTGGGGCTGGTGGTGGTAACGGGGGTCTGGTCGATCGTGGTCGGGGCGATCCGCCTGGTGCTGGCCTTCCGGCTGTCCAGCGTGCTGCTGGGGGCGCTGGGCGCGCTGGCGGTGTTCTTCGGCTTCTGGCTGGTGCTGAACCCCGGGCCGGGGCTGCTGGCGCTGGTCTGGCTGGTGGGGCTGCAGGCGCTGTTCATGGGCGTGGTGCTGCTGGGCCTGGCCTGGCGGCTGCGCAAGCTGGCGCATGACCCGCGGCACGGCGGGTAGGGCACCCGGCGACCCGCCTTGAGGGGGCGCTGCCCCCTCAAACTCCCCGGCCAAGGGCCGAGAGGCCCCTGGACCCCGGGTTTTTGACTGCAAGTTTCAGACGGGCCACGCCCCGCCCGGCAGCGCTACGGCAGTTCGTCCAGCCGCCGCTGCACCATGGCCCGCCACGGCGCGCCTTCCGGCGCCTCCGCCACCAGCGCCTGCCACACCGCCCGCGCCTGCGCCGTATGCCCGGCCGCCAGTTCCGCCGCACCACTGAGGAAGCGCAGCCCGATATGCTCCGGCGCGCGCGGCAGCGCCTCGGCCAGCAGGGTCGCGGCGGCGTCGGGCTTGTCGTCCTCCAGCAGCACCTGGGCCAGCTGGGCCGTGGCATCGGCGTCGAACCGCCCGGCCAGCGCCTGCCGATAGGCCTCGGCCGCCGCCTCCAGCCGGCCGCGATTGCGCTCCGCATTGCCCAGCAGCATCCAGCCCTGGCGCGCCTGGTCGCTGGCGGGCGGCAACTGCACCAGCCGGGCACGCAGTTGGGTCAGCAGCGCCTCGTCGCGCTCGGCACGCTCCTGTCGCAGGCTGAACGGGGCGGACGGCATCTCCGGCATGCCGGTGGCGGCATAGAGGGCCAGTGCCACCACCGGCACCGCCAGCAGCGGCGCCAGCAGGCGGGGGGTAAGCCGGGTGTCGCCGGCTTCGGCCGTGGCTTCCGGCGTGGCCAGCAGCCGGCGCTGCACCTCCAGCTTTGCCGCCGCGTGTTCCGGTGCCTCCAGCCGGCCGGCGGCCAGGTCGGCATCCAGCTCGGCCAACTGGGACCGATACAGCGCCAGGTCGGCGTCGCGCCGGCCACGCACGGCGCGCGGGCGCCACAGCGCCCAGCCCAAGGGGGCCAGCGCCAGCAGCGCCAGCAGCAGCATCCACAGCCAGATCATGGTGTCCGGTCCAGCTCAGCCAGCCGCGCCTGCTCGGCCGGGGTCAGCGCTTGCGGCACCGGCGCGGCGCGGCGGCGACGCAGCCCCAGCACCAGCAGCGCCCCTGCCCCCAGCGCCAGCACCGGCGTGGCCCACAGCAGCGCGGTGCCGGCGGTGAAGGGTGGCCGCAGCAGCACGAAGTCGCCGTAGCGGGCGTGCAGGTAGTCCAGCACCTGGGTGTCGCTGCGCCCGGCGGCCACCTGTTCCCGCACGATCCGCCGGAGGTCGCGGGCCAGCTCGGCGTCGGAATCCTCGATGCTCTGGTTCTGGCAGACTAGGCAGCGCAACTCCCGCCCCAGCACGCGGGCGCGTTGTTCCTGCGCGGCGTCCGGCAGCTGCTCGGCGGGGTCGGAGAGGGCGAAGGCCGGCCCGGCGACCAGCAGCAGCGCCAACAGCAGCCGCCTCATGCCGAATACCGCCGCAGCAGGGGCAGCAGGTCGGCGGCCATGGTGTCCTCGGTGATCGGGCCGGCCCAGCGCCAGCGGATCAGGCCCTGGCGGTCGATCAGGTAGCTTTCCGGCACGCCATAGACGCCCCAGTCGATCGCGACGCGCCCCGGTTCATCCGCCGCCAGCCGGGTGAAGGGGTTGCCCCGGCGGGCCAGGAAGCCCAGCGCATCGGCCGGCTTGTCCTTGTAGGCAATGCCGAAGACCGGCACGCCCTGGCGCTTCAGCGTCATCAGCTGCGGGTGCTCGATGACGCAGGGCACGCACCAGCTGGCGAAGAAATTGACCAGCACCGGCCGCTGCAGGCCACGCAGGTCGGCGGCCGTCAGCGCCGGCAGGTCGCTGCCCGCCGGCGCGGCCAGCGCGAAATCGGGTGGCGCCTTGCCGAGCAGCGCGGAGGGCACGCCATGCGGGTCGTAGCTGCCGGTGCCGAGGCCGCGCAGCATGGCCCAGAAGCCCAGGCCGGCCCCGCCGGCCGCCAGCAGCGGCAGGCCCAGCAGGGCGCGGCGGCGCCACGGGTTGGCGGTGGTCTCGTCGCTCATGCCTGCACCGCCGGGTTCTTCAGGGCGGTGGCCTTGGCCGCCGGGGCGGCCACGCGGGTGCGGCGGTCGCTCAGCGACAGCCCGCCGCCCAGCGCCATCAGCCCGGCGCCGAGCCAGATCCATGGCGCCAGTGGATTGTCATGGATGCGCAGCACCACGCCGCCCTCGCGTTCCTCGCCCAGCACCACATACAGGTCTTCCAGCCAGGTGGTGTGGATCGCCGCCTCCGACGTGGTCATGCGGGCCAGGGCGAAGCTGCGCTTTTCCGGGTGCAGCGTCACCACCGCGCGGCCGTGGCGCAGCACCTGCACGGTGGCCCGGCGTGCGGCGAAATTGGCACCCTCGGCATCCACCACACCGTCCAGCCGGTATTCGTAGCCGGCGAGTTCCACGCTCTCGCCGGGTTTCAGCAGCGCCAGCCGGTCCACCGCCAGCCCCATGCCGGCCAGGCCGAGGATGGTGACGCCCAACCCGCCATGCGCCATGGCGCTGCCCCAGGCCGCGCGCGGCAGGGCCAGCGCCCGGCCGAAGGCGGCGCGGGGGCGGGAGAACAGCCCGATGCGCTGGGCGAAATCCGCCTTGGCGCCCATGATCAGCCAGATCGCGGCGAAGAAGCCCAGCGCCGGGCCGACGCGCACGCCCTCAAGCGCCAGGCACAGCAGGGCCGCCGCCAGGGCCGCCAGCGCCACCCACCACAGCTTCTGCAGCGCCGGCCACAGCCGCGCCCGCTTCCACGGCATGAACGGGCCGATGGCCATGGCGCCCACCAGCGGCACCGCCAGCGGCAGGGTCGCGGTGTTGAAGAAGGGCGGGCCCACGCTGATCTTCTGCCCCAGCACCAGGTCGGCGAACATCGGGTAGAGCGTGCCCACCAGCACCACGGCGGCGACGGAGCAGAGCAGCAGGTTGTTCAGCACCAGCGCGCCTTCCCGCGACACCGGCGCGAAGACGCCCGTAGGCGCCATGGCCTGCGCTCGCCAGGCGAACAGCGCGAAGCCGCCGCCCACGTACAGCATCAGCAGCCCAAGGATGAACACGCCGCGCGCGGGGTCGCTGGCAAAGGCATGCACGCTGTTCAGCACGCCCGACCGCACCAGGAAGGTGCCGAGCAGGCTCAGCGCGAAGGCCAGCAGCGCCAGGAACACGGTCCAGGTCTTCAGCGCCTCGCGCTTCTCCACCACGATGGCGCTGTGCAGCAGGGCGCAGCCGGCCAGCCAGGGCAGCAGGGAGGCGTTCTCCACCGGGTCCCAGAACCAGTAGCCGCCCCAGCCCAGCTCATAATATGCCCACCAGGAACCGAGCCCGATGCCGAGGGTGAGGAAGCTCCAGGCCGCCAGCGCCCAGGGCCGCACCCAGCGCCCCCAGGCGGCATCGACGCGGCCCTCGATCAGCGCGGCCACGGCGAAGGCGAAGGTGACGGCGAAGCCGACATAGCCGAGGTAGAGCAGCGGCGGATGGAAGGCCAAGCCGGGGTCCTGCAGGATCGGGTTCAGCCCGTTGCCATCCATGGCCGGCGGCCAGACCCGCTTGAAGGGGTCCGACGTGCCGATGATGAAGGCGAGGAAGCCGGCGGCGATCAGCCCCAGCACCGCCAGCACGCGGGCCTGCAGGGCGCTGGGCAGGTTGCGGCCGAAGCCCGCCACTGCGCCGCAGCACAGTGCCAGGATCAGCACCCAGAGCAGCATGGAACCCTCGTGGTTCCCCCAGGTGCCGCTGACCTTGTACAGCAGCGGCTTCAGCGAATGGCTGTTGGCCACCACGGCTGAGACCGTGGTGTCGTTGGCCACGAAGCTGGCGACCAGGCAGAGGAAGCTGGCGCCCACGGCCAGCAGCACGCCCATGGCCAAGGGCGGCACCAGCCCCATCAGCCGCGCCTGGCCCCGATGTGCGCCGACCAGGCCGAAGCCGGCCATGGCCAGCGCCAGCGCCAAGGCCAGGCCGAGCGCGAAATGCCCGAGTTCGGGGATCATGTGGCGGGCGGTTCCTCGTCGGGTGGGGTCGGCGCGGGCGGACCGGCGGCGGCCTGGTGGCGCAGGTGCTGCACCAGCATTTCCAGCGCCTGGCCATCGGGGTTGCCGGCCAGGGCGTCCAGCGCGGCCTGCTCGGCGGCGGTGCGGGCCAGGTCCTCGGCCAGTTCGGCCACGGTGGCGGGTTCCGGCTCGCCGTGGCGCGCATCGGGCGTCGGCAGGCCGGGGGAGCCCTCCGGCGCCGGCAGGTCGTCGCTCATCCGCCGCCGCGCCCGGGTTGCAGCGTGTTCCAGCTGCTGGCCGGCGGTGCCGCGCCCTGGTTGGGGTTCCAGTGGCCGCTGCGCTTCAGCGCGTCGGCGACATCGGGCGGCATGTAGGTCTCGTCGTGCCGGGCCAGCACCTCGCTGGCCATGAACACGCCATCCGGCCCCAGCTTGCCCAGCGTCACCACGCCCTGCCCCTCGCGGAACAGGTCGGGCAGCACACCGCCGAACGCCACCGGCACCTGCGCCGCGCCATCCGTCACCACGAAGCGCGCCAGCGGGCGTCCGGCCTCGGTGCTGCGGCTCAGGCTGCCGGTCAGCACCAGCCCGCCCAGGCGGAAGGCGCGCTCCGGCCCCGGAGCCTCGCGCGCGATGTCGCTGGGGCTGCGGAAGAACACCAGGTTGTCCTGGAAGGCAGTCAGCGTCAGCGCGGTGGCGCTGCCCAGGCCCAGGCCGCACAGCAGCAGCAGGTACAGGCGCTTCTTCTTGCGGGTCATGCGCGGCGGGGCCTGGTCTCAAGCCGCGCCAGCACGCGCTTCGCCTGGGCGTGGCGCAGCCCGGCCGCCGCCGTCAGCGCGGCGAAGCCGCCCAGCACCAGCGCGTAGCTGATGCCCACATGCCACCAATGCAGGCTCATGACTCAGCCTTCCGTTTCAGCCCGGCGCGCCGCGGCCATCTGCAGCGCGCGGATGCGCCGTTCCATCACCGCCGCCCGCACCCGCAGCAACACCAGCGCGGCGAAGGCCAGGGTGAATCCCACGGCACAGGTCAACAATGGGTACAGGATATCCACGTGCAAGGCCGGCGCATTGACCCGGGTCAAGCTGGCGGGCTGGTGCAGCGTGTTCCACCAATCCACCGAGAATTTCACCACCGGCAGGTTCAGCGCGCCCACCAGCGCCAAAATAGCGCCCATCCGCGCCCCACGCTCGGGGTCGTCGAAGGCGCGGACCAGCGCGGCATGGCCAAGCCAGAGGAAGAACAGCACCAGCACGCTGGTCAGCCTTGCGTCCCAGACCCACCAGATGCCCCACATCGGCTTGCCCCACAGGCTGCCGGTGGCCAGGCACAGCGCGGTGACGGCGGCGCCGACCGGCGACAGCTCCCGCGCCGCCAGGTCCGCCAGCGGATGGCGCCAGACCAGCGCCATGGCGGAGGCGACGGCGAGGCCGGCATAGCCGCCCATGGCCAGCCAGGCCATCGGCACATGGATGTAGAGGATGCGGACCGTCTCGCCCTGCTGCCAATCGGGCGGGGAGAACCACAGCGCCCAGGGCAGGCCGATGCCCAGCACCAGCACCGCGCTGGCCGCCAGCCAGGGCAGCAGCCGGCCGGACAGCCGCAGGAACCGGCCGGGATTGGCGAAGCGGTGCAGGGAGGCGGCCGGGCGGGCCGCCAGGGAGGGCGTGTTGCTCACCCGGGCAACCTAGCCCGTGACGGCGCCCGCTTGAAGCGTCCACCGCCCCTTCCCCGGGCCGGCGCCGCCGTTTCCTGCACCCGCCAGGCGCCCCACGCCCGGGGCCGGTTGTTGAAGCCGCCCCGTCCAGCCATAACCATGGCACGCAAACCGAGGCACCGTCATGCTCCGCTGGTTGCTTTTGGCCGCAAGCCTGCTGGCCGCCCCGGCCGGGGCGCAGACCTTCCTGGCCTGCCGGTTCGAGAACGGGCCGCGGCTGCGCCTGGCGCTGGAGCCGCAGGGCCTGGCGCTGCAACTGCCCGGCCGCCAGCTGTGGCAGGAGGCGGATGAGCTGACCTCGCTGCGCGACCCCATCATCGCCGGCTTCAACCTGCCGATCCCGCCCGAGGCCGGCGGCCGCCCGCCGCCGCATGACCGCTTTGCCCTGAGCCTGGACCGGCTGACCGGCGAGGCGCGGCTGGCGCTGTCCCGCCTGCCGCCGGCCGCCCAGGTGCAGGCCTGTCGCGACGCCACCGCCAGCGCCGCCGCCCAGCGCGGCGAAAGCACCGAGCCGCCCAGCCCGCCGCCACCCTGCGACCTGCCGCAGCCGGTGGCGACGCTGATGGGCAGCTGCGAGGCGCTGCGGACGCGGTTCTGACCAGGGCTGCGCCTGCCTTTAGGCCAGGGCTTCGCCCAGGGGTCAGGGCGCCAGAAGCTTTTCCATCACGCAGTAGGTAGGCTGGTCGTGGCCCTCATGCGCGTGCAGCGTGGTCTCGACGAAGCCGCAGCGGCGGAACAGCCGGCGATTGCCCAGCAGCGGCAGCCGCACCTTGAGGTGGACGCGCGGCAGGCCGCGTCGGCGCGCCTCGGCCTCCACCGCCGCCAGCAGCCGGGGCGCCAGGCCCTGGCCGCGCGCTGTTGCCGCCACCGCCAGCCGGCCGAGATACATCCCGCCCTGGTCCGGCTGCCACAGCACCACGCCCAGCAGGGCGCCGTCGCGCTCCACCCCGAAGCCACCGCCCTCGGCCAGTGCGGCGGCGATGCTGGCCGCCGTCTCCCGCGCCGCGGAGGCCGGCGGGTCCACCGCCTGGCCGGCGAAGCTGGTGCGGATCAGGGCCGCGGTGGCGGCGGCATCGGCGGGGGTCAGCGGGCGTGGCATGGCGCCGCCATAGACCAGGCGCGCGTGGGAGGAAATCACCCTGGCGCGGGCGAGCAGGCGGCCGCTGCCGCCGAAGCGGCGGACGGTACGGGCCGGGGCACGGCGTTGACCTGTCGGCCCGGCACGCGGCTTGCGAGGCTGGCGCCATCGCAAGCCCAGGAGCCCCGCCATGCATCGCCGCCCCCTGCTGACTGCCGCGCTGCTGGGCATTGCCGGGCGCGCCCATGGCCAAACCGCGCCGTGGCCCAGCCGCCCGCTGACGCTGCTGGTGCCCTATGTCGCCGGTGGACCTTCGGATGTGCTGGCCCGCGCCGTCGCCGGTCCGCTCGGGGCCGCCATCGGGCAGGGTGTGGTGGTGGAGAACCGGCCGGGCGGCAATGGCGCGGTGGCGGCCCAGGCCGCGCTGCGGGCGCCGGCCGATGGCCATACCCTGTTCATCGCTGCCAGCGGGATCCTGACGGTGAACCCGCATGTCATGGCGCACCTGCCCTATGACCCCGTGCGCGACTTCGCCCCGCTGACCATTGCCATTGCCGCGCCCAACCTGCTGGTGGCGCACCCGTCCTTTCCGCCCAACACGGTGGCGGAGACGATCGAGTGGCTGAAGGCCAACCCGGCCAGGGCCAGCTACGGCACCTCTGGCATCGGCAGCGCCGAGCACCTGACCATGGAGCTGTTTGCCCAGCGTACCGGCACCCAGGTGACGCATGTGCCCTATGGCGGAGGCGCGGCCGCCATGACGGACATGATGGCCGGCACCACGCTGTTCTCCTTCCTCAACATCGCCACCGTCACCACCCAGGTGCAGGCCGGGGCGCTGAAGGGCATCGCGGTCAGTGGGCTGCAGCGCCACCCGCTGTTCCCCGCGGTGCCGACGGTGGCGGAGACGCTGCCGGGTTTCGAGGGTGGCAGCTGGCACAGCTTCGTCGCCCCGGCGGCGACGCCGGAGCCGGTGCTGGCCAGGTTGAACGCGGCGCTGGTGCAGTGCCTGCGGCTGCCGGAGGTGACGGCGCGGCTGACCGGCATCGGCTTCAGCGTGGTGGCCGGCAGCCGGGCGGAGATGGCGGCGCGGGTGACGACGGAGCTGGCGCGCTGGAAGGATGTGGTGCGCGCCGCCGGCATCAGGCCGGCCTAGAAGAACCTGGGTTCCAAGGGCCCTTCGGCCCTTGGCCGGGGAGTTTGAGGGGGCAGAGCCCCCTCAAGGAGATCGTCTTGAGTTTGAGGGGGCAGCGCCGCCTCAAGGAGACTGTCTTGAGGTTGAGGAGGCAGCGCCCCCTCAAGGTGACGGCCGCGTGGTCAGCCCGGCACCGCCGCCGGCACGTCCCGCGCCAGGGCCAGGATCAGCCGGCGCAGCCAGGCGTGGCCGGCATCGGCCTCCAGCCGGCGGTGGAACAGCAGGGAGAGCCTGGTGTGCTGCGCCGGCACCGGTGGGCAGCGCACCGCCAGCCCATGCGCCACGGCCAGCTGGTGTGCCAGCCGGGCGGAGAGGGTGATGATCATGTCCGTCCCCGCCAAAATGGCCGGCACCGCTGCCAGATGCGCCACCACCACGCCCAGCCGGCGGCTGAAGCCCAGCTGCGCCAGGGCCTCGTCCATCGCGCCCCCGCGCGAGCCGTTGGGCGAATGCAGGATATGCGGCACGCTGGTGAAGCGCTCCGGCGTCAGCTCGCCCTCGGCCAGCGGGTGGCCGGGGCGCATCAGGGTGCAGAAGGCCTCCGGCAGCAGCCGCAGCCGGGTGTAGAGCGCCGGCGGTTCCGGCAGCACGCCGATGGCCAGCTGCGCCGCGCCGCCGGCCAGCAGCTCCTCCCAGTTGGTGCGGTCGGCGTGGCGGAAGGCCAGCAGCACGCCGGGGGCCTCGCGCGCCAGGCGCTGCACCAGGGGCGGGGCCAGCACCGCCTCGGCGTATTCGGAAAGCCCCAGGGTGAAGACCCGCTCGGCCAGGGCCGGCACCCAGGGCGCCTGGGCCACCAGCGTCTCGCGCAGCCGGTCCAGCATCTCCGCGATCGGCGGGGCCAGGGAGAGGGCCAGCGCGGTCGGCTCCACGCCGCCGGGCCGGCGCAGGAAGAGTTCGTCGGACAGCGCCACGCGCAGCCGGCCGAGCGCGTTGGAGACGGCGGGCTGCGACAGGTTCAGCCGCTGCGCCGCGCGGGTGACATGGCGTTCCCGCGCCACCGCGTCGAACACCCTGAGCAGGTTGAGGTCGAGGTTGCTGAGGTCGGTCATGCCGGCGGCCCATCATTCACCGTGGTGATGATGAGCGTTCCGGCCTTGCGTTGGAAGCGGCGCGGTGGCGGGGGCAGGTTCGGCGCCGACGCAACCTTCCTCAAACGGGAACACACCGATGCTGAACGAGACCACCACCACCCCCTATGCCGTGGCGCTGCTGCGGGTGATCAATGGCCTGGCGCTGCTGGCGCATGGCGCGGTGCTGAAGCTGGGCACCTTCGGCCTGGCGGGGACCATGGGGTATTTCGGCTCCATCGGGTATCCGCCGGTGCTGGGCGCGGTGGTCACCTTCGCCGAGATCCTGGCCGGGCTGGCACTGCTGGCGGGCGTGGGCGTGCGCTGGGTCAGCCTGGGGGCGCTGCTGATCCTGCTCGGCGCTGTGGTGCAGCACGCGCCGAATGGCTGGGTGTTCAACGCGGCGGGCGGCGGCTGGGAGTATCCGGCCTTCTGGGCGGCGGCGCTGCTGGCCCAGGCCGGGTTGGGGGCGGGTGCCTTCGCGGTGCGGCTGCCGGTGGCCGGGCGGTTGGCCGCGGCGTAGCGCCCGCGCTTCAGCGGCCTTCGGGGGGCGGCGCCTGGTCGGCCTGGCCCAGCGGCCGGGTCATCAGCACGCTGTCCACCCAGCGGCCATGCTTCCAGCCCACCGCCGGCAGCACCCCGGCCGGGCTGAAGCCGCAGGCCCCGTGCAGCCCGATGGAGCCGGCATTGGCGCTATCGCCGATCACGGCAACCATCAGCCGGAAGCCGGCTTCCTCGCACCGCGTCACCAGCGCCGCCAGCAGGGCGCGGCCGACGCCGCCCCTGGTGCCACCGGGCCGGACGTAGATGCTGTTTTCCACCGCGAAGCGATAGGCCGGGCGGGCGCGGTAGGCGCTGGCATAGGCGTAGCCCAGCACGGTGCCCGCCGCGTCGGTGGCGACCAGGTAGGGGTAGCCGCCGGAGAGTACCGCCTGGCGCCGGGTCGCCATCTCGGCCGCGCCGGGCGGGTCGTATTCAAAGCTGGCCAGGCCGGTGGTGACCCAATGGCCGTAGATCTCGGCGATGGCGGGAATATCCGCCGCGCCGCTGTCGCAAATGGTGATGCTCATGGCGGCGCAGGCTGCCGCTGCCGGCGGCGCCCGGCAAGCCGACGAGGTGCCCGGTTGTCGCGCCGGCGCCACGCTGCTTGACTGCGCCGCCCGCGTCGGGCGCCTGACCCGGTCGCCCGCATGGGCGCGGGTACGGCCCTGCGCCTTGGGTGCGGGACACCAGGGAGGATACCGATGGCTGCCGGCTGTGCTTTCCGCCGCGCCCTGCTGGGCGGCGCGCTGGCGCTTGGCGCCGCGCCGCTGGGCGCGCAGCAGCCGGCGCGCCGCCTGACCCAGGCCGAGGCGCAGTATGAGCCGCGGCCGCGCGGCATCGCCATGTGCGCCGCCTGCACGTTGTTCGTCCGCCCCAACCTGTGCAAACAGGTGGAGGGCGAGGTGGCACCGGACGGGTGGTGCAAGCTGTTCGACATGGTGGATTGAGCTTGCCCCATCGCCGGGCCTGGCTGGTTGGCGCCGCCGTGGGCAGCGCCGGGCTTTCCACCACCGTGCCGCTGCCGCTGTACGTGGCCTACGCCGCGCGTGGCGAGTTCGGTGCCGGCGCGCTGGCGCTGGCCTTCGGCTGCTATGCGCTGGCGCATATGCTCAGCTCCCCCTTCCTCGGCCCGCTGCCGGACCGCATCGGCCGCCGGCCGGTGGTGCTGCTGGGCATGGCGCTGGCCGGCTGCTCCACCCTGATGCTGGCGCTGGAGCCGACGGTGCCCGGCCTGGCCCTGGCGCGGGTGCTGCAAGGGCTGGCGATGGGCTGCATCACCGCCGCCGGCGCCGCCTGGGCGGCCGAGCTGGGCGGCGGCACGCCGGAGGCGACCAGGCGCGGCGCCGCCGTGGTGGCGGTGGGCACCGCGGGCAGCTTCGGCCTGGGCGGGCTGGCCACCATGCTGGCGCTGCTGTGGCAGCCCGGCGCGCTGCTGCCGCTGACCTTTCCGCTGCACCTGGCGGTGCTGGCGCTGCTGGCCTGGCCAGTGGCGCGGCTGCCGGAGACGCTGGCCGCCCCACGCGGCGCCCGGCTGCGGCTGCCGGTGTTTCCGCGCGGCACGCTGCCGACCACGCTGGCCATCATCCCGGCCTGGGGCGTGACCGGCACGGTGCTGACGGCGGTGCCGGCGGCGCTGTCGGCGCAAGGCTACCCCGGCGCCGGCCCCTGGGCCGCCTGCGCCATGATGCTGACCGGCGCCAGCCTGCAACTGCTGCTGCGCCGGGTGCCGTCTCGCCAAGCGGTGGTGGCCGGGCTGGGGTGCCTGTGCCTGGGCGCCGGGCTGGTGTTCTGGGGCGCCGCCTTCGGCCTGCTGTGGCCGCTGCCGCTGGGCGCGGTGCTGACCGGCGCGGCGACCTACGGCCTGGTCTACCTGGGCGGGCTGGCCGCGGCGGCCGAGGCCGCGGGGCAGGAACGCCCGCGCGCCACGGCCGGGTATTTCGTCGTGGCGCATCTGGGCTTCGGCGGCGTGCCGGCGCTGGTGGGCGTGGCGATGGACCGCTTCGGCGGGGCCACGGCGCTGCTGGGGGTGTGGCTGGCGCTGGTGGCGACAGCCTTTGTATTGGCGCTGGCGATCAGGAGGATACGGCCATGAGCATTCTGCGGACGGGACCAGGCTTCCGCTGGCCGGGCGGCGCGCGGGTCGGGGTGATCTTCAACATCGCCTATGAGGGCTGGTCGGAAGGCCAGGTGCCCGGCATCGGCCCCATGGGCAACCCGTTGAAGCCCGGCCACTTCGACGCCAATGCCGCCAGCTGGGGCAAGTACGGCGCGGTGCGCGGCATCTGGCGGGCGCTGGAGGTGGCCGACCGCAACGGCGTGCAGACCAGCGTGATGACCAATGGCGTGCTGGCCAAGCTGTGGCCGGACACCGTGCGCGCGATCCATGCCGGCGGGCATGAGGTGGTGGCGCATTCCTACGGCATGGACGTGATCCCGGTGTACCTGGACGAGGCCGGCCAGCGCGAGAACATCAAGCGCACCACCGGGCTGATCGCCGACGTGACCGGCGCGGCGCCGCGTGGCTGGATCAGCCCGCGTGGCACCGGCAGCCCGGGCCATACCGCGCTGCTGGCCGAGGCCGGCTATGTCCACGACGGCGACTGCAACGACGACGACATGCCCTACCTGGAGACGGCGGCGGGCGGCGAGATCGTCCGCATCTCCCTGACCATGGATGTGAACGACCTGCCGAGCAGCATCCGCTACGGCAACAACGCCCGCGCCATGCTGCAGCAATTCGAGGACGCCTTCACCGCGCTGCTGACGCGCGAGACGCAGCCGGTGCTGATGGACGTGACCATCCACACCCATGTGTATGGCCGGCCGGCGGGCGCCTGGGTGTTCGACGAGATCATGCGCCAGGTTAAGTCGACGCCCTATGTCTGGCAGGGCACGCGGATGCAGGCGGCGGAGTGGCTGCTGGCGAAGCGGGCGGAGCTGGTGCCTGGGGCGTAGCGCGGCGAGAGGGACGCCGTCCCTCTCGTGCTCTTCCTGCCAAAGGCCGAAAGGCCTTTGGAAACCATGAGTTTAAAACCCGGGGTCCAGGGGCCTCTCGGCCCTTGGCCGGGGAGTTTGAGGGGGCAGCGCCCCCTCAAGGCAACAGGTGGAGTTTGAGGGGGCAGCGCCCCCTCAAGGCGCGTATGCAGGAGAGCGTGCGCTCAAGCCGCCAGCGCGGCCTCGACAGCGGCGGCGCTCTGGAACAGCGCCTCGTCCGCGCCGTGCTCGCCGGTCAGCATCAGCCCCACCGGCGCGGTGCCGGCTTCCTGGCAGGGCAGGCTGATCGAGCAGCGGTCGAGGAAATTGCCCACCGCGGTGTTCCGCAGCAGCAGCATGTTGATGCGGTTGTACTCGCCCTGCTCGGCCACTTCGCTGATCGCGGGCGGAATCACCGGGCAGGTCGGCATCAGCAGCGCGTCGAAGGCGCAGGTGCGGCGGGCCACGGCGGCGATGATGCGCTGGCGGCCCTGATAGGCCTTCACGTAGTCGGCCGCCGGCATCTTCTCGCCGCGCATGATGCGGACCAGGATGTTGGGGTCGTATTCGTCGCGCTTGCGGGCGATCAGCGACTGGTGCCAGGCATAGGCCTCGGCGGCGGTGAAGCCGCCGCTGGCGTTCAGCGCGGGAATGGCGCCGATCTCCGGGATGTCCAGCAGCTCGATCCGTGCGCCGGCGGCGGCCAGCTTGGCCAGCGTGCGGTCGAAGGTCGCGGCCACATGGTCGTCCATGCCGTCCAGCAGGAAGGTGCCGCGCGGCACGGCGAAGCGCAGCCCGGCCACGCCGCGGTGCGCCAGCGGCTGCGGGTTGGGGTTGCCGGAGATCACCGCGTCCAGCAGGTGGCAGCATTCCACGCTGCGGGCCAGCGGGCCGACACTGTCCAGCGAGAAGGACAGCGGCAGCACGCCGTCCTGCGGCACCCGCTTGGCGGTGGGCTTGTAGCCGACGATGCCGCACATGGCGGCGGGGATGCGGCAGGAACCGCCGGTATCCGTGCCCAGCCCGCCGAAGCCCATGTAGTCGGCGGCGGCGACGGCGGCGCCGGAGGAGGAGCCGCCCGGCAGGCGGCCGGTGGCGCGGTCCCAGGGGGATTTCGGCGTGCCGTAATGCGGGTTCACGCCCAGGCCGGAGAAGGCGAACTCCACCATGTTGGTGCGGCCGATGACGATGAAGCCGAGCCGCTGCAACCTGGTGACCACCAGCGCATTGGCCGCGGCCGGCGCGGCATCCGCCAGCGCGAGCGAGCCGGCGCGGGTGACGTGGCCCTTCTCGTCGAACAGGTCCTTGATGGTGACGGGAATGCCGGCCCAGGGGCTGGGCGCCAGGCCGTGGTGGCGGAGCGTGTCGAACGCATCGGCGGCGACGCGGGCGGCGCTGGCATGGACGGCGACGAAGGCGCGGCTGCCCTCGCCGGCGGGGTCGGCGATGCGCTCCAGCGCGGCATCAACGAGGGAGCGGGCGGAAACCCGCCCATGGGCGAGCGCGGCGGCGGCATCGGCAATGGTCTTCATGGCCGCAATGCTGGCGCCGCTTCACCATTTCGGCAAGGCGGAAGGCGGTGGTTGCCTCAGTCGTCGTTGGCCGGCGGATTCTCCGCCACCTGCTGCATCGCGTAGGGATAGAGCAGGTGGCCGAACATCCAGCCTTCGAGCAGCGGGACGGCGTCTGTGTCGGAGGGCTGGTTTTCCATGCCAGCCCCAACGCCTCAGTGGATTTCCGGTTCCGGTGTCGGCGCGCCGTGGTGCAGGAAGTCCAGGTCGCAGCCCTCATCCGCCTGGGTCACGTGGTCCAGGTACAGGCCGGTCCAGCCGCGCAGGTACCTGCGCTCCGGCGCCTTCCAGGCGGCCTGGCGGCGGGCCATTTCGTCTTCCGGCACCAGCAGGTTCAACTGGCGGTTGGCGACGTCCAGCTGGATCAGGTCGCCATCCTTCACCAGGGCCAGCGGGCCGCCGATATGGCTTTCCGGCGCCACATGCAGCACGCAGGCGCCGTAGCTGGTGCCGGACATGCGGGCGTCCGAAAGGCGCAGCATGTCGCGGACGCCCTGCTGCAGCAGCTTCTTTGGAATCGGCATCATGCCCCATTCCGGCATGCCCGGGCCGCCCTGTGGTCCCGCCTGGCGCAGCACCAGCACGCTGTCGGCGGTCACGTTCAGGTTGGGGTCGTCCAGCCGCGCGTTCATGTCGTTGTAGTCGTTGAACACCACGGCCGGGCCGGTGTGCTGCAACAGCCGCGGATCGGCGGCGCTGGTCTTGATGACCGCGCCACGCGGGGCGAGCGTGCCCTTCACCACCGCCAGCCCGCCTTCATTCTGCAACGGCTTGTCCAGCGGGCGGATGATGTCCTCGTTGTAGCACTCGGCGCCTTCCAGGTTCTCGCCCAGCGTCTTGCCGGTAACGGTCATGGCGGAGAGGTCGAGGTAGGGTGCCAGCTTGGCCATCAGCGCCCGGGCGCCGCCGGCGTAGAAGAAATCCTCCATCAGGTATTCGCCGTTGTTCGGCCGCAGGTTGGCGATCAGCGGCACCCGGCGGCTCAGTTCGTCGAAGCGCTCCAGGTCCAGCTTCAGCCCGGCGCGGCGGGCCATGGCGATGAGGTGCGGGATGGCGTTGGTGGAACCGCCGAAGGCCATGGTCACGGTCACGGCGTTGTCCACGCTGCCCTGGGTCAGCAGCCGCGCCGGGGTGTCGTCATTCCACACCATCTCCACGATCCGCCGGCCGCAATCGGTCGCCATGCGCGGGTGGTTGCTGTCGGCGGCGGGGATGGAGGAGCTGCCCGGCAGCGCCAGCCCCAGCGCTTCCACCGCCAGCATCATGGTGGCGGCGGTACCGGCGGTCATGCAGGTGCCGAAGCTCCGCGCGATGCCGGTTTCCATCTCCTTCCACTGGCCCTGGGTGATGTTCCCGGCGCGCAGCTCGGAATGGTACTTCCACACGTCGCTGCCGCTGCCCAGCTTCTTGCCGCGCCAGTTGCCGGACAGCATCGGCCCCGCGGGCACGAAGATGCAGGGCAGCCCGGCGGAAAGCGCGCCCATCACCAGGCCCGGCGGCGTCTTGTCGCAGCCGCCCATCAGCACCAGGCCGTCGCAGGGGTGGCTGCGGGCCAACTCCTCGGTCTCCATGGCCAGCAGGTTGCGGTACAGCATGCTGGTGGGCTTCTGGTACTGCTCGGTGACGGGGTGGGCGGGCAGCTCCACCGGGTAGCCGCCGGCCTGCCAGACGCCGCGCTTCACCTCCTCCGCCCGCACGCGGAAATGCGCGTGGCAGGGCGAGAGGTCCGACCAGGTGTTGATGATGCCGATGACCGGCTTGCCGCGGAAATCCGCCTCTCCCAGCCCGGTCTGCAGCAGGCGGGAGCGGTGGCCGAAGGCGCGCAGGTCGTCCACGCCGAACCAGCGGTGGCTGCGGAGATCCTCGGGCTTCTTGCGCGACATGGTGTTTCCTCACGACGATTGCGTTTGACCGGAGATTGCCAACTGCTATAGCAGTTGTCCATGGCCTCCGCCGCAACCGACCTGGTTTTCCGGCCCCTGGAAGGGCAGGACGCCCTCTCCTTGGCGGAGGGCGCCTATCGCCGGCTGCGGGACGCCATTGTGCGCGGGGAACTGGCCGCTGGCACCAAGATTTCCGAACGCGGCCTGGCGCTGACGCTGGGCATCTCCGCCCAGCCGGTGCGGGAGGCGCTGCGCCGGCTGGAAGCCGATGGCATGGTGCTGACCCAGCCGCGCAGCGGCACCATCGTCGCCGAGTTCGGCCCGGACCGGCTGGCCGAGATGGGCCGCATCCGCGCAGCACTTGAAGGCACCGCTGCCGCCCTGGCGGCCGAGCGGGCCGACGACGCCGCGCTGGCGCTGATGGAGGCGCAACTCGCGGTGATGCGGGACGCCACCGCCGCCGCCGACACCGCCCGGCTGGCGGCGGCGAATGAGCGCTTCCATGCGCTGGTGCATGCGGCCGCCGGCAATGCCTTCCTGCTGCGCTCGCTGACCAGCCTGCGGGCCTATGATCACTTCAATCGGGTTCGCGCGTTGGAGAGCACGCCGAAGGAGCTGCCCAAGGCACTGGCCGAGCATGAGGGGCTGGTGAAGGCCTTCCGCAAGCGCGACCCGGAGCTGGCCGAAGAACGCATGCGCGCCCATGTCATCCGCTCGTTGCGGGCCGGGGGCGTGCTGAAGAAGGGGAAGAAATGACCGACCGCATCCGCACCGCCCTCACCGGCATCTCCGGCATCCTGGTCACGCCGATGGATGCCGAGGACCAGGTGCAGCCGCAGCGCCTGAAGCCGATCATCGCCCGCTGTGCCGAGGCCGGCGTGGATGCGCTGACGGTCAACGGCAATACCGGCGAGTTCTACGGCCTGAGCTTTGCCGAGGCCGAGCGGATGCAGGCCGAGGTGCCGGCGCTGGTGGCCGGACGCGCCGTGGTCATCGCCGGCGCCGGTCGCAGCGTTGGGGAGGCGGTGGCGCTGGCCCGCCGCGCCCGGGCCGATGGCGCCGACGCCATCATGGTGCACCAGCCGCCGGACCCCTTCGTCGCGCCGCGTGGCGTGGTCGCCTACGTCAATCGCATCGCCGATGCCGCGGGGTTGCCGCTGGTGCTGTATCTCCGCAATGACGGCATCGGCCTGCCGGCGATCGAGGCGCTGTGCCGCATCCCCGGCGTTGTCGGGGTGAAGTGGGCGACGCCGAACGTGATGGTGCTGGCGGAAGCCATGCGCCGTGCCGGGCCGGAGGTGAACTTCGTCTGCGGCCTGGCCGAGCCCTGGGCCCCGCCGATGGCGGCGCTGGGCACCAAGGGCTTCACCAGCGGCCTGATCAACGTGCTGCCCCGCCGCAGCGTGGCGGTGCGGGATGCGCTGCGCCGCGGCGACTACGCCGCCGCCAGGGCCGAGATCGCCGCCATCGCCGGCTTCGAGGCGCTGCGGAGCGAGGAGCAGAACGGCGCCAATGTCGCGGTGGTGAAGGCGGCGCTGGGCATGATCGGCGATGATGTCGGCGCCGCCCGGCCCCCCGCCGCCTGGCCCCTGCCGCCCGGCAGCCTGGCCCGGCTGCGGGACCTGCTGGCCGGCTGGGGGATGATCCGCCAGGCCGCCGCCGAATAGGTTTGAAACTGCCATGGCAGTTCTGCTATCTGCCATGGCAGTTTAGCGTCCGAGCGTGGCCGATGCGTGCACCGGCGACGTCAATCGGCCACTGAGACAACGGGGAAAATGGCGGCAAAGACCGCCCGAGAAGGAGACATCCGATGGTCATCGCGTCCCGCCGTGCCTTGTTCGCCGCGCCATTGCTGGCCGCCCCCTGGATCGGTGGCCAGGCCCGCGCCCAGGGCGTGGTGTTCCGCGCCGCCGATGTGCACCCGGATGGCTACCCGACCATCGAGGGCATGAAGCGCATGGGCCAGCTGCTGCAGGAACGCACCAGCGGCCGGCTGCGGATCCAGGTGTTCCATTCCCGCCAGCTGGGCGATGAGAAGGACACGCTGGAACAGACCCGGTTCGGCGTCATCGACATGACCCGCGTCAACACCGCGCCGCTGAACAACCTGGTGCCGGAGACGCTGGTGGCCGGCCTGCCCTTTCTGTTCCGCGACACCGCGCACATGCAGAAGGTGATGGACGGCCCGATCGGCGCCGATATCGGCAAGGCGACGGAACCGCATGGCCTGGTGACGCTGTGCTACTACGACAGCGGCGCCCGCAGCTTCTATACCCGCGGCAAGGTGGCCCGCACGCCCGACGACCTGAAGGGCCAGAAGATCCGCGTGCAGCAATCCGACATGTGGGTGGCGATGATGCGGGCCTTCGGCGCCAACGCCACGCCGCTGCCGTATGGCGAGGTGTATTCCGCGCTGCAGACCGGCGTGGTCGACGGCGCCGAGAACAACCTGCCGAGCTACCTGACCGCCCGTCACTTCGAGGTGGCCAAGCAATACGCGCTGACCGAGCACAGCCTGACGCCGGAGATCCTGGCGATGAGCAAGCGCAGCTTCGACCGGCTTTCCGCCGCCGACAAGGAGGTGGTGAAGCAGGCGGCGGTGGAGAGCGTGCCGCACATGCGCCGCCTGTGGGTGGCCATGGAGGTGGACGCCCGCAAGCAGGTGGAAGCCGCCGGCGCCACGCTGGTGGAGGCCGACAAGCCCGCCTTCGCCCGGCTGGTGCGGCCGGTCTATGACCAGTTCGTCCGCGACGCCAAGCTGAAGCAACTGGTCGAACGCATCCAGGCGGCCTGAGCCGTGCAGGCCTATTCCGCCGCCATGGCGGTGCTGGCGCGGGCTGCCGTGCTGGTGGCTGGCACCTGTCTGGTGGTGATGACGGTGGTCGTCGCCTGGGCGGTGTTCGGCCGCTTCGTGCTGAACGACACGCCGGCCTGGGGCGAGGCCTCGGCCCTGCTGCTGCTGGCCTGGGTCATCATGGCGGCCGCCGCGCTGGGCGTGCGGGAAGGCTTCCACATGGGCTTCGAGACCCTGCGCGACATCCTGCCGGCGCCGGTCATCCGGCTGTTCAAGGTGCTGTCGGACCTGGCGGTGACGCTGTTCGGTGGCTGCATGGCCTGGTTCGGCGGCGAACTCGCCATGGGCGTGTGGAACGCCACGCTGCCGACGCTGGGCCTGCCCGGGTCGGTGGAATACCTGCCGCTGGTACTGGGCGGCGCGCTGATGGCGCTGTTCGGGCTGGAACGGCTGCTGGCCCATGCCATCAGCGGCGCGGCGCCCGAGGGCATGCCCGAACACACCCTGATCACGGACTGAGCGCCATGGAGCTGACGGTACTGCTCGGTAGCTTCTGCGTGCTGCTCGTCATCGGCACGCCGGTGGCCTTCGCGCTCGGCGCCGCCGCCATGGTGACGGTGCTGTGGATGGACCTGCCGCCCATCGTGGTGTTCCAGCAGCTCGCCTCCGGCATGAATGTCTTCTCCATGCTGGCGATTCCGTTCTTCGTCTTCGCCGGCGACCTGATGATGCGCGGCCAGATCGCCGACCGGCTGGTGGCGCTGGCCGCCGCCATGGTGGGGCATCTGCGCGGCGGGCTGGGGCAGGTCAACATCGTTGCCGCCACGCTGTTCGGCGGCGTCAGCGGCAGCGCGGTGGCGGATGCATCGGCGGTGGGTGGCGTGATGATCCCGCAGATGAAGGCGCGCGGCTATGCGCCGGACTACGCGGTCAACATCACCGCCAATGCCGCGCTGATCGACCTGCTGATCCCGCCCAGCCACAACATGATCCTCTACGTCATCGCAGCCGGTGGCGCGATCAGCGTGGCGGACCTGTTCACCGCCGGCATCGTGCCCGGCCTGGTGATGATGCTGTCGCTGATGGTCGTCGCCTGGCTGGTGGCGGTGAAGCGCGGCTACCCCAGCGAGGCCTTCCCCGGCTGGGGCATGCTGCTGCGGCTGGGCGTCGCCGCCTTTCCGGGCTTGATGCTGATCGTCATCATCTTCGCGGGCGTCCGCAGCGGCATCTTCACCGCGACGGAAAGCGCCTGCGTCGCCGTGCTGTATGCGCTGGCGGTGGTGCTGTTCGTCTATCGCAGCCTGAACTGGCAGGGCTTCACCGAGGCCGTGGGCGGCGCGGTGCGGACCACCGGCATGGTCATGCTGATCATCGGCACCGCCGGCGCCTTCGGCTGGCTGATGGCGCTGCTGCAGGTGCCGGCGCAGACGGTGGCGCTGATGCGCGGCATCACCACCGACCCGCTGCTGACGCTGCTGCTGATCAACGTCATCCTGCTGGTGCTGGGCACCTTCATGGACATGGCGCCGCTGATCATGATCGGCACGCCGATCTTCCTGCCGGTGGTCAAGGCGCTGGGCATGGACCCCGTGCAGTTCGGCATCGTGCTGATCGTCAACCTGGGCATCGGCACCATCACCCCGCCGGTGGGGCCGGTGCTGTTCGTCGCCTGCGCCGTCGGCAAGGTCTCCATGTGGGATGCCACCAAGACCAGCGGGCCATTCTATGCCGCCATGGTGGTGGTGCTGCTGCTGGTCACCTACATTCCCGGCCTGTCGCTGTGGCTGCCCGCCCTGTTCCACTGAGGTTCCCCATGAAGCCCGTCCTGCTCACCGGCGCGTCCGGCAATCTCGGCCGTGCCCTGGCCCCCGCCCTGGCGGCACAGGGCTGGGCGCTGCGGCTGACCGATATCCTGCCCTTCCCGGACCCGCTGCCGCCCGGCGCCAGCTTCACCCGCGCCGACCTGGCGGATGGCCTGTCCATCGCCCGGCTGGCGGAGGGCTGCGGCGCCATCCTGCATTTCGGCGGCATCAGCGTGGACAAGTCCTACCCGGAGGTCGCCCGCCCCAACCTGGACGGGCTCTACCACATCTACGAGGCCGCCCGGCGCGAGGGCGCCCGCGTGCTCTTCGCCAGCAGTAACCACAGCATCGGCTTCCATGAACGCGGTGAGACGCTGGACGCCGACTGCGCCTTCCGGCCGGACAGCTACTACGGACTATCAAAAGCCTTCGGCGAGTTGATGGGCCGGCTGTACTGGGACAAGCACGGCGTGGAGAACGTCAACCTGCGGATCGGCAGCTGCTTCCCCAAGCCGATCAACGCGCGGATGCTCTCCACCTGGTTGTCCTATGGCGACCTGACGCGCCTGGTGACCGCCGCCGTCACCGCGCCGCGCGCCGGGCATTGCGTCATCTGGGCCTGCTCGGCCAACCCCGCCAGCTTCTGGGGCCGCGACCACCGCGACCGCATCGGCTGGGCGCCGCAGGACACCGCGGAGACCTTCCGCGCCGAGGTCGGCCACATCGTCTCCACCGATGCCGTGGAGGAGCGCTACCAGGGCGGCGGCTACACCAGCGCCGAGTATTCGCGCGCCACGCCCTCCCCGCGCGACCCCTTCGCCCTTGATTGAGCTGGCCGCCGCCGGCTGGACCGCGCGGCTGCTGCCGGAACAGGGCGGCGCGCTGGCGGCGCTGGGCTGGCAGGGGCTGGAGCTGCTGGCGCCGCTGCCCCTGGGCGCCAACCCCAATGCCAGCTTCGCCGGCGCCTTCATCATGGCGCCCTGGGCCAACCGGCTGGACGGCGGGCTGCTGCCCTTCGGCGGCACCACGCACCAGCTGCGGGTCAGCCGGGCGGAGGACAACACCGCCATCCACGGCCTTTCCCGCGACCTGCCCTGGCAGGTGGAGGCCGCGGGCCTGGCCGCGGCGACGCTGGTGCAGCAGGTGGAGAGCGCGCCCTTCCACTACGCCGCCCGGCTGGACCTGATGCTGGGGGAGGCCGGGCTGCGGCTGGACCTGAGCCTGCGGAACCTGGCGGCGGTACCGGTGCCGATGGGCCTGGGCTGGCATCCCTTCTTCCTGCGGCCGGCGGGCACGCGGCTCGGCTTCGTGGCCACCGGCAGCCTGGCGCGGGATGCGCGCGCGCTGCCCGTGGCGGTGCAGCCGAGCACGGGCGTGGATGGCGAGGAGGCCGGCTACGAGGGGCTCGACACCCACTTCACCGGCTGGGATGGCGTGCTGCGCATCGCCCGGCCGGACTGCGTGCTGACGCTGCGCGCCGAGGGTGCCTGGGCGCGTAACCTGCAGGTCTTCGCGCCGGCGGGCAGCGGCGTGCTCTGCGCCGAGCCGGTGAGCCATGTGCCGGATGCGCCGAACCGCCCGGCCCTCGCCGCGCTGGGTCCGCTGGCCATGGTGGCGCCGGATGCGCTGCTGCGCGCGTCGCTGACTTTCAGCGCCACGCGCTGATGCTGACATTGAGCGCCACGCGCTGAGGCGGCTTTGCCGCGCGCCGGCGGGAACGCACGGCGCGGCATGACGTTGGCTGCCGCAACCGCATCGCGCGGGAGGCGGTATGCGCGTTGACGCCACCCAGCTGGACTGCACGCCACAGCAGCGCCCGGCACGGCGTTCCCCACGCTTCCACCCACCCGGCACGGGGCGTCGCGGCACACCACCGCGCGCCTCGAAGCCGCCAGAACATGAGGGAGCAGCACATGCAGGACGACGACACCAGGCGTGCCGAGGCGGAGGACGACACGATGGCCGAGGCGCCGCGCGAGGCTGAGTCGAACGAGGCCGCGCCGCAGGACGCGCCGGAGCCGGAGTCCGCGCCACGGCGCGCACGCCGCGCCAGCCCGCGCCGCAAGGCCGAGACCGGCGAGGAAGCCGAGGCCAAGCCGCGCCGCGCCAGCCCGCGCCGCAAGGCCGAGGCCAGCGATGAAGCCGAGGCCAAGCCACGCCGCGCCAGCCCGCGCCGCAAGACCGAGACCAGCGAGGAAGCCGAGGCCAAGCCGCGCCGCGCCAGTCCACGCCGCAAGGCTGAGGCCAGCGAGGACGCCGAGGCCAAGCCGCGCCGTGCCAGCCCGCGCCGCAAGGCCGAGCCCAGCGAGGAAGCGGCCCCCCCGCGCCGCCGCGCCAGCGCCGCAGCGCCGAAGCGCACCAGCCGCGCCGCCGCACCCAAGCCCGCCAGCCGCGCCAAGCCGAAGACCACCGCCAAGCCGGCGGCAGGCCGGGCGGCTGCGGCACGCAAGCCTGCCACCACGCGCGGTGCGGCGAAGG
>CANGNF010000054.1 GCA_947455205.1 Acetobacteraceae bacterium | reverse complement strand
GGGCGACAACGTGACGATGGACGTCGAGCTGATCGCGCCGATCGCCATGGATGAAGGCCTGCGCTTCGCCATCCGCGAAGGCGGCCGCACCGTCGGCGCCGGCGTCGTCGCCAGCATCTCGAAGTAAGCGGCAGGTACGGGAATCAGGTCCGCGAACATGGACAGTCAGAATATCCGCATTCGCCTCAAGGCGTTCGATCACCGCGTGCTCGATGGCAGCACGCGGGAGATCGTCAACACCGCGAAGCGTACCGGTGCGCGTGTGCGCGGCCCGGTTCCGCTGCCGACCGAGATCGAACGTTTCACCGTGAATCGCTCTCCGCACGTGGACAAGAAGAGCCGCGAGCAGTTTGAGATCCGCACGCATCGCCGCCTGCTCGACATCGTCGACCCCACCCCGCAAACCGTGGACGCGCTGATGAAGCTCGACCTCGCTGCGGGCGTGGACGTCGAGATCAAGATCTAAGGCCGAGGGGGAATACCTGCCATGGCCGCGAAAACTGGCCGCACCGGCCTGATCGCGAAGAAGCTGGGCATGACCCGGCTGTTCAACGATGATGGCAGCACCGTGCCCGTCACGGTGTTGCATCTTGATGATGTCCGCGTCATCGCCCAGCGCGATGTTGAGAAGGACGGCTACACCGCCGTTCAGCTCGGCATCGGCAAGGCGAAGCCGAAGAACGTCACCAAGGCGAACCGCGGGCATTTCGCCAAGGCGGGTGTCGAGGCTCCGATGAAGGTCGTGGAGTTCCGCGTTGGCGCGGACGCCACCATCGCCCCGGGCGCGCACCTGACCGCGGCGCATTTCGCCAAGGGTCAGAAGGTGGATGTCACCGGCACGTCGCAGGGCAAGGGTTTTGCCGGTGCGATGAAGCGCTGGAACTTCGCCGGCCTCGAGGCGTCGCACGGCGTGTCGATCAGCCACCGTTCGCATGGTTCTACCGGTAACCGTCAGGATCCCGGCAAGACCTTCAAGAACAAGAAGATGGCGGGCCACCTGGGTGTGGAACGCATTACCACGCAGAACCTGGAGGTCGCCGGTTACGACCTCGAGAAGGGTCTGCTGCTCATTAAGGGCGCAGTGCCCGGCAGCAAGGGCGCGTATGTGCTGGTGCGGGACGCTGTGAAGCGCGCGCGCCACGCCGATGCGCCGTTCCCAGCCGGCCTGGCCTGAGGGATAGGACGATGCAGGTTCCGGTCATCACACTGGATAACGGCTCGGCCGGCGATATCGAACTGCCGGAGGCGCTGTTCGGCGCCGAACCGCGCGCCGATATCATGGCGCGGGTCGTTCATTGGCAGCTGGCCAAGCGCCGCGCTGGCACCCATAAGGCCAAGGGCATGGGCGAGGTCAGCGGCACGACCAAGAAGCCCTATCGCCAGAAGGGCACGGGCAACGCCCGCCAGGGCTCGCTGCGCGCGCCGCAGTACCGCAAGGGTGGCGTGGTGCACGGCCCGGTCGTGCGCGACCACGGCTACAGCCTGAACAAGAAGGTCCGCCGCCTGGGCCTGATTAGCGCGCTGAGCCAGAAGGTGCGCGACGGCAAGCTGGTTGTGCTGGACGCCGCGGCGCCTGGTGCGGCCGCGAAGACCGCCGCCATGGCCAAGCAGCTGAAGCAGCTGGGCTGGAAGTCGGCGCTGGTCGTGGATGCGGTGGTGGACGAGGGCTTCGGCCGTTCGATCTCCAACCTGCCCCATGTGCAGGCGCTGCCGACCATCGGCGCGAATGTCTACGACATCCTCAACCACGACATGCTGGTGCTGACCCGCGCCGGCGTCGAAGCCCTGAAGGAGCGCCTGCAGTGAGCGCGACGGCCTCAAAGCCGCTCCTCAGCAAGGAGCGGATGTATCTGACCATCCTGTCACCGCTGGTGACGGAGAAGGCCACCCTGCTGAACGAGAGTGGGCAGGTGGTGTTCAAGGTCGCGATGACGGCCACCAAGCCCGAGATCAAGGCTTCGATCGAAGCCCTGTTCGGGGTGAAGGTGTTGGACGTGAACACGCTGGTGGTGAAGGGCAAGACGAAGCGCTTCAAGAACCGGCCTGGTCAGCGGTCCGATTGGAAGAAGGCGATGGTGCGCCTGGCCGAAGGCCAGAGCATCGACCTGACGACGGGGCTTGCCTGAGCCATGGCACTCAAGAGTTTCAATCCGGTTTCCCCCAGCCTCCGCAACACCATCCTGGTGAAGCGTGACGACCTGTGGAAGGGCAAGCCCCTCAAGGCGCTGACCGAGGGCAAGAGCCACTCGGGCGGCCGCAACAACCACGGTCGCACCACCGTTCGGTTCCGGGGCGGCGGACACAAGCAGTCCTACCGCTACGTCGACTTCAAGCGGAACAGCAAGCTGGGCGTCGCGGCCACCGTTGAGCGGCTGGAATACGACCCCAACCGCACCGCCTGGATCGCGCTGATCAAGTACGCGGACGGCGAGCTGAGCTACATCATCGCGCCGCAGCGCCTGAAGGCCGGCGACCAGGTGATCTCGGCCGAGAAGGCCGACATCAAGCCGGGCAACTGCATGCCGCTCTCGGCCATTCCGGTTGGCACCATCGTGCACAACGTGGAACTGAAGCCGGGCGCCGGCGCCAAGGTTGCGCGGTCCGCCGGCACCTATGTGCAGCTGGTCGGCAAGGACAGCGGCTACGCCCAGGTCAAGCTGGCCTCCGGCGAAGTGCGTACCGTGCGCGCCGAGTGCATGGCCACCATCGGTGCCGTGTCCAACCCGGACAACAGCAACCAGGAGATGGGCAAGGCCGGCCGTTCTCGCTGGATGGGTCGTCGCCCGCATGTCCGCGGTGTCGTCATGAACCCGGTCGATCACCCGCACGGCGGCGGCGAAGGCCGTACCTCGGGCGGCCGTCATCCCGTGACACCCTGGGGCAAGCCGACCAAGGGCGCCAAGACGCGTAACAACAAGCGGACGGACCGGCTTATCGTTCGTCGCCGCACCGCGAAGAAGGGCTGATCGCGATGCCGCGCAGCGTATGGAAGGGGCCGTTCGTCGACGGCTACCTGCTCAACAAGGCGGAAGCCAGCCGTGCTTCGGGCCGCAACGAGATCATCAAGATCTGGTCGCGCCGCAGCACGATCCTGCCGCAGTTCGTCGGCCTGGTCTTCGGTGTCTACAACGGGAAGAAGTTCATCCCGGTGCAGGTCTCCGAGAACATGGTCGGCCACAAGTTCGGCGAATTCTCGCCGACGCGCACCTTCGGCGGGCATTCGTCCGACAAGAAGGCGAAGCGGGGCTGATGTAGATGAGCAAGCCGAAGCACCCCCGCTCCCTCGCGGAGACCGAAGCGCAGGCCGTGACGTGGAACATCCGCGTCAGCCCGCGCAAGCTGAACCTGGTGGCTGGCCTGATCCGCGGTCGCCGTGCGGCGGAAGCGGTGGCGACCCTGACCTTCTCCAAGCGCCGCATCGCGGTGACCGTGAAGAAGACGCTGGAGAGCGCGATCGCCAACGCCGAGAACAACCACCAGCTGGACGTCGACCGCCTGGTCGTCTCCAAGGCCGAGGTTGGCCGCGCCATGGTGATGAAGCGTTTCTCCGCCCGTGGCCGCGGTCGTGCGGCCCGCGTGGAGAAGTGGTTCAGCAACCTGAAGATTGTCGTCGCCGAACAGGCACAGCAGCAGGACGCGGCGTAACATGGGTCACAAAGTCAATCCGATTGGCCTGCGCCTGGGTATCAACCGTACCTGGGACAGCCGCTGGTTCGCTGGCCGCGACTACGCCAAGCTGCTGCATGAGGACCTGGCGCTGCGCGAGAAGCTGCGCGAGCGGCTGAAGGGCGCGGGCGTGTCCCGCGTGGTGATCGAGCGTCCGGCGAAGAAGCCGCGCATCACCATCCATGCTGCCCGCCCCGGTGTCGTCATTGGCAAGAAGGGTGCGGACATCGAGGTCCTGCGCAAGGACATGCAGCGCATGGCCGGCGCCGAGGTCTCGCTGAACATCGTCGAGATCCGCAAGCCCGAGATCGACGCCACCCTGGTGGCCGAAAACATCGCGCAGCAGCTGGAGCGCCGCGTGGCCTTCCGCCGGGCGATGAAGCGTGCGGTGCAGTCCGCCATGCGCCTCGGCGCCGGCGGCATCCGCATCAACTGCTCCGGCCGTCTGGGCGGGGCCGAGATCGCGCGCATGGAGTGGTACCGCGAAGGCCGCGTGCCGCTGCATACCCTGCGTGCCGACATTGATTATGGCGTGGCGACGGCGAAGACCACCTACGGCACCTGCGGTGTCAAGGTTTGGGTCTTCAAGGGCGAGATCATGGCTCATGATCCGCTGGCGCAGGACAAGCGCGCCGCCGACCAGGCGCCGCAGCGCTGAAGGTGACGTGACATGCTGCAACCAAAGCGCACCAAGTTTCGCAAGGCCCACAAGGGCCGGATCAAGGGCGTGGCCAAGGGTGGCTTCTCGCTCGCGTTCGGCGGCTTCGGCCTGAAGGCGATGGAGCCCGAGCGGGTCACCGCGCGGCAGATCGAGGCGGCCCGCCGCGCGATCACCCGTGCGATGAAGCGTCAAGGCCGCGTCTGGATCCGGATCTTCCCGGATGTGCCGGTCTCGACCAAGCCGGCCGAAGTCCGCATGGGCTCCGGCAAGGGCGCGCCCGAGTATTGGGTGGCGCGGGTCAAGCCGGGCCGCATCATGTTTGAACTGGACGGCGTTGCCACCGACATCGCCAAGGAGGCGCTGACGCTCGGCGCCGCGAAGCTGCCGATCAAGACCAAGATCGTGCAGCGCCTGGGCGCGGAGGCCTGAGGCCATGACCAAGATCGTTGACATTCGGGCCAAGACGCCCGACGAACTGCAGGCACAGCTGCTCGACCTTCGGAAGGAGCAGTTCAACCTGCGCTTCCAGCGGGCCACCGGCCAGCTGGAGGCAACGGGTCGCATCCGTGCGGTGCGGCGCGACATCGCCAAGATCAAGACCATCCAGGCGGAGCGCAAGCGCGCCGCCCCCACCTCCAACTGAGAGGAGACCAGCGGCAATGCCGAAGCGCGTCCTCACGGGCCGGGTGACCAGCGACAAGATGGACAAGACGGTTACCGTCCTTGTCGAACGTCGCGTCATGCATCCGCTCTACAAGAAGTTCATCCGGCGTTCGAAGAAGTACGCCGCGCATGACGAAGCCAACATGTGCAAGGAAGGCGACCTCGTTCAGATCGAGGAATGCCCGCCGATCTCCAAGCGCAAGACCTGGCAGGTCATCAACCGCAACGGCACCCCGCTGGCTGAGACGCCGGCGACGCCGGCTGCCGCGTAAGGGCCAGGGCAGATGATCCATCCGGAATCGAACCTGGAGGTCGCCGACAACAGCGGCGCCCGCCGGGTCCAGTGCATCAAGGTGCTCGGTGGCTCGAAGCGGAAGACCGCTTCGGTTGGCGATGTCATCGTGGTGGCCATCCAGGAAGCCATCCCCCGGGCCAAGGTGAAGAAGGGTGAGGTGCATCGCGCCGTCATCGTCCGCACCAGCTACCCGGTGCGCCGCAATGACGGCACGGCCATCCGCTTCGACACCAACGCCGCGGTGCTCATCAACAAGCAGATGGAGCCGATCGGCACGCGTATCTTTGGGCCGGTGGTGCGTGAACTGCGTGCGCGCAAGTTCATGAAGATCATCAGCCTGGCGCCGGAGGTGCTGTAAGCATGGCCGCGAAGATCCGTAAGGGCGACACGGTTGCCGTGTTGACCGGGCGTGACAAGGGCAAGCGCGGTGAAGTGCTGTCCGTGAACCCCGAGGAAGGCCGCGCCCTGGTGCGTGGCATCCAGATGGTGAAGCGCCACCAGAAGCCGACCGGCATGAACCAGCCGGGCGGTATCATCGAGAAAGAGGCTCCGATCCAGCTGTCCAACCTGGCGCTGGTGGATCCCAAGTCCGGCAAGCCGACGCGCGTTGGCTTCACCGTCCTGGCGGACGGCAAGAAGGTGCGCGTGGCGCGTCCGTCTGGCGAGGTGCTTGACGCATGAGCGACAGCAAGAAGGGCGGGGCCAAGGCCGCGCCGCGCAAGAGCGAGGAAGCCAAGGGGACGGCGATTTCCGCCGCCGCCGGCGCCGCGCAGGCGAGCCCGAAGGAACTGCCGCGCATGCAGCGGCGGTACCAGGATGAGATCCGCAAGGCGCTGACCGCCGAGCTGGGCTACACGAACCCGATGCAGGTTCCGAAGCTCTCCAAGATCGTCATCAACATGGGCGTTGGTGAAGCGGCGGCGGACGGCAAGAAGCTGGACGCCGCGGTGGCCGACCTGACTGCGATCTCCGGCCAGAAGCCGGTCAAGACCGTGGCCAAGAAGGCGATCGCCGGCTTCAAGATCCGCAAGGGTCAGCTGATCGGCTGCAAGGTGACGCTGCGCAAGGCGCGGATGTACGAGTTCCTGGACCGCCTGGTGACGATCGCCATGCCCCGGGTCCGCGACTTCCGTGGTATTCCGGGCAATCGTGGCTTCGACGGCCGTGGCAACTATGCCATGGGCATGAAGGAGCAGATCGTGTTCCCCGAAATCAACTACGACAAGGTGGACGCGGTTCGTGGCATGGACATCCAGTTCGTGACCACGGCGAAGACCGACAAGGAAGCGAAGGCCCTGCTCAAGGCTTTCGACCTTCCCTTCCAGAACTGATCTTGGAAAACCGCCGGGGTAGCCCGGCAGGTTCCGGAGGATATAGACCGTATGGCCAAGACTTCTTCCATCATGAAGAACAAGCGCCGTGAGAAGCTGTCCAAGCTCCATGCGCCCAAGCGCGCGGCGCTGAAGGCAGTGGTGATGGACCGTGAGCTGCCGGTTGAGGATCGCTTCGAGGCGAGCCTGAAGCTGGCGCAATTGCCGCGCAACGGGGCACGCATCCGCGTCCGCCTCCGCTGCGAGGTCACGGGCCGTCCGCGTGGCAATTATCAGAAGTTCAAGCTGTGCCGTAACCAGCTGCGGGAGTTGGCCAATTCTGGTCAGATCCCCGGTGTGGTCAAGGCAAGCTGGTAGGAGGGCCGCATGTCGTTGTCCGACCCGCTCGGGGACATGCTCACCCGCATCCGCAACGCGCAGAAGTCGCGCCAGTCGCGCTGCGTTTCGCCGGCCAGCCGCCTGCGTACGGATGTCCTCGAGGTGCTGAAGCGTGAAGGCTTCATCCGCGCCTGGAAAGTGAGCGAGCTCCGCCCTGGCATCAGCCAGATCGAGATCGAACTGAAGTATTCGGAGGGCGAGCCCGCCATCAAGGAGGTCGCTCGTATCTCCAAGCCTGGCCGGCGCGTCTATTCGAAGATCAAGGAGCTGCCGAAGTTCTACAACGGGCTCGGCATCCAGATCCTGTCCACGCCGCGTGGCGTGATGAGCGACAATGAGGCCCGCGCTGCCAATGTTGGCGGCGAAGTCCTCTGCCGCGTGTTCTAGGGGAGGGATGGCATGTCACGCGTTGGCAAATATCCGGTCCCTGTCCCGGCTGGCGTCCAGGTGGCGCTGCAGGGCCGCACCGTGGTGGCGAAGGGCAAGCTCGGTGAGCTGAAGCTCGACCTCACGGATGTGGTCGATGTCGAGATCGACGGCAACCTGGTGGCGGTGAAGCCGCGTGGGTCCGACCGTCGGTCGCGCACCATGTGGGGCACCACGCGCAGCCTGATCAACGGCATGTGCATCGGCGTCTCCAGCGGCTTCACGAAGTCGATGGAGATCAACGGCACCGGCTACAAGGCGGCGGTCGCGGGCAAGGACCTGGTCCTGAACCTGGGCTACAGCCACGAGATCCGCTACACGATCCCGCCCGGCATCACCATCGTCTGCGAGAAGCCGACGGCCATCAAGGTCTCCGGCGCCGACAAGCGCCAGGTTGGCCAGGTTGCCGCCGAGATCCGTGCCTATCGCGGCCCCGAGCCCTACAAGGGCAAGGGCGTGAAGTACGACAACGAGCAGATCCTCCGGAAGGAGGGTAAGAAGAAGTAATGGCTGCCAACAAGCTCGAACTCCAGGAGCGCCGGCGCTCGCGCCTGCGCTACCAGCTGAAGCAGAAGTCCGGTGGCCGTCCGCGGCTGTCGGTGTTCCGTTCCGGCAAGCACATCTACGCCCAGGTGATCGACGACAAGCAGGGCCGCACGCTGGCCGCTGCCTCGTCGATGGAGAAGGACCTGCGCGAGAGCCTGAAGACCGGCGCCGACAAGGATGCCGCGACGGCGATCGGCAAGCTGGTGGCGGAACGTGCCCTGGCTGCCGGCGTCACCGCGGTGGTCTTCGACCGCGGGCCCTACATCTACCACGGCCGCGTCAAGGCGCTGGCCGAAGCCGCCCGCGAGGGCGGGTTGTCGTTCTGAGGGGATAGCGCATCATGGCACGTGAACCGAGGAGCGGTGGTGGCGGCGAAGGTGGTGGCGAAGGTGATCGCCGCCGCGGCCGTGGCCGGGACCGTAATGAGAACCGTCAGGAGCGCACGGACGGCGATGAGCTGAAGGACAAGCTCGTCACCATCAACCGTGTCGCCAAGGTGGTTAAGGGTGGTCGTCGCTTCAGCTTTGCCGCGCTGGTCGTGGTGGGCGATGAGAAGGGCCGCGTTGGTTGGGGCGCCGGCAAGGCGCGCGAAGTGCCGGAAGCGATCCGCAAGGCCACCGAGCAGGCCAAGCGGACCATGATCCGGGTGCCGATGCGCGAGGGCCGTACGCTGCACCACGACGTCATCGGCGAGTTCGGCGCTGGCCGCGTGATCCTGCGCGCAGCTCCGGCGGGTACCGGCATCATTGCCGGTGGTCCGATGCGCGCCGTGTTCGAGACGCTGGGCATGGGCGATGTCGTCGCCAAGTGCCTGGGCTCGGCCAATCCGCATAACATGGTGAAGGCGACCTTCGCCGCGCTGTCCCGCTGCACCAGCCCGCGGGCTGTGGCGGCGCGCCGCGGCAAGAAGGTCTCCGACCTGCTTGGCCCGCGCAAGGACGCGGCGCCGGCCGAGGCCCAGGAGGCCGCGAATGGCTGACGAGAAGAAGACCGTCACGGTCACCCAGCTGCGTTCCGTGGCGGGGCGCAAGCCCGGCCAGAAGGAAACACTGATCGGCCTGGGCCTGAACAAGATCCGTCGGACCCGCACGCTGGAGGACACCCCCTCCGTGCGCGGCATGATCGCCAAGGTTGCTCACCTGGTGAAGGTGGAGGGCTGAGATGGTCAAGCTGAACGAACTGCGCGACAACGACGGCGCCCGCTACAAGTCCAAGCGGCTTGGGCGCGGCATCGGCTCGGGCAAGGGCAAGACCTCGGGCAAGGGCGTCAAGGGCCAGAAGGCGCGCGAAGGCGTTGCCATCAACGGCTTCGAAGGCGGCCAGCTGCCGATCTATCGGCGCTTCCCGAAGCGGGGCTTCGTCAACATCTTCCGCAAGGAATATGCGCCCCTCAACATCGGCACGCTGAATGCGGCGATCGAAGCCGGCACCGTGCCGGCCGGTCCGCTGGATGAAGCGGCGCTGCTGGCCTCGGGCATTGTCCGTACCGGCGCCAAGCTGGCCGGCATCAGCCTGCTGGCCCGTGGCGAGATCACCCGTCCCATCACCATCACGGTCTCGCGCGCCTCGGCCGCGGCGATCGCGGCGGTGCAGGCGGCGGGCGGCACCGTGACGGTGCTGGTCGCGCCGGCTGAGGCGGAAGCCTCCGCCTGACGCCTGCTTCCCCTGCCTTGCTCCAAGGGGCCGGGGTCGCTACCTAGTCTGGATCGCGTGGCTATGGCGCCACCGCCGGGAACCTGGTTCCCGGTCGCGGGCGCCATAGTCGTGAAAAGGGCCCAATCACATGGCTTCCGCCGCCGAACAATTGGCGTCCAACCTCAACCTTGGCGTGCTGTCCAAGGCGACCGAGCTGAAGAAGCGGCTCTGGTTCACGCTGGGCGCGCTGATCGTGTTCCGGCTTGGCACCTACATCCCGGTCCCCGGCGTCGACGCCGCGGTGATGGGTGAGATCCTGCGCCAGCATGGCGGCGGGATCCTCGGCATGTTCGACATGTTCACCGGCGGTGCGCTCGGGCGCATGACCGTCTTCGCGCTGAACATCATGCCCTACATCAGCGCCAGCATCATCATCCAGCTGATGACCGCCGCCGTCCCCCAGCTCGAGTCGCTGAAGAAGGAAGGCGAGTCGGGCCGCAAGAAGCTGAACCAGTACACCCGCTACCTGACGGTGGTGATCGCGCTGTTCCAGGCCTGGGGCATCTCGGTGGGTCTGGAAGGCATGCGCGGCAGCTTCGGCCCCGCGGTCGCCGATCCCGGCATGTTCTTCCGGGTGTCCTGCGTCATCACCCTCACCGGCGGCACCCTGTTCCTGATGTGGCTGGGCGAGCAGGTGACCGCGCGCGGCATCGGCAACGGCACCTCGCTGATCATCTTCACCGGCATCGTCGCCAACCTGCCCTCGGCGTTGGCCACCCTGCTGGAACTCGGCCGCACCGGCGCGCTGTCCACCTTCTTCATCATCGCCTTCATCTTCATCGCCTTCGCGGTGATCGGCCTGGTGGTCTTCGTGGAGCGGGCGCAGCGGCGCATTCCCGTGCAGTACCCCAAGCGCCAGGTCGGCAACCGCATGTTCGGCGGGGAAGCCACCCACCTGCCGCTGAAGCTGAATACCGCCGGCGTGATCCCGCCGATCTTCGCCTCCTCGCTGCTGCTGCTGCCCGCGACCATCGCCGGCTTCAGCACCGATGCGGCCGACGACACCTGGTTGACGCGGATCACCAACGCCCTGGCGCATGGCCAGCCGCTCTACATGGCGCTGTACATGGCGCTGATCATCTTCTTTGCCTTCTTCTACACCGCCGTGGTGTTCAACCCGACCGAGACGGCCGACAACCTGAAGAAGTACAACGGCTTCATCCCGGGAATCCGGCCTGGCCAGAGCACGTCGGACTATTTCGACCGGGTGCTGACCAGGCTGACCGCGGTGGGCGCGATCTACCTCTGCGTGGTCTGCATGCTGCCGGAGATCCTGATCTCCAACTACGGCGTCCCGTTCTACTTCGGCGGCACCAGCCTGCTGATCATCGTCTCCGTCACCATGGACACGGTCGCGCAGGTGCAGTCACACTTGTTTGCCCACCAGTATGAGGGGCTGATCAAGAAGGCACGCCTGGGCGGCCGCGGCTCGCCACGGCCGCGCTGAACGGGGATGAGAGGGGCGCCACGACCATGAACCTGATCCTGCTTGGCCCGCCCGGGGCCGGTAAGGGCACCCAGGCCAAGCTGCTCGAGGAGCGGCACGGCCTGGTGCAGATCTCCACCGGCGACATGCTGCGTGCCGAGGTGAAGAGCGGCAGCGAGCTTGGCCAGAAGGCCAAGGGCATCATGGAGCGCGGCGAGTTGGTGCCGGACGCCCTGGTCATCGCCATGCTCGGCGCCCGGGTCAGCCAGCCGGATGCGACTCGGGGCTTCATCCTGGACGGCTTCCCCCGCACCGTGCCGCAAGCCGAGGCGCTGGACGTGCTGCTGAAGCAGAAGGGCATGCCGCTGGGTCACGTGATCGAGCTGCAGGTTAACGACGCGGCCCTGGTCGAGCGCATTTCCGGTCGCTTCACCTGCGCCAAGTGCGGTGAGGGCTACCACGACAGCTTCAAGGCGCCGGCCAAGCCTGGTGCCTGCGACAAGTGCGGCGGCACCGAGTTCATTCGCCGCGCCGACGACAACGCCACCACGGTGGGTGCGCGGCTGGAGGCTTATCACCGCCAGACCGCGCCCCTGCTGCCCTACTACGCTGCCCAGGGCACGTTGCGGGTGGTGGATGGCATGGCCGAGATGGCCGAGGTTGCCCGCCAGATCGAGGCGATCCTCGGCTCTTCGAAGTCATGATTCGACTATTGACGGCAAGGGGTGGGCCAGTATAGTCCGCGCCTCTCGCGGCCAGGGGTTTGCCCTAACGGGTTCCCCTGCGGTCGCGTTCAGCCGTTGCACTAAGTAGGTGTTTTGAACATTTTGCTGGCTGGCCACCCCCCGGTGGCCCCGCTGGCGCGAGCAGGAGCTCTAGGCTCCAGGAGCTGAGACGTGGCGCGCATCGCCGGTGTGAACATTCCGACCAACAAGCGGGTGGCTATCTCGCTTCGCTACATCTACGGGATCGGGCCGCAGAACGCGGTCGAGATCTGCGAGAAGCTTTCGATTCCGCTGGAGCGCCGCGTCAACCAGCTGACAGATGAGGAGGTTCTCCGCATCCGTGAGCTGATCGACCGGGAATACCGGGTCGAAGGCGACCTGCGGCGTGAAGTCGCGATGAACATCAAGCGTCTGATGGACATGGCCTGCTATCGCGGCCTGCGTCATCGCCGTGGCCTGCCGGTCCGCGGTCAGCGGACGCACACCAACGCCCGTACCCGCAAGGGCAAGGCGGTGGCGATTGCCGGCAAGAAGAAGGTGACGAAGTAAATGGCACGCGAACCCCGCGCCGGCGCTGCGCGCAGCCCGCGCAAGAAGGAACGGAAGAACATTTCTTCCGGTGTGGCGCACGTCCTCGCCTCCTTCAACAACACCATCGTCACCATCACGGACGCCCAGGGCAACGCCATCGCCTGGTCGTCCTCGGGCAGCCAGGGCTTCAAGGGCAGCCGCAAGTCGACGCCCTATGCCGCCCAGGTTGCCGCCGAGGATGCGGGCCGCAAGGCCCGCGAGCACGGCATGGAGACGCTGGAGATCATGGTCTCCGGCCCCGGTTCGGGCCGCGAGAGCGCGCTGCGTGCCCTGCAGGCGGTCGGCTTCTACGTCACCGCCATTCGTGACGTGACGCCGATTCCGCATAACGGCTGCCGCCCGCGCAAGCGCCGCCGCGTCTAAGGCTGCGCTCGCAGGCCAATCATCGCGCCTGACCGGCGCGAAACCCAATCGTCGAGTCCGGGGTTCGCCAATGGCGGCCCGGATGGCAACGACGAAGGAGATTGCTGGTGATTGAACGTAACTGGCGTTCGCTGATCCGCCCCGAGAAGCTCGAAGTCGAGCTGGGGTCGGACCCGCATCGCAAGGCGACCATCGTGGCCGAGCCGCTGGAGCGCGGCTTCGGCATGACGCTGGGCAACGCGCTGCGTCGCGTGCTGCTGTCCTCGCTGCAGGGTGCGGCGGTGACGGCGCTGCGCATCGACGGCGTGCTGCATGAGTTCAGCAGCATCCAGGGCGTGCGTGAGGACGTCACCGACATCGTCCTCAACGTGAAGCAGATGGCCGTCCGCATGCAGGGCGAGGGCGTGAAGCGCCTGCAGCTGACCGCGACCGGCCCCGGCGAGGTTACCGCCGGCCAGATCCAGACCACCGGTGACATCGAGATCGCCAACCCGGACCTGGTGATCTGCACGCTCGACGACGGCGCCAAGCTGTCGATGGAGCTGACGGTCGCCACCGGCAAGGGTTATGTCCCGGCCAGCGAGAACCGTCCCGAGGATGCGCCGATCGGCCTGATCCCGATCGACAGCATCTACAGCCCGGTGCGCCGCGTGGCCTACCGCGTGGAGCCGACCCGCGTTGGCCAGCGCACCGACTACGACAAGCTGGTGCTGGACCTGGAGACGGACGGCACCGTGCAGCCTGAGGACGCTGTGGCCCTGGCCGCCCGCATCCTGCAGGACCAACTGCAGCTGTTCATCAACTTCGACGAGCCGCGCGAGCGCAAGGTCGAGGAAGAGCGGGACGACCTGCCGTTCAACCGCAATCTGCTGCGCAAGGTCGATGAGCTTGAGCTCAGCGTCCGCTCGGCGAACTGCCTGAAGAACGACAACATCGTCTACATCGGCGACCTGGTGCAGAAGACCGAGCAGGAGATGCTCCGCACCCCGAACTTCGGCCGCAAGTCGCTGAACGAGATCAAGGAGGTCCTCACCTCCATGGGGCTGGCGCTGGGCATGACCGTGTCCGGCTGGCCGCCGGAGAACATCGAGGACCTGGCGAAGAAGCTGGAAGAGCCGTTCTGAAACCGGCGCTGCGATAGAATCTAGGGATACATCACCATGCGTCACGGAATGGCCGGGCGGAAGCTCAACGTCACCTCCACCCACCGGCTTGCCATGTTCCGCAACATGGCGACCAGCCTGCTGAAGCACGAGCAGATCACCACCACCCTGCCGAAGGCGAAGGAACTGCGCCCCTACGTGGAGCGCATCATCTCGCTGGGCAAGCGTGGCGGCCTGCATGCGCGGCGCCAGGCCTATGCGCAGATCATGGACCAGAAGGTGGTTGACAAGCTCTTCACCACCATCGCGGACCGCTACAAGACCCGCAGCGGCGGCTACACCCGCGTGCTGAAGGCCGGCGTCCGCTACGGCGACGCGGCCGACATGGCGGTGATCGAGCTGGTTGACCGCGACCCGGCCGCCAAGGGCCTGGACAGCGGCCCGAAGCCGGAAGTGGCCGAGGAAGCCGAGGCCGGCCAGGAATAAGCCACGCATCAGCGTGTGCCTGAAGGGGCGGAGAGGGCAACCTCTCCGCCCTTTTCAATTCCGGCGCCGCACCCGTGCCGGCGGCAACCCGATGCCGCCAAGGCTACTCCGGCGTCTGCCGGCTCATCACCAGTTCGCAGTGGGTAAGCGCCACCAGGTGCCGGCCCGGCACCGGCTCCAGCCGCCCCTGGGCGCCGATCCGCCAGAAGCGGAACCCCATGCCCTCCAGCCAGGCCACCAGCGCGGGAATGTCGGTCCGCACCTGCATCATGCCCGGCGACCATTCCGTGACGATCCGGATGTTCGGTGAGTTCAGGATCAGTTGCTCGGCGCCGCGCAGCACCTGCGGCTCGCTGCCCTCGGCATCCATCCGCAGCAGGTCCACCCGGCCCATGCGCTCCAGCAGCAGCCCGTCCAGCGTCACCGCCGGCACGGTGAAGCTGTTAGTGTAGCCGCGCGCCTCCGCCGCCGGCAGGCCCCAGTGGCCGCTGCCGATATGGTGGGGGTTGGCGTCGAAGGTGACTTCGCCAGCCTGGTCCAGCGCGGCCACGGCATGCACCGTCGTCATCTCGGCAAAGCCGTTTACCGCCAGGGTATCGCGCAGCAGCGCCAGCGCCCGCGGATTGGCTTCTATGGCGTGCAGGTCGCCACCGGGGCCGATGGCCTGCGCCATGGCCAGGGTGTGGTAGCCCATGTTGGCGCCCACCTCGATGACACGCTGGCGGGGCTTCATCAGCCGGGCTAGCGCCATCTCCACCTCCAACTCCCAGCAGCCATGGATGGCGATGTGCGGGGTGATGCCGATGTCGCGCGTATCCAGGTAGATCTTGTGGCCCTGGTGGGTCAGTGCCAGCGCCCGGTCGTTGCCCAGGTAGCAATAGGTGCTGCGCGGCGGCGGCAGCCGGGCGCCGGGGCGCAGCACGTCGTCCTTCAACCGGTCCAGCCCCAGCATCAGCCGACGAAACAGCCCGGGTTGGGCCGGGGCCTGGCTGGCCCGCATGCGCCGCTGGCCAGAGGCGGCCAGGGGGCCGGTTCGCTTCACCGTTGTCGGCATGTTGGTCCTGCCACTGCAGCCCGCAAGCCGGGCCGGCGGGCGCATTTGCCACCACCACACGGGGCGCGACAAGCGTGCTGCTGTCTCAAGCTGTCATCCCGCCGGCACGGCCGGTCAGCCCCGCAGCAGCGCCACCGCCTGCAGCACGCAGCCCAGCACGCCCAGCCAGGCCAGCAGCCGCCAGCGTCGCGGCAGCGCCCAGCCGGCGGCCCAGCCCAGCGCCAGGCCGCAGCACAGCAGCGTCACCAGCCCGGTGGTCACCGCGGCCAGTGCGGCCAGGATCTCGGTTGGCGCGAAGACCCAGGCCTGGCCGGGGCCGGGCGCCTGGAACGGCATGCCCAGCACCAGCGCCAGGCTGCCGGCATGGCTGGTGGCGACGCACAGCGCCAGCAGCGCGCCATCGCCCCAGCCGCCCTGGCCGCGCAGCAGCAGCAGCAGGAAGACCAGGCGCCAGCCGATCTCAACCCAGCCGAGTTCGGGGGCCTCCACCTCGAAGGCCGGGCGCACGCCCAGGGCCGGCAGCACAAGGTTGGCGGCCAGCGCCCCCAGCGCCAACCAGCCCGCCACCGGCAGCCACTCCGCCACGCCGCGCCGGCGCACCACCACGGCGGTGGCAAACAGCGTCGCGGATATCCGGCCAAGCTCCGGCAGGGCGAAGCCCAGCCCGATCAGGCTGGCCACCGGCGTCAGCAGCACCACGCAGGCGGCCACCAGCAGCGTCAGGAACTGTGCGAAGCTCATGCCGCCCCCCGGCTTGACCCATGCGCCACAGTGTTGCCGAAACCCCGCGGCGGCAACAGCGGCATCGCTATTCCAGCCGGATATTGGCCTCGCGCACCAGCCGGGCCATCTCGGCCCGTCCCTCCACGCAGAAGCGGGCGAAGCGGTCCGGCGGGCTGCCGACCGGCACGGCGCCGATCTGCGCCAGCCTCTGCTTCACCCCGTCATCGGCCAGCGCGAAGGCCAGCGCCTGGTACAGCCGGTCGCGGATCGCCGGGTCCAGCCCGGCGGGGGCGAACAGCGCCGCCCATTCGTTGGAATCGAAGCCGGGGAAGCCGCTTTCCGCCAGGGTCGGCACGGCGGGCCGGCTCGGCACCCGCTCCAGCGTCGTCACCGCCAGGAAGCGCCCGCGCCCGGCATCCACCACCGGGCCGGAGCTGACGGTGGTGATGAACACCGCGTCCACGCTGCCGGCGGCCAGGTCGCGCGCCGCATCGGCGCCACCGCGGTAGGGCACGTGGATCACCTCTATCCCCGCCAGCTTGCTGAACTGCAGCAGGCCGAGATGCCCGGCGGTGGCATTGCCCTGGGTGCCCACGCTGATGCTGCCCGGTCGCGCCTTGGCGGCGGCGATGAACTCGGCAAGGGTCTGCGCCGGAAAGCCCGTCTTCACCGCCAGCACGCCGGGGAAGGTCACCACCTGGGAGATCGGGGTGAAGGCGGTGGCATAGTCGAAGGTCAGGCCGCGCATGACCGCCGGGTTCACCAGGTGGGAGGATGCATCCCACAGCAGGGTGTAGCCATCCGCCGCGCTGGCGGCGACGGTGCCGCCGCCCAGGCTGCCGCCGGCGCCGGTGCGGTTCTCCACCACGAAGCCCTGGCCCAGCCGCTCGCTCATCTTCGGCGTAATGGCGCGGGCGGCGCTGTCGGCGGCGCCCCCGGCGGCGAAGGGCACGATCAGCCGGATGGAATGCGTCGGCCACGCGCCCTGCGCCAGCGCGGGCGAGGCCAAGGGGAGGGCGAGCAGGGCGCGGCGGGTCGGGTGCATGGCGGGTTCCTTTTGCCGGCAACCCTAGCCTGCTTTGGGCGGCGCCCAAACCATGCTGGCCAGGGCCTCGGCGCGGTTCTACCCTCCGCCCCAACGGGACGTTCCAGGAGCACTGAACAATGGATGGCAGCATCCCCGGCCTGCAGGTCAAGCGCCTGTCCGGCAGCATCGGCGCCGAGATCCGCGGCATTCGCCTGCGCCCCGACATGCCCGCCGAGACCATCGCCGAGCTGCGCCGCATCTGGCTGGCCCACTCGGTGCTGTTCTTCCGCGACCAGGAGCTGACGGCGCCGGAACTGGCCGCCTTCGCGCATCGCTTCGGCGAGGTGATCCACTACCCCTTCCTGAAGGGGCTGGATGAAGCGCCGGAGGTGATCCCGGTGGTGAAGCTGGCGCACGAGACGCAGAATTTCGGCGGTCTCTGGCACGCCGACACCACCTATCTGCCGCAACCGCCCATGGCGACCATGCTGATTGCGCGCGAACTGCCGCCGCAGGGTGGCGACACGCTCTTCGCCAGTGGCTACGCCGCCTATGACGGGTTGTCCGACGGGATGAAGCGCCTGCTGGCGCCGCTGCGCGCGGTGTTCAGCAGCGTGAAGGCCGAGTTCTCCCGCACCCGGGAAGACCAGGCCCCCGGCGGCGGCCGCGGCAAGAGCGAGGCCGAGCACCCCGTCATCCGCACCCACCCGGAGACCGGCCGCAAGTCGCTGTACGTGAACTTCGGCCACACGCTGCGCTTCAAGGACATGAGCGTGGCGGAGAGCGCGGGCCTGCTGGACTGGCTCTTCGCCCACCAGGTGAAGCCGGAATACACCTGCCGCTTCCAGTGGGAGCCGGGGAGCATGGCGTTCTGGGACAATCGCTGCGCGCTGCACAACCCGGTCAACGACTACCACGGCCACAAGCGGCTGCTGCACCGGGTGACGCTGGCGGGAGATACGCCGGCCTGACGCTTGAGCGGCTGGTTCACGCCGCCGGTGGTCCCACCGGCGCCGATCAGACGCTAGGCCAGCGCGAGCAACCCGCGCGCCAAAGCCTCGACATCCTGCGCCGCCGTGCTGCCGGGGTGGCGCGTCAGCAGCGGCGTCTGCCGGCGGATGCTTTCGGGCACCTTCGCGTCCCGCCGGATCACGCCGGCCAATGCGACGCCAGCGCCGAGGAAGCCCTCGCAGGCGCGGTTCAGCGTGGCCCAGGTGCGCTCCCCGCTGGTGCGGTCCTGCGCCTGGTTCACCACCAGCCGCGCATCGGCGCCCGGCGCGTCCCGCCGATGCAGCTTCAGCACGGCATAGGCGTCGGTCAGGCTGGTCGGCTCATCGGTCGCCACCACCAGCAGCGTCTCGGCCGAGGCCGCCAGCCGCCGCACGCTGGGGTCCAGCCCCGCGCCCAGGTCCAGCACCACCAGCGGCCAGCCCATCCGCGCTTCATCCAGCGCCACCAGCAGCCGGTTCATCCCGGCGCCGTCCAGCGCCGCCAGCGCGCCGCTGCCGCTGCGGCCGGGCAGCACGTCGAAGCCCGCCGCATGCGCCACCGCCGCCTCGGCCACGGTGCAGCGGCCGGTCAGCACGTCGGCCAGGTCTCGCCGGGGGTCCAGCCCCAGCTGCACATCCGCATTGGCCAGGCCGAAATCGCCATCCACCAGCAGCACGCGCTCGCCCTCGCGCGCCAGCGCCTGGCTCAGCGAGATCGACAGCCAGGTCTTGCCCACGCCACCCTTGCCGGAGGCGATGGCGATGATGCGTCCGCTCATTGCGCGCCCTCCCTGCGGCCTTCAAGGCAGGCCGCCAGCCATTCCGGCGTCATCTCTGCCAGCCCATCCGCCGCACCCGGCCCCACACCAGCGGAGGTGAAGGCCAACCCGCCCGCCGCCGCCGCCAGCACGCCGCCCAGCCGTCGCGCCAAATCCAGCCTGGTCGGCAGCAGATGCCGCGCGCCCAGCGCGGTGAAGGCCTGCGCCAACTCGGCGCTCTCGCACACGTCCAGCCCCGCCGGCAGCACCAGCACCATCTCGGCTTCCACCGCACGGGCCAGCGCATGCACCTCGGTCGCCTGGGCGCTGTCGAACGGGTCGCAGCCCGCGGTGTCGATCAGCACGGGCTGGCCGGGCTGCCGATGCGCCATGGCCTTGCCCAGCGTCCCCGGCCCCGGCGCCACCGCCAGGGTCAGCCCCAGCAGCCGGGTATAGGCCGCCAACTGCTCCACCGCGCCGGCGCGGGCGCCATCCGTGGTGATGACCAGCGGCGCCATCCCGGCCATGACCGCGCGCGTCGCCAGTTTGGCGCAGCTGACGGTCTTGCCGGCACCCGGCGGCCCCGCCAGCAGCAGCGGCCGGCGCGGCCCCAGCGGCATCTCCGCGAAGTTCAGCATCGCGCGCAGCCGTTCCGCCAGCACGCCATCGGCCAGGTCCTCCGCCATGGCGCGGGGCATGTTGTGCCGGGTCAGCAGCGCCAGCCGCGCCGCGCGTTCCGCCGCCACCGTCGCCGCCGGGCGGATCGCCGCGGACGGCACCGGCGGGATCAGGATGGGGTCGGCCGGCTCCAGCGCCGCGGTGACTTCCATCTCCCCGGACACGCGACGGCTGCCGAGGATCACGGCATCCTCGCCGAGTTCGGCGCGGACCATCGCCATTGCCTCGGCCATACTGGGTGCGCGGAAGAGCCTGAGCCTCATGCCGCGACCCTAGGGGCTGATAGTTTACAGACTGCCCACGGAGCGGATGCGCGCGCGCGGATGTATCTCCTGTTGCGCCAATACAACCGTGGACGGACGAAACCGCTCGACGATGGCGCGAACGTGATTGCGGATGCCGCCGGAGCAGACCAGCACCGGCGATTCGCCGGCATTGGCCGCGGCGTCCAGCGTATCGCGCAGCCGATGCATGAACTCCTGCAACCGCGACGGCGCCATCGCCAGCTGCCGGTCTTCCGGCGGGCCGGCCAGGCTCTCGGCGAAGGCCAGTTCCCAATCGCTGGACAGCGCGATGATCGGCACATAGCCGGCCGGGCTCTTCGCCGCCTCGGAAAGCTGCCGCGCCAGCCGAGAGCGCACCACGCTGAGCATGCTGGGCAGGCTGCGATGCCCGCCGGCCACGGCTTCCTGCACGCCTTCCAGGATCGTCGGCAGGTCGCGGATGGAAACGCGTTCCGCCAGCAGGGATTGCAGCAGCCGTTGCAGCCCACCCAGCGTCACCTGCTGCGGCACCAGGTCGGCCACCAGCTTCTGCTGCTCGGCGCCGAGTTCATCCAGCAGCTTCTGCGTCTCGGCGAAGCTCAGCAGCTCCGCCATGTTCTCGCGAACCAGCTCGGTCAGGTGCGTCGCCACCACGCCGGGGCAGTCCACCACGGTGCAGCCGCGGGCTAAGGCCTCGTCGCGCAGCGCTTCCTCCACCCACAGCGCGGGCAGGCCGAAGGTCGGCTCCGTCGTGCGCTCCCCGGCCATGGTCGGCGCGTTGCCGCTGGGGTCGATCGCCAGCAGCTTCGGCGGCCGCAGCGTGCCGCGCCCGGCCTCGATCTCTTTGACGCGGAGGATGTAGGTATCCGGCGGCAGTTCCATGTTGTCCTGGATGCGGACGCTGGGCAGGACGAAGCCCATCTCCTGCGCCATGCTCCGGCGCAGCGCCTTGATCTGCTCGGTCAGCTTCGGCGCATCGCCGGCGGCCAGCGACAGCAGGCCATAGCCCAGCTCCAGCCGCAGCAGGTCCATCCGCAGCGCGTCGGCAATCGGCGGCTCGCCCGGCTCCGGCGGCGGCACGGGCGGCGCATGCGTCACCAGGCGCTCCTCCTTGCGCTTGTACCAGGCGCCGGCGCCGGCAATGCCGGCCAGCGCGAAGAACGGCAGCAGCGGCATGCCCGGCAGCAGCGCCAGCACCACCGACATGCCGGCGGCCAGCGCCAGCGGCTTCCAGCCGCCGCCCAGCTGCCGCAGCATCGCCTTGTCGACGGTGCCTTCGCCATTGCCCTTGGTGACGACGATGCCGGCGGCCACTGAGATCACCAGCGCGGGGATCTGGCTGACCAGGCCGTCGCCCACGGTCAGCGCGGTGAAGGTCGTCGCCGCCTCGGAGAAGCTCAGCCCGTTGCGGGCCACGCCGATGGCCAGCCCGCCGATCAGGTTGATGAAGGTGATGATCAGCCCGGCGATGGCGTCGCCGCGCACGAATTTGGCGGCACCATCCATGGCGCCGTGGAAGGCGCTTTCCTGCTCCAACTCGCTGCGCCGCTTGCGCGCGGCGTTCTCGTCGATCAACCCGGCCGAAAGGTCGGCATCGATCGCCATCTGCTTGCCGGGCATGGCGTCCAGGCTGAAGCGCGCCGCGACTTCCGCGATGCGGCCGCTGCCCTTGGTGATGACCATGAAGTTGATGACGAGCAGGATGGCGAAGACGATCAGCCCGACGACGACATCGCCGCCCATCAGGAAGCCGCCGAAGGCCTGCACCACATGGCCGGCGGCCTGCTGCCCCTCATGCCCATGGGTCAGGATGATGCGCGTGGTCGCCACGTTCAGCGACAGCCGCAGCAGCGTGGTCAGCAGCAGCACCTGCGGGAAGCTGGTGAAGTCCAGCGGCCGTTCCAGGAACAGCGACACCATCAGGATCAGCACCGCCATGGTGATGGACAGCGCCAGGCCGATGTCCAGCAGCGCGGATGGCAGCGGCACCACCAGCACCGCCAGCAGCATGGTCACGCCCAGCGCCAGCGCCACGTCGCTGCCGGGCTTGGCGCGCGTCAGCCAGGTGGGCAGGACGAAGCCGTTCATCGGCTAGAACCCTTGCGCGTAGAACCCCGGCGGCAGCATGCCGGGCACGCCCGGTACCGCCACGCCCTGGGCACGATAGTCATGCAGCTTGTTGCGCAGCGTGCGGATGGAAATGCCCAGGATCTCAGCCGCCCGTGTCCGGTTGCCCAGGCAATGCGTCAGCGTCTCCAGGATCAGGTCGCGCTCCACCACCTCCATCTTCTGCCCGACCAGCTGCGCCACCGGCTTGGCGGTGCTGGCCGGCGCGGCGGCCGTTGCCGGGGCGGGCGCCGCTTCCGTGGCCATCGGCGCCGCATGCGGCACCACCGGCAACTCGATCGCCTCGGCGCCGATCACCTCGCCCTGCGCCAGCAGCACCGCGCGATGCATGGTGTTCTCCATTTCCCGCACATTGCCGGGCCAGCCGTGCTGCGCCAGCTTCAGCCGCGCCTCACCGTTCAGCGCCCGCTTCGGCAGCCCATTGGCCTTGGCGAAGCGCGTGGCGAAATGCTCGGCCAGCAGCTGGATATCGCCCGGCCTTTCCCGCAGCGGCGGAATCCGCAGCGTGATGACGTTGAGCCGGAAGTACAGGTCCTCGCGGAAGCGCCCGGCGCGCACCTCGCCGGCCAGGTCGCGGTTGGTGGCGGCCAAAATCCGGCAGTTCACCTTCACCGGCGCGTTGCCGCCCAGCTTGTCCACTTCCTTTTCCTGCAAGGCCCGCAGCAGCTTGGCCTGCAGCCGCGGGTCCATCTCGCCGATCTCGTCCAGCAGCAGCGTGCCGCCCTCGGCCTGCTCGAACTTGCCCTTGCGCGAGGCGACGGCGCCGGAGAAGGCGCCCTTCTCATGCCCGAACAGCTCGCTCTCCATCAGCGTCTCCGGCAGCGCCGCGCAGTTCAGCGCCACGAAGGGGCCGGCGCCACGCTTGCTCAGCTTGTGGATGTGCCGCGCCAGCACCTCCTTGCCGGTGCCGCTCTCCCCGGTGATCAGGATGCTGGCCTCGGCGCGCGCGATCTGCGCCGCGCGCTCCAGCACCGCGGCCATGGCGGGGTCGGCATGCACCGGGCCTTCCGGCTCCCCGGCCACCGCCTGCAGCAGCGCCACGATCAAATCCGCATCCGGTGGCAGCGGCAGGAACTCCCGCGCCCCCGCGCGGATGGCGCGCACCGCCGCCGCCGCATCCACGTTGCGGCCGCAGGCGATGACCGGGCAGTGGATGCGCTCCTCCGCCAGCTGGGAGACCAGCCAGCCGACATCATGCGCCAGCTCGCACAGCGCCAGGTCGGCACCATCCACGCGCAGCCGCACCATGGCGGAGGCGACGCCATCCGCATGCATCAGGTGCGCGCCGCGTACCTGCGCCATGCGCGCGGCCTGGCCCAGCTCCCCGCCCAGCGAGCCGATGACGAGGACACGGGTCATCCCATGCGGTCCGCTTTGACAATCTCGGTCATGGTCACGCCCAGCCGGTTGTCGTCCACCATCACCACCTCGCCGCGGGCGACGAGCCGGTTGTTGACGTAGATGTCCACCGCCTCGCCCAGCTTGCGGTCCAGTTCCACCACCGCGCCGCGGCCAAGTTTCAGCAATTGGGAAACCTGCATGGTGGCGCGGCCCAGCACCGCGCTGACCTGCACGGGAATGTCGTAGACCGCCTCCAGGTCGCGTGCCGCCGCACCCATCTGCGGCCGCATGCCCGCGGCCTCGGCGGCGCTCAGCGCTTCGAATTCGTCTGCCATGATACTACTGTCCTTGCAGGCCGAGGGCGTGCAGCACCTCGGCCACCATTTCACGCTGCCGCGCCAATTCCATTGCCGCCCCGCCGCCGCGCCATTCGGCACGCGCATCGCCCGGCGCCAGCGATGCGTCCTCGGTCACCACGATCCGCTGGTCGTCCAGCGCCGCCGCGCAGGCTTCCGCCAGCCCCGGCGCCACGCTCAGGTGCAGCGCACCGCTTTCCTCCAGCACCGGGCGCAGCTTGTGCGCCAGCAGCGTCGCCGTCTCGGCGGCCAGCCGGGCGCTGGCCGCGGGCAGGGCGGTGTCCAGCGCCGCCAGCAGCAACCGCGCCAGCGCGTCGCCGGCCTGGTCCACTGCCTCCGACGCCGCCGCATGGGCCTGATGCATCGCCGCCGCCACCGCCTGCATGGCACCGGCCAGCTGCGCCGCCTGGGTTTCCGCCGCCAGCCGCTGGCCTTCCGCCAGCCCCACGGCCTGGCCCTCGGCCCGCGCCGCATTCATCATCGCGGCGCGCTCGGCCGCCTCCATCTCCTCCAGCCCGGCATCGGCCGTCGGCGGCGGGGCGTCGAAGTCGCGCAGCGTCAGCGCGCGCGCCGGCCGCAGCGCGGGCAGGGCGCGGGCGCGGCCGGGCTGGTAAGGCAGGAAGGTTTCCATCTCAGTACACCATCTCTTCCTCGCGGCCGTCCTGCATGACGATCTGGCCCTGCGCCGCCATGTCCTTGGCCATGACGACGATCGCGGCCTGCGCCTCGTCCACGTCCTTCAGCCGCACCGGGCCGATGCCGGCGATGTCGTCCTTCAGCAGCTTGGCGGCGCGCTCCGTCAGGTTCTTCAGGAACAGGTCGCGCAGCGCGTCCGACGCGCCCTTCAGCGCCAGCGCCAGCTTGTCTTTCTCCACCGCGCGCAGCAGCACCTGCAGCCCCGCCGCATCCAGCCGCTGCAGATCCTCGAAGGTGAACATCAGGCTGCGGATCTTCTCCGCGCTGTCGCGGTTGCGTTCCTCCAGCGCGCCCAGGATGCGGCCTTCCGCCTGGCGGTCCAGGTTGTTGAAGATCTCGGCCATCATCTCATGCGCGTCGCGGCGCTGGGCGCGGGCCAGGTTGGACATGAACTCCGCCTTCAGCGTGCGCTCCACGCCGTCCAGCGCTTCCTTCTGCACCGTCTCCATCCGCAGCATGCGCATCACCACTTCCATGCTGAAGCCCTCGGGCAGCAGGGTCAGCACGCGCGCCGCGTGTTCCGGGCGCACCTTGGTCAGCACCACCGCGACGGTCTGCGGGTATTCGTTCTTCAGGTAGTTCGCCAGCACCGCCTCGTTCACGTTGCCCAGCTTGTCCCACATGGTGCGCCCCGCCGGGCCGCGGATCTCCTCCATGATCTGGCTCACGCGGTCGGGCGGCAGCGTCTTCAGCAGCAGGCGTTCCGTGCTCTCGAAGCTGCCGACCAGGCTGCCGGCCTGGCCCATCTGCTCGGCGAATTCGCGGCACAGCTCCTCCACCATCTGCGCCGGCACCGAGCCCAGCTGCGCCATGGCGGCGGAGATGTCGCGGATCTCGTCCTCATGCATGCGGGAGAACAGGCTGGAGGCGTGTTCCTCGCCCAGTGCCAGCAGCAGGGTCGCGGCCTTCTGCGGCCCGCTCAGCTTGCGGAAGGCGGAGGAGCCGCTCACGACGCTTCCGCCGGGGTCAGCCAGCGCCGCATCACGCCGACGGATTCCTCAGGGTGCTTGCTGACCATCTCCGCCAGCGCGGCGATCGAGGACGCCTTCAGCTGCCCCTCCACATGCGACAGCGAGATCATCTCCTCGGCCCCCGCCAGCGCCGTGGCGCCGGCACTCTGCCCGGGCAGCGCCGGCTGGCCGCCGGCGCCCCGTGCCGCGCCCGGCAGCGCGCCATGCGCCGCGGCGTCGGCGCCATGCTCGGCCAGCGCGCCGGATGGCGCCGGCACCAGCGTGGCGGTCAGCCGCCCGACCATCGGCTTGCCCAGCAGCAGGATCGCGGCCAGCGCTACCAGCGCCAGCAGCGCGCTTTCCGCCAGCCGCGTGACCATCGGCGCCGAGAAATCCAGCCCCATGAAGCCGGCCGGCGCGTCGCTGCCCCCTTCCGGCGGCGCGGCGAAGCGCATGGAAACCACCTCCACCCGGTCGCCGCGCTGTTCGTTGAAGCCGACCGCGCTCTTCACCAGCGTGGTCAGCCGCGCCAGTTCCTCCGGCGTGCGGTCGCGCCAGCGCAGCGCACCGCCTTCGCCCGGCTCGCTGATGCCATCCACCAGCACGGCGACCGAGACGCGCTTCAGCACCGGCTGGTCGCGCACCACGTTGCGGGTGGTGCGGCCGATCTCGTAGTTGGTGGTCTCCTCGGTCTTGCTCTCGGTGCTGGCGCCGCCCGGCGTCGCCGCCTCGGTGCCCGGCAGGTTGCCCGCCACCGTGGTCGGCGCCGGCTCGGCCCCGCGATTCTGCTCCTGCGTGCTCTGCGTGCTGCGCGCCACCTGGTTCTCGGGGTCGAAGCGCTCCTCGCGCGTCTCCACCCGGTCGAAATCCATCTCCACCGTGGTTTCGGCCCTGACGCGGCCGAGGCCGAGGCTGCGCTCCAGCATCTCCTCCACGGCGCGGGAAAGCCTGACCTCCTGCACCCGCCGCAGTTCATCCTGCGTCGCGGCGCTGGCCGGGCCGCTCAGCGCCTGGCCGCCACGGGCCAGCAGCTCGCCCCGGCTGTCCACTATGCTGACATTGGCCGGGCGCAAGCCGGGCACGCCGGTGGCGACCAAATGCAGCACCGCCTGCACCCCCTCGCGGTCCAGCCGCGTCGCGCCGGCCATGGTCAGCACCACGCTGGCCTGCGCCTCCCCCTGGGAGCGGCTGAACGGTTCGCGCCGCGGCAGCACCAGGTGAACGCGCGCGGCGCGCACGCCCTGGATGGTGCGGATGCTGCGCGCCAACTCGCCTTCCATCGCCCGCAGGCGGTTCAGATCCTGCTGGAACGGCGTGGTGGTCAGGCTGTCGCCGCGGTCGAAGATCTCCCACCCCACCGAGCCACCGGCCGGCAGGCCTTCCCGCGCCAGCATCAGCCGCAGCCGCGGAATCTGGTCCACCGGCGCCAGCACCTGGCTGCCGCCGCCGGCCAACCGATACGGCACCCGGGCGCGGTCCAGCGCGGCCACCACGGCGCCGGCGTCGCGGCTTTCCAACTCGCCGAACAGCGGCGCCATCTGTGGTTCATTGGCGCGCATGCCCAGCGCCGCCAGCAGGCCCAGCACGGCCAGCGCCACGCCACCCATGGCCGCCAGCCGTACCACGCCAAGGGCCTTCAGCCCCGCGATCAGCCCGCCCATGAATGCCCCCGCGCCCGCATGCGTCCTGCCCTGCCAGCCATGGGCAAATATTGCCGGGCGCCGGCTTTAAGCGGGGTTAAGCCGCGGTTGCGGCGCCGAACGGGTCGGCCGGGCGGCCACACGGCTCACGCATTCGCGATGGTTGCGACAACCCGCCATTGCTTGTTGCAACCCATTCCCTGCCGTTATGAAATCCGCGGAATGAAAAGAGACGGCGCTGCCGGCGCCGCGGGGAAGCACGCATGCCACCGGACCTTGGCTTCACCGCCATCACCCTGCCGGCCACCACCGAACTCAGCGCCATGCTCTACGGCACCAGGTGGACGGCGACGACGCTGAGCTTCAGCTTCATCACCGACCGCGCGCTGTACGTGGACGACCCGCTGCTGACGGCGACCGACACCTTCACCCCGGCCACCCTGACCCAGCAGCGCGAGATCGAGACGGCGCTGACCGGCACCTCCGCGCTGCCGGGCGGGCCGCTGATGACGCTGACGCCGATCTCCGGCTTCACCAACCTCAGCTTCGTCAACGCCAATGGCGCCGATGCCACGCTGCGCTTCGGCAGTTCCAACAGCCCCGGCCTGCCCAGCGCGCAGGGCAGCTTCCCCGGCTACATCGCCGACTTCCCCGGGGAATCGCGCGACGGCACCATCTGGTTCGGCACCACCGGCAACGACTATTCGCAGCCGCAGATCGGCGACTTCTCCTTCCGCGGCATCCTGCACGAGATCGGCCACACCCTGGGGCTGAAGCACCCGTTCCAGGACGTGCTGCACAACGGCACCATCATGCCGCTGGCCACGGACTCGCTGGAATACTCGGTGATGTCCTACAGCTCCGTCGCCAACCGGGCGGGCCAGGGCTACTTCGACGAGCCGTTCGGCTACCCGATGACCTACTCGATGTACGACATCGCGGGCCTGCAGGAACTCTACGGCGCCAATTACAACTTCCGCGCCGGCAACACGACCTACCGCTTCGACCCGACCACCGGCGAGACCTTCGTCGACGGCGTCTCCCAGGGCGTGCCGGGCGCCGACCGGATCTTCGAGACCATCTGGGATGGCGGCGGCACCGACACCTACGACTTCTCGCTCTACGCCGGCGGGGTCAGCGTGGACCTCAGCCCCGGCCGCTGGTCGGTGGCGGCGGCGGACCAGCTGGCCGTGCTGGATGTCGATGCCGGCATCAAGGCGCAGGGCAACGTCTACAACGCGCTGGAATACCAGGGCAGCGCCGCCAGCCTGGTGGAGAACGCCATCGGGGGCGCGGGCAGCGACACCCTGCTGGGCAACGCCGCCGCCAACCTGCTGGACGGCGGCGGCGGCAACGACAGCCTGGCGGGGGGGCTGGGCGACGACACGCTGCTGGGCGGCGACGGCGACGACGCGCTGGCCGCCAGCGCCGGGCAGGACAGCCTGGATGGCGGCGCCGGCCTGGACACGGCGCTGCTGGACCCCGCCGACGCCACCGGCCTGGCCTGGTCAACCAACACGCTGGCCGGCACCATCACGGTCAGCGACAGCCACGGGACCGTCACGCTGCGCGGGGTGGAGGCGCTGCAACTCGGCGGCCTGGTGATCGACCTGACCGTGCAGGCCAGCGGCCATGCGCTGGCCGGTGGCGCCGGCGACGACAGCCTTTCGGCCCGCAGCCTGCAGCACGTGCTGGACGGCGCCGGCGGCAATGACAGCCTGCGGGGCCTGGGCGGCAGCGACGTGCTGCTGGGCGGCAGCGGCGACGACACGCTGTCCGGCGGCAACGGCACCGACGCGTTGTTCGGCGGCGAAGGCCAGGACGAGCTGGCCGGTGGCTTCGGCGCCGACGACCTGCGCGGCCAGGATGGCGACGACCAACTGCATGGCGATGCCGGCGACGACCTGCTGGCCGGCGGCAGCGGCAATGACTGGCTGTACGGCGATGCCGGCGCCGACAAGCTGCTGGGCGGGGAGGGCGATGACGTCCTGTCCGGTGGCGCCGGCGCCGATACGGTGACCGACCAGGCCGGCGACAACTTCCTGTACGGCGATGGCGGCAACGACCTGCTGGTGGCGGAGGGCGTCGGCCACAACGAGCTTTCCGGCGATGCCGGCAATGATTCGCTGACCGCCAGCGAGGGTGAGGACACGCTGTTCGGCGGCAGCGGCGACGACCTGCTGGTGCTGCGCGGCAGCTACGCGGAGGCCCAGGGCGGCGCCGGCGATGACAGCATCGACGGCGCGGCGGTCGGCTTCGGCCAGGCCGTGATCTTCGGCGGCGGCGGCGACGACACGGTGGTCGGCACCTCCGGCGACGACTACGTCAGCGGCGATGCCGGCGACGACCTGGTGGATGCCCGCTTCGGCAACGACACCGTGCTGGGCGGCAACGGCAACGACACGGTGACCGGGCTGATCGGCCGCATGGCGGCTTTCGGCGGCGGCGGCGAGGACAGCCTGCATGGCGGCATCTTCGGCGACCTGCTGCGCGGCGGCAGCGGCGACGACACGCTGGATGGCGGCCATGGCGCCGATGTGCTGACCGGCGGCGAGGGCGCCGACCGCTTCATCTTCGCCGCCGGCGACGGCACCGACCGCGTCACCGACTTCACCGTCGGGACCGACCTGATCGAGTTGCAGGGCTTCGGCCTGGACGACGTCGCCGCGGTGCTGGCGCACCTGCATGTCCGCGGCGGCAGCACGCTGCTGGCCAACGAGGAGGGCGACGAGATCCTGCTGGTCGGCGTCGCCGCCGCCAGCCTCGGCGCCGGCGACTTCGTCTTCACCCCGGCCGAGATCCTGATCGGCTGAGGCAGCGCGGCCTCAATCCACGCTGACCACCTTGTCCATGCCCACGCCGGTGGCGCCGAACATCAGGCTCAGGGAGTTGTTCTGCCGCTGCACGCCGGTCGCGGTGGCCACCACCGTCGCGGTCATCGGCAGGGCGGAGCCGGAAGGGCCGATGCCGGCGACGCTGTAGGTATAGGCGCCGTCGGAAAGCTGCCGGCCGCTGTCGGTGCGGCCGTCCCAGGTCCAGGTGGTCGGCGACTTGCCCAGCTGCACCACCTGCGTCCGCAGCAGATTGCCGCTGTTGTCCAGCACATGCACCTGCGCCGCCGTGGCGGTGCCGGACACCGGCAGCTTCACCTGCGCCGCGCCGGATTGCAGCGGCAGCGTGGTGCCGGAAAGCTCCACCTTGCGCCCCACCAGGTCGGCCGAGGTGGTCAGCGCCTGCGCCTGCTGCAGGCTGATCAGCGAGGTCAGGTTGCTGTTCATCGCGATCTGCTGCTCGACCTGGGAGAAGGCGACCAGCTGGTTGGTCATCTCGGTCGGGTCCATCGCGTTGGTCGGGTCCTGGTTCTGCAACTGCGTCGTCAGCATCTTCAGGAAGGTGTTGAAGTCGCCGGCGATCTTGGTGGACGCCGTCGCGGCGGCGCTGGGGGCGGCGGCGCTGCCGACGGCTGCGGTGGCGATGCTGGTCATCGGGCGATCCCTCGCGGTCAGATGGAAAGGTCGAGCAGGCTCATGGCCTGGCGGGGCGGTGGGAGTGGCGGCGGCTCGGCGAAGCGGCCCTGGCGGCCGCCCCAGCCCGGCTGGCCGTGCTGGCCGGCCTGGCGCTGGGCACCGTCGCCCGGGGCATTGCCCTGGTCCTGGCCGCCGCCCAGGCTGAAGCTCAGCCGGCAGCCATCCTGCTGGATGCCCGCCTGCTGCAAGGCGCGGCCCAGCTCGGGCGCATCACGTTGCAGCAGCGCCAGCGTCTCCGGCCGCTCGGCCACCACCTTCACCTGGGCGGCGGAGCCATCGGCGGGGCGCTCGATCCGCACCTCCACCTGGCCCAGCTCGCCGGGGCTCAGCCGCACCGTCAGGCTGGAGCCGCTGCCCTGGCCCAGCGCCACCGCCACCACCACCGGCGCCACCTGGTGCGCCGGGGAGGTATGCGGCGCATGCCGGGCCGGCGCGGCGGGGGCTGTGGCGGTCGTAGCGTCGGGCGGCGGCGGGGCCTGGGCGGGTGGTGGCGGCGCGGCCTCACGCGGCGGGGCAGCACTGTCCGGCGCGGCGCTGGCTTCGGCGGTGGCGCGTGGCTCGGCGGCGCGGGCCGCCTGGGGCGCGGC
>CANGNF010000053.1 GCA_947455205.1 Acetobacteraceae bacterium | reverse complement strand
GCGGTGGCGCCCGGCGCCCTGCCGGCCGCCCTGCCGGCCGCCCTCCCGGCCGCCCTCCCGGCCGCCCTGCCGCCCGAACCCGCCGCCGGCTTCGCCCCGCCGGAGGAGACCTGGCCGGCGCCGGGCTGACGCCGGCCTTGTTGCCACCGGCGCGGTCGGGGCAGGATGCCCGGCAGGAAACGCCAGGACAAAAACAATGAATGCCAGCCGTCGCAGCCTGCTTGCCTCGCCCTTCCTGCTGGCCGCCGGGGGGGCCGCGGCGCAGCCGGGCTTTCCCAGCCGGCCCGTGCGGATCGTGGTGCCCTATACCACCGGGGGTGTCTCCGACATCACCGCGCGGCTGATCTCGGAGCCGCTGGCCGCCGCCTGGGGCCAGCCGGTGACGGTGGAGAACCGCGCCGGGGCGGATGGCATCGTCGGCACCGAGGTGGTGGCGCGGGCGCCGGCCGATGGGCACACGCTGGGGCTGGTCAGTGTCGGCCACCCGGTGAACCAGGCCTATTACAAGCTGCCCTACGACACGATGCGGGACTTCAGCTTCGTCACCCAGTGCACCGCCACGCCGCTGTGCCTGTGCGCCGCGCCGGGCTTTGCCGCCAATACGCCGATGGAGCTTGTGGCGCATGCCAAGGCGCATCCGGGCGTGACCTTCGCCGGCACCGGCGGCGTGGTGCGGTTGGCGCCGGTGCTGTTCGCCCAGCGGGCCGGGCTGGAGCTGACCTATGTGCCCTACCGGGGCAGCACCCAGGCGCATCCGGACCTGATGAGCGGGCGCGTGGACATCATGTTCGACACCGTGCCGGCGGTGCTGCCGCATATCCAGTCCGGCAAGCTGAAGGCGCTGGCCACCACCGGGGCGCGGCGGGCGCCGCAGCTGCCGGACGTGCCGACGGTGGCGGAGGCGGGGATGCCGGGCTTCGAGGCGACGACCTGGGGCATGGTGATTGCGCCCGCCGGCCTGCCGGAAGCGGTGCTGGCGAAGCTGGCGGCGGACTGCACCGCGGCGCTGCGCCAGCCGACGGTGGTGGAACGGCACCGGACGCTGGGCGCCGAGGTGGTGACCAGCGACCCCCAGGCGATGCGCCGGATGGTGCAGGCCGAGCTGGACAAGTGGGGCGAGGCCGCGCGCAAGGCCGGCATCACCCCGCACTAACCCGGGTTCCAAGGGCCTTTCGGCCCTTGGCGGGGGCGTTTGAGGGGGCGGCGCCCCCCCAAGACAGCGTCAGACCTGCTCGACTGCGCCGCCAGCGGCGACCCAATCCTTGAAGCCGCCGAGGTTGCGGACATCGGTATAGCCCAGCTCCTTCAGCGTCTTGCCCGCCAGCGCGGCGCGGCCGCCGGAGGCGCAGTAGGTGATGACGGTCTTGCCGGCGGCCAGCGAGGGGTCGCGGGCGCCTTCGGGGTCGGTGCGGAATTCCAGCAGGCCGCGCGGAATGGCCAGGGCGCCCGGCACCTTGCCGGAGGCGGTGAGTTCCGGCGGCTCCCGCAGGTCGATGAAGACGGCGTTGCCGGCGGCGTGCAGCGCCTTCGCCTCGGCGGCGGCGATGCGGGGTACTTCGGCCTCGGCGGCGGCCAGCATCTGCTTCACGGTGGACATGGCTTGGGTCTCCCTTTTGGTCAGGCTGGGGAGGCTAGCGTCTGATCGGCGTCGGTGGAAACACCGGCGGCGTGAAACAGCCGCGCAGGGCCGGCGCCGGACCGCCCGGGACGGAAAGCGCGCGGATCAGCCGCCCGGCGCCAGAACGGGCATCAGGGCCGCGCGCCAGAGCGCCAGCTTGGCCCCGGCCGCCATGCCGGCATGGGCCGGGCTGGTGCTGGGCAGGCGGAGCATCGGTAGGTCCAGGCTGACGAAGCGGCGGTACAGCGTGGCGGCGGTGGCGCCGTTGCAGGCCACCAGGCGCAGCGTCGGGTGGGCGGCCACGAAGCCGGCGATGTCGTTGGGGCGGATGCTCGCGCGGTCGATCGCCGCATCCAGGCTGCCGGGGCGATGGGCGGAATGGCAGACATCCCACAGCGCCACGCCGGCCTCGGCCAGCCGGGCGATGCGTTGGGGGTAGGGCAGTTCCGGGCCGGCGCCGGTCAGCTGGCCCATGATCCACCAGAAGCGGTTGCGCGGCAGGCCGTAGTATTCCTGCCGGCACAGCGATTCGGCGCCGGGCAGGGTGCCGAGCACCAGCACGCGGGGGCTGGGGCCGTGGACGGGGGGGAAGCCTTGGCTGGGTGGCGCGCTCACACCGCCCCGAACGCGCGGAGCAGCAGGGTGATGCTGGCGATGATGACGACGGCGAAGGTGCCGATCATGCCGAACATGCGGAAGCCCATGCCGGCGCCCTCGATCCCCGCCGGGTGGGACAGGCGGGCCAGCACCAGCAGCGCGGCCAGGCCCTGCAATGCCGCGGTGGGCAGCACGGCCCCGGCTTCCAGCAGGCCCAGCAGGATCAGGCAGAACGGCACGTACTCGCAGAAATTGCCGTGGGCGCGGATGCGCTTTTCCAGCAGCTTGTTGCCGCCGCTGCCCAGCGAGACCTGGCCGGCGCGGCGCACCGCGATGACCCTGAAGGACAGCGCCAGCAGCAGCAGGCCGAGCAGGGCGGTGGCGAGGGTGGTGACGGGCAGGACGGCCATGGCGCGGGTTCCCTGTACAGCGGCCGGGCCTGCCCCCCATATGGCCGGCATGGTCGAACCGCTTGCCCTCTACATCCACTGGCCGTTCTGTTTGAGCAAGTGCCCGTACTGCGACTTCAACAGCCATGTGCGGGAGCGGATCGACCAGGGCCGCTTCGCCGCCGCGCTGCTGGCGGAGCTGCGGTTTGAGGCCGCGCGGCTGGGGCGCAGGCCGCTGGCCAGCATCTTCTTCGGCGGCGGCACGCCCAGCCTGATGGACCCTGCCACCACGGCGGCGCTGGTGGCGGAGGCCTTCGCGCTGTTCGACCCGTTGGCGGATTGCGAGGTGACGCTGGAGGCCAACCCGACCAGCGTGGAGGCGGCGAAGCTGCGGGCGTTCCGCGCGGCGGGGGTCAACCGGCTGTCGCTGGGGGTGCAGAGCCTGGACCCGGCGGCGCTGGCCTTCCTGGGCCGGCAGCACAGCGCCGGGGAGGCGGTGGCGGCGCTGGAGACGGCGCGGGCGATTTTTCCACGGCTGTCCTTCGACCTGATCTACGCCCGACCGGGGCAGGGTGAGGCGGCGTGGCGGGCCGAGCTGCGGCAGGCGCTGGCCTTGGCGGCGGATCACCTGAGCCTGTACCAGCTGACCATCGAGCCGGGGACGAAGTTCGCGACGGAATACGCCCGCGGTGCCTTCCGGCTGCCGGGGGATGACGACGCGGCGGCGCTGTATGAGGCGACGGTGGCGGAGGCGGCCGGCTTCGGCCTGGCGCCGTATGAGGTGAGCAACTACGCCCAGCCCGGCGCCGAAAGCCGGCACAACCTGGCCTATTGGCGCTATGGCGACTACCTGGGCATCGGGCCGGGCGCGCACCAGCGGCTGCTGCTGGGGGGCGAGATGCTGGCGGAGCGGCGGCATCGGGCGCCGGAGGAATGGGCCGCGCTGGTCGAGCGCCAGGGCCATGGCGTGACCAGCTGCGAGACGCTGGCGCCGCCGGACCGCGCGCGGGAAGCGCTGCTGATGGGGCTGCGCCTGGCCCAGGGGGTGGACCCCGCGCGGGTGGCGGTGCGCGCTGGCATGCCGATGGCCGAGGCGCTGGACGCCGAGATGGTGCGGGCCTGCGAGGAAGCCGGCTACCTGGACTGGCAGGACGGCCGGTTGCGAGCGACCGCCGAGGGCCGGATGCGGCTGGACGCCATGCTGCCCAGGATACTGCGGTAGCCGAGAGGGGCGCCGCCCCTCTCGAACTCTCCCCGCCAAAGGCCGAGGGGCCTTTGGAAACCATGTGTTTTAATCCTGGGGTCCAGGGGCCTTTCGGCCCTTGGCGGGGAGTTTGAGGGGGCGGAGCCCCCCTCAAGGTTAGGCCTGGAGTTTGAGGGGGCAGGGCCCCCTCAAGCCCGCGCCGCCAGCATGGCCTCCGCCAGCGCCAGGAACTGCGTGGCGGTGACGCGGCTGGGGTTGGAGGTATCGGTGCCCAGGTTGCGCCCCACCGCGAAGGCGTCGCTGACCGCGCGGCGGTGGACGATGACGGTGTCGATGGCGGGCAGCACCAGGATGAACTGGCCATAGTTGCCATTGGCCATGAAGCTGCCGGCCCCATCCGGACCACGCCCTTCCGGCACCCACCAGTAGTAGCCATAGCCCAGCGGGCCGTTCAGGTAGGGGCCGCTCAGCTGCGCCGCCGGCACGTGGTTGCGGGTGCTTTCCGCCACCCAGGCGGCGGGGACCAGTTGCCGCCCGCCCCAGGCGCCGCCGCGCGCCATCAGCAGGCCCAGGCGGGCCATGTCCCGGCCGGAGAGGAACAGGTGGTAGGCCAGGTGGCGCGACTGGGTGGGGAAGCCCAGCATGCGCTGGCGGGCACGATCGAAGTCCTGCATGCCCAAGGGGCCGGCCAGGTCCTGCGCCAGGGTGTCGAAGACGCTGCGGCCCGTCAGCTGCTCGAACACCGTGCCGGCGACGTTGAAGTCCCAGTTGTTGTACAGGAAGTGGCTGCCGGGCGGGTGGCTGCCGCGGGCGGGCACGCCGCTCTCGTCGCCGCCGGGGCTGCCGGCGGGGTGGTAGACGCCGCTCCGCGCGGTCAGCAGGTCGCGGATGCGGGCCTGGCGCTCGATCGGCAGCAGGCCGCGGACATCGTCCAGCCCCAGGCTTTCCAGCGTGCGGTCCAGGTCGATGGTGCCATCGGCCACGTAGCGGCCGTAGAGCATGGACAGGATGCTCTTGCGGGCGGAGGCGAGGTAGCTGACCTCGGCCGGGTCGCCGTAGCGCCAGACCTCCCGCCCGCCCGCGACCAGCATGACGGAGGTGGTGGGCAGCGCCTGGATGCGGGGGCGCAGGGCTTCCAACGCGGCGGCGCGGTAGCCGGCGGCCTCGGGGCTGGTGGTGTCCCAGCTGGCGCCGGGGGTTGGGCGGGTTTCGGCGCCGGTGGCGGAGCCGGCCAGGGCCAGTGAAGCCAGGGCGGCGCGGCGGGTGGGCTCGGCGGGCATCGGCGTCTCCTGTTTTCGCCAGCCTAGAGCCTGATTGGCCAAGGCGGAATTGCCGCAAGCCGTGGATCAGTCTCTCGATCATGGCTGGACCATGATCGCCGCATCAGCCAGCGGTGATCACGGTCCAGCGCCGGGGCGCGGCCGAAGGAAACCACCGGGTGACGGCGGCCGGGGCGGCACCACACGGGGTTGCGCTGGCCAGGCGGGGGCGAATCGCCCTTGCGCGGCGGGGGCGCCGGGTTCAAACAGCGCCACGCCCCCCGCCGCCCCTTGGAAGCAAGCACTGCGATGCAGGTCTACCTGCCCATCGCCGGGATTTCCGTTGATGCCATGCTGCTGGTCGGCATCGGCTTCGCGGTCGGCTGGCTTTCCGGCCTGTTCGGCGTGGGCGGCGGCTTCCTGCTGACCCCGGCGCTGATCCTGATCGGCATTCCCGCCCCCGTCGCGGTGGCCTCCGGCGCCAACCAGACACTCGGCGCCTCGGTTTCCGGCCTGATGGCGCAGTGGCGGCGCGGCAATGTGGACCCCAAGATGGGCGGCGTGCTGACCGCGGGCGGCTTCGTCGGCTCGCTGGCCGGCGTGCAATTGTTCGCGCTGCTGCAACGCATCGGCCAGGTGGACCTGGCTGTGTCGGTCTTCTACGTGGTGGTGCTGGGCACCGTCGGCGGGCTGATGGTGATGGAGAGCGTCCGCGCGATCCTCCGCCGGCGCGGCGCGGTGCGGCGGCGGCTGCACGAGCATTTCTGGATGCACGGCCTGCCGCTGAAGATGCGGTTCCGCAAGAGCCGGCTGTACATCAGCGTCATTCCGCCGGCGCTGGCCGGGTTCTTCATCGGCGTGCTGTCGGCGATCATGGGCGTGGGCGGCGGCTTCATGCTGGTGCCGGTGATGATCTACCTGCTGGGCATGCCGACGGCGGTGGTGATCGGCACCAGCCTGTTCCAGGTGGTGTTCGTCACCGCCAACGTGACGCTGCTGCAGGCGGTGCAGGTGGGCAGCGTGGACGTGGTGCTGACGCTGCTGCTGCTGCTGGGCGGCGTGATCGGCGCGCAGTTCGGCGCCCGCATGGGCACCAAGCTGCGCGGCGAGGAAACGCGGGCACTGCTGGGCGCCCTGGTGCTGGCGGTGGCGCTGAGCCTGCTGTGGGGCCTGGTGCGGCGGCCGGACGCGCTCTTCGCCATAGGCCCCGCGCTGTGAGGGGAATGGTCGCGCTGCTGCTGGCCCTGCTGCTGGCGGCCCCGGCGCGGGCGCAGGACCAGGCGCTGGTGGCCGCGCTGTCCACCCAGGAGGTCCGCATCAGCACCGCCTTCACCGGCGAGGCGATCATGGTCTTCGGCAGCACCGACCAGCCCATTGGCCCGGGTGGCGACGAGATCCTGGTGGTGGCGCGCGGGCCGACCCGGCCGCTGGTGGTGCGGCGCAAGGTCAAGGCGCTGGTGTTCTGGGTCAACGGGCCGTCCGCCAGGTTCAACCAGGTGCCGGGCTTCTACGCCATCTCCGGCACCCGCCCGGCCTGGCAACTGCTGCCGGAGGCGATCCGCCAGGAGAATGGACTGGGCCTGGATGCGCTGCCGCTGACCTCCACCGGCAGCCGGTCCCCGGCCTTCCGCGCCGCGCTGCTGGAGTTGGAGAAGGCCAGCGGGCTCTGGCTGGAGGATGCCGCGCCGGTGGAGATCCGCGGCGGCCGGCTGTTCAACATTGCCGTGCCGCTGCCGGCCACCGTGCCCACCGGCGACTACAGGGTGGAGGTGCTGCTGGTGCGGTCCCGCCGGATCGCGGCGCGGGAGGAGATGAGCTTCCGCGTGGAACGCGTGGGCACCGCCGACCGCATAGCCGATGTCGCGGAGGACCACGCTTTCTTCTACGGTCTGGCGTGCATCTTCCTGGCCGCCCTGGCGGGCTGGCTGGGCAGCGTGCTGTTTCGGAGGGATTGATGCCCGATACCGAGGAACGGGCCGCCGCGCCCGGCAAGCGGGACCGCGTGTTCCTGGTGGTGGTGGATGACAGCCCGGAGCGCGAGATATCGCTGCGCTACGCCGCGCTGCGCGCCCGCAAGGGCGGCGGCCGGGTGGCGCTGCTGCGGGTGATAGAGCCGCTGGGCCAGGTGGAATGGGCCGGCGTCGGCGCCATGATGGCCGAGGAAGCGCGCGAGGAGGCGGAGAAGATGCTCTCCGGCCTGGCGACGCGGGTGCAGGAGATCACCGGCGGCATGCCGATCCTGCTGATCCGCGAGGGCGACCCGCGCGACGAGCTGCTGGCCCTGGTCGAGGAAGACCCGCGCATCAGCATATTGGTGCTGGCGGCGGCGGCGGGCAGCGGCGGGCCGGGGCCGCTGATCTCGGCGCTGACCGGGCGCTACGCCCACCGGCTGCGGGTGCCGATGACGATCGTGCCGGCCGGGCTGGATGAGCGGGAACTGGACCGGGTGACCTGAGGGGCCGCGCGGCGCCGTGAACCGTGGGCCGCCTGCGCCGTTGATGCGGCATGTCAGGCAACCCCGCAGACCCCCGCCCGGTGACGGGCACCGATACCGAATACCTGGGTGACCGGGAGGGGCTGAAGACCAGTCCCATCACCCATCACAACGTGGCGCCGGTCAGCGGCGAGGGGGCGGGCGGCCCTGGCCAGCCGCCACCGCCCTCGGACCCCGAGGCGCTGCGGCCCCTGCGGACCTACACGATGAGCCCGATGGGCTGGCCGCTGCAGGTCTGGGTCGGGGTCGCGCTGATCCTGGCGATCGCCGCGGTGATGTTCCTGTAGCGGCAGGGCCCGGGGCGGGCTTTACCGCCGCCACGGCCGGGTGCAGGCTTCCCGCAACATTGGGAGGATTGAACCATGGCCAGCCTTGCCCCCAGCCCGATCCATGTCCGCCCCTTCGAGGCGCCGCTCGGCGCGGATATCGAGGGCATCGACCTGCAGCATCTGGACGACGCCGGCTTCGCCGCGATCAAGCGCGCCTGGCTGGACCGCAAGGTGGTGCGGCTGCGCGGCCAGGACATCGACGACGACGCGCTGGCCGAGTTCTCCCGCCGCTTCGGCAAGCTGGACCGCGCGCCGATCAGCACCACCGGCAAGCTGTACCAGCCGACCCGGCCGGAAGTGCTGGTGATCTCCAACATCATCGTGGATGGCGTCGCCATCGGTGGCCTCGGCAATGGCGAGAGCATCTGGCACACCGACATGAGCTACAACGACGTGCCGCCGGATGCCTCCGTTCTCTATGGCATCGAGGTGCCGGAGGGCCATGGCGACACCTGGTTCTGCGACATGGAAGCGGCGCTGGCGGCCGTGCCCCAGGCGCTGCGCCAGCGGATCGCCACGCTGAGCTGCAAGCATGACAGCAGCCGCAACAGCGCCGGGGAGCTGCGCGCCGGCTTCAAGGACAGCTATGCGCCGGAGGACCAGCCGGGCGCGGTGCACCCGCTGATCCGCACCCACCCGGAAACCGGGCGGAAGTCGCTGTTCCTCGGGCGGCGGCGCAACGCGCATGTCATCGGGCTGCCGCTGGCCGAGAGCCAGGCGCTGCTGGACGACCTGTGGGCCTATGCCGGGCGGCCCGAGTTCACCTGGGTGCAGAAGTGGAAGAAGGGCGACGTGGTGCTGTGGGACAATCGCTGCGTCATGCACCGGCGCGACGAGTTCGACCAGGCGCTGCGCCGGCGGATGCACCGCACGCAGATCCAGGGCAGCAAGCCCTTCTGATGCCGCTGACCAGACGGGCGGCGCTGGCGCTGCTGGGCGCCGGGCCGGCGGCTGCCCAACCCCTGGGGCAAGCTGGGGCCGGCACCTATCCGGACCGGCCGGTGCGGCTGGTGGTGCCCTACCTGGCCGGCGGCAGCGTGGACATCCTCAACCGCGCCTATGCCCGGGCGCTGGCCGAGCAGCTGGGCCAGACCGTGGTGGTGGAGAACCGCCCCGGCGGCACCACCAGCATCGGCACCGCCTATGTCGCCCGCAGCGCGCCCGACGGCTACACCCTGCTGGGCGGCGGCGACAGCGTGGAGCTGAACCGCTACCTGATGGCGGCACCGCCCTACGACGCCGACCGCGACCTGATCGCGATCCAGCAGCTGGCGGATGTGCCCTATGTGCTGGTGGTGAACCCCAAGGTGCCCGCTCGCAGCCTGGCGGAGCTGATCCGCCACGCCAAGGCCAACCCCGGCAGGCTGACCTATGCCAGCTTCGGCATCGGCGGTGGCGGGCATCTCTCGGGTGAGCTGCTGTGCCGGCTGGCGGGCATCGAGGCGCTGCACATCCCCTACCCCGGCAACCCGCCGGCGCTGCTGGACGTGGTGGCCGGCCGGGTGGACATGATGTTCTGCACCATCCCCGTGGCGCAGCCCTCGCTGCGTTCCGGCGAGGTGCTGGCGCTGGCGATGTCCTCCCCGGCGCGGGTGGCGGCGCTGCCGGACGTGCCGACCTGCGCCGAGGCCGGGCTGACCGGCTATGACAGCACCGGGGAGATGACGCTCTACGCCCCCGCCGGGCTGCCGGCGCCGATCGTGGAGCGGCTGTGGCAGGCGACGCGGGCGGCGCTGAACAGCCCCGACCTGGTGCGGCTGCTGGGGCAGCAGGGCTTCGTCATCACCCCGCCGCGCAGCCCGGCCGAGACCACGCGGCATGTGAAGGCGCATGCGGCGCGGCTGGCGGAGGTGATCCGCGCCGCGGGGATCCGGCTGTAGGGGCGCTTCAGGCCAGCAGGTGGCCGAAGCGGCGGGCCTTGGTTTCCAGGTAGCCGTCATTCACCCCGTTGGGGGCGATCTGGTGCGCCTCGCGGGTCTCGACCTCCACCCCGCAGGCGGCCAGCGCCTTCACCTTCTCGGGGTTGTTGGTCAGCAGCCGTACGCGGGGGATGTTCAGCTCCCGCAGCATGGTGGCGGCGACCAGGAAGTTGCGCTCATCGGCGCCCCAGCCCAGGGCGCGGTTGGCGTCCAGCGTATCCAGCCCGGTGTCCTGCAGCGCATAGGCGCGCAGCTTGTTGACCAGGCCGATGCCGCGCCCCTCCTGCGCCAGGTAGAGCAGCACGCCGTCGCCCTCGGCCGCCATGCGGGCGATGGCGCCGCGCAGCTGCGGGCCGCAGTCGCAGCGCAGACTCCCCAGCAGGTCACCCGTGAAGCATTCGGAATGCACGCGGGCCAGCGGCGCGCCGCCGCCGGCGGCCAGGGCCTCCGGCTGGCCGACCAGGATCGCCAGATGCTCGATGCCGCCATCGGCGGCGCGGAAGGCGACGATCCGGGCGTCCGGCGCATCCTCCAGCGGCACCGCGGCGGCGGCGACGCGCTTCAGGCTGGTGGCGACCGAGGCGGGATAGGCGGCCAGGTCGGCGGCGGCCACCGCCAGCAGCGCCGGCGGCGGCTCGGCCGGGGCGGGGGCGACCACCAGGGCCGGCAGCAGCCGGCCCAGCTTGGCCAGGCTCAGCGCCAGCGCGGCCAGGGGCGGGGCCGGCACACGGCGCGGCGGCTGCGGCAGCAGGCGCTCCGCGGTCGGGTCGGCCAGGCTGCGCAGCAAGGCGGGGTCCAGCAGGCTGGCCGGGGGCGCCAGGGCAATCACCTCGGCCGTGGCGTCGGCGGCCTCGGCCGGCAGCAGCGCGGCGGCGCGGGCGGGGGCCAGCAGCAGCGCCACCGGCCCGGCGGCCAGGGCGGCCAGCTCGGCCAGGGCGCCGGCGCCCACCGTCTCCATGGCCACCAGCAGCAGGCCCTGGCCGCTGGCGGTGTCGTGCAGCAGCACCGGGGCGCCGCGCCGCAGTTCCGCGGTGGCGCGGTGCACCTGGCGCAGCGCGAGGGTGGTCGCGTCCGGGCCGGGGCCGGAAATGTCCTGGGGCGCGGGTGACAGCGCCGTGGCCGTGGGCCGGTTCATTGAAGGGCGTTCCATATCTCTGCCATGCCGCACCGCGAATGTGGCGTCGAGAGGGCGATTGCCAGGGGGCCGTGCGCAGATGCGGGAGCAATAATCCCGGCTCTCGACGTTGTCATGAAAGTGGTTCTCACCGGGGAATCATGGCCCTTGCTCCGCAAAAGCCTGGGGTGTCATGGTAGCGCGGCGAACGCCGCCGGCCGTTGCGGCGCTGGACTTGGCGTTGACGTCTCCAGTTCGCGGCCCTTATCCCAAGGGTTACGGCTAGCCAGGGAACAGGAATGCCAGGTGCGCGCCCCCTACTGATTGTGGACGATGACGCCGCGCTGCGGTCTACATTGGCCGAACAGCTGGAAGTCGATGGAGAGTTCCTGCCGGCCGAGGCGGGGTCCGCGGCCGAGGCGGAGGCGATGCTGACCGCCGCCGATGCCCGGTACGACGCGGTGCTGCTGGATATCGGCCTGCCCGACGGCGATGGCCGGGACCTGTGCGCCCGGCTCCGCAAGCACGGGTTGAAGGTGCCGATCATCATGCTGACCGGCGCCGATGCCGAGCAGGACGTGGTGCGCGGGCTGGATGCCGGGGCGAATGACTACATCGCCAAGCCATTCCGGCTGAACGAGCTGCTGGCCCGGGTGCGGGCGCAACTCCGCGTGTTCGACAACTCCGAGGACGCGGTCTTCATCATCGGCCCCTACAGCTTCCGCCCCAGCGCCAAGCTGCTGCTGGAAGTGGCGCGCAACAAGAAGATCCGGCTGACCGAGAAGGAAGCCGCGATCCTGAAGTACCTGTACCGCAGCGGCGGCAAGCCGGTCGGCCGGCAGATCCTGTTGAACGAGGTGTGGGGCTACAACAGCGCGGTGACCACGCACACGCTGGAAACCCACATCTACCGGCTGCGGCAGAAGATCGAGCCGGACCCGGGCAACGCCCGGCTGCTGCTGACCGAGGGCGGCGGCTACCGGCTGGATAGCCAGGCGGGGCGCGCGGCGGCCTGACAGCGGCGGGCTTGCCGCGCCCCGGTCGCCGGGCGGAAGCCTGGGGCCGGGCACGGCTGCCCCGGCCCATCATCGCAGCGTCAGCGTACTCTCCCGGCAGGTATCGATGCCGTAGCTGAACTGCGCGCCACGCCGGTTGGCGGTGAACTCGACATACAGGTCGTAGCTGCATTCGCCGGCGGGCAGGCGCAATTCCAGCACCTGGCCCTCGGGCATCGGCCGGGTGGTCAGGCGGTCCGGGCTGCTGCCGTCCTGGCTGCTGGGGTCGAACAGCAGCTTGTCGATGCCGCCGCCGCTGGCGTTGACCACCCGGATGGTGCGCGCCAGGCCGTGGCCGCGCGGCGGCGACCGCGGCGCCGGTGTGGTGGCGGCGGCGGTCCGAGTGGGGGCCGGTGTCGTGGAAGCCGGAGTCGTTGAGGCGGGCGCGGTGGCGGCCGGAGTCGTGGATGCGGGAGCGGGGCCTGCCGGCGACGGCGCCCGCAGCGCGGCGATGCGGCTGCGCGCCAGGGCGGCGAAGGCGCCGCTCGGGTAGGTCTGCAGGTAGGCCTCGAAGTCGGCGGGGTTGCTGCTGCCGCGCATGCTGTCCCAGAACATCCCCTCGCGGTCCGGCGCGGCGGCGGGGGCGGGCGCACCGGCCGGCGGCGCGGCTACCGCCAGGGTCTGCGCATTGGCGGCGCCGGGGCTGAAGATGTAGTCGCCCTCGGCCTCGTCATACACCGCCGGGGTCTGTTCCTGGCCCATGCCGCGGGCGGCCTGCGCCACCTCCTGCCGGACGCGGGCGACCATGTCCCGCACCGGCAGGCCGGGCACCGCCATGGCGCGCAGCAGGGTGCGGGTGAAGACGCCATTGGGGTCGGGGTCGTTCGGCCCCAGCTTGTCCAGCGCGCGCTGGTTGGACGCCGCGGCGTAGATCACCATGGCGCCGGCCGCGCCGCCGGCGGCCAGGCCGCGCGTCACGCCCAGGCTGCGGCCGGCGGCGCGGAACGGGTTGTCGCGGCAGGCATCGATGATCAGCAGATTCAGCCCGCCGTCGCGCCGGCCGTTGACCGCGGCCATGCGCTCCATCAGCGTCGGCATCGGCACGCCGTCATCCAGCAGATCACGCTCGTTCTCGGGCTGCATGTCCACCGGCACCAGCACGTTGATGCCGCCCACCTGCACGCCATGCCCGGCGAAGTACAGCACCGCCACCGCGCCGGCGGACATGGAGGATTCGAACCGGTTGAACAGCCGGTTCATCTGGCCGCGGTCCAGGTCGTAGCCCTCCACCACCTCGAAGTTGCGGCTCCGCAGCATCTCCGCCATGGCGCGGGCATCGGCGACCGCGTTCTGCAGCTTGCCGACATGGCGGTAGTCCTGGTTGCCGATGACCAGCGCCACCCGGCGCGTGGGCCCGCGCGCGGGGGCCTGGGCCTCCGCGCTGGCCAGCAGGGCGCCCAGCAGGGCGATGGCGATGACCAGAAGCCGCATGAGCCGACGCTCCTCAACCGATGCGGGAGAGGTTAGCGCCGGAACGGGGCCGGCGGTAATGGCCGATGCGCCGGCGGCCTCAGCCGGCCGGCGCCACCGCCCGGCCGCCGCGTGGGTGGCGGCCGGCCAGCAGCACCAGCGCCGCCGCCAGCTGCAGCGCCCCGGCCAGGGCGGGGGCGGACCAGGCGCCGCCCCATTGCAGCAGGGCGCCGAACACCGCGGGGGCGAAGGCATAGAAGGCCTGGTTGACGGCGGTGAGCGAGGCCATGACCTGCGGCGCCTCCTCGGGCGGCCATTCCGCCTGGGCGATGAGCGGCTGGAAGGAGAGCAGGTTGCCGATGCCCAGGCCGAACAGCAGGGCGCCGGCCACCAGCGGCCAGGCGGCGCCGTCGGCCAGCGCCATGGCCAGGCTGCCCAGGCATTGCAGGCCCAGGTTGCCGGCGGTGGCCAGGCGGCGGTCCAGCCCCGGCGGCAGCAGCCAGCCCACCAGGCTGCGGCCCAGCACGGCGCCGGCGGTGGCCAGGCTGACCACCAGGCTGGCGCGACCCTCCCCCAGGCCGGGCACCAGCAGCGAATACAGCACGGTGATCAGCCCGATCTGCGCCGCCAGCCCCAGGGCAAACGCGGCGGAGATGCTGCGGAAGCGCGGCTGGCGCCACAGGCTGGTGGTGGCCGCCGCCAGGCGCGGCCGGGGCGGTGGCGGGGCGGCCCCGCCATCCGGGTGCTGGCCCAGCCCGCCGGGGGTGGCGGCCAGGAAGCGCCCGGCCAGCCACCAGCCCAGCACCCCGGTGCCCAGCGCGACCCACAGCGCCGCCTCGGCAAAGCCACGGGCGCCGATGAGCCAGGCCCAGAGCGGCACGAAGACGATGCCGCCGGCCGAGGCGCCGTTATAGGCCATGGCCAGCGCGAAGGGCCGGCGCCGGTCGAACCAGGGCGAGACCCAGACGGCGATGGCGGCGGCGCTGGTCAGCGCCCAGCCCACGGCGGTCAGCAGTGCCGCCGGGGCGAGCATCCAGGGTTGGGTGGCCGCGCCCCAGGCGGCGACGCCGAGGGCGGAGGCCAGCACGCCCAGCCGGGTGGCGCCGGGCACCCCCAGCCGGCGGTGCAGCCGGGGCAGCCAGGCCACCAGCAGGGCGGAAGCGAGGAAATGCAGGGTGATGGCACTGCCGACCAGGCCGGGCGACCAGCCCTGCCGGACCCGCAGCGCCTGCAGGTAGACCGAGGGCCCATAGAAGCCGATGCCCCAGGCCGACAGCGCCAGCATGAAGCTGGCCGCCACCACCCGCCAGCCGAAGAACCCCGCCATGCCGCCCATGCCCACCTGACCAATGGGCAAGGCTAGCGCCTGATCCGCCCCGGCGATATCGCCCGCGGCGGCGGATCGGGCGCCCGATCAGCCCATCCACAAGGGCAAGGCTGCGCCCGGCAGCGAAATATCGCGGCGAATCCCGGGCCGCCGTCGGTTGCGGGCGTGTGAACGCTATGGTAATGCCCCGCCGCCGCCGAGAGACGCCAGTCGCTCGCGTGGCTGGCGTACAGGCACGCCACCTCGTGCGGACATGCGCTGCAAGGCGTACGGAAGCGCGCCACCAAGGAACAGGACCGGGACTGACGTGGCCTCTGCCGATATCTCAAACGCCGCCCCCAACCCGAGCGGGCTTGCCGACCGTTATGCCCAGGCGCTGCTTGGCCTGGCGGACGACAAGCGCCAGACGGACCCGGGCGCGCTTGACCGCATCGCCGCCGACCTGGAGGGCTTGTTCGCCCTGTGGCAGAACGACAGTGGCTTCCGCTACTTCGTCGCCGACCCGCGGCTGGACAGCGCCAGCCAGAAGCGCGGCGCCTTCGCCGTGCTGGAACGCGCCGGCATTGGCCTGGAGGTCCGCAACCTGGTGGGCGTCCTGGTGTCCAACCGCCGGTTGGACAAGCTGCCGGACGTGGCCGCCGCCTTCGGGCGCATCCTCTCGGCCCGGCGTGGCCAGCAGACCGCGGATGTCATCACCGCGCACCCGCTGAACGATGTTCAGCGGACCCAGATCACCGCTCGCCTGACGGAGGCCGGCTATTCCGGCGTCAAGCTGATCGAGCGTGTTGACGAATCCATCCTTGGCGGCCTGGTCGTTCGCATCGGGTCCCGCCTTTACGACAACAGCATCAAATCCAAGCTGCAGCGCCTGCAGTACGCCATGAAGGGGGCCGCCTGACCATGGAGATCCGTCCCGCGGAAATCTCGGAAATCCTCAAGCAGCAGATCGCCGGCTTCGACGCCGAAGCGAATGTGGCTGAGGTCGGCACCGTTCTCACCGTTGGCGACGGCATTGCCCGCGTCTACGGCCTGCAGAACGTGATGGCCGGTGAGCTGGTGTCCTTCCCGGCCTCGGGCCTGAAGGGCATGGCGCTGAACCTCGAATCCGACAATGTCGGCGTGGTTATCTTCGGCGCCGACAAGACCGTGCGCGAAGGCGACGTGGTCGAGCGGACCGGCACCATCGTGGACGTGCCCGTCGGCCGTGGCCTGCTGGGCCGCGTGGTCGATGGCCTGGGCAACCCGATCGACGGCAAGGGCCCGATCGTGGACGCCACGCGCATGCGCGTGGAAGTCAAGGCGCCGGGCATCATCCCGCGCAAGTCCGTGCACGAGCCGATGCAGACCGGCATCAAGGCGATCGACGCCCTGATCCCGATCGGTCGTGGCCAGCGCGAGCTGATCATCGGTGACCGCCAGACCGGCAAGACCGCCGTGATCATCGACACCATCATCAACCAGAAGGGCATCAACGCCGGCACGGATGAGAGCAAGAAGCTCTACACCATCTATGTCGCCGTCGGTCAGAAGCGCTCCACGGTTGCTCAGCTGGTGAAGACGCTGGAAGAGAACGGCGCGATGGAATACTCCATCATCGTCGCCGCCACCGCCTCCGACCCGGCGCCGATGCAGTTCCTGGCGCCGTACACCGGCTGCACCATGGGCGAGTTCTTCCGCGACAACGGCATGCACGCGGTCATCTTCTACGACGATCTGTCCAAGCAGGCCGTCGCCTACCGCCAGATGTCGCTGCTGCTGCGCCGTCCGCCGGGCCGTGAGGCCTATCCGGGCGACGTGTTCTACCTGCACAGCCGCCTGCTGGAACGCGCCGCGAAGATGAACGAGGATTTCGGCCTCGGTTCGCTCACCGCCCTGCCGGTCATCGAGACCCAGGCCGGTGACGTCTCGGCCTACATCCCGACCAACGTGATCTCGATCACCGATGGCCAGATCTTCCTGGAGACCGAGCTGTTCTTCAAGGGCATCCGCCCCGCGGTGAACGTCGGCCTCTCGGTGTCGCGCGTCGGTTCGTCGGCCCAGATCAAGGCGATGAAGCAGGTTGCCGGCAAGATCAAGCTGGAGCTGGCGCAGTACCGCGAGATGGCGGCCTTCGCGCAGTTCTCGTCCGACCTCGACGCCTCCACCCAGGCGCTGCTGGCCCGTGGCGCCCGCCTGACCGAGCTGCTGAAGCAGCCGCAGTACCGCCCGGTGCCGGTCGAGGAGCAGGTCATCAGTCTGTTCGCCGGTACCCGTGGCTACCTGGACAAGCTGCCGGTGACCTCGGTGGGTGAGTTCGAGCGCCGCATGCTGAGCGAGCTGAAGTCCAGCCAGCCCGGCATCGTCGATGCGATCCGCAACGACCGCGAGATCAAGAAGGGCACGGAAGACCAGCTGGTCGCGTTCCTGGACGGTTTCGCCAAGTCCTTCGCGGCCTGATCCACCCGGAGCATAGGAGCCGGGCAGCATGGCAAGCCTGAAAGACCTGCGTGGGCGGATCAACAGCGTGAAGTCCACGCGGAAGATCACCCAGGCGATGAAGATGGTGGCAGCGGCAAAGCTGCGCCGCGCCCAGGCGCAGGCGGAAGCCGCGCGCCCCTATGCCGAGCGCATGGAGAAGATCCTTGCCTCGCTCGGCTCGGCCGTTGCCAACATGCCGGGTGCGCCGCGCATGCTGGTCGGCACGGGCGGGGACAAGGTGCATCTGCTGGTGGTCGTCACCGCGGATCGCGGCCTGGCCGGGCCGTTCAACACCCAGGTGGGCCGTCTGGCCCGCGCCCGGGTGCGGGCGCTGGAGGCCGAGGGCAAGCAGGTCAAGATCCTGACCGTCGGCCGCAAGGGCGCCGCCTTCCTGAAGCGTGAGTTCGCCAGCCGCGTGGTTGCCGAAGTCAGCTACGCCACGAAGAAGCGCGTGGGGTTCGAGGATGCCGAGGCGGTGGCGCTGACCATCGCCGAGATGCTCGACCAGGGCGGCTTCGACGTGTGCAGCCTGCTGTACAACCGGTTCCGCAACGTGATCAGCCAGATCCCGACGGAGCAGCGCCTGATCCCGGCGCCGCTGCCGGAAGGCAATGTCACGGCGGCCGCCGGCCCGCAGGCCCAGTATGAATACGAGCCGACCGAGGAGGAAATCCTTGCGACGCTGCTGCCGCGCAACCTGGCGATTCAGCTCTATCGCGCCATCCTGGAAAGCTCCGCCGGCGAACACGGCGCGCGCATGACCGCGATGGACAACGCCACCCGCAATGCGGGCGAGATGATCAACAAGTTGACGCTGAACTACAATCGTACGCGCCAGGCCAACATCACCAAGGAGCTGATCGAGATCATCTCCGGTGCCGAAGCCGTCTGAAGGGAACCTTGCCATGAAGAACAATGTCGGGAAGATCTCCCAGATCCTGGGCGCCGTGGTGGACGTGCAGTTCCCCGCCGAGCTGCCCGCGATCCTGAACAGCCTGACCACCAAGAACGGCGACAACATGCTGGTCCTGGAAGTGGCGCAGCACCTGGGCGAGCGCACCGTGCGCTGCATCGCCATGGACATGACGGACGGCCTGATCCGCGGCCAGGACGTGGTCGACACCGGCGAGGGCATCTCGGTGCCGGTCGGCGAGGGCACGCTGGGCCGCATCATGAACGTCATCGGCGAGCCGATCGACGAGCGTGGCCCCGTGGTGCACGAGAAGAAGTACACCATCCACCGCGAAGCCCCGAACTTCGAGGACCAGGCGACCTCCGCCGAGATCCTCGTCACCGGCATCAAGGTGATCGACCTGCTGGCCCCGTACATCAAGGGCGGCAAGATCGGCCTGTTCGGCGGCGCCGGCGTGGGCAAGACGGTGACCATCCAGGAGCTGATCAACAACATCGCCAAGGGCCATGGCGGCGTGTCGGTCTTCGCCGGCGTGGGTGAGCGTACCCGTGAGGGCAACGACCTGTACCACGAGATGGTCGATGCCGGCGTCATCAAGCTGAACGACGACGGCACCACCACCGGCTCCAAGGTGGCGCTGGTGTACGGCCAGATGAACGAGCCGCCGGGCGCCCGCGCCCGCGTCGCGCTCTCGGGCCTGTCGGTCGCGGAATACTTCCGCGACGAGCAGGGCCAGGACGTGCTGTTCTTCATCGACAACATCTTCCGCTTCACCCAGGCGGGCGCGGAAGTGTCGGCGCTGCTGGGCCGCATCCCCTCCGCGGTGGGTTACCAGCCGACGCTGGCCACCGACATGGGCGCGCTGCAGGAACGCATCACCTCGACGAAGAAGGGCTCGATCACCTCGGTGCAGGCGATCTACGTGCCGGCCGACGACTTGACCGACCCGGCGCCGGCCACCTCCTTCGCCCACCTGGACGCGACCACGACGCTGAACCGCTCGATCGCCGAGCTCGGCATCTTCCCGGCCGTGGACCCGCTGGACAGCACCAGCCGCGCCCTCGACCCCCGCGTGGTGGGCGAGGAGCACTACCGCGTGGCCCGCGACGTGCAGCGCATCCTGCAGACCTACAAGAGCCTGCAGGACATCATCGCCATCCTGGGCATGGATGAGCTGAGCGAAGAGGACAAGCTGGTCGTGGCGCGCGCGCGCAAGATCCAGCGCTTCCTGAGCCAGCCCTTCCACGTGGCCGAGGTGTTCACCGGTACGCCGGGCGTGTTCGTGAAGCTGGAAGACACCGTGCGTTCCTTCGGTGCGATCTGCTCGGGCGAATACGACCACCTGCCGGAAGCCGCCTTCTACATGGTCGGCACCATCGAAGAGGCCGTGAAGAAGGCCGAGACGCTGAAGCAGGCCGCGTAAGCGACCGGCTTCAGGCTTTTAGCCCTCAGACGCCGGGCGCGCTCCTCCGCGCGCCTGGCTCGCCGGGGTGGTTTCAATCGCGCGCCTTCGGGCGCGACCGGCGGGCCCCGTTCGGGGCCTGATTTCGGCAGCGCCGCAGCGCGGCGGAGCTAGGAGACTTTGAGATGGCTACCTTCCTGCTCGAACTGGTTTCGCCGGAAAAGCTGCTGCTCTCCCGCCAGGTGGAGATGACGACGCTGCCCGCCATCGAAGGCGAGATGGGCGTGCTGGCCGGCCACGCGCCGATGATCGTGGCGCTGAAGGGCGGCGTGATCCGGGTGCGTGAGAACGGTGCCGAGACCGAGAAGCTGTTCGTCGCCGGCGGTTTCGCCGAAGTCTCGCCGGAGCGGGTGACCGTGCTGGCGGATGAGGCGACGCCGCTGCCGCAGCTTTCCCGCGCCACCAGCGAGCGCAAGCTGGCCGAGGCCGAGGCGGCGCTGGCCACGGTGGCCGCGACCGATGCGCCGGAGAAGCGCGACGCCGCGCTGGTGCGCGTGCTGTCGGCCAAGGCCGCGGTTGACGCGGCCGAGGCCGCCTGACCCATCCTGCCGGGCGGCCTGGTCGCCCGATGCATGGCGCCCCATCGGGGCGCCGCGGCAACGCCGGGCCACAAAGCCCGGCGTTTTCATGTCAAGCCGGCCATGCCGGGCCGCTGCCGCTTGAAACCAGAGCACTTTCGCCGAACATATCGCCCCGGGCCGCGTTGAGCCGCCGGCCGGACGCGATGGGGATCGGGCCGTCTGGCCTGATGGGGATGCGATGAAGCACTGGCACATCGAGCAGGTCGCCTGGGACCAGGTGGACCGCTCCCGGATCGACCCCGAAATCGTGCCGCTGGTGAAGGCGGCAGCCATGGTGGAGCGCAATGGCGGCGACTATGCCCGCTACTTGCAGGGCGTGTTCCGCGACGATCCCGCCTTCTGCGCGGCGGCCGAGCAATGGGCGGTGGAGGAGATCCAGCATGGCGACGCACTGGGCCGCTGGGCCAGCATCGCCGACCCGCACTGGGACTACGCCTCAGCCTTCGAGCGCTATCGCCAGGGCTACCAGGTGAACACCGAGGCCGATGCCTCGATCCGCGGCAGCCGCACCGGGGAGCTGATCGCCCGTTGCATCGTGGAGACCGGTACCTCCAGCTACTACACGGCGCTGGCGGAGGCGACCGAGGAGCCGGTGCTGAAGCAGGTCTGCAAGCTGATCGCGGCCGATGAGTTTCGCCACTTCAAGCTGTTCTACGACCATATGCGGCGCTACCTGGACCGCGAGAACCTGTCCTTCGTGCAGCGGCTGCGTATCGCCGCCGGGCGGGTGGGGGAGAGCGAGGATGACGAGTTGGCCTTCGCCTTCCATTGCAGCAACGAGGACCCGGCCCTGGGCTACGAGCACCAGCGCTGCATGACCGGCTACATGGGCCGCGCCATGGCGGTGTACCGGTTCCGCCACCTGGAGCGGGCGACGGGGATGATCTTCAAGGCGGTGGGCTTGCAGCCGCGGGGCCGGCTCTCGGATCTGGCGGCGCGCGGCGGCTGGCGGCTGCTGTGCTGGCGGCGCGACCGCTATCGCCAGGCGCTGCGACGCGAGGCCCCGCCGGCCCTGGCGCGCGCCGCCTGAGCACGCCCCTGACCCAAGGCCCGGGCCATACGGTCGCGCGGCGCGGCATGCTGGGCCTGGCCGGGCTTGGCCTGGCCGGCTGCGGCACGCGGGCGCGTGGCCAGCAGCCGGGCATGGTCGCGCCGGCCGGCGATGGCCTGGGCGAGCTGGCGCGGGCGCGCGGCATCACCTTCGGCAGCGCGGTGCAGGCGGAGCTGCTGGGCCGCGACCCGCTGTATGCCGCCGCCGTGACCACCGAGGCGCAGCTGCTGGTGCCGGAGTGGGAAGCCAAGTGGGAGGCGCTGCAACCGCGCGAGGGCGAGTTCGACTTCGGCCCGCTGGGCGGCGTGGCCAGCTTTGCCCAGGCGCAGCGCAAGCAGCTGCGCGGCCATGCGCTGGTCTGGCACAAGGCCATGCCGGACTGGCTGCCGCCGGCGCTGGCGGAAGGTCCGGCGCGGGCGCGGGCGGTGCTGGCCGCGCATATCGACGCCGTGCTCGGCGCCACCCAGCCGGTGATCCGCGACTGGGACGTGGTGAACGAGGTGCTGGCGAACCCCCCGGGCAGCCGGTTCACCGAGCAGACCCCGGCGCGCGGCGTCTTCCGCGACTCGCCCTGGCTGCGTGCGCTGGGGCCGGAGTACATCGAGCTGGCGCTGCGCCTGGCGCGGCAGCGCGACCCCACGCTGCGGCTGACCATCAACGACTATGGGCTGGAGGGCGACACCCCCTGGGCCGAGCAGAAGCGCCAGGCCATGCTGGCGCTGGTGCGGGCCCTGCTGGCGGCGCGCTGCCCGGTGGATGCGGTGGGGCTGCAGGCACATCTGCAGCTGGATGAGCCGTTCCGGCCGGAGCCGCTGGCCGGCTTCATCCAGTCGCTGCGCAGCCTGGGCATTGCCGTGCTGATCACCGAGCTGGATGTGCGCGAGGGTGCCCGCCTGCCGCCGGGGCTGGAGGCGCGCGACGCCGCCGTGGCCGCCTATGTGCAGCAGGTGGTCGGCACCGCGCTGGCCGCCGGCTGCCGCACGGTGCTGACCTGGGGCCTGTCGGACCGGGATTCATGGCTGGTGCAGGACCCCGACGTGGCGCGGCGCGACGGCCAGCAGCATCGCGGCCACCCGCTGGATGCGGAGTTTCGCCGCAAGGCGATGTGGCAGGCGCTGGCGTTGAGCTTCGCCGGCGCCTGAGCCGGCGGGCGGCGCCGATTTCGGCTTTGGCATCGGCGCCGATACGATGCCAGGATGTGCCCCCTGGCCGGCATCCAATCAACACGGCTTCGCTGGGCAATGACCTTAAATGACATTGGGAATGGTGAATAACCATCCTCGACAATGATAAGGTGCGGAAATGCGCCGTAGGGAGACTTCCGACATGACCACCCGTCGCGCCAGCCTTGGCGCCTTCGCCGGCCTGGGCGCCGCCTGGCTTGGCGCCGCGGCCGCCCGCGCCCAGTCGGTAGCTCCGTCGGCCGGCGAGTATCCGGCGCATCCGGTGCGCTACATCGTGCCCTTCACCCCCGCCGGGCTGACCGACATCATGGCCCGGCTGGTGGCGCAGAAGCTGGGTGACGCCTGGGGCCGGCCGGTGGTGGTGGACAACCGCGCCGGCGGCAACGCCATGATCGGCGCCGATGTCGCCGCCAAGGCCCCCGCCGATGGCCATACGCTGCTGGCGATAACTCTGACCCACGCGGTGAATGTGGGGCTGTTCCCCAACGCGCCCTACAACCTGCTGCGCGACTTCCGGCCGGTGTCGATCCTGGGCTCCCTGCCGCTGGTGGTGGTGGTGCCGGAGGCCAGCCCGATCCGCAGCCTGGGCGAGTTGATGACGCGGGTGAAGACCGCGCCGATGAATGGCGGCTCCTCGGGCAATGGCTCGCCGCCGCATCTGGCGCTGGAACTGGTGCGGCGGGTGGCCGGGGCGGGGGCCAACCTGGTGCATGTGCCCTATCGTGGCGGTGCGCCGGGGGTGACGGACCTGGTGGCGGGCAACCTGCAGCTGATGGTCTCCAACCTGCCGGAGTGCATCGGCCAGATCAAAGGCGGCCGGCTGCGCGCCCTGGGCATTACCGGCACCGAACGCAGCCAGCAGGTGCCGGAGGTGCCGACGGTGCGGGAGCTGGGCTTCCCGGGGCTGGAGATCAGCAACTGGACGGCCATGCTGACCAATGCCGGGGTGCCGGCCCCGGTGTTCGAGCGGATAGAGCGGAGCACGCTGGCGGTGACGCGGGACGCCGAGTTCCGCCGCCGCGCCGTGGATGGCGGCTTCGACGTGGTGGGCTGGGACGCCGACCGCTCCCGCGGCTTCCTGGAGGCGGAGGTGGCGCGCTGGTCCCGGCTGGTGCGGGAGGCCGGGATCAAGGCGGATTAGCGCCTGGCCGTAGCCGGCTGAAGGCCCGACGCCGCTCGAGCAAGCGCCGCGCTGCCGGTGGATGCCCCCCGCGGATCCGGCCACGGAACACGGCCGGCGCGGGCGCCACTGCCGTGCCGATGCGGTTGGCGTGGCAGCCGTTGTTTCCTCGCTCCGGGCGCGCCATCTCGGGTGGGCGGCAGGCCTTCCAGCCCCTGGGCCACCTGGCCTGGTTGGTCGGCGCGCCCGGCGCTGTATGCTGGGCGGCATGGCCTGGCCGCCCGCACCCGGCAGCGGCCAGATGGAGAGCAAGCGATGGACCCGGCCGACTTCCTGATCGTCACCATCATCGTGGATGGCGAGGCGCATGCGATCCGGCTGGCCGAGGTGCTGGTGGAGGAGCGGCTGGCGGCCTCGGTCCAGGTGCCGCCGCCGCATGAGAGCTACCGGATGATGGAGACGGGCGGCATGGCGGTGTACCGCGAATGGGCGGTGCGCGCCGTCACCATCGCCGGCCGGTTCGACGCGCTGTCGGACCGCGCGGCGACGCTGCCGGGGATCGTGATGCCGGGGATCACCGCGGCGCCGCTCAGCGTGGTGCATCCGAAGTTCACCGGGTGGCTGGAACAGGTGCTGGTTGCCTGCACGGAGTGCGGCTGATGCCGCGGCTGAGCCTGGCGGAAGCCGAGGCGCTGGCGCGCGACGCGCTGGCGGCGGCCGGTGCTGCACCGGGCATGGCGGCGGCCACCGCCCGCGCCCTGGTGGCGGCGGAGGCGCAGGGCCAGGCCGGGCACGGGCTTTCCCGCGTGCCGCAATACGCCGCCTTCCTGCGTAACGGCCGGGCCGATGGCGCGGCGGCGCCGAAGGTGGTGGCCGAGCGCGGCGGCGCGGCGCTGGTGGATGCCGGGCATGGCCTGGCGTTTCCGGCGCTGGACCTGGCGGTGCGCGAGGCCGTGGCCCGGGCGCGCAGCCATGGCGTGGCGCTGGTCGGCATGACCAACAGCCAGCACAGCGGCGCCATGGGCCTGCCGGTGGAAGCCCTGGCGCGGGAAGGGCTGGTGGCGCTGGCCTTCACCAACTCGCCCAGCGCCATGCCGGTGCCGGGCGGCCGCCGCCCGCTGATGGGCACCAACCCGATCGCCGCCGCCTTCCCGCGCCGGAACGCGGCGCCGCTGGTGGTGGACCTGGCACTGTCCGAGGTGGCGCGCGGCAAGATCATGGTCGCGGCCAAGGCAGGCAAGCGCATCCCGGAGGGCTGGGCGATCGACGCCGAGGGCCGCCCGACGACCGACCCCAACGCGGCGCTGTCCGGCGCCATGCTGGCCATGGGCGGCACCAAGGGGGCGCTGCTGGCGCTGGTGGTGGAGTTGCTGTGCGTGGCGCTGACCGGCGCCGCCTTCGGCTTCGAGGCCGACAGCTTCTTCCAGGATGAGGGCAACCGGCCGCGGCTGGGCCAGGCGCTGCTGGCCATCGACCCCGGCGCGCTGGCCGGGCAGTCGGCCTATCTGGAACGGGTGGAGACACTGATTTCCGCCATGCTGGCCGATGACGGCGTGCGCCTGCCGGGCAGCCGGCGGGCCGGGCTGGCGGCAGCGGCAGCGACGGAAGGGCTGGACCTGCCGGACGCCCTGGTGGATAGGCTGCGCGACCTTGTCAGACACTGAATACCAGCGCCAACCGCGCATCCCCAACCCCCACCGCATCTGCGGCGTCGCCCCGGTGCGCGCGCTGTTCCTGCGCCGGGCGGAGGATGTCATCCGCTTGTTCTACCTCGCCGAGCGCCGGCAGGAGGCCGGGCCGCTCTGCGCCTACCTGGCGCGCACCCGGCGGGTGTACCGCGAGGTGGATGCCCATGAGCTGGCCCGCATCGCCGGCACCGAGCACCATGGCGGCATCTGCGCCATCGCCAGCCTGCGCTATTCCGAGGAACTGCCGGGCCACGCCCTGCCGGCCAACCTGCCGACGGCGCCGGTGCTGACCGTGCTGGACGGCATCGGCAACCCGCACAACCTGGGCGCCATCGCCCGCACCGCCGCCTTCTTCGGCTGCAAGGGGCTGGTGCTGAGCGACGACGACCGGCAATGCGACCTCTCCGACGCCGCCTTCCGCACCAGCGAGGGTGGGCTGGAGCATCTGCGCGTGCTGCGGGCGCGGCATTTGCCCAACCTGCTGCTGGGCATGCGGCAGCAATACCTGACCGTGGCGGCGGTGGCCTCCGGCGGGGTGCCGCCCGAGGCATTGCCGCGTGGCCGGCCCTTCGCCCTGGTGCTGGGCAATGAGGAAACCGGCATTCCCGAACCGACCCTGGCGGCCTGCGAGGCGCGGGTGACGCTGCCCGGCAGCGGCCTGGTCGAGAGCCTGAACGTGGCCGGCGCCGCCGCCGTGCTGCTGCACGCGCTGCTGGCCGCGGCCCCCGCCCCCGCCAAGGCACCTGCGCCTGTTGATGCGCGGCCGCCGCGCAGCCAGCCCAAGGGCCAGGGCAGCGCCCCCGCCGAGGACCGCCCGGCCGGCAAGCTCAGCCTGCGGCCCTCCACCCAGCCCGGCGGCCGGCGCCCCGGGCGCGGCTGAAGGCGACGTCTTGCGCTGGCGCCCCAACCCGGCAAGCTGGCCAGCGTGACCCTGGCCATCACCCCCGAGCCGCCCGGCGACCCCGCCGGCGGGCCTGCCGGCGCCCAATCCGGTAGGCCAGGCCTGCGCCTGGCCTTCACCGGCCGGCTGGACGCCGATACCGCCGCGACGCACTGGGCCGAGGCCAGCCGCCGCGCCCGCGCCGGCCAACGGCTGCACCTGGACCTGACCGGGCTGGAGACGCTGGAGATGGCCGGCGCCGTGCTGCTGCTGCGGCTGGAGAACCTCTCCGGTCCGGCGCGCTGGAGCGTGCCGCCCGGGCCGATGCAGGCGCTGCTGGACCGCACCCGCCTGGCGCTCTCAGGCCCGCGGCCGCCGCCGGGCCCGGCGCCGCTGCCCTGGCTGGCCTGGTTCGGCCGGCTGGCCTGGAATGGCGGCGGCGCCATCGCCGGGCGGGTCGCCTTTCTGGGGGAAGCCGCGGTCTCCGCCCTGGCGCTGCTGCGCCACCCGCGCCGGCTGCGCCTGACGGAGCTGCTGCGCCACCTGGACGAGGCGGGGCTGCGGGCCTTTCCGCTGTGCATCCTGCTGGGCCTGCTGCTGGGCATGATCCTGGCGTTCCAGTCCTCGGTCCCCATGCGGCGCTTCGGCGCCGAGAGCTTCATTCCCAACCTGGTCGGCATCTCGCTGCTGCGCGAATTGGGGCCGCTGATGGCGGCGGTGATCCTGGCCGGGCGCACCGGCAGCGCCTTCGCCGCCGAGATCGGCACCATGACGGTGAACGAGGAGGTGGACGCGCTCAGGATCATGGGCATCGACCCCATGGCCTGGCTGGTGCTGCCGCGGATCATAGCGGCGCTGGCGGTCATGCCGGTGCTGGCCCTGCTGATGGACCTGGCCGGGCTGATCGGCATGAGCGTGGTGATGGGCACGCTGGGCTTTCCGCCCGCCAGCGTGGTCGCGGCGCTGGAACGGGCGCTGGTGCTGAAGGACCTGGCCGGCGGGCTGTTCAAGGCGGCGGTGTTCGGGCTGTCCATCGGGCTGATCGGCTGCCGCGCCGGGCTTTCCGCCGGGCGCGGGCCGCGCGCGGTGGGCGATGCCGCGACCTCCGCCGTGGTCGGCGGCATCGTCGCCATGGTGCTGCTGGACGGGATGTTCGCCACGCTGTTCTACCGGCTGGGGCTGTAGGATGGCCGAGCCGGTGGTGCAGGTGCGCGGGCTGAAGGCCGCCTTCGATGGCCGCACCATCTTCGAGAACGTGTCGTTCGAGGTTCAGCGCGGCGAGGTCTTCGTCATCCTCGGCGGCTCCGGCTGCGGCAAGTCCACCCTGCTGAAGCACCTGATCGGCCTGTACCCGCCCGCCGCCGGCCAGGCGATGGTGCTGGGCCAGGACATCCACGCGCTGGATGGCACCCAGCGCCAGGCGCTGCTGAAGCGGATCGGCGTGATGTGGCAGTCCGGCGCGCTGTTCGGCAGCCAGAACCTGGCCGAGAACGTGATGGTGCCGCTGGAGCAGCACACCGCGCTGCCGGCCGAGGCCCGCGCCCTGGTGGCCCGCGCCAAGCTGGGGCTGGTGGGGCTGAGCGACGCCGCCGCCCGGCTGCCGGCGGAGATCAGCGGCGGCATGGCCAAGCGCGCCGGCATTGCCCGCGCCATGGCGCTGGACCCGCCGATCCTGTTCCTGGACGAACCCTCGGCCGGGCTGGACCCGATCACCTCGGCCGGGCTGGACGCGTTGATCCTGCAGCTGGCGCGGGAGCTGGGCACCACCTTCGTGGTGGTGACCCATGAGTTGCAGAGTATCCTGGCGATAGGCGACCGTTGCATCATGTTGGACAAGGAAGCGAAGGGCATGATCGCCGAGGGCGACCCGCGCGCGCTGCGCGACCACAGCGACAACCCGGTGGTGCGCGCCTTCTTCCGCCGCGAGGTCCTCGGCTGATGCCGGCGCAGCGCGCCCTCTACCTGCGCGTCGGCACGCTGATGCTGGCCGGCGTGGCGCTGGCCATCGGCTTCCTGCTGTTCCTGGCCGGCAACAGCATCGGCAACCGGCCGGTGATCTACGAAACCTATATCCGCGAATCCGTGCAGGGGCTGGATGTCGGCGCGCCGGTGAAGTACCGCGGCGTCTCGCTGGGCCGGGTGACCGAGATCAGCCTGGTGTCCGCCACCTACCGGGCACCGCAGGGGGAACCCTTCGCCGGCGCCTTCCAGATGGTGCTGATCCGCTTCAACGTGAACCTGACCAGCGTGGGCGAAGGCGCGCCCGACCTGGAGGAGGCGGTGAAGCAGGGCTTCCGGGTGCGGCTGGCCAGCCAGGGGCTGACCGGGCTGGCCTACATGGAGATGGACTTCCTGGCGGCCGAGCGCTTCCCGGCGGAAAGCCCGCCCTGGACCCCGCGCTACCCGGTGATCCCGGCCGCGCCCTCCACCGTGGCGCAGGTGCAGACCGCGGCGCAGATGCTGTTGCAGCGGCTGGAGCAGGTGGATTTGGCCGGGTTGATCGACAACCTCTCGGGCCTGTTGAGCGACCTGCGGAAGGAAACCAACGAGGGCGACTTCAGCGAGGTGCTGAACCAGGCGGCGCAGCTGCTGAAGCGCTTGAACCAGTCCGGCGGCGCCGGCGACCTGCCGGGCGCGGTGGCCGAGTTCCGCGGCGTGGCGGCAGAGGCGCGCAGCCTGCTGGCCAGCCGCGAGCTGCGCGGCACCCTGGCCGGCGCCAACCAGGCGATGGGCGAGCTGCGTACCGCCGTCGGCCGGCTGCCCGCCAGCCTGGCGGCGCTGGAGAACACGCTCCGCAGCGCCCGTGGCGCCACCGGGGACCTGCAGGCCGACCTGGACCCGATACTGCGTGACCTGCGCAGCGCGGTGGCCAACCTGCGCGACACCACCGAGTTGCTGCGCCGCTATCCCTCCCAGGCGATCTTCGGCGCGCCGCCGCCTTCCGGACGATGACCATGCCCCATAGTCCCCCGCGTCGTCCGCTGCTGCTGGCGCTGCCACTGCTGCTGGCCGGCTGCTCCGTGCTGCCGGACCGGCCCTACCGGGAGGTGCGGCGCTTCGCGCTGGCGGCGGAGCGGCCGGCGGCGCTGCCGCCGATTCCGGGGCGGCCGGCGCTGCTGCTGCGCGGGGTCAGGGCGGCGCCGGGCATGGACCAGCGCGGGCTGCGCTCGGTCGGCGCCGATGGCCAGGTGACGCAGGACTTCTGGGCGGAATGGGCGGCGCCGCCGGCCGAGCTGGTGGAGGAGGCGCTGCGGCGCTGGCTGGCCGCCAGCGGGCGGTTCGGCGCCATCACCGCGCCGGGGTCCCGGCTGCGCGCCGGGCTGGTGCTGGAGGCCGAGCTGCTGCGCCTGCAGGCCGAGCCGGCGGCCGGGCGGGCGCGGGCCAGCCTGGCCGGGCTGCTGCTGCAGGAGGCGCCGGAGAGCGGTGCGCCCACCCGCATCCTCGGGCAGATCCAGGCCGAGGGCAGCGCGCCGTTGCCGCCGGGCGCCGACCCCGCGCGGGCGGCGGCGGCCATGGGCGCGGCGCTGGGCCAGGCGCTGGCCGCGCTGGAGACGGAGCTGGTCGCGGCGCTGCCGCGCTGATTGGGCAGGACTGTGCGGGGCGGGCGCCACGCGGCGCCGGTGGGCTGGACGGCCGGTCCAGCCGCCGCGGGGATCAGCCCAGGCTGGCCTGGGCGGTGCCGCAGGGGGCCTGGCGCCAACCCTGCTTGGTCCAGGTGACGAAGCGGCGCCAGGCGCGCACGGTCGGCCCTTCCGACCAGCCGCGCAGGCTGGCGGCCCAGAGCAGCGCATTGTCGGACGAGGTGGCGACGCTGGCGGCCGGGGCGGGCGCCGCCACGCAACCGGTGCGGCCTGCTTCCAGCGTGGTGGCCTCGGCGCTGCTGAACAGGCTGAAGCTGGCCAGGCTGATCGCCGGCAGCGGCGCCTGGCCATGGCGCACCGGCGGCGGGCTCAGCGCGCCCAGCGCGATGGCCAGCGCCAAAGCGAAGATCGGCATGCTCCAGCGCATCAGATGGCGCCCCCGAGGAAGCGGCAGGCGACCTGGGCCGGATTGAACCGAGGGGCCAGGGCTTCAACGCGGCGGAGGGGGGGAAGCCAGGGGGACATCAGCACCATTCTTCAGGGAAGAGAGGAGTGTTGATGCATCCTTAACGAGTGACGACGAAGCCTGTCCAGAAAAAATTAGTTAAAAACCGGTCTAACGTCTCTTTTTTCGACCAATTCCGACGAAAGTCTTAACGTTCTCGCCGGGCGGGCGTGGCGCCGGGCGCTGCCTGGGCGCAACCGGCGATTGACCGCGGCCACGCCCGGTGCCACCTATGTTGCGTGCCTGTGCTCGACCCCAGCATCGCCGGCCAGCTAGCCGAGGACCTCCCGCGGGAGGATTTCCTGCGGATCATCCGCACCTTCCATGAAGACCTGGGGCGGCTGACGCAGGACCTGGCCACCGCCGCCCAACGGAACGATATCAGAGGCTTCCAGCACGCCGCCCACAGCCTGGCCGGCGCCGCCGCCGCGGTGGGCGCGCAGCGGCTGGAGGCCAGCGCCAGGCTGGGCATGGCCGGGGCGCAGCCGCCTTCCGTGGCACTGGCCGGGCAGATCGCGACCGAGGCGCGGGCCGCGCTGGCGGCGCTGGCGGCGCTGACCGCATGAGGGCGCCAGCGCGGATCCTGCTGGTGGAGGACACGCCGACCCAGGCGGAGTTGGCCAAGGCGCTGCTGCGCGACCTGGGCGCCGAAATCCGCCATGCCGAGACCGCCGGCCAGGCGCTGGCCGATGCGCTGGCCCACCCGCCGGACGCCATTCTGCTGGATCTGGAACTGCCGGATTTCTCCGGCTTCGAGCTGATGGACAGGCTGCGCGCCGAGGGGGTGGAGGCCGCGATCATCGTGGTGACCGCCAATGCCAGCGTGAACACGGCGGTGGAGGCGATGCGCCAGGGCGCGATGGACTTCATCGTCAAGCCCTATGCCAAGGCGCGGCTGACCGTCACGCTGACCAATGCGCTGGAAAAGCGCGCCCTGACGCAGGAGCTGCGGACGGTGCGGGCGCAGTTGGCGCGCGACCGCTTCTTCGGCTTCATCGGCGGCTCGGCGCCGATGCAGGCGATCTACCGCACCATCGAGAGCGTCGCTGCCTCCCGCGCCAGTGTCTTCATCACCGGCGAGAGCGGCACCGGCAAGGAGCTGGCGGCGGAAGCTGTGCACAAGGCCAGCCCGCGGGCGGCCAAGCCCTTCGTCGCGCTGAACTGCGGCGCCATCCCGCGCGATCTGCTGGAGAGCGAGGTCTTCGGCCATGTGAAGGGCGCCTTCACCGGTGCCACCGAGAACCGCATCGGCGCCGCCCGCCAGGCGGATGGCGGCACGCTGTTCCTGGACGAGATCGGCGAGATGCCGCTGGAGATGCAGGTCAAGCTGCTGCGCTTCGTGCAGACCGGCAGCTTCCAG
>CANGNF010000052.1 GCA_947455205.1 Acetobacteraceae bacterium | reverse complement strand
GCTGCGGCCGCCGCAGCCCGATGGAGTTGACCCACACCACCCGCCGGTCCGCCGCCAGGTGGTGCACCAGGTGCTGGGTGGAGGAAGGATGCGCCCCCCAATCCTCGCCGAAGACGATCAGGTCGGCGCTCATGCCCCGATGCTCCGCAGCACGCGCGCCGGGTTGCCGGCAGCCAGCACGCCCGGCGGCAGGTCCTTCGTCACCACGCTGCCGGCGCCCACCACGGTGCCGCGGCCGACGCGCACGCCGGCCAGCACCGTCACCCCGGTGCCCAGCCAGACGTCGTCCTCCAGCACGATGTCGCCGCTCTGCGCCGCCGTGCAGGGCGCACCGGCGGCCCGCGCCTCGGCGTCCAGCGGATGGCCGGGATAGCCGGCCAGGAACACCCGCTGCGCCAGCCGCACATTGTTGCCCAGCACCACCCGGGTGCCGACCGAGATGATGTTCTGCCAGCCGATGTCGCAGTTGTCCCCCACCTCCAGCACCGGGTCGGCGCTGCTGGGCCGGCCGCTCAGCGTGGCGGCGGCGGAAAGCCTGACATCTCGCCCCAGCCGGATCCGCAGCCGCCCCTGCACCAGCGGCATGCCACCTTCCAGCCGCAGCCCCGGCGCCGGGGTCTCCACCCGGGTCAGGAACAGCGGCGTCCACCAGGCCGCCCGCGCCATCCAGGCCGCGCCCCCCAGCAGCGCCCCGCGCAGCCGGAACAACGGCGCATGCACCCCCGGCAGGCTGGGCAGCCGCGCCGCCCGCAGGCCAAGGAAGGCGCCACGCGCGGCACGGGCCAGCGGACCCTCGCCATGCTTGACCCAGGCACGCAGGCTGAAACCAGGGGCTGGGGCGGTGGAGAAGGACATGGTGGCGGCTCCGAAGGCGGTTCTCCGCCCGAAGGGCACGCGCCGTGCCAGCCCGCGCCTTGCAGCCTGCGAGTCTTTCTGCGGCGGGTGCTGCCTCGGGGGTCCCGCCCCCGAACCATGCCGGCCCAGGCTGCCTCGGGGGCTCCACCCCCGAACCAAGCCGGCATGGGCTGCCTCGGGGGTTCCACCCCCGAACCCCCGCCGGGGACGTGCTGTCCCCGGACCCCGGCATGGGCGAGGATTCTTGCAAACAGGACTATGTTCCTGTTATGTTCGGCATCCCCTGGGCTACCGGAAGCCACCGCCATGTACCCCCGCCGCTACTGCACCCCGCGCCCCTGGCAGCCCCTCTCCACCGAGGAACTCAACGCCCTCATCCCCTTCGTCAGCCACAAGGGTGCTGGCCGGCCCATCTTCGACATCCGCGCCCGGCTGGACGCGATCTTCTGGCTGGTCACCTCGCCCCACCCCTGGCGCTGCCTGCCCGCCGAGATGGGGCCGGCCGACACCGCCAGCCGGCAGTTCCGCCGCTGGGCGCATGCCGGGGTGTGGACCCGGCTGCTCAAGGCCATCGCCGCGCCGGACTGCCCGCCCGCCCTGGCCAGGCTGGAGCACTGGATCTGCCGCGCCTATCGCCGCGCGCTGCGGATCTTGAAGCTGGCCGGCATCGTCCTGGCCCGCCGGCTGGGCCTGTGTTCCGCGGTGAACGCGCCGTTCGAGATGCTGCCCGACCCCGATTTGTCCAAAAAGCTGCTTCCTGTGATCCAGGGGGCGATCCGGGACGCCCTTGCCGCCGGTGGCCTGCCTGACCGCGGCCTGTTGAAGACGTGCAAGAGCTTTCATTGGCTGGTTGGCGGGCGTCGGCGCCTCTCCAAATGGCTCGCCCCGCCATGACGGCCGCCGAAGCCCGGCAAAGCCCTGTGCCATGCCGCGCCCTCCTGGGGCGCCGGGGAAAAGCCGCGCCCGCCGCGCAGGCCCCCTGCCAACACCGACGCGCCCTCGAACCCGTCGTGGCCGGCGATTCTCGCCTACCCACGCTCGCGTCCTTTCCCACCCCCGGCGCGCGCCTCACTCAGGCCGGTCCAGGGGGCGCCTGCCCCCTGGCGGGGTTCGGGGCGGCGCCCCGATCCTTTACCCCTTGGGCAGCGCCCCGATCTTCCACTCCTCAGGCCGCGCTCCCGCTCCCGCATTGCAGCATGAAACCAGCAGTGACTTCCGCCCGCCCGCCGGCGGGCGTAAGCCAGCGGCGCGACAAGCCGTGAGCGCCCGATGACCACCACTGCCGAAAAGCCCATCGCCTTCTTCGACATGAAGGCTCAGCAGGCGTTGATCCGCGCCGACATCGACCGGCGCATTGCCGCCGTGCTGGACAGTGGGCGCTTCGTGGTCGGGCCGGAGGTGGTGGAGCTGGAGGAGAAGCTGGCCGCCTATGCCGGCGCCGCGCATGCCATCGGCGTTTCCTCGGGCACCGATGCCTTGCAGATCGCGATGATGGCCGAGGGCATCGGCCCGGGCGACGCGGTGTTCCTGCCGGCCTTCACCTATACCGCCACGGCGGAGGTGCCGCTGGTGCTGGGTGCCACGCCGATCTTCGTGGATGTGGAGGAGAGCACCTTCAACATCGACCTGGCCGACCTCCGGCGCCGGGTTGCGCTGGTGAAGGCCGAGGGCCGGCTGCGGCCCCGCGCCGTGGTGGGCGTGGACCTCTATGGCCGCGCGGCGGATTGGCCAGGCATCCTGCAGCTGTGCGCGCAGGAGGGGATGTTCGCGCTGGATGACGCGGCGCAGGCCTTCGGTGGGGCGCTGGGCAACAAGCGGCTGGGCGCCTGGGCGCATGCCACGGCGTGCAGCTTCTACCCGACCAAGACGCTGGGCTGTTATGGCGATGGCGGCGCCATCCTGACCGACGACGCTGAGCGCGCCGACCTCTACCGCAGCCTCCGCCAGCACGGCGAGGGCAAGAGCCGCTACGAGGTGCTGCGCACCGGCATGAACGGTCGGCTGGACACCATCCAGGCCGCGGTGCTGCTGGCCAAGCTGCCGCTGCTGGAGGATGAGCTGGCCGCGCGCGACCGCGTCGCCACCCAGTACGCGGCCCGGTTGGGCAGCGCGGTGAAGACGCCGGCCACCCTGCCGGATGGCGTGCACGCCTGGGGCATCTACTCGATTTTGCTGGAAAGCGAAGCGCAGCGCACCCGGGTGCAGGCCGCCATGCAGGCCCGCGGCGTGCCCAGCGCCATCTACTACCCGCGCCCGCTGCACCATCAGCCGGCCTATGCCGCGCAGCACCAGGGCTGCCTGGCCGACGGCCCGCCGCCGCTGCCGGTCAGCGAGGACCTCTGCCAGCGCATCCTCTGCCTGCCGATGCACCCCTATCTGGATGCCGGCCAGGTGGACCGCGTGGCGGATGCGGTCCTGGCGGGGTTGTAGTGGCGGCGCCGAGTTCGCCCGGGCAACGAAGAAGATTGAACCCAACCCCCATGTCAGGCTTCCATGCGGAGGATGACAGAGGGGTGACGCCATGCAGCGCCGCAGCCTGTTGGCCTCGGCCGGTGCCGTGGCCCTTGCAACGCCTCGCCGCCTCCGCGCCGCCGAACCGGTGGACGTGGTGCTGGTCCTCGCGGTGGACGTCTCCCGCTCCATCGACCCCGACGAGGCCCGGCTGCAGCGGGAGGGTTATCGGAGTGCGGTCAGCGACGCCAAGGTGGTCGAAGCCATCCGTGGCGGCATGACCGGCGCCATCGCCCTGGCCTATGTGGAATGGGCCGGCGCCGAGTACCAGCGCACCGTGCTGCCCTGGACGCGCATCGCCAGCCAGGCCGACGCCACCGCCTGGGCCGACCGCCTGGCCGAGGCGCCCCGCGCCTCGCTGTCCTGGACCTCCATCAGCGGCGCGCTGAAGTATTCCCACCAGGTGATGGGGGAGGCCCCGTTCGAGGGTACCCGCCGCGTCATCGATGTCTCCGGCGACGGCGTGAACAACTCCGGCACCTCGGTCGAGGAAGCGCGGGACCGCGTGGTGGCCGATGGCATCGTCATCAACGGCCTGCCCATCATCAACGACCGCCCGACCTTCGGCCGCATGCCGCCGGTGCCGCTGGACGAATACTTCCAGGCCAACGTCATCGGTGGGTCGGGCGCCTTCATGATCGTGGCCGAGAACTTCGAGAGCTTCGGCAACGCGGTGAAGCGCAAGCTGATCCGCGAGATCGCGGGGCTGCCGGGGCCAGTGCATGGCTGAGCGGCGACGCCAGCCGCCACCTTTCCCGCCAGCGCCCGACATCATCCCCGCCCGGTCCAAATGCCGCCGGGCCGAGCGTCACCCAAGGCGCCAGACCCTACCGCTCGACATCATCCTGCGAGCCCTGCCGCTCGACATCATCCGGCGAGCGCTACGGCTCGACATCCTCACGCGAGCCCTACCGCTCTGCATCATCCGGCGAGCCCTACCGCTCGACATCCTCGATGCTCAGGCCGAAGGCGGCGACGCCCTCGGCCAGCAGGTCGCCGACCATCTCCATGTTGACCAGGTAGGTGCCGGCGTCGCGCCCGGTGTTGCGCTCGGCGGCCAGGCGCAGCGCCTCCTCCCACTCCTCCGGCCCGTAGTCGCCCCGGCCGGTCCAGGCCAGCGCGATCAGCGCCGCCTGCTCGTCCTCGTTCAGCTCGTCGATGAAGCCGATCAGGCTTTCCTCGGTCATGTCGTCGCCGCTGTCCTGCAGCAGCGCCGCCTCGCTGTCGGCGTCCTCGTCGGCCTGCTCGGGGTCGGCCTCCTCGGTCGCCTGCACCGCCCGGGCATGGTCCACGATGGTCGCCACCGTCTCCAGGCTGATCCCCAGGTCCACGTCGTCGTCGTCGGGTTGCTTGGCCATCGGTTCCACTCCGGCGGGGGCGGGGCCGGCTTGCCTGCCGGGCCGCCCCGCGCATACGCCGCGGCGCCACTCTCGGTTCCGTTGAAAGGCGCGGGAACAGCAGGGGGCCAAGGCGCGTTGCACGATTGTGAGAGTTGCGCGACCGACTGCAAGGACCCCCTGCATGCGCCCCATCCCCCCCGCCCTGCGCCGGCTTGCCCCGCCGCTGCTTGGCCTGGCCCTGCTGGGCCTGTCCCCCGGCCTGCCCGCGGCCGCCGCCAGCGCCTCGCCCGCGCCGGTGGAGGACCCCTTCGGCGTGATGCTGCCGCTGCCGGGCTGCGGCGTGGCCGGGCTGGTGATGAGCGCGCGGCTGCTGCACCAGGTGAAGCTGACGCCGGGGCGCGGCGATGTCGCCGCCACGCTCGCCGCCGATAAGCCGGCTGCCCGGGCCCGTGCGGTGGCGCCCAAGCCACCCGCCGCCACCGCACCGGTGAAGCGCCGGCGCGCGGCGCGCCAGGCCCGGCCGGCACCGCCGCCGGCGGCCGAGAGCGGCGCGCTGGCCTGGCAGGCGCTGTACGGCTGCGCCGCCGCCCTGCCGGAGGAAGCCGAACTGCCGCTCGGTACCGGCCCGCTGCGGGCCACCTGAGCCACCGTTTCGCTTGGCGCGGCCGGGCCCGGCGCGGCAGTATGCCCGTAATGAGACGGGAGGCGACGATGCGGCGACGGCAGGCCCTGGCTTTGGGCGCGGCGAGCATGATGGCGGGCACGGCGGGGGCGCAGCCGGCGCCCTGGCCGAACAAGCCGCTGCGCATGGTCATCCCCTGGCCCCCCGGCCAGGCCACCGACCTGTTCGGCCGCATCATCGCCCAATGGCTGACCGAGCGGCTGGGCCAGAACGTGGTGCCGGAAAACCGCGGCGGCGCCGGCGGCATGATCGGCACCGACGTGGTGGCCAAGTCCCAGCCGGATGGCTACGCGCTGCTGTCGGCCTCGATCGGGCCGATCACCTTCGCGCCCCTGGTCAACCGCACGCCCTACAATGTGGAGCGGGAGCTGGCGCCGGTGACGCTGTTCGGCCTGGCGCCCTACATGCTGCTGGTGCGGCCGAACTTTCCGGCCACCGATGCCCGCGCCTTCGTCCGGCTGCTGAAGGCCAACCCGGGCAAGTACAGCTACGCGTCGTCCGGCATCGGCGGGGCGCAGCACCTGCTGACCGCGCTGTTCCTGGCGCGGGCGGGGCTGGAGGCGCTGCACGTGCCATTCCAGGGCAGCGGCCCGGCCATGGCGGCCTTCCTTTCGGATTCCGTGGACTTCGCCATCGAGACCCCGGCGGCGGCGCTGAACCTGGTGCGCCAGGGCAGCCTGCGCCCGCTGGGGCAGAGCCTGGGCAAGCCGAGCAAGCTGCTGCCGGGCATGCCGCCGCTGGCCGAGGCGGCGGACGTGCCGGGCTACGACATCGGCGGCTGGAACGGGCTGATGGTGCAGGCGGCAACGCCGAAGCCGATCCTGGACCGCCTGGCGGCGGAGACCGAGGCCGGGCTGGCCAGGCCCGAGATCATCGAGCGCTTCGCCCAGCTGGGCATGGAAGTGGGGGCGCGGGGCCCGGATGAGTACATGGCCATGCTGAAGGGCCAGTGGGCCAGCTTCGGCCCGCTGATCCGCCAGCTGGGCATCCGCGCGGAGTAGCCCGCCCGCCTTGCCGCCGGCATCGGCAACGATATGCTTCCGGTTCTGTCACCGTGCCGGGAGTTGCCGATGCCGCCTCGATCCTCAACCCTTGGCGGCGCCGTGGCGCAGCGGGTGAGCTGGCAGCCGCTGCCGGGCGCCGCCTAAGACATCGCCTGTGGCGGCGGCAAGGTCTGCGTCATCGGCCGCATCCGCAGCGCCGATGACCGCGGCGCGCCCTGGGTGGTGAACGAGGCCGGGACCATCTTCCGCGGCTGAGCCGCGAACGGCGGCCGGGATGCAGAATTGAAACGCCGCCCGGACAGGTTGTCCGGGCGGCGTTTTTCGTCTGGGCCGGGGCTGCCATGCGCCGCCGGTGCCTGGCGTCTGGTCGTCGCCGGTGGAACGCCGGCGACGCAGGGTGGCCTAGCGGAACACCGGCGGGGAATCATCCTCGGGCATGTCGGGCATCGGTACCTCGATCCGCACCGTCGCGGGGTCCACGCCGGTGCCCTTGTCCAGCCAGTAGGTCACCGACTGCGGCCAGAAGATCACCACCGCCACCAGCACCAGCTGCAGGAACACCCAGGGAATGGCACCCCAGTAGATGTCGCTGGACTTCACTTCCTTCGGCGCGATGCCGCGCAGGTAGAACAGCGCGAAGCCGAAGGGCGGGTGCATGAAGCTGGTCTGCATGTTCACGCAGAGCAGCACGCCGAACCACACCAGGTCGATACCCAGCTTGGCCGCCACCGGCGCCAGCAGCGGCACCACGATGAAGGCGATCTCGAAGAAGTCGAGGAAGAAGGCCAGGAAGAAGATGAAGATGTTGACGAAGATCAGGAAGCCGGCCTGGCCGCCGGGCAGGTGGCTCAGCAGGTGCTCGATCCAGAGCGAGCCGTCCACGCCCTGGAACACCAGGGAGAACACGGTGGAGCCGACCAGGATGAAGATGACCATGGCGGTGATGCGCATGGTGGACTGAGTGGCCTGCCACAGCAGCGACCAGCTGAAGCGGTTGTTGATGATGGCCAGGCCGATGGCGCCCACCGCGCCCATGGCGCCGGCTTCGGTCGGCGTCGCCAGGCCGAGGAAGATGGTGCCCAGCACCAGGAAGATCAGCACGATCGAGGGCACCATGCCCTTGGCGACGCGCCAGATCAGCGGCCAACCGCGCTGGGTCAGCGCCTCGTCCGGCAGCGGCGGCACCTTGTGCGGCTGGAAGATGCTGACGCCGACGATGAACAGCACGAACAGCAGCACCTGCAGGATCGAAGGCCCGATGGCGCCGGCGTACATGTCGCCGACCGACTTGCCGAGCTGGTCGCCCAGCACGATCAGCACCAGGCTGGGCGGGATGACCTGGGTGATGGTGCCGGACGCGGCGATGACGCCGGTGGCGATCCGCATGTCGTAGCCGTACTTCATCATGATCGGCAGGCTGATCATGCCCATGGCGATGACCGAGGCGGCCACCGTGCCGGTGATGGCGCCCAGCACGGCGCCGACCAGGATGACGGCATAGGCCAGGCCGCCCGGGATCTTGCCGAAGAGCTGGCCGGTGCCCTCCAGCAGGTCCTCGGCCAGCCCGCATCGTTCAAGGATGGCGCCCATCAGGGTGAAGAACGGGATCGAGAGCAGCAGCTCGTTCGACATGATGCCGAAGATGCGCAGCGGCAGGTTGCCGAGATAGGCCTCGGTGAAGAAGCCCAGGTGGATCGACAGGAAGCCGAAGAACAGCCCGGTCGCGGCCAGGGAGAAGGTGACCGGGAATCCGATCAGCAGGAAGATCACCAGCCCGCCGAACATGACGGGTGGCATGACGTCCAGGGTCAGCATGCTCAGCATTGGTTGGTTGCTTCCAGCCGGTGCGGGTTGGGGTGGGGAAGGGCCGGAACGGCTATTGTTCGGGCCGGTGGTATTCCACCACCACCTCGAGGTCGGGCTTGATGCCGCGCAGCAGCGCGATGCGCTTGATCAGCTCCGAGAAGCCCTGCAGCGAGATCAGGAAGAAGCCCACCGGCATCAGCGCCTTGACCGGCCAGCGCAGCAGGCCACCGGCGTTGGAGCTGTCCTCGTGCCGGATGAAGGCGTCCCAGAAGAACGGGAAGGTCATCCAGGTCAGCAGCAGCATGGCGGGCAGCATGAAGAAGATGAAGCCGAACACGTCGACCCAGAGCCGCGCCCGCTCACCCAGGTTGCCGTAGACCAGGTCCACGCGCACATGCTCGTTCCGCAGCAGCGTGTAGCTGGCGCCCAGCATGAAGGTGGCGGCGAAGAGGTACCACTGCACCTCGAGCCAGGCATTGGAGGAGTAGGACACGCCATAGCGGATGAAGGCGTTGCCGGCGGAGATGAAGCACGCGGCCAGCACCGTTATGTCGGCGATCTTGCCGACATAGCCGTTCAACTTGTCCACCACGCGGCTGAAGGCGAGTAGGCCACCCATTGCGCGACACCTCCCAGATCAATCGCGGGCGGAGTTGTCTCCCCGCCCGCGTGGCAAAGCCAGAACGTTAGCGGCGCTGTTCCTGCGCGTGCATGCGATAGACGAAGCTGTCGAAGGTGTTCTCCGACACGCGGAACCACTGGTACTGCGAGTCGCGATACGCCTTCCAGTGGTCATAGACCTTCTTGAAGGTCGGCAGCCGCGCCGCGGTCTCGTCGTACAGCTCGAACGCCGCGCGGTAGCAGGCCTGCATGACCTCCTGCGGGAAGGGCCGCAGCTGGGTGCCGGCGGCGACCAGCTTGCGCAGCGCCTGCGGGTTCAGGTGGTCGTACTTGGCGATGGTGTCGATGGTGCTGTCGCGGCAGGCGCTGTTCAGCGCCTCCTTGTACAGCTGCGGCAGCTCGTCCCACTTCGCCTTGTTGATGTAGAAGGACAGCGACGGGCCGCCTTCCCACCAGCCGGGGTAGTAGTAGTACGGCGCCACGCGGTTGAAGCCGAGCTTCTCGTCATCATACGGGCCGACCCATTCGGCGGCGTCGATGGTGCCCTTCTCCAGCGCCGGGTAGATGTCGCCGCCGGCGATCTGCTGCGGCACCACGCCAAGCTTCTGCATGACGTTGCCGGCGAAGCCGCCGATCCGGAACTTCAGGCCGTTGAGGTCGGCGACGGTCTTAATTTCCTTGCGGAACCAGCCGCCCATCTGCGCGCCGGTGTTGCCGGCGGTGATGCTGTGGATGTTGTAGGCGTTGTAGAACTCGGCCATCAGCTCGCGGCCGCCGCCGGCTTCCAGCCAGGAATTCTGCTGACGCATGTTGAGGCCGAAGGGCACCGCGCTGTCGAAGGCGAAGGTCGGGTCCTTGCCGACGAAGTAGTACGCGACGGTATGGCAGCATTCCACGCTGCCGCCCTGCACCGCATTGGCCACTTCCAGGCCGGGCACCAGCTCCCCGGCGGGGAAGACGCGGATCTGGAACTTGTTGTCGGTCAGCGCGGCGACGCGCTTGGCCACATGGTCCCCGGCGCCGAAGATGGTGTCGAGCGAACGCGGGAAGGAGGAGGCGCAGCGCCAGCGGATTTCCGGCAGGGACTGGGCAAGGGCGGGCGTAGCCAAAGCGACGGCGGGGACGGCAGCGGCCCCACCGGCAATGAAACGACGGCGATCCAAGAAACCTTCTCCTAGGCAACAAGGTGCAGCACGGCCGCAAGCGGGGGCGGCGTCACGACTGTTCCTAGCGGTACGCTGGTGTCATGTTAAGTGAATGTTGCAGCCATCCCGCGAATGCATGCCTGCCGTGTTGCACCGTCGCCAAAGGCCGAGTTGCCCGCTCAGGCTTGCCGGGCCTTCGCAGGGTGCCGCGCCGGGGGTTAAGCTGGCTGGCGTGACCTCCTGGCCGCCCCTGCCGTGCTGACCGCGCTGTCCCTGGTGATCGGGGCGCTGCTGCTGTTGGGGCTGGCGGCGGTGCCGCTGGCGCCGCGGGCGGCCGGGGCCAGGCTGGTGCATGGCGGCTGCGTGGCGGCCTGCGTGCTGCTGGTGGTGCTGGCCATCTGGGCGCTGCTGGCCGGCGGCGGCGCGGTGCTGGCGCTGCCCTTCGGGCCACCCTGGGGCCGCGCGCTGCTGGCGCTGGATGGGCTTTCCGCCTGGTTCCTGCTGGTGCTGGGCGTCACCGGCGCCATCGCCTCGCTGTATGCCATGGCGCGGCCGCCGGCCCGGCCGGGCGCGGTGCCGCCCTACCCGCTGTTCCTGGCCGGCATGGTGCTGACGGTGGCGGCGGCGGACGCCTTCACGCTGATGTTCGGCTTCGAGGTGATGTCGCTGGCCAGCTGGGCACTGGTGGCGGCGGACCACGCCCAGGCCGAGAACCGCCGCGCCGCGCGGCTGTACCTGATGATGGCGGCGCTGTCCGCGGCCTGCCTGGTGCCGGCTTTCGGGCTGCTGGCCGGGCATGCCGGCGGCTTCTCTTTCGCCGCCCTGCGGGCCGCGCCGCCCACGGGCTGGCTGGCCGGTGGCGTGCTGCTGCTGGGGCTGCTGGGGGCAGGCAGCAAGGCCGGGCTGGCGCCGCTGCATTCCTGGCAGCCCATGGTCTATCCGGCGGCGCCCAGCCATGTGACGGCGCTGATGTCGGGCGCCATGGCCAAGGTGGCGCTGTACGTGCTGGCGCGGCTGCTGCTGGATCTGTGCGGCCCGGCGCAGCCCTTGTGGTGGGGCGTGCCGCTGCTGGTGGTGGGCGCCGTCTCCGCCGTGCTGGGCGCGCTGCGCGCCACGCTGGAGGACGACACCAAGGTGCTGCTGGCCTGCAGCAGCATCGAGAATATCGGGCTGATCACCATCGGGCTGGGCCTCGCCCTGGCCTTCCGCGGGGCCGACCTGGGCCCGTTGGCGGCGCTGGCGGCGGGCGCGGCGCTGCTGCACATATTGAACCACGGGGTGTTCAAGACCCTGCTGTTCCTGGTGGCGGGCAGCGTGCTGGCCAGCGCCGGCAGCCGCCGGCTGGACCGGCTGGGCGGGTTGATCCACGCCATGCCGGTGACGGCGGGCTGCGCGCTCGTCGGCATCGCCGCCGCCGCCGCGCTGCCGCCGCTGTCGGGCTTCGCCTCCGAATGGTTGCTGCTGCAGGCGCTGCTGGCGGGCTGGCGCACCGGGGATATCGGCTTCCAGGTGCTGGCGGCGGCCGGCACCGCGCTGGCGGCCATGGCCACGGCGCTGGCGGCGGCGGCCATGGTGCGGCTGTTCGGCCTGGTCTTCCTCGGCCGGCCGCGCACCCCGCGCGGCGCCGGCGCGCATGAGGTCGGCCGGCTGGAACGCTGGGCGCTGCTGATCCCGGCCGGGCTGACCCTGCTGCTGGGGCTGCTGCCCGGGCCGATGCTGGCCCTGGCGCAACCGGCGCTGATGGCCCTGCTGGGCCCGGCCGCCATGGCCCCGGCCCAGGGCTTTGCCCTGCTTGGCGGCACCGGGGAGGCCGCGGCCTGGTACCTGCCGCTGGCCCTGCTGGCGGCGCTGGCGGTGGCGGGGTTGCTGGTGCTGCTGGCGGTGCGGGCGCGTTCCCCGCTGGAGACGCGGCGCGGCCCGGTGTGGAATGGCGGCTTCATCAACGCGCCGGACTACCTGCCCTTCGGCGACCCGCTGAGCCAGCCCTCGGCCGGCGGCTTCGCCCAGCCGTTGCGGAGCATGCTCGGCACCTCCCTGCTGGCGGCGCGGCAGCGGGTGGACATGCCGCGCCCCGGCGAGACCCGCGCGGCCGGCTACACCGCCAGCTTCGCCGACCCGGCCTTCGGCTGGTTGGTGGTGCCGGCAGCGCGGCTGCGCGACGCTGTGGCGAAGCGCTGCGAGACGCTGCGCGATTTCAGCGTCCGGCGCTGCCTGTCGCTCGGCTTCGGCACGCTGCTGGCGCTGCTGGCGCTGCTGGCCTGGCTGGAGGCGCATTGATGCAGACGCTGGCCGGGCTGCTGACCCAGGCGCTGCACCTGGCGCTGGTGCTGCTGGCCGCGCCGCTGGTGGTGGGCTGCACCCGCTGGCTGAAGGCCCGCATGATGGGCCGGCGCGGCGCGCCGCCCTGGCAGCCCGTGCGCGACCTGGCCAAGCTGCTGCGCAAGCGCCCGGTGCTGGCCGAGAATGCTTCCCTGGTATCGGAGGCGGCGCCCTACATCGCCGTGGTCACCACGCTGGTGGCGCTGGCGCTGGTGCCCAGCTTCGCCCAGGGCATGGCCTTCGCCCCGCTGGGCGACCTGCTGCTGGTGGCCGGGCTGCTGGCGCTGGCGCGGGTGGCGCTGGTGCTGGCGGGCATGGATGTCGGCACCGCCTTCGGTGGCATGGGCGCGGCGCGGGAGGTGAGCTTCTCCGCCTTCGCCGAGCCGGCGCTGCTGGTGGCGGTGCTGAGCTTCGCCATCCTGGCCGGCAGCACCAACCTGGACCTGGTGGCGGCGACCTTCCGCGATGGGCAGCTGGGGCTGCGGGTTTCCCTGGCGCTGGCGGCCATTGCCATGCTGGCGGTGGCGCTGGCGGACAATGCCCGCATGCCCGTGGACAACCCGGGCACCCACCTGGAGCTGACCATGGTGCATGAGGCGATGCTGCTGGAAAGCAGCGGCCGGCACCTGGCGCTGTGGGAGTTCCAGGCGGCGCTGAAGCTGGAGCTGTGGCTGGCGCTGCTGGCGGCGGTGTTCCTGCCGTTCGGCACCGCGGCGGCGGGGGCGGGGCCGCTGGCCTGGGGCCTGGGGCTGCTGGCCTGGCTGGTGAAGATGGCCGGCCTGACCCTGGCGCTGGCGGTGTTCGAGAGTGCCATCGCCAAGATGCGGGTGTTCCGCGTGCCGGAGTTCCTCGGCGCCGCGCTGCTGCTGGCGCTGCTGGCGGCGGCGCTGCTGTTCGTCTCCACGGGGCTGGCGTGATGCGGGGGCTGGCGTGATGGGCAAGCTTCCCTATGACATTGCCCACCTGCTGGGTGGCGCCATGCTGCTGCTCAGCTTCGTGCTGCTGTACCAGCGCCGGGTGCAGGCGGTGATCAACGCCTTTGCCGTGCAGGGCGGCGTGCTGGCGCTGGCCGCGGCCTGGCAGGCCAACATGCAGGGCGTGCCGGAGCTGTATCTGACGGCGCTGATCGCCTTCGTCGCCAAGGCGGTGCTGATCCCGCTGGCGCTGCGCGCCATGCTGCGGCGGCTGGACCTGCACCGGGCGGTGGAAACCGCGCTGGGCATCGGCACCAGCATGATGGCGGGGGTGGCGGTGGTGGCGCTGGCGATCCTGGTGGTGCTGCCGATCACCGCCGGCGCCCGGGCGATTGCGCGGGAGGACCTGGCGCTGGCGCTTTCCGTGGTGCTGCTGGGCATGCTGATGATGATCACCCGGCGCAACGCCATCAGCCAGGTGGTCGGGCTGATGAGCCTGGAGAACGGCCTGGTGCTGGCCGCCGTGGGCGCCGCCGGCATGCCCCTGGTGGTGGAGCTTTCGACCGCGGCGCTGGTGCTGGTGGTCTTCGTCGTCGCCGGGTTCTTCGTGTTCCAGATCCGCGAGCGCTTCGACAGCGTGGACACCGCGGCGCTGGAGAGCCATCGCGGCGAAGGCGCGGGGGATGGTTGGCGCGGCGAAGGCGCGGGGGATGGTTGGCGCGGCGATGCCGGCCAGGACGGCCAGCGCGGCGGGGCGGGACAAGCATGATGCCGTTGCCCTGGCTGGTCGTGTTCTTCCCCTGGCTCGGCGCCGCGCTGCTGGTGGCGCTGCCGCGGCTGCGGCTGGCGGCGGCGGTCAACCTCGGGGTATCCGCCGTCTCCCTGCTGCTGGCGCTGCTGCTGCTGGACACGCCGCATGGCGAGCAGGGCTGGACCCGGGTGGATGCGCTGAACCAGCCGCTGGTGCTGCTGTCGGCCATCATCGGGCTGACCACCTCGGTCTATTCCTACGGCCAGCTGGACGCCAAGGGCTTCGACCATTGGCGGCTGCGGGCCTATCACGGCGCCTACCAGCTGTTCATGGGCGCGCAGGCGCTGGCGCTGCTGGCCGACAACATGGGCGTGATGTGGGTGGCGATCGAGATCGCCACCATGGCCAGCGTGACCATGGTGGCGGTGCATGGCACGCCGGCCGCGATGGAAGCGGCGTGGAAGTTCTTCATCCTCTGCGGCGTCGGCATCGCCCTGGCGCTGTTCGGCACGGTCATCCTGTACATGGCGGCGCAGCCGGTGGTGGGGCATGGCGATGGCGGGCTGTCCTGGGCCGCGCTCCGCGCGATGTCGGCGCGCTGCGACGCCGGGCTGCTGAACCTGGCCTTCGTGTTCCTGCTGGTGGGCTATGGCACCAAGGCCGGGCTGGTGCCGCTGCACTTCTGGCTGCCGGATGCCGAGGCCGAGGGGCCGGTCTCGATCAGCGCCGTGCTGTCCGGCCTGCTGCTGAACGCGGCCATGGTGGCGGTGCTCAGGGCCAAGAGCATCGTGGCCGCCAACCCGGAGGCGATTCCGCCCGGACCCTTCCTGATGGCGCTGGGCCTGGCTTCCGTGCTGCTGGCGTCCTTCGCGCTGTGGCGGCGGCGGGATGCGCGGCGGCTGTTCGCCTGGTCCAGCATCCAGCACATGGGGCTGGCGGCGTTTGCGTTTGGGCTGGGCGGCGTGGGTGGCACGCTGGCGGGGCTGCTGCACCTGCTGGGGCACAGCCTGACCAAGTCCGCGGTGTTCTTCGGCGTCGGCCTGGCGACACGGCTGAAGGGCAGCCAGAAGATCGCCGCCATCGGTGGGCTGGCGACCAGCCACCCGGCGCTGGGCTGGTCGCTGGTGGTGGCCATCGCCGCCGTCGCGGGCATGCCGCCCTTCGCGCTGTTCGCCAGCGAGTTCCTGCTGCTGGCCGAGACGGCGTCGCGCTTCTGGTGGCTGCTGCTGCCGCTGGGCCTGGGGGTCTTCGTCGCCGTGACCGCCAAGGTAAACGTGCTGCAGCAGCTGTGCCTGGGCGATGCCACGCCGGATGCCGCCGGGCCGCCACCAGGGCGGCTGGCCGTACTGACCACGCTGGGGCCGATCTGGGTGCACCTGGCCCTGGCGGCGGTGCTGGGCGCGGCGCTGCCGGCCGGCGGCGGCGTGCTGCTGGCGCAGGCGGCGGAGATGCTGCGATGACCCCCCGGCGCGGAGCCACCCCCGGCGCGGAGCGGCCGAGATGACCCCGGGCGCGGAGCGACCAAGATGAGCGGTGCCGACGCGATCCGCGCCGGGCGGCCGCAGGGCTGCCGGCCGCACCAGCGCTTCCTGCTGGAGCAGGGCCAATGGCGCGCCCTGGTGGTGGCGCTGCGCGACGACCGGGCGCTGGAGCTGCTCTCGCTCTGGGCCGAGCCGGGCATGGTCCACGCCGCCTTCCACCAGCCGAATGAGGGCGTGCTGCTGGCCAGCCTGGCGGTGCCGGAGCGCAGCTACCCCGCGCTCTCCCCGGTGCGGCCGGCGGCGGTGCGGTTCGAGCGGATGATCCGCGACCTGTGGGGCCACCAGGCCGAGGCCGGCGTGGATCTGCGCCCCTGGCTGGACCATGGCCGCTGGGGCCTGGCGGCGCCGATGTCGCCCCGCCCGGTTGCCGTGACCACCCCGCCGCCGCAGCCCGAGTTCCTGGCGGCGGAAGGCGAGGGGGTGCACCAGATCCCCGTCGGGCCGATCCATGCCGGGGTGATCGAGCCGGGGCATTTCCGCTTCCATGTCCAGGGCGAGACGGTGGTGCGGCTGGAGGCGCGGCTGGGCTACCTGCACAAGGGCACGCTGGGCCTGATGCTGGGCAAGAGCCCGCGGCTGGCGGCGCGCTTCGCGGCCAGGCTTTCCGGCGACAGCACCGTGGCGCACAGCTGGGCCTTCGCGACGGCGGCCGAGCATGCGGTGGGGCTGGCGGTGCCCCCGCGCGCGGTGCTGCTGCGCGCCGTGGCGGCGGAGCTGGAGCGGATCCACAACCACCTGAACGACATCGGCTCGGTCTGCAACGACGCCGCCTTCGCCTGGCTGCACGCCCGCTGCGGGCTGCTGCGGGAAGGCGTGCTGCGCGCGGCGGCGCAGGCCTTCGGCCACCGGCTGATGATGGATTTGGTGGTGCCCGGCGGCGTGGCGCGGGACCTTGCGCCGGGCGCCGATGGCTTCATCCGCGCCGCGCTGGCCGCCGTGGTGGCGGAGTTGCCGGGGCTGCTGCGGGTGTATGAGAACCATGCCAGCCTGCAGGACCGGGTGGTGACCACCGGGCATCTCATGCCGGAGCTGGCGGCGCGCTTCGCGGTGGGCGGCCATGTCGGCCGAGCCTCCGGCCGCGGTTTTGATAGTCGCAAGCTGCCGGGCTATGCGCCCTACAACACCATGGCCTTCACCGTGCCGGTGCTGCAGGCCGGCGACGTGGATGCCCGCGTGCGGATCAGGCTGGCCGAGGTGCAGCAGAGCGCGGCGCTGGTGGAAAGCCTGCTGGCGCGGCTGCTGCCGGGCGAGACCAAGGTGGATTTCCCCCAGGCCGGCGGCGAGGGGGTGGGCATGGTGGAGGCGTTCCGCGGCGATGCGCTGCACTGGGTGCAGCTGGATGATGGCGGGCTGATCCGCGCCATCTTCATGCGCGACCAGTCCTGGCTGCAATGGCCGCTGCTGGAAGCGGCCATCGAGGGCAACATCGTCGCCGACTTTCCGCTGTGCAACAAAAGCTTCAACTGCTCCTACAGCGGGGTGGACCTGTGACCCTCAGCTTCGGCCCAGCCGTGCCGGTGCTGCGCAGCTTCGACGAGGCGCGCGCCCGCGCCTTCTACTGCGGCCTGCTCGGCTTCAGCGTGGACTGGGCGCAGCGGCCGGCGCCCGACCGGCCGCTGTACATGCAGGTGTCGCGCGGCGGCTTCGTGCTGCACCTCAGCGAGCATGACGGCGATGGCCGCCTGGCCGCGCGGCTGCGGATACCCGTGCATGGGCTGGACCGGCTGCGGGACGAGATGCTGGCGCAGGGCTTTCCGCTGGATGAACCAGAGGAGGCGGCGGCGGTGACGCTGCACGACCCCTTCGGCAACACGCTGCACTTCGTGGAGCAGGACTGATGCTTTGGCCCAGCCTGGCGCGCGCGCTGTTCGGCAAGCCGCTGACCGATGCCGGCCCGGCCGTGCCGGATGCCACCGTGGAAGCCCTGGCGCAGCGGCTGGAACAGGCGGCGCAGACCCGGCTGGGCCGCAGCCTGTCCATCCGCGAGGTGGATTGCGGCAGTTGCAACGGCTGCGAGCTGGAAGTGAACGCGCTGGGCAACGTGGCCTACGACATGGAGCGCTTCGGCCTGCGGTTCGTGGCCAGCCCGCGCCATGCCGATGTGCTGCTGGTGACCGGACCGCTGAGCCACAACATGCGGGAGGCGCTGGTGCGCGCCTGGGACTGCACGCCGGAGCCGAAATGGCTGGTGGCGGCCGGCGACTGCGCGGTGGATGGCGGGGTGTTCAAGGGCAGCTACGCCATTGCCGGCGGCATCGGCGCGGCGCTGCCGGTGGATTTGGTGATTCCGGGCTGCCCGCCGACGCCGACGCAGCTGCTGGAAGGGCTGCTGGCGCTGATGGAAGCGCAGGCGCGGTGACGCGCTGAGGAACAGGCGCGCGGTGACGCGCTGAACAGGCGACGCGCACTGAAGGGCTGACCGCTGCGCCGATGCGGCGAAAGAAACGGGCCGGCCGGAGTTCCGACCGGCCCGATGGCAGACGCTAGAGCCGCCAGTCAGGCAGCGACCTGCCGGGAAATGTGGCCGCCGCCAATGCCGCCCAAAGCAGGGCAACAGCCACAGCTTGCGCGCTGCCGGCCTAACGCGGCATGGGAGCGGCCTTAACCTTCGGCAATGCTTTGGCGCCCGGTCCGTGGCGCGCCGGGGCAGCGGGCCGCGACCGCCCCCTTCCACCGGCGGCCGGCACGGGCGAGAAGCATGGCCATGCTGGACCCCTCGACGCTTGCCGCCATTGCCGCCGCCGCCCCGGCGCATGACCGCGACGCCAGCCTGCCGCTGGGCAGCCTGGCGCTGCTGCACCGCGCCGGCACGCTGGCGCTGACCACCCCGGCCGCCTGGGGCGGCGGTGGCGCCGGGCTGCTGGCCGCCAGCCAGGCGGTGGCGGCGGTGGGCGGGGCCTGCGCCTCCACCGGGCTGGTGCTGGCGATGCAACTGATCCAGCAGAAGCTGCTGCCGGAGGATGCCGGCTGGCCGCCGGCGCTGCGCGAGCGCCTGGGGCGGGAGGCGGTGCGCGACGGCGCGCTGTGCAACACCCTGCGATCCGAGGCGGCGCTGGGCGCGCCGACCCGCGGTGGGCTGCCGGCCACGGTGGCGCGGCGCACCGCCGAAGGCTGGGCGTTGACCGGGCGCAAGACCTACTGCACCGGCCTGCCGGCGCTGCGCTGGCTGCTGGTCTGGGCCCGGACCGAGGAGGATGCGCCGCGCTGCGGCTACTTCCTGGTACCGGGCGATGCGCCGGGGCTGCGGCAGGAGCCGGCCTGGGACCATCTGGGGCTGCGTGCCTCGGCCAGCCATGATCTGGTGCTGGAAGCCACGCCGGTGCCGGCCGAGTTCGCCGGGGAGCTGCGCCCGCCTGCCGGCTGGGCGGCGCTGCCCGATGCGCTGCTGGCCTGGCACGCGTTGCTGCCAGCGGCGGTCTATGGCGGCGTGGCGCGGGCGGCGCGGGACTGGGTGCTGGGCTTCCTGCGCGCACGTACCCCGACCGCGCTGGGCGCCCCGCTGGCCAGCCTGGCGCGGGTGCAGGAGGCGGTGGGCGGGATCGAGGAGAAGCTGCTGGCGCATGGCCGGCTGCTGGCCTCGGGCGCCGCGGCGGTGGATGCCGGGACACCGCCCGGCGGGGCCGAGAGCGGGCTGCTGAAGCTGACGCTGGCGGAGCTGGCGGTGGGGGCGGTGGAAGGCTGCGCCGCGCTGGCCGGCAACCACGCCCTGGCCCGGCGCAACCCGCTGGAGCGGCATTGGCGCGACGTGCTCTGCGCCCGCATCCACACCCCGCATGTTGATGCCGCCCGACTGGCGGCGGGGCGGGCGCTGCTGGGGTAGCGCGGCGCGGTCTCAGGCGGCGGCGATCAGCGCCCTGACCAAGGCTTCCAGCGCCGGGGCATCCAGCCCGGCCGGCAGCGGCGGCGGCGGGACCTCGGCGGTCTTGCGCAGCGTGACCATCAGCGTGCCGCCCAGCCGGGCCTCCACCGTGCAGGGGCAGTCCAGCGCGTTGGCCACGTCGATACACTCGGCCGGGGTCCACAGCACGAAGCGACCGTCGCGCAGGTCCAGGTTCCATTGGTGGAAGCCGGCATAGCCCTCGCGCTCGCCCTCGTTGGGGAAGTGGTCCAGCGCCACCACGCCGCCCACGCGCGTCACGGCCAGCATCTGGCGGATGCCGAGCAGCGGGTCGGCGGCGTGGTCCAGCGCGTTGCGGCAATGCACCAGGTCGAAGTGGCCGGCGGGGAAGAACAGCGCCAGCTCCTCCACGGTGGCGAAGCGCGTGGGGATCGGCGGATCCACCTGGTGCTGCGCCAGCAGCGTGGCGTAGAGCGGCGCCAGCGGGTCCACCGCGGTGACCTCCAGCGCCACGCCCGGCAGCACGCCGCCTAGCGAGGTGATCGGCCCGGCCCCGACATCCAGCAGCCGCAGCGCCGGTTGCGCCAGCGTGGCGGCGACGGCGGCGGGGAAGGGCCAGAGCGGCGCCGCCGGGTTCATGCGCCAGGCGAAATCCTCGGGCCACTGGCCGCCTTTGCTGGCAAGCCAGCCGGACCAGAAATGCCGCTCCTCGGGGATGCCGGCGGCCCAGCGGGCCAGGCGCTGCTTCAACTGCTGCATGGGCCGGGGATACAGGCTGGGCGGCGGCCAGGCCAGCGCCAAGGCGCGCCCGCTCTCAGCCCGGCGGGGTGCCGCCCAGGGCCGCGCTGATCTCGGCGGCCGCCGCCATGGCCAACTGGCCGAACTGCGCGGCCTGGGCGGCGTCGATCCGCGCCTCCGGCCCGAACAGGCCGAGCGAGCCGGCGACCTGGGGGCCGGCGCGGAAGATCGGCACGGCGATGGCGATGGCGCCGCGGAACACCTCGCCCCGGCTGATCGACAGGCCCTCCGCGCGGCAGCGTTGCAGGTCGGCCTGCAGGCGGGCGGGGTCCACCTCGGCCGGCAGGCTGCGCCACACCGCCTGGGCGGCGGGGTCGGCTTCCGCCAGGTGCGCCAGGATGGCCTTGCCGCTGGCGCCGCGGCTGATGTGCTCGGTGCCGCCGACGCCACGGGTGATGGCCAGCACCTGGCGGCTGGGCAGTTCCAGCACGCAGAGCCGCTGGTCGCCCTGCAGCAGGAACAGCGCGGCGGTTTCCCCGGTGGCGTCGCGCAGGCGGGTCAGCACCGGGCGGGCCAGCTCCACCACATCCGTGGCGGCGGCCCAGACATGCGCCAGCCCCATCACCGCCGGCCCCAGGCCGAAGCGCTGCGGCTCCCCGCCCGCCTGGACCAGGCCGGTGCCGACCAGGGTCTGCAGCAGGCGGTACAGCGTCGGCCGGCTGATGCCGGTGGCGCGCTGCAACTCCAGCACGGTCAGGCGCGGGTGGTCGGGGGTGAAGGCCTTCAGGATGGCGGCGGCGCGCAGCACGGCGCGGACGCTGTCCCCTTCAGCGGGTGCGGCGGGGGCTGGCAACGGGGGTTCGGTGGTGGCGGCCAAGGCAGGCAACTCCGGCGACATCAGGCGGTGGCGCCCGAAGCTTGACAGCCCGGCAGACCCCATGTGCAAATATCGCGTAAATCAAGACGCATGTCCACCTGGTGGACATACGGCATCGGGAGGAACCAGGCAATGAGCAGCAGCGCCTTCAGGCCGGCCGACTACATCGACAACGAGCGCGGCCTGATCAGCCGCGAGATCTTCGTGAACCCAGAGCTGCACCGGCAGGAGCTGGACAAGCTGTTCACCCGCGCCTGGCTGTTCGTGGGGCATGAGAGCCAGGTGCCGCTGGCCGGCGACTTCTTCCAGTCCCGCATGGGCGACGAGAGCGTGATTCTCTGCCGCGACAAGGCGATGCAGCTGCACGTCTTCCTCAACAGCTGCCGGCACCGCGGCATGAAGGTGTGCCGCTACGACAGCGGCAATACCTCGCTGTTCACCTGCCCCTACCATTCCTGGGCCTATGGGCTGGACGGCAAGCTGCTGGGCGTGCCGCAGTTCCGGGAGCTGTACCAGCACACGCTGGACAAGGACGCCAACTCGCTGATCACGGTTGGCCGCATGCACAACTACAAGGGCGCGGTCTTCGCCACCTGGGACCCCGGCGCGCCGGACTTTGAGACCTGGCTGGGCGGCGCGAAGGAGCACCTGGACCTGGTGCTGGACTGCCGCGACGGCCGGCCCGGCGGCAGCGAAGTGATCGGCGTCCACAAGTGGATCTTCCCGTCCAACTGGAAGTTCGCCGCCGAGAACTTCCTGGGCGACACCTACCACAACATCTCCCACCGCAGCGTGGACCTGATCGGCATCGGGCCTTCCGCCCGCGCCGGCGTGACCGGGCGGCGCGACAACGAGATGGACAAGGCGAAGCATATCTGGGCCGGCTTCCCCGCCGGGCACGGCGTGCACAGCGCGATCCTGCCGGAGGACAACGAGTACATCCCGAGCTTCATGAACGACCCGGAGGTGGAGGAATATTTCCGCCACTGCTTCTATGAGCGGAAGCGCCGGATGGGCGAGAAGAGCCGGCTGATCCCGTTCACCGGCAACCTGTTCCCCAACATCAGCTTCCATGGCCGGCAGCCGCGCAACCTGTGCAACTGGCACCCGCACAGCCCGACGGAGACAGAGGGCTGGCGCTTCTTCCTGGTGGATGCGGATGCGCCGGCCGTGGTGAAGGACTTTCTGCGGCGCTACTACATGCGCTACAGCGGCCCGGCCGGCATGACCGAGCAGGACGACATGGAGAACTGGCTCTACGCCACGGCGGCGTCGCGCGGCGCCATCGCCCGGCGGCACCCGTTCAACTACCAACAGTCGCTGGGCAAGTGGGACGTAACCGCCGAGGGCGGCCACAACTCCTGGCAGGTCAGTGAGCAGAACCCGCGCAACTACTACCGCGTCTGGGCGGAGTTCCTGAACGGCAGCCCGTGGGATGTGCTGGTGGGCGGCGACCCCAGCTATCGGCAGCAGGCGGCGCAGTGAGCGTGGCCGTGCCGGTGCCTGGCAAAGCGGTCATCGTCACCGGCGGCACCTTCGGCATCGGCCGCGCGATCACGCTGACGCTGGCGCGCAAGGGCTGGCGGGTGCTGGCCTTCGGGCTGGAGGCGGCGCAGCCGTCATCCCTGGCCGCCGACGCGATTCCGGCGCTGCGCGAGGAGGTGGCGCGCGAGGGACTGGCGGTGGAGCTGATGGAGGCGGACGTGTCCTCCGGCGCCGACGTGGCCGGCGTGGTGGCGCGGGCCATCGGCGTCTTCGGCCGCATCGACGGGCTGGTGAACAACGCCGCCATCGGCCCGCTCGGCACCGTGGAGACGACCGACGAAGCGATGTGGGACCGCATCCACGCGGTGAACCTGAAGGGGCCGTATTTGATGAGCCGCGCTGTCATTCCGCACATGCGGGCGCAGGGCGGCGGCGCCATCGTCAATGTCGGCAGCGGCGCCGGGCATGGCAAGCCGAACATGGCGGCCTATGCCGCGTCCAAGGGCGGCATCTTCGCGCTCTCGGCCGCCATGGCCTACGACCATTTCCATGACCGCATCCGCGTCAACACGGTGCTGCCGGGCGGCGGTGGCATCGTCTCCGGCATGTCGTTGGGGCGCGTTGGCGGGGACGCCGCGCGCTTCGGCCGCGGCGCGCCGGGCACCGCCGCCGGGCGCGTCGCCACCGGAGAGGACCTGGCGCACGCCATCGGCTTCCTGCTCTCGGAGGAGGCCGCGACCATCTCGGGCACCGTCATCGATGTCGGCTGCTTCGCCAACCAGGGCGGGCCGATCCCGCCGAAACCGGAGGACCGTGCATGAGCGAAACCCTGGAACGCCGGCTTGCCACCCATCCGCGCTACGCGGCCCTGCAGGCCGAGGTGGCGGAGTTCCTGTTCCACGAGGTGGAGCTGATCGACGACCGGCGCTACGACGAATGGCTGGCGCTGCTGGCCGAGGACCTGGTCTACTTCATGCCGCAGCGCATGAACGTGAAGTTCGGCGAGCATGCGGCGCGGGAGAATACCCGGGCCGGCACCGGCATCTCCTGGTTCGAGGAGGACAAGTGGACGCTGGGCAAGCGCGTGGCGCAGATCCAGACCGGGGTGCACTACGCCGAGGAACCGCTTTCCCGCGTGTGCCACATGCTCAGCAACGTGCGGATCACCGCAGCGGTGCCCAGCCTGGATGATCCGGCGGAAGTGACGGTTTCCAGCCGCTTCCTGGTGTACCAGAACCGCGTCGAGTACGAGAACTACACCTTCATCGGCAAGCGGCACGACGTGCTGCGCCGCCATGGCGACAGCTGGCTGGTGGCGCGGCGCGAAATCCTGCTGGACCAGACCGTGCTGTTGGCGAAGAATCTGTCGATCTTCTTCTGACACGGCGGCTGGTGGCCGGGGGTGCGCGGCACCGAAGGCGTGAACCGGTTGCCCAGCAACGGCGCCCGATCGCCGGAGGTGCGCAGGCACCGAAGGCGTGAATCGGTCGCCCGACAACGGGTCCGATCGCCGGAGGTGCGCAGGCACCGAAGGCGTGAATCGGTCGCCCGACAACGGGTCCGATCGCCGGAGGTGCGCAGGCACCGAAGGCGTGAATCGGTTGCCCAGCAACGGCGCCCGATCGCCGGAGGTGCGTCGGCACCGCAGGCGTGAAGCGGTCGCCCAAGGACAGGACGTGCCCATGGCCATCAACCCGATGGAACTGCCCGAGGGCGCCCGGCTGCGGCGCAAGGGCGAGGAGACGGTATTCGTCGTGGTGGAGAACCCGCGCGACGGCAGTTGGCTGCATGTGCGGCCCGAGGCCGAGCCGGCGGCGGCGGCGGAACTCTGCTTCGTCGATGACGTGGCGGAAGTGCTGCCAAGCGGGGCGCCGGCCGGGTAGAACAAGGCGAAGCGTCGATTTCGAGGGAGTGAAACAACAATGATTTCGCGGCGCAGCGCCACGGGCCTGCTGGCCGGGGCGGCCCTGCTGCGTGCCGGCCAGGCCGGCGCGCAGGATGTGGATGAACGCACCTGGCCCGACCGGCCGTTGCGCCTGGTGGTGCCCTATGCCCCCGGCGGCACCAACGACATCGCGGCCCGGCTGCTGGCCCAGCGCCTGACCGAGGCCTTCGGCCAGCCCGCCGTGGTGGAGAACCGCCCGGGCGCCCAGGCGATCATCGGTACCGAGGCGGTGGCGCGGGCGCGGCCGGACGGGCTGACCCTGCTGGTGGCGGCCAGCGGCCCCATCGTGTTCAACCCCGCCACCAACGACCAGCTGTCCTACGACCCGCTGCGCGACCTGGCGCCGGTCTCCCTGCTCGTCGCCTTTCCGCTGATGCTGCTGGTGGGCAAGGACAGCCCGTATCGCAGCGTGGCGGAGCTGGTGGCGCATGCCAAGGCGCAGCCGGAGCGGGCCAATTACGGCAGCCCCGCCGCCTCCATGCAGTTGGCGACGGAGCTGTTCAACCAGCGCGCCGCCACGCGCTTCCAGCATGTGGCGTACCGGGGCAGCGCCGAGATCGTCACCGCCGTGGCCAGTGGCGACCTGACCATGGCCTTCCTGGATACCGCCCCGGCGGCGGGGGCGCTGGCGGCCGGGCGGGTCCGGGCGCTGGGCGTCACCTCGGCGCAGCGGCTGGCCAGCTTTCCGGATGTGCCGACCATGACGGAGGCCGGCTTCCCCGACATGCAGGTGGAGCTGTGGACCGGCTTGCTGGCCCCGGCCGGCACGCCCGCCGGCATTGTCGCGAAGCTGCAGGCGGAGACGGCGCGGTTGGTCGCCTCCCCCGGCTACCGGGAGCGCATGGCGGCGCTGTATTCCCGCCCCGTCGCGACCACGCCGGAGGAGCTGCGCGCGTTGATAGGGCGGGAGATTCCGCTGTGGCGCGGGGTGGCGCGGCAGGCTGGCGTCAGGATGGAACGCTGATGCGCCGGCGCGCCCTGCTGGCCGCGCCGCTGCTGGCACCGGGCCTGGTCCGCGCTCAGGGCGAGGCGCGGGCGATCCGCTGGGTGGTGCCCTACCCGCCCGGCGGGCCGGCCGATGTGGTGGCGCGCATCGCCGCGCTGAAGCTGGGCGAGGAGCTGGGCCTGCCGCTGGTGGTGGAGAACCGCGCCGGCGGCAATGGCACCATCGGTGCCGAGCTGGTGCGCCAGGCGGCGGCGGATGGCCAGACCCTGCTGGCGGCGCCCAGCGTGCATGCCATGGCCCGGCTGGTGCTGCGCGCGGTGCCGTTCGACCCCGTCACCGACTTCACCCCGGTGGCGCGCACCGCGGAGGCGCCGCTGCTGGTTCTGGCCAATCCGGCGCTGGGCGTGCGCAGCATCGCCGAGTTGCTGCCGAAGCTGCGCGCGGCGCCGGAGCGGTTCAGCTTCGGGCTTTCGGCGCTGGGGGCGGCGGCGCACCTGGCGGTGCTGCAGTTCAATCGCCTCGCCGGGCTGGACTTGCTGGTGGTGCCGTATCGCGGTTCCGCCCCGGCGCTGACCGACCTGATCGGCGGCCGGGTGCAGCTGATGATCGACCCGATCCCCGCGGCCTTGCCGCATGTGCGGGATGGCCGGCTGGTGGCGCTGGCGGTGACCAGCCCGCGCCGCGCCGGCGCCGCGCCGGAGGTGCCGACCGCCGCCGAGAGCGGCATGCCGGGGCTGGAGGTGTTTTCCTGGTACGGGGTGTGGGGGCCGGCGGGGTTGCCGGCCGCCACCGTGGCCCGGCTGAACGCGGCGCTGAATGACGGCATGCGGCAGCAGGACACCGCACGGCGCCTGGCACCCCTGGGGATAGAGCCGGTGGCCGAGAGCGCCGCCGCCTTCCGCCAGTACATCGACGACGATGTCGCGCGCAGCGCGGCGCTGCTGCGCGCCGCCAACTTCCAGCCGGAGTAGAGCGATGCGCCTTTCCCGCCGCGCCATGCTGGCGCTAGCTGCTTTTGCCTCCAGCGCCCGCGCGCAGGAGGCGGAGCGGCCGATCCAGCTGATCGTGCCCTTCGCGCCCGGCGCTTCCTCGGACGGGCTGGCGCGCATCCTGGCCACCAGCCTGGGCCCGCGGCTGAAGCGGACGGTCACGCCGGAGAACCGGCCGGGCGGTGGTGGTTCCGTCGGGCTGATGGCGGTGGCCCGCGCCGCGCCGGATGGCGCCACCATCGGCATCGGCGCCACCGGCGCGGTGGCGATCAGCCCGCATACCGCGGAGGCGACGGCGCTGCGGCCGCTGGAGCAGCTGACGCCGATTGCCCGGCTGGCCGACATTCCCCTGGTGCTGGTGGCCAGCAAGGCCAGCGGCATGACCACCCTGGCGGAAGTGCTGGCCCGCGCCCGCGCCACGCCGGGCGGCCTCAGCTATGGCAGCACCGGCACCAACTCGGCGCAGCACCTTTCGATCGAGCTGCTGAAGGCGCGCACCGGGGCCAACCTGGTGCACATCCCCTATCGCGGCAGCGCCCCGGCGGCGACGGACGTGCTGACCGGCGCGGTGCCGCTGGCCTCGGTGGACCTGACCTCGGCGGCGCCGCACATCGCCAGCGGCGCCATGGTCGGCATCGGCGTGACCAGCGCGGCGCGGACCAGCCTGGCGCCGGGCATCCCGACGTTGGCGGAGGGCGGCGTGCCCGGCTTCGTCGCCACCGCCTGGCTGGGGCTGTTCGGCCCGGCCGGGCTGCCGCCGGCGCTGGTGGCACGGTTGGCGGCGGAGGTCGGCGCGGTGCTGGCCGATGGCGACGAGCGGGCGCGGGTGCTGGCGCTGTCCTGCGACCCGTCCTTCCTGCCGCCGGCGGCCTTCGCCGCCTTCCTGGCGGAGCAGTCGGCGCAGTGGAAGCAGGCGGTGGCAACGCTGGGGTAGCCCGGCGGGCGTAACAGGGCGGGCGCCGGGTTGGACCACGGGCGGAACCATGCCGCGCTCTACCGGCGGCGTTAACCCGCGCAGGTGATGAAGGCGGCTGCGCGGCCGGGCCCCCCTCTGGCCGGGCTGCCCCGCCCCCCCTGCAACGCGGCCTGTCGTGAACCTGAACATCCTGCTGCGCGGCCAGTCCAACGCCGTGCTCTTCGCCAGCGAAGGCGGCCTGGCCGAGGTCAAGGCGCAGGTCCAGGCGCTGCTCGGCTTCAATGGCGTCACCGACACCATCACCCTGGTCGCCAGCCAAGGCGGCGGCAGCGCCAACACCATGGTGGCCGGCACCGCGCTGCTGACGGACTGGCTGGCGCCGCGCAACGGCGACTGGCACCAGGGCTGGACCACCGGGCCGCTGGAACAGGGGCTGCTGGACGCCATCGCCGCGCTGTCGCCGGCGGCCAGGGCTTCCCCCACCGCGGTGCTGTGGCTGCACAACGAGTATGACGGCGCCCAGCCGGGCCTGGTGGCGGCGCAATGGGCCAGCGCGCTGCGCTACGACGCCGCGCTGCTGCGCCAGGCCTTCGGCCAGGCCGCGGCGCAGCTGCCCTACCTGTTCGTCAACGCCATCCCCTATTCCAACGCCAACTGGGACAGCAACCAGCAGATCCGCATCGCCATGCAGGCGCTGGCGGCGGATGCCGGGTTCAACGCCAAGGTCGCCGCCCAGGCCGCGGACGTGAACATGGACGCCGGCAACACCGCCATGGGCGGGGCGCATCTGGGCGACGTGGACATCGCCACCCTGGCCGGCCGCCTGGCGCGCAGCGTCGCCGAGAGCTTCGCCGGCTATGCCAAAACGGGTTCCCCGGTGGCGCTGGCGGCGGGGCAGCTGGACGACAGCGGCCCGCATGTGGTGGCGGCGGCGCTGGTGGCGGGGCATGCCAACCAGCTGGTGCTGACCGTCGGCTTCGACCAGGCCAGCGCGCTGCTGCCGCTGGATGCGGTGGCTGCCGGCGGCGCCAACTGGTTCGTCAACACCGCCGCCCAGGCCAGTGGCGGGCAATGGGCCACCGGCGCGCGGCTGCTGGATGCCGGGCACCTGGTGCTCAGCTTCGCCACCCCGCTGCCGGCGGGCAGCCTGCTGTTCTACGGCTATGGCTACGGCAAGGTCTGGGCGCCGGATGGCGCCGGCGAGACGCACGGGATCTACGACAACAACGGCATGCCGCTATGGGCCGCGGCCAGCGGGGTTGCGGTGAGCGCCGCGGTGGCGCTGCCGGCGGCCGGCGCGGCGGCCAGTGGCGTCATTGGCGCCGGGCCGAACCGCCTGGTGCTGCGGATCAGCGAGGACGCCTGGAACGGCGACGCGCTGTACACGGTGAAGGTGGATGGCGTGCAGGTGGGCGGCACCTTCGCCGCACATGCCCAGCACGGCGTGGCGCCGGCCGAGCAGGTGACGCTGGCGGGCAGCTGGGGTGCCGGGCCGCACCAGGTGACCGTGACCTTCCTGAACGATGCCTGGGGCGGCACGGCGCAGACCGACCGCAACCTGTATGTGGAAGGCATCAGCCTGGACGGGGCGGTGGCGGTCAGCGGCAGTGCCGCCATGCTGTCGGGCGGCGTCGCCAACTTCAACCCGGCCGGCGGCACCGGGCTGGCCGGCGCCGGCTACGGCCTGGCCTGGCGGCAGGACTTCAGCACCCAGTCGCGGCTGGATGCCAACCGCTTCCCGGTTTCCTGGGGGCTGGCGGCGGACATGGTCTTCGCCGATGGCATGTTGACGCTGACCAGCCGGGCCGCCGAGGGCTGGCGCGATGTCGGCTTCATGCAGCCGGATTTCGGCGCCGGGTACAGCCAGGGCTACGGGCTGTACCAGGTGACCGCCAGGCTGCAGGCCGGGCAGGGCGCCGGCATCTGCATCCTGCTGTGGCCGGCTGACAACCTGTGGCCCGGGCCGGAGATGGACCTGCTGGAGAGCTGGGACGCCAGCCGGCAATCCGGCTTCGCCGCGATTCACTGGAAGGGCGGCGACGGCAGCAACCAGTACGACCTGCAGGGCGTCAGCCTGGACCTGACCCAGTGGCACAATTACGCGCTGGACTGGGCGCCGGGGCGGCTGACCTACTACGTGGACGGCGTGCAGCTCTTCAGCACCACGCAGCACGTGCCGCTGGACGCCGCGCATGGCGGGATCAACGCGTCCTTCGGCGCCGAGGTCACGGCTGCCGGCAGCAACCCGGTCAGCGCCGAGGTGACGCTGCACCTGCGCGAGATGAGCTACGCCGTGCCGGTGGTGCCGGCCGCGGCCCCGCTGGCGGCGGTGACGCTGGAGGCGATGGGCGCCACCAGCCTGGTGCAGGCCGGCGGCCGCTACCTGCTGCTGGACGCGCATGGCGCCGGGCCGGCGCTGAGCTACCTGGGCCAGCAGGTGGTGCCGGGGCAGCTGGGGGCCTGGGTGCCGCTGGGCGCGGCGGCGGCCGGCAGCGGCTACCAGCTGGCGTGGCGGAACGGCGCGGCGGACGAGTATCTGGTCTGGAACCTGGACGCCGCCGGCGCCTTCAGCAGCGCGGCTACTGGCCTGGTCGGCGGCGGCAGCCTGGCGCTGCAACGGCTGGAGACGAGCTTCGGCCAGGATCTGAACGGCGATGGCAACATCGGCCCGCGTACGACGGTGATCCGCACCAATGGCGCGGTGACGCTGGAGAGCATCGGCGGCGTGTACCACCTGGCGGCGGGCGGCAGCGTCGTTGCCGTGAAGCTGGCGGGCGCCGAGATGGCGGAAGGCGGGGTGGGTGCCTGGGTGCCGCTGGGCGCGGCGGCGGCCGGCAGCGGCTACCAGCTGGCCTGGAAGCTGGGCGCGGCGGACCAGTACCTGGTCTGGAACCTGGATGCCGCCGGCAGCTACACCGGTGGGGCCACCGAGCTGGTCGGCGGAGGCAACCTGGCGCTGCAACGGCTGGAGACGAGCTTCGGCCAGGACCTGAACGGCGATGGCGGCATCGGCCCGCGCATCACCATCCTCCACACCAATGGCGCGGTGACGCTGGAGAGCATCGGCGGCGTGTACCACTTGGTGGCCGGCGGCGGCACGGTTGCCGTGAAGCTGGCGGGCGCCGAGATGGCGGAGGGCGGGGTGGGCGCCTGGGTGCCGCTGGGCGCGGCGGCGGCCGGCAGTGGCTACCAGCTGGCGTGGAAGAATGGCGCGGCGGACGAGTACCTGGTCTGGAACCTGGATGCCGCCGGCAGCTACACCGGTGGGGCCACCGGCCTGGTCGGCGGCGGCAACCTGGCGCTGCAACGGCTGGAGACGGCGTTTGGCCAGGACCTGAACGGCGATGGCGGCATCGGCCCGCGGACGTCGGTGATCCACAGCAATGGCGGGGTGACGCTGGAGAGCATCGGCGGCGTGTATCACCTGGCCGGCGGCAGCGTCGTGCCGGTGACCTATGCCGGGGCCGAGGCGACCGAGGGGCTGTACAGCGCCTGGGTGCCGCTGGGCGCGGCGGCGGCCGGTAGCGGTTACCAGCTGGCGTGGAAGAATGGCGCGGCGGACCAGTACATTGTCTGGAACCTGGATGCGGCCGGCCACTTCACCGGCGCCGCCACCGGCCAGGTCGGCCACGCCGACCCCGGCCTGCAGCGGATCGAGACCAGCTTCGGCCAGGATCTGAACGGCGACGGCCATGTCGGCTCGTGGCTGCTGTAGCGCCTGATCGGCCAGGGCGGCATCGCCCGACGCGGCGCGGGCCGATGCCGGGTCGGGGAGGGTGCCGCGCGGCCCCGCGCTAGCGGTGGAAGGCCGGCGGCAGCGATGCCTCGGCGCGCCAGGCCGAGAGCCGCCGATAGATGGTGGCGGGGTTGATCCGCAGCAGCGTGGCGGCGCGCGGCACGTCCTGGTTGGCCCGCAGCAACGCGGCAAGGATGGCGCGGCGCTCGATGGTCTTCATGTCCGCCAGGTCGAAGCCCCAGACATCCGTCGGCACGCCGGGTGGCGGCTCGGGCGGGGGTGGCGCGGCGGCGGGGCTGGCCGCGGGCCGGGCGTGCTGGCGTGCCGGTGGCACCGCGGCCGGCACGGCGTGCGGCATGGCGATGGGCGCGGGTTGAGCGAGGTCCGGTGCGCCGGCCGTGGCAGGCGACGGCTCTTCGGCAGGGCCGGCGGCCGGGGCCGGCGCCGGGCCCACGGCCGGCGCAGGGGCGGCGGCGGCGGGCGCGGGCTTCGGCACGGGCGCCAGGCCGCGCAGCAGCAGCGGGGGCAGCATGTGCGGCTCGGCCCATTCGGCGTCGTGGAGCACCACGATGTTGGCGATGACGTTGCGCAGCTGCCGCACATTGCCGGGCCAGGCGTAGCGGCCGATCAGCGCCTCCGTCTCCGGCACGAAGCCGCGGAAGCGGCGGCCTTCCTCCTGGCTCATGCCGCGCAGGAAGTGGCGGGCGATGTGCAGCACGTCCTCGCCCCGCTCGCGCAGCGGCGGCAGTTCCAGCGGCACCACGTACAGCCGGTAGTACAGATCCTCGCGGAAGCGCCCGGCCTCCACCTCGGCCAGCGGGTCGCGGTTGGTGGCGCAGATGAAGCGGACATCCACCTTCTCCGGCCGGCTGGCGCCCACCGGCTGGAAGCTGCCGGTCTGCACGAAGCG
>CANGNF010000051.1 GCA_947455205.1 Acetobacteraceae bacterium | reverse complement strand
GCGGCCACAAGCCCGAGGTGTGGATATCCGACCGCTACGCCGGCCAGCAGGAGCTGGGCCACAGCCATCAGGTCTGCCTGGCCCATGTACTGCGCGATGTGCAGTACGCCATCGACTGCGGCGACACGATCTTCGCACCAAAAATCCGCGACCATCTGCGTTGGGCGATCGGCGTGGGCAAGCGACGAGGCCAGCTGAAGGACAGCACCCTGGCCGCCTACGCCGCCAGAGCCGACGACAGGCTCGATCGCCTCGTCGCCGGAGCGCGCCCTGCGCGGAATTGCCCTCGGAAGAAAGTCTTGGCTATTCGCAGGCTCCGATCGTGGCGGCGAGCGGGCTGCTGCCATGTACTCGCTCATCGTCACCGCCAAGCTGAACGATGTCGACCCTCGCGCCTGGCTGGCCGACGTACTGGCCCGGATCGCCGACCACCCCGCATCCCGGCTACACGAGTTTCTGCCGTGGAACTGGAAGAACGCCCAGGCTCAGCAGGCCACAGCCGCCTGATCAACGGCAATCCGCGGCCTTCGCCGGATGCGTACGGACGGGCGGGCGTTTCGCATGCTGACGGTGATCGACGAGTACACGCGGGAGTGCCTGGCGATCGTGGTGGCGCGGCGGCTGCGGGCGGATGACGTGCTGCAGGCGCTGGCCGACCTGTTCGTCGAGCGCAGCCCGCCGGACCACATCCGCTCCGACAACGGGCCGGAGTTTGCCGCCAAGGCGGTACGCGGCTGGCTCAGCCGGGTTGGGGTGAAGACCCTGTTCATCGAGCCCGGCAGCCCGTGGGAGAATGGGTACAACGAAAGCTTCAACGGCAAGCTGCGCGACGAACTGCTCGCGGGCGAGATCTTCTGCTCGCTGCGCGAGGCCGAGGTGCTGATCGAGCGCTGGCGGCGGCACTACAACACTGTCCGGCCGCACAGCAGCCTGGGCTACCGGCCGCCGGCCCCCGAGGTGGTGTTGCCACGCCCGGCTGGCCCTGCCTACGCTACGCTCCGGCACGCCCAGCCGGGCGCGCCATGGCACGGGTCGGTTCTCTCATAATCCGTGGATCCGCTTTCCGGGGCAGGTCAGCTGAGACAGCACCGTTCGGCATAAGCCGTATCCTGTCCCCGCATCTCCTTTACATCGCCATCACAAACGCCTCGGCAACAACGCCGGGGCTTTTTTTGCGTTCCGGGCACCATGCCCGCCGTCCGCAGCAGCGCCGATAGGTGGCCCAGCAACTCAATGCGGGGCGGCCCGACAGCCTCGGCGGGGTATTCACCTCGACCCGCTCCACCAGCGCCCGCATCGCCTCCAGCACCTCCGTGCCGCCACCGGCAGCGAAGGCTGCGCGCAGCTTGGCGACCTTGTCGAGGTAGAACTCGGAAAGATTGCCGTGCAGCCGTGGAAGGGCGGGGCCCGCCTCGGCCGCGGCGATGGCGACGAGCAGCGCCTGCTTGCGCTGTTCAATCTCGTTGAGCTTGGCCTGCAGGCCGGGCGCCCGGAAGCCATCGATCATCATGTCGATCAGCCCGGACAGCTTGCGCTCCACCTGCTCCAGCTCACGCCGCTGCCCGACCAAGCTGGCACTGGCCTCGGCCCGCAGACGGTTCCACTCGGCGGTGAACTCGCTGACGAAGGCGGCCACCAACTCGGGCTGCATCAGCCGCGTCTCCAGCGCCGAAGCTGCTGCGTTGCCAACGCGCTTTGCCAGCCGATGGCGCTCGCGTGACGACGTGGCTGGCAGCCTCCCCACCCGCCGGCAGCGGTGCCCGGGTGGGCGCCGACCCCTACCCCGAAACGCCATCCAGCCCATACTTCGCCATGCGGTAGCGCATCGTGTCGCGGCTGATCCCCAACGCGCGCGCGGCGCGGGAGACATTGCCCGCGCTGCGCTCCAGCGCTGCGGCCAGGGTGTCGCGATCCATATCCGGCAGGGTCTGCGGCACCGGCGTCGCGCGGGCGGTGGGCAGGGCGGCACGGCTGACCAGGCCCAGATCCTGCACCGTAACCTCGCCGGTCGTCGCCGCCAGCGTCGCCTGCTCCATCGCATTGCGCAGTTCCCGCACATTGCCTGGCCAGGCGTGGCTGCACAGCAGGGCAGCGGCCTCGGCGCTCAACGCCAGCCCGGCGCGGCCATAGCGGCGGCCATGCGCGGCCAGGAAATGCTCGGCCAGCGGCGCAATATCCTCCGGCCGGTCGCGCAGCGGTGGCACCGCCACCTGCACCACGGAAAGCCGGTAGAACAGGTCGGCACGGAAGCGCCCCTCCGCCACCAGCTCCTCCAGCGGCCGATGCGTGGCGGCGATGAAGCGCACATCCACCTCGCGCTCCCGCGTGCTGCCCAGCCGGCGCACGGTGCGGTCCTCCAGCAGCTTCAGCAGCTTGGACTGCAACCCCGGCTCCATGTCGCCGATCTCGTCCAGGAACAGCGTGCCGCCATGCGCCGCCTCCACCAGGCCGATCCGGCGTTCGCGCGCATCGGTGAAGGCGCCGCGCTCATGGCCGAACAACTCGCCTTCCAGCAGCTGGGCCGGCACCGCGGAGCAGTTCAGCTCGATGAAGGGCCGTGACGCGCGGCGGCCGTCATAGTGCAGCGCGCGGGCCACCAGCTCCTTGCCGGCGCCGGTCTCCCCGCGTACCAGCACTGGTGGTGGCGGGCCTTCCACCAGGCTGCGTTCGGCGGCCAGCAGCCGGCCGATCTGCGCCCGCAGCTCCTGCATGGCCGGGCCCTGGCCCAGCATGGCGGCCAGCCCGCCCTGCCGCGCGTCGCGCCCGCTGTAGTAGGACAGCGTCTCCTCCAGCCGGCCCTGGCCCAGCGCCTTGTCGACCAGCAGCTTCAGCTCGCCCAGCGCCACCGGTTTGCCCAGGTAGTCCCAGGCGCCGGCCTTCATCGCATCCACCGCGGTCTGCACGCTGCCGTGCGCGGTCAGGATGATGACCTTGGCATGGCTGTCGGCCTGGCGGATGCGGCGCAGCAGGTCCAGCCCGTTGCCGTCCGGCAGCGCCAGGTCCAGCAGCACCACGTCCGGCTGGAACTGCTCGAAGGCCTGCCAGCCCTCGCGCAGCGTCCCGGCGGCGCGCAGCTCGAACCCCTCGCGCTGCAGGTAGCGCTCAATGTTGCGGGCCAGCACCGCCTCATCCTCGATCAGCAATATCGCCTGCGGCATGGCTCAGCCCGCCACGGGCAGGGAGATCACGGCGCGGGTGCCGCCGCCGGGCGCGGTCTCCAGTGCCAGCGCGCCCTGCTGCCGTGCCAGGATCCGCCGGGTCAGCACCAGGCCCAGCCCGCTGCCGCGCGCCTTGCTGGACCAGAACAGCCGCCCGGCGGCGCCGCGCAACTCCTTTGGCAGGCCGGTACCGCTGTCGGTCACGGTCACCTGCACGCCGCGCGCGCCCGGCGCCATGGCGGAGCGCAGCAGCAGCAGGCCGCCCTCGGGCATCGCCTCGATGGCGTTGGCCACCAGGTTGTCCAGCGCCTGGGACAGCGCGGCGGCGGTGGCGCGCACCCGGGGTACCGCCGCGGTCTCCACCACCACCTCCACCCGCTGGCGCGCGGCGCTGGCGGCGAAGCTGCGGGCGGTGGCCGCCAGCAGCAGGTTCACATCCACCGGGCCGGTCGCCTCGGCCTCGCCCCGCGCCTGCAGCAGCAGGTCGCGCACCCAGGCGTCCAGCCGGTCCACCTCCTGCTGGATGTCGCGCAGGCATTCCTGCAGGCCGTCCTGGTCCTCCTGCGCGGCCAGCTCGGCCGAGGACCGGATGGAGGCCAGCGGGTTGCGCACGCCATGCGCCACGGCGGAGGCCACCGCGCCCACCGCCGAGAGCGCCTCACCCTCCACCAGCAGGTCCTGCTGCCGCGTCATCACCCGCTGCGCCCGCAGCGCCAGGCCCACCAGGGCGGCGTAGAGCAGCAGCGCGCTGGCCGCTGCCGCGAACCAGATCAGCCGCACCCCGGCGTCGATCGAGCGGAACAGCGCCTCCGGCACGCGGTAGATCTCGACCACGCCGATGATGCGCCGGCGGTCCTCGCTGCGTACCGGCAGGTAGCTCTCCACGAAGCGCCGCCCCCCCGTCGCGGCGTCCAGCGCCACGTGTTCATCCTTCGGCACCTCGCCGGCCTCCACCGCCACCTCGCCGCGCAGCGCTTCCTCCAACTCGTGATTGGCGCCGAAGCGCTGGCCGATCAGCGCGGCATCGCTGGACCACAGCACGGTGCGGTCCGGCCCGTAGACATTGGCGCGCACCACGCCAGGCAGCCGGGCGACATGGTTGAAGAAGCCCTCCAGCCGCTCCCGCGCCTCCGCTGAGTCCGGGCGGACGAAGTAGGACCAGGTGCGTTCCGCTCGCACGATGCTGTCGACGAACTCGCTGCTGACCTCGGCGTCGCGGCGCAGCATGTGTTCGGTCAGGAAGCGGCTCAGCAGCCAGGCGCTGCCGGCGCCGGTGGCGATGACGCAGACCAGTCCCAGCACGCCGAACCAGCGCAGCAGGTTGAAGCCGGCCGGCGCTGGGGCGGCGACCGGGGCAGACGGCATGGCTCGGTTGGGCATCGGACCTCTCGGGCGGCAGGCGGCCACCAGGGCCGCCGGTGCAGCCGGCGTGCCAAGACGCCAGGCTGAGGGCGGGCCTTCGCCCTGGTTCAACCACAGAGAGGAAACTGGGGCAAATAACCCAATCTGGGGTGGGGCATTACCCCCACCCAATCGGACCCGCGCCCCCCGACGGTTGCGAAGCCGTTGAACCAAATCGTCGCTTTTTCGCGAGCGGCCTTGGCACGCGCGGTGCAGTGCCTCTGGGCAAGAGATCAGGACCCAGACCCATGCCCATTCCCTCGACCAAGCTCTTCCTGCAAAGCCTCGGCAACGGCGGCTATGCCTTCACCCCGTCCAACCCCGGGGAGTTCAGCGCCTTCGCCGCGGGCCTGGCCTATTCGCTGAACCTGGCCTGGCTGCCGGACCTGAATGGCGACGGGATCGCCGAACTGGTGGTGGCGGCGCCGGGGCAGGAGAACGGCAACAAGGCCGCCAACGCCGATTCCGGCCGCATCTACATCGACCTGGGCAGCGCCACCGGCGGCGGTTCGCTGAAGCTGGGCGACCAGGCCACCGAATGGACCATCAGCGGCAAGCGCGGCGGCGACCTGGCCGGCGCGGCCATGACCACCATCGCCAGCCTGAACGGCGACGCCCTGCCGGACCTGGTGGTCGGTACCCCCGGGTTCGACGGCCCCGCTGGCGCCGATACCGGCGGCGCCTCGGTGCTCTGGGGCAGCGCCGCGCCCTTCGCCACCACGCTCGGTACGCTGGGCACCGCGGGCTACAGCATCAACGGCGCCGCCGCCGGTGACCGCGCCGGCGCCACCCTGGCGGCGGTGGCGGACCTGAACGGCGATGGCCGGGCGGAAATCCTGCTGGGCGCCCCCGGCAACGACCTGGGCGGGGCGGAGGCCGGCGCCGCCTACCTGCTGTACGGCAAGGCCACCACCAGCACGGTGAACCTGGCCAACCTGGGCGCCGGCGGCTTCCGCATCCGGGGCGAGGCGGCGGGCGATGGCCTGGGCGCGGCGGTCGGCACCGTGGCCGACCTCAATGGCGATGGCCGGGCCGAGCTGCTGCTGGGCGCCGCAGGCAACGACGCCGGCGGCACCGATGCCGGCGCCGCCTATGTGGTGTTCGGCAAGACCGGCTCGGTCGAGGTCAACCTGGCCACGCTGGGCGCCGGCGGCTTCCGCATCCGCGGCGTGGCCGGGGAAGGACTGGGCAGCACGCTGACCGGGCTGGGCGACGTCAATGGTGACGGCACGGCCGACCTGCTGCTGGGCACCGCCAATGGCGGCAAGGCCTATGTGGTGTTCGGCAAGGCCACCACGTCGGAGGTCAACCTGGCCACGCTGGGCAGCGGTGGCTACACCACCACGCCGAGGCCGCCGGCGACCTGGCGGGCATGGTGGTGACGGCGGCCGGCGACCTGAACGGCGACGGCATCGCCGACCTGCTGCTGGGCGCGCCGCACAACGCCGAGGGCGGTGCCAATGCCGGCGCGGTCTACGCCATCTGGGGCGGCGAGACGCGCGACATCGACCTGGCCCTGGTGGCGCAGGGCATCGGCGGCGCCAAGATCGTCGGCACAGCGGGCAGCCTGACCGGCAGCGCGGTGGCGCTGCTGCCGGACATGAACGGCGATGGCCGCGCCGACCTGTTCATCGGTTCCACCACGGCGGCGCGGGTGGTGTTCAATCCCACCAGCTGGCAGCCCGACGCCAATATCTACGGCACCAACGCTGCGGAGACGATGGGCGCCGGCTATGGCGGGCTGCACCGCATCGGCGCAGGGGCGGATGCGATCTACGGCCTGGGCGGCGATGACAGCATCGAGGCCGGCGCCGGCAATGACAGCCTGGATGGCGGCACCGGCGCCGACACCATGGCCGGCGGCAGCGGCGACGACCTCTACGTGGTGGACAGCGCCGCCGACCAGGTGGTGGAAGCGGCCGGCGGGGGCAGCGACACGGTGCAGGCCGGCGTGGCCTATACGCTGGGTGCGGAGGTCGAGGCGCTGGTGCTGACCGGCACCGCCCACCAGGGCACCGGCAATGCCGGCGCCAACAGCCTGACCGGCAATGCCGGCAACGACACCCTGCTGGGCGATGCGGGCAACGACACGCTGCTGGGCCAGGGCGGCGCCGACCGGCTGGATGGCGGCATCGGCGCCGACAGCATGGCCGGCGGCACCGGCAACGACACCTATGTGGTGGACGAGGCCGGCGACCTGGTCAGCGAAGCCTCGGGCGAGGGCAGCGACACGGTCGAGGCTTCGGTGGACACCGTGCTGGCCGAGAATGTGGAAGCCCTGGTGCTGGTGGGCAGCGCCCACCACGCCACCGGCAACGCTGCCGCCAACCTGCTGCAGGGCGGCAGCGGCGCCGATGTGCTGGACGGCGCCGGCGGCGCCGACACCATGGCCGGCGGCGGCGGCGACGACACCTACCTGGTGGATGCCACCGGCGATGTGGTGCAGGAAGCCGTGGGCGGCGGCGCCGACACGGTGGTCGCCAGCGCCGACCACACCCTGGCCGCCGAGGTCGAGGACCTGCTGCTGGCCGCGGCCGGCCTGCGCGGCACCGGCAATGCCGGCGACAACCACCTCACTGCCTCGGCGGGCGACAACACCCTGGCCGGCGCGGGCGGCGCCGACACGCTGACGGGCGCGGCCGGCAATGACAGCCTGGATGGCGGCACCGGTGCCGACAGCATGGTCGGCGGCGACGGTGACGACAGCTACGTGGTGGATGACAGCGGCGACGCGGTGCTGGAACTGGCCGGCGGCGGCAGCGACACGGTCTATGCCGCCACCGACTGGACCATCTCGGGCGGGATCGAGGCGCTGGTGCTGACCGCGGCGGGCCACCTGGCCACCGGCAGCGCCGGCGACGACAGCATCCAGGGCAGCAGCGGCGGCGACACGCTGGACGGCGCCGGCGGCGCCGACACCTTGGCCGGCGGCACCGGCGACGACACCTATGTGGTGGACGTCCTCGGCGCCACCATCGTCGAGGCCGCGGGCGAGGGCTTCGACAGCATCCTCACGGGCATCGACGGCTATGTGCTGGACGACGGCATCGAGGGCCTGGCCCTGCACGGCGCGGCGCATCACGGCACCGGCAACGCCGGCGACAACCGGCTGACCGGCACCGCCGAGGCCGATACCCTGGCGGGTGCCGGCGGCAATGACACGCTGGACGGCGGCACCGGCGCCGACCTGCTGGAAGGCGGCGCGGGCGACGACACCTATCTGGTGGATGACCTGGGCGACCTGGTGGTCGAGGCCGTCGATGGCGGCTTCGACACCGTAGTGGTTTCCGGCGACTGGGTGCTGGCCGAGAACATCGAGGCGGTGCAGCTGCTGGCCGGTGGCCATGCGCTGACCGGCAATGCCGACGCCAACGAGCTCAGCGGCAACAGCGGCAACGACACGCTGGATGGCGGCGCCGGCGACGACACCGAACTCGGCGGCGGCGGCGACGACCTGCTGGTCTCCGCCTCGGGCCACGACGTGCTGTCCGGCAGCGCCGGCAACGACCGCTACCTGCTGAAGGGCGGCAGCGCGCTGGTGGAGGACTTCCTCGGCCACGACTCGCTGGATGCCAGCGAGGCCGAGGGCGACTCCTACCTCGACCTCAGCGGCGGCACGCAGAGCCATGTCGGCGGCGGCGATGTCAGCATCGGCACCGGCGGCAGCAGCGCCGCGTCGCTGGACCTGCAGTTCCTGCAGGACCTCACCGGCTCCTTCGGCGACGACATCGCCACGGTGCGCGGCCTGGTGCCGCAGATCGTCGCCGCCATCCAGGCGGTGCAGCCGCACGCGTCCTTCGGCGTCTCCACCTTCCGCGACAAGGCGTTCGGCTCCTTCGGCGGCGCCGGCGACTGGGTCTACAACCAGCAGCTGGCGCTGACCACGGATACGCTGGCGCTGATCACCGCCTACAACTCCATGGCGGCCGGCAACGGCGCCGACGGCCCGGAGGCGCAGATCGAGGCGCTGATGCAGTTGGCGCTGCGGGCCGGCGAGGTCGGCTTCCACGCCAATGCCGCGCGCTTCGTGGTGCTGTTCACCGACGCCGACTTCCACCAGGCCGGCGACGGCCTGGCCGCCGGCATCGCCATGGCCAACAACGGCGACGCGGTGCTGGACGGCCTGCCCGCCGGCACCGGGGAGGACTACCCGCTGGTGGCCCAGGTGCGCGCGGCGCTGGAGGCGGCCAACATCATCCCGATCTTCGCCGTCACCGCGCCGGTGCTGACTTCCTATGAAGGGCTGGTCACGGCGCTGGGCCGCGGCACCGCGGTGACGCTGACCGCAGACAGCGGCAATGTGCTGGCGGCGCTGAACGCGGGGCTGACGGCGGCGACCTCCACCGTCATCGAGGACGCCAATGGCGGCGCCGGCAACGACACGCTGCTGGGCAACGCCGCCGACAACGCGCTGGCCGGCAATGGCGGCGACGATAGCCTGGACGGCGGGGACGGCGCCGACAGCCTCTCCGGCGGCGCCGGCGACGACACCTATGTGGTCGGCAGCGCGGCCGATGTGGTGGTGGAAGCGGCAGGCGAGGGCACCGACACCGTGCTGGCCGGCACCGACTACACGCTGGGCGACGCGGTGGAGGCGCTGGTGCTGACCCAGCCCGGCCATCACGGCACCGGCAACGCGCTGGACAACAGCCTGCAGGCCACCGGCGGCGACAACGGCCTGGACGGCCTGGACGGCGACGACACCCTGCTGGGCGCCGATGGCAATGACAGCCTGGAGGGCGGCGACGGCGCCGAAAGCCTCTCCGGCGGCGGCGGCAATGACCGGCTCTCGGACCTCGCCGGCGGCGCCACCATGGCGGGTGGCCTGGGGGACGACACCTATGTGGTCGGCAGCGCGGCGGATCTGGTGGTGGAGGCCACCGGCGAGGGCAACGACACCGTGCAGGCCAGCATCGACTACACGCTGGGCGACGCGGTGGAGGCGCTGGTGCTGACCCAGCCCGGCCACAGCGGCACCGGGAATGCGCTGGCCAACAGTCTGGTCGGCACCGCCGGCGACGACGTGCTCTCCGGCCTCGACGGTAACGACACGATGGATGGCGGCGCCGGCAACGACGCCATGCTGGGCGGCAATGGCGACGACCTCTATGTCGTGGACAGCATCGCCGACGTGACCACCGAGGCGAGCAAGACCGGCGGCCTCGACACCGTGCAGACCAGCCTTGACTGGACGCTGGGGGCCAACCTGGAAAATCTGGTGCTGACCGGCATCGCGCTGGCCGGCACCGGCAACACCCTGGCCAACCGGATCACCGCCAACGACTTGGGCAACAGCCTGAGCGGCGGCGCCGGCAACGACACGCTGCTGGGTGGTATCGGCAACGACGTGCTGAACGGCGGCGCCGGCGTCGACAGCCTGGCCGGCGGCGCCGGTGACGACACCTACATGGTGGACAACATCGGCGACCTGCTGCTGGAGTTGGCCGGCGCCGGCCTGGACCTGGTGAAGACCACGGTCAGCTTCAGCCTGGGCGCCGAGTTGGAAAACCTGCACCTCACCGGCAGCGCGGCCATCAACGGCTTCGGCAATGCGCTGGCCAACAGCCTGACCGGCAACGCGGCGGCCAACCTGCTGGGTGGCGGGGCGGAAGCCGACACCATCTCCGGCGGCGCCGGCGACGATACGCTGGTCGGCGGCGCGGGCGTGGACCGGCTGGCCGGCGGGCTTGGCAACGACGCCTTCCGCTTCAATAACCTGGCCGAGGGTGGCGACCGGCTGCTGGACTTCGCCAGCGGACAGGACTGGCTGGAGGTCTCGGCCGCCGGCTTCGGCGGGGGCCTGGCGGCGGGCATGGACGCGGCGGCGTCCGGCTGGCTGGCGTTCGGCACCAAGGCAACGGCGGCGCACGGCCAGTTCGTCTACACCGGCACCGCCCTGTACTGGGACGCCGATGGCACCGGCGCCGCGGCCAAGGCGCTGGTGGCGACCTTCGGCGGGATGGTCGCGGGCGACCTGCACGTCATCGCGTAGCGCTGGTTTGCATCAGGCCATCGGAAAACGATGGCCCTGCGCCGTCGCGGGCGAACCGCCGCCGGTACTACCCTGGGCGGGTGACGAAGCCCGTCATCCTGGCTTGCGCTGGCGTAGCTCAGTTGGACAGAGCGGGCCGCTTCTAATGGTCATGTCGGGGGTTCGACTCCTCCCGCCAGCACCAGCCAGGGCGTCAGTGCGCGGTAGCTTGCCGGCGTAGCTCAGAGGCAGAGCGGTGCGGCTCCACCGCACGCGTCAGGGGTTCGATTCCCCTCGCCGGCTCCGCCGCGAACCACGGCATCACCCAGCGTCTTCCTCCATCCTGCCGCCATGTAGGCGGCACCACGTCATCGGCACGCAGCCGGTCATGCGCGGCGACGGCCTCGCGGAACACCACCTCGATGAAGCGGTGGCTCCAGCGATCGGCCATGGCGCCCAGGTGCCCGACGGTCGGCGCGTGGCCGGCCAGCCAGCGCTCCGCTGTCGGGACCGAGACGCCGAAGTCGCGCGCGATCAGCTTGGCGCGGTGGCGGGGATAGATGGCCTTCAGCAGCGCGGCGACGCGCGCGCCGACCATCACGGCATGAGGGTTCTGGCTGGTCGCCAAGCTCTGGCTCTCCTGGTCAGATGCGCCGGTCGCGGCACGGCCGGATTGCTGGCGTAGCTCAGGTGGCAGAGCAAGCCCTTTGTATCGGCAAGGTCGTCGGTTCGACCCCGACCGCCAGCTTGACGCGAGGGCCATGTCATCGCCCGTGCCGCCTGCACGGGTTGTCCCTGGTCGCCGCGCGCGGGTGTCATGTTCCCCCGCCTGTTCGTGAATGATTATTTATCTTTCACTGTGGGCCCGGCTTCTCCGGTAGTGATCCCGCTTCGTTCAAGACATAACCATGCAGGGAAAAATCATGCTGGCCGCCTGGCGCTTGTTTACCTATTGGATTTCCCTGCCGCTCCGCATTTTCCTGTGGGGGTGCAGCGGGATATTTGGGCACCCCGTGATATCCATTATCCTCACCCTGGCGATCGGCGGCGTGGCGACTTGGTTCCGGCTGTGGTCCCTGGTCGGGGGCGCCAGCGCCATTCTCGGCCTGCTGCTGATGTGGGTCGCGGAGTTCCCCGGCAGCCTCAACACCGCCTGGCCCGCCCGCAGCCCCTTCGCCGAACCCCTGCCGAAGGAAGCCTAGGCGCTTCCAGGCGGCGGGCGCCTCAGGCAAGGCCCTCGCCGGCCGGCGGGAACATCCGCGAGGCCGGGCGGTGCAGCCCGTAATGCTCGCGCAGCGTCGCCCCGGCATACTCGTGCCGGAACAGGCCGCGCCGCTGCAAAATCGGCACGACCTCCTCGACGAAGGTCGAGAGCATCGCCGGCAGCACCGGCGGCATCAGGTTGAAGCCATCGGCGGCGCCGTCGCGGAACCACTCCTCCATCATGTCGGCCACCTGCTCCGGCGTGCCGGTCATGGTGAAGTGGCCGCGTGCGCCGGCCAGGCTCTGCAGCAGCGCGCGCAGCGTCGGCCGCTGGCGTTCCACCAGGGAGACGATGACCTGGGTGCGGCTGCGCGCCGCCTCCACCGTCTCCGGCGCCGGGAATTCCGCGGGCGAGAGCGGCCGGTCGAGGTCGAGATGCGAGAAGTCATGCCCGCCGAAGCGGTTGGACAGCCGCTCCAGCCCAATCCGCGGGTCGGTCAGCTCGGCCAGTTCGCGCTCCAGCCGCTTCGCCTCGGCCTCGGTGGAGCCGATGATGGCGCTGAGCCCGGGCAGCACCAGGACCTCGGCGGCGTCGCGGCCCTCAGCCAGGGCGGCGGCCTTGATCTCCCGGTGGAAGGCCTGGGCCGTCACCTTTTCCAGATGCGCAGTGAACACCGCCTCCGCGTGGCGCGCCGCGAAGTGCAGCCCGGTCGGCGACGACCCCGCCTGCACCAGCACCGGCCGACCCTGCGGCGAGCGTGGCAGGTTCAGCGGCCCGGCCACGCGGTGATGCGCCCCGGCATGGTTGATCGGGCGGATGCGCCCGGCGGCGACGAAGCGCCCGGCGATGGGGTCGTCGATGATGGCGTCGTCGGCCCAGCTGTCCCACAGCCCCAGCGCCACCTGCACGTATTCCTCGGCCAGCGCGTAGCGGTCGGCATGCGCCATCTGCCGCTCATGGCCGAAATTGCGCTCGGCACCGGGTATCCAGGACGTCACGATGTTCCAGCCGACGCGGCCGCCGCTGATATGGTCCAGCGAGGCGAATTGCCGGGCCAGGTTGTAGGGCTCGGTATAGGTGGTGGAGGCGGTGGCGATCAGCCCGATCCGCTCGGTCATGCCGGCCAGCGCCGCCAGCAGCGTGATCGGCTCCAGCCCGCCCTTCACCGAATGCTCGGACTCGTCGAACAGCGTCAGGATGTCGGCGAAGAAGATGCTGTCCAGCTTGCCGGCCTCGGCGATGCGGGCCACCTCGGCGTAGTAGCCGATATCCGTCAGCGGCCGGCGGGAGGCGCTGGGATGGCGCCAGGCTGCCTCATGGTGGCCGCGGGCATGGATGAAGACGTTGAGGCGCATCTGGCGCGTCGGCTGCTCCACCGGCGCGCTCACACCAGCAGGCCGAGGTCGCGCAGGATGCGCGTGTCGTCGGCGGCCTGCTGCACCAGCATGGCGGCATAGGCGGCGCGGTCCATGGTGCCCGCCAGCGTGCCGGTATCCCGCAGGTAGCCCTGGAAGCGCGGCGTCTGCACCGCCGCATCCACCCAGGCCTTCATCTGCTCCACCTGGCCCGTCGCGACCTCTCGCCGCATGAACATGCCGCGCCAATGGTAGCGCGCCAGGTCCAGCCCCAACTCGCGGAAGGTCGGGATATGGCCGAAGGGCGCAACCCGGCTTTCACCGGTATGGGCCAGGATCGTCATGGTGTCGCGCAGGCCGCCATAGATGCTGATGTTGCTCATCGAGGCCTCGATGTGCTCGCCCATCACGGCGGTGATGGCCTTGGCGCCGCTGTCATAGGGCACCCAGGTGAAGCGCGCGCCCAGCTTCGTCGCCAGCTGCATGGTGGAGATCTGGTGCGGGCTGCCGGTGGCGAAGCCGCCGATCCGCAGCCCCTCGCCCTGGCGCATGGCGGCGGCGAAGGCGGTAAAGTCGCGGAAGGCGCCGTCCTTCTTCACGTAGAGCGCGAAGGGGTCCAGCTGCAGCCGGGTCAGCGGCTCGAAATCCTGCCAGCCATGCTGGGCGCCGGGCAACTGCAGGATGGAGGTGATGCCGGTGCCGTCCGAGAGGATCACGCTGCCATCGGCCGGCGACTGCTTCAGCATGTTCATCGCGATCTGGCCATTGGCGCCGGGCCGCGCCTCCACCAGCACGGTGCGGGAAAGGGTGCGCGACATCTCCTCACCCAGGATCCGCAGCATGATGTCCTGCGGCGCGCCGGGGGCGGAGCCGTGCAGGATGCGGATGGGCCCAGAGGGAGCCTGGGCCTGGGCCAGCGCCGGCAGCGGCAATGTCGCGGCCAGGGCCAGCAGCCCGCGGCGGGCGAGGGTCATGTCCATTTCCTTCCCTGGCCGCGTTGGGCGCGGCCTTCTTGCCGGGCCATCCAATCACGCACGGGCCAGGGTAACAATCGGCGCCGGCAGCGGGCGCGGCGGGGCCGGGCTTTCGCAGCTGCCCAGGCGTGGCGGTGACCGCTGCCGCAGGCCGCGCCGACCGCCGCCGCTACTGCTGCGGCACCACGCCGCGCAGGTGCTGCGGCTGCCAGCCCGGCACGTCGTCCATGCGCTGCTGCCACCAGCGCTTCAGCCCCACCGGGTTGGTCTTGCGCCGGATGTAGTAGCCCTGCAGCGGCGCCATGAACTCCCAGGCGCGGCGCAGCTCGATGACCGGCGTGGCGTGGACATCCACCCGCAGGTCCACCAGCGGGAAGGGGTCGTTGCCCACTACCAGCAGCGCGGCGCTGGTCAGGCCCTCGGCCTGGCCGCCGCTGCGGGCGCCGGCTTCCAGGGCGCGCATCAGCCGCTCGGCCAGCGGCAGGTCGCTGTCCTGGGTGGCGCTGAACGCGGCGAAGGTGTCGTCCAGGCAGGTCGCCGTCAGCACGTTGCCGGCCACGGCAAAGCCCTCGCCCAGCTGGTGCCCGGCATGGGCCGGCGCCGTTGGCGTGGTCCAGGCGGCGGCGCGGCCATACAGGTCCACCACGCTGACCTGGCGGCTCTGCCAATGCGGGTCCTTCGCCGCCAGCTCGGCCAGCACGCCCTCGGCCGAGCAGCCCTCGGCCAGCAGCCGCCCGGCCATGGCGCGGAACACCGGGGAGGCGACGCATTGATGCGCGACGGCGCCGTGCCCGGCCACCACCAGCGGCACGTTGCTGCCGACCACCGGCGAATAGGTCGCGACCGCCACGCCGTACTGGCCCGTCTTCGGGCAGCGCGCGGTGATGGAATAGGTCATGGCGTTCAGCCTCCCTGCCTGTTGGCCTGCGCGCGGTCCCATTCCCGCTGGAAGCGGGCGCGCAGGGAATCGATATCGGTGGGGCCGAGGATGCTGCCGGTGGCCTCGATGCGCTGGCGCACCGCCGGCTCGGCCAGTATCGCGGCGATCTCGCGGTTCAGCCGCTCCACCACCGGGAGCGGCGTGGCGGCGGGCACGAAGATGGCGTTCACCGCCAGCGTCTCGAAGTCGATGCCGCTTTCCAGCAGCGTCGGCACCCCAGGCAGACTGGCCAGGCGTTCCGTGGTGCCCACGGCCAGGATGCGGATCTTGCCCTCTCGCGCCAGCGGCACCTGAATGGGCGCCGAGCCGAGCGCCAGCTGGATGGTGCCGGCCACCAGGTCCAGGTTCAGCGGCGGCAGGCCCCGATAGGTCACGTGCTCGATCCGGCTGCCGGTGGCGCGTTCCAGCGCCAGGCAGGCGCGGTGGTCGTTGGCGCCCTCGCCCAGGTTGCCGCAGTTGGCGCGGCCCGGGTTGGCGCGCAGCCACGCCAGCAGTTCCGGCATGGTCTGCGCCGGCACGCCCGGGTGCACCGCCAGCACGCTGGGCAGGCCGGCGATGAAGATCACCGGCGCCAACTCGGCCATCGGCTCGAACCGCGCGTCGGGGCTGTTGGCGGCCACCGCCATGATGGCGGAGGAATGCATGAACAGCGTGGTGCCATCCGCCCGGCCGCGCGCCGCCGCCTGGGCGCCGATCAGCCCGCCGGCGCCGGAGCGGTTCTCCGCCACCACCGGCACGCCGAGCCGGGCGGAGAGCCGTTCCGCCACAAGCCGGGCCAGCACGTCGGTGATGCCGCCGGCGACATAGGGCACCACCAGGGTCATCGGCGCGCCGCTGGGCTGGGCGTGGGCGCCGAGCGGGCAGAGCAGCAGCAGGGCAAGCAGCAGGCGGCGCATCGGCAGACCCCAGGGAAGCGGAGGCCGATGCTGGCGCCAGGGGAGAGCTGCTTTCCATGTCAATCGGGCGCAGCCAGACTGCATGGAATTAGCACACTCAAGGCCGCCGCCGATGGACCTGCGCCAGCTCACCACCTTTCTGGAAGTGGCGGAAACCGGCAGCCTGCGCCGCGCCGCCACCCGCCTGCGCGTGGTGGAAACCGCGCTGAGCCGGCAGATGCGGCTGCTGGAGGCGGAGTTCGGCGTGGCGCTGTTCCGCCGCCATGGCCGCGGCCTGGCGCTGACCGAGGCCGGCCATACCCTGCGCGACCGCGCCACCCCGCTGCTGGCCGGGCTGGCGCAGCTGAAGGCGGAGCTTTCCGGCCAAGCGCCGCTGCGCGGGCGGGTGACCATCGGACTGCCCTGGCTGCTGCTGGAACGGCTGAGCGCGGCGCTGGCCCAGGGCTTCATCCCCGCGCATCCGGAGGTGAACATCCGCTTCGTCGCCGGCTTCGCCGACCAGGTGCGGGAGCTGCTGCTGGCCGGCCAGGTGGATCTGGGCCTGCTGTTCGACCCAACCCCCAGCCGCGCCCTGGCGCTGGAGCCGCTGCTGGCCGAGGAGATGGTGCTGATCGGCCCCGCCGGCGCCGGCTACCAGCTGGACCGGCCGGTGCCGTTCCGCCACCTGGCCAGCGTGCCGCTGGTGATGCCCAACCCGCGCAACCCCTTCCGCCAGCGGGTGGAGGCGCTGGCCGCCGCGCGCGGCCTGGCGCTGGACGTGCGGTTCGAGGTGGAGGCGACGGCGCCGCAGAAGGTGCTGGCGGTGCAGGGCGTGGCGCAGATGCTGGGCTCCCGCCAGGCGGTGCGGGCGGAACTGGCGGCGGGCACACTGGGCGCGGCGCCGCTGCGGCCGGCGCTGCGGCGCACCCTTGCCCTGGCCACCCACCGGGACCGCCCGGCCGGGCTGGTGGCGCGGCGCCTGGCCGAGACGTTGCGCGCGGAGGCCGCTGCCTGGGTCGCCGCCGGCGACTTCCTGCCCGCGCCTGGCGTGCGGGGCTGAGCGCGGGCGCCTCAGCTTGCCGGCTTCGCGGGGGGCTGGTTTGGCGTCATGCTCGCCGGCCAGCGCGACCCGCAAGCGGGGGCGCCGAATGGAGAAGCGCCATGCCGATTGACGAGAGCCGCAAATTCGTCCCCGTGAACATCGCCGTGCTGACCGTTTCCGACACGCGCACCATGGCCGACGACAAGTCCGGCGCCACGCTGGTGGAGCGGGTGGAGGCCGCCGGGCATCACTGCGTGGCGCGCGAGATCGTGCGCGACGAGCCGGACCTGATCGAGGAGATCCTGCGCCGCTGGGTGGCGGATGACGCGGTGGATTGCGTCATCACCACCGGCGGCACCGGCATCACCGGCCGGGACGTGACGCCGGAAGCCTTCGACCGCGTGCTGGAGAAGAAGATCGAGGGCTTCGGCGAGCTGTTCCGCATGTTGAGCTACCAGAAGATCGGCACCTCCACGATGCAGTCCCGCGCGCTGGGCGGCGTGGCCGGCGGCACCTACCTGTTCGCGCTGCCGGGCAGCACGGGGGCCTGCAAGGATGGCTGGGACGACATCCTGAAGTGGCAGCTGGACAGCCGCCACCGCCCCTGCAACCTGGTGGAGCTGATGCCCCGCCTGCTGGAGCACCTGAAGTAGGCCGCCGCCGTCAGCCGGCGGCGGCCCCGCGGCTTCAGGCGGGGATACGCACCGGCAGGCTGGCATAGCCGCGCACGAAGGAGCTGAACACGCGCTTCGGCTCGCCCATCACCTCGATGCTGGGGAAGCGCGCCAGCAGCTGCTCCCACAGGATCTTCAACTGCAGCTCGGCCAGCCGGTTGCCGACGCAGCGGTGGATGCCGAAGCCGAAGCTGATGTGCTGGCGCGGCCGCTTGCGGTCGACGATGAAGGCGTCGGGGTCCTCGATGACGGCGCCGTCGCGGTTGGCCGAGAGGTACCACATGACCACCTTGTCGCCGGCCTTGATCTGCTGGCCGCCCAGCTCGTAGTCCTGCGTCGCGGTGCGGCGCATGTGCGCCAGTGGCGTCTGGTAGCGGATGATCTCGCTGACCGCGCTGTCCACCAGCTTCGGGTTGGCCTTCAGCTTGGCGAACTCGGCGGGGTTCTGGTGCATGAACAGCACGCCGCCGGACATGCTGTTGCGGGTGGTGTCGTTGCCGCCGACGATCAGCAGGATCAGGTTGCCCAGGTATTCGCGCGGCGTCATGTTCTTCGTCGCCTCGCCATGCGCCAGCATGCTCACCAGGTCGGGCCGCGGCGGCTCGTTCACCCGCTCGTTCCACAGCTTGGTGAAGTAGGCCAGCAACTCGCCGAAGACCTGCTCGCGGTGTTCCTCGGACTTGATGAAGCCGTTGGCTTCCACCGGCATGGTCGAGCAATCCGACCAGTGGCTCAGCAGGTGCCGGTCCTCGAACGGAAAGTCGAACAGGCTGGCCAGCATCATCGTGGTCAGGGGAATGCTGACCTTCTCGACCCAGTCGAAGGTCTCGCCGCGCGGCAGGCTGTCCAGCACCATCGTGGTGCGTTCGCGAATCAGCGCCTCGAACTTCTGCAGGTTGAACGGCGCGACGATGGGCTGCACCACCTTGCGCTGGTCGTCATGCACCGGCGGGTCCATGGCGATGAACATGGGGATGCGCAGTTCCTTCGGCCGGTCGCGCACGCTGATGCCGCCATGCGCCCAGGAGCTTGAGAACACCTCGGTGTTCAGCTCCACCTGCATGATGTCGTTGTAGCGGCACACGCTCCAGTACGGCCCGAACATGCTGTTCTCGGCGGTGTAGTGGACCGGTGCGTCGCGCCGCAGCCGCGCCAGGTAGGGCAGCTCCGCGCCGGCCATGAAGCGCGCGGGGTTGGCGGGGTCCACGCGGTCCAGCGGCATGGTCCAGGCTTCGTGGGCCGGGTCGTAGTTCACCGGGGCATTCATGACGTGAACTCCTCCTGCTGTGGCTTTTGTTGCTGGCCGGGGCAGTCGTTGGGTGCCGCCCCGGCTTGGGTCTCAGTCGGTCAGTGCTGGGCTTCCGGCATGCGCACCACCAGGCCGTCCAGCGCATCGGTCACGGTGATCTGGCAGGCCAGGCGGGAGTTTTCCTGCGCCGTCGCGGCGAAGCCCAGCATGGACTTTTCCTGCGTGTCGGGCGTGCCGCACCTGGCCAGCCAGGCGTCGTCCACGAAGACGTGACAGGTGGCGCAGGCGCAGCTGCCGCCGCAATCGGCATCAATGCCCGGCACGTTGTTGTTGACCGCGCCTTCCATGACGGAAAGCCCGTTCTCCACTTCGATGCTGTGGCTGGTGCCGTTGAACTCGATATAGGTGATGGTCGGCATTGCAGTGCGGTTCCCTGTTCGCCCTCGCCCGCTCAGGCGGCGAGGCTCTTCATGTCCGAGGATAGGTCGGCCAGCAGCGCCGGCGCGACCTGTTTCTGCTTGGCCACCAGCACGCGGCCGGCCATGAAATCGGCCGGCGCGTTGATGGCCTCCACCGCCAGCACGGTGTTGTCCGCGCCCAGGTGGAAGATGGCGAAGCCGGCCACATCCGGCACGCCGCGCAGTACGGTCTGGGTGGCGCCGAAGGGCAGTCCGGCCATCTGCAGGCGCAGGTCGAACTGGTCCGACCAGAACCACGGAATCTCCGGCATCGGCGACGCCCGGCCGGTGATGTCGGCGGCGGCCTGCTTGGCCTGCTCGATGGCGTTGGGCACGGATTCCAGCCGCACCATCTGGCCGTACATCGGCAGCGGGCGGTTGGTGCAGTCGCCCACCGCGTAGATGTCGGGGTCGCTGGTACGCGCGGCGATATCCACCACGATGCCGTTGGCGCAGTCCAGACCGGCGGCCTGGGCCAGCGCGTCGTTGGAGAGTGCGCCGACGCCGATCAGCGCCAGGTCGCAGGGCACCAGCCCGCCATCCGCCAGTCGCACGCCGGTCACCTGGCCAGCCGCGCCTTCCAGCGCCTCCACACCGGTGGCCAGGCGCACATCCACGCCCTTGGCCCGATGGTAGTCCTGGACGAAGGCCGAGAGCGCCGGGCAGGCGACGCGCGCCAGCACCCGCGCCTCGCGCTCGATCACCGTGGCCGTGGCGCCGAGTGCGATGGCGGAGGCCGCGACCTCCAGCCCGATGAAGCCGCCGCCGACCACGGCCAGCCGCGCGCCCGGCTTCAGCGCCGCCTGCAGGCGGTCGGCATCGGCCGCGGTCCGCAGTTCCATCACCCCGCCCAGGTCGCGCCCCGGCAGCGGCAAGGGGCGGGCACGGCTGCCCAGCGCCAGGATCAGCTTGGTGTAGGGCAGGGTCGTGCCGTCGCTCAGCGTCACGCTGTGCGCTTCGCGGTCCAGTGCGGTGGCGGTCACGCCGAGGCGCGTCTCGACATTCTGCTGGGTGTAGAAACGCGCCGGGCGCAGCGCCAGGCTCTCCGCCGTCGCCTCGCCCTTCAGCCAGGCCTTGGACAAGGGGGGGCGCTGATAGGGCAGCAGCGGCTCCGTCCCCACCAGGGTCAGCGGGCCCTTGTAGCCGTATTGCCGCAGGAAGGCCGCGGCCGAGCCGCCGGCATGGCCGCCGCCGATGATGACAATCCCTGCTTCGGGGCCCTCGGTGCTCACGGGCGGCGTTTCCTTGTTCTGGCGCCATCAGCGCATGGGGGTGACGTATGCGTCAAGTGCCGTGTCCCGCTGGCGCTTGCGCCTGGCACGCTGCCGCCGCAGCCTAGCGCTGGATCCGCATAGGCGCGAAGCGGCCGAAGCGGTGAATCAGTAGCACGATCAGCGGGCTGTGCCGGGTCCACCAGGGGGGACATGGCGCAGCCCACGCAACCCCAGGAGAGTGAGATGGCCGCGCCGCAGGTACCGATAGAGCCGCAGGTACCGATAGAGGTGAACCCCGAGACCGGCATCTGGAGCACCGACGGGCTGCCGATGATCTACCTGCCCCGGCACTTCCTGGTGAACATGCTGAAGGGCGTGGAGGCCGCCATCGGCAGCGAAGGCTACCGGGCGATGTTCTACGACAGCAGCGACCTCTCGGCGCTGCAATGGTGCCGGGCCGAGGCGAAGACGCATGGCCTGGATGCGCCGGCGACCTTCCGCCACTACCTGAAGCGCCTGGGCCAGCGCGGCTACGGCCAGATCGAGATCACCGCGCTGGACGCCAGCGCCGGCACCGCCAGCGTGGTGGTGAAGAACTCCGCCTTCGCGCTGGGCTGGGGGCCGCAGGCGGGCAAGCCGGTCTGCACCATCTTTGAAGGCAGCTTTGCCGGCGGCCTGCGCTACGTGCTTGAGGACGCCGGGCGCCCCGGCACGCCGGTGTGCCGGGAAGTGGCCTGCGCCGCCGAAGGGCATGGCGAATGCCGGTTCGAGCTGCGCTGCGAGGCCGTCTAGGGCCTGCGATTCAGGCCCTTCGGCCTTCGCCTCGGGCCATCGCGGCCTAAGCCTCAACCTCCGCCGGCGGCACCACGCCGGCGCGCGGGTCCAGCGGCAGGCGCTTGTCCAGCCCGGTGATCCGCTCATACAGCGCCGCCGCCTGCAACGCCCGCTCATCCCGCCGCGGCGGCGCCGCCACCTGCAGGCCCACCGGCCGGCCGAACTGGTCGAAGCCGCAGGGCACCGCCACCGAGGCGCCGCCCGCCATGGTCATGGCCGCGTTGTGCATGCTGCCGCCCATGTAATTGGCCAGCTTGCGCCCGGCGATGCTCTCCGGCGCGCGCAGCATCACGTCGAAGGCGGGCGTCGGCGCGCTGGGCGTCACGAAGACGTCGTAGCGCTGGTACAGCGCCACCATGCGGCGGAAGAAGGCGGCACGCTCGCGGTCGGCCCAGGCGATCTGGCTCGGCGTGGCGCCCAGGCCGCGCTCGGTGTTCCAGATGATGTCGGGCTTCAGCTGGTCGCGCAGGTCGCGCAGCTGCTGCTCGCGGTCCACCACGAAGATCTGGCTGCGGATGGTCAGGAAGGCTTCCGCCAGTTCGCCAAGGTCGGGGTGGAACTCCTCCACCACGCAGCCCGCCTCCTCAAACCGCCGCACCGCCTTGTCGCAAATGGCGCGGGTCTCGCGGTCGATCGGCAGGGCGCCGCCGTAGTCGGCGGTATAGGCGATCCGCAGCGGCTTCTCCGCCTCGCAGGCGGCGACGGCATCGGCGTAGCTGCGCGCCGGGGCGTCGTAGGTCATCGGGTCGTTCGGGTCCCAGCCGGCCAGCACGTCCAGGAACAGCGCCAGGTCGGGGATGTTGCGCGCCATCGGCCCCTGGACGGAGCTGGGCGCGAACAGGTTGTTGACCGTGCCGCGCGTCACGCGTCCCGGGCTGGGCCGCAGCCCCACCACGCTGCAATAGGTGCCGGGGCGGCGGAGACTGCCGCCATGGTCGGTGCCCTGGGCCAGCCAGGCCTCGCCCGTCGCCACGCTGACCGCGCCGCCGCCGGTGCTGCCGCCGCAGGTCAGCGACGTATTCCAGGGGTTGCGGGTGCGGCCGAACACCTCGTTGAAGGTGGAGCCGCCGGCGCCGAATTCCGGCGTGTTGGACTTGCCCAGCACGATCCCGCCGAGCCGCTCGATCCGCTCCACCACCGGGTGGCTGCGGGTCGGCACGTGGTTGGCGAAGATCGGCGAGCCATAGGTGGTCCGCACCCCCGCCACATCGGTCAGGTCCTTGATGGTCAGCGGCAGGCCGCCGAGCCAGCCGCGCTCGCCCTCGGCCTCGCGCCGCTGCCCGGCCATCAGCGCCTTCGCGTGGTCGCGGGCGCGGTCCAGGCACAGCGTCGGGATCGCGTTGACCGCCGGTTCCACCTCGGCGATGCGGGCGGCGGCGGCTTCCACCAGGTCCAGCGGCGAGATGTCTCGCGCGGCCAGGCGGCGCACGGCTTCGGTGGCGGTCAGGCGGATCAGGTCGTTCATGCCGGCGTTCCTCGTCAACGCCGGCATCCTGCCCCGCTATTCGCCGCTTGTCAGTCCAGGCGCTAGCGAATCCGCGCGGTGCCTCAGTCCTGGTCCTCATACGGGTTCACGCTGCCGCGGAAGTTCACCCGCACCGGCACGCCGGGCATGTCGAAATGCTCGCGGAAGCTGTTGACCAGGTAGCGGCGCCAATCCTCCGGCATCATCTCCGCCCGGGTGCCGAACACGGCAATGGTCGGCGGCCGCGCCTTGGGCATGGTGGCATAGCGCAGCTTGATCCGCTTGCCTTCCACCAGCGGCGGCGGGTGGCGGTCGCGGGCATGCTCGAACCAGCGGTTCAGCTCGCCGGTCGGCACGCGGCGGTTCCACAGGCCGTAGACGTGCCGCACCATCGGCATCAGCTTTTCCACGCCGCGCCCGGTGGCGGCGGAAAGCGGCACCACGGAAATCCCCTTCATCTGCGCGAGCGAAGCCATGAGCGTATCGCCCACCGCGCGGCCGACCGCGGCGCGGTCATCCACCGCGTCCCACTTGTTCAGCGCAATCACCACGGCGCGGCCCTCGCGTTCCGCCAGCCGGGCGATCCGCAGGTCCTGCTCGTCCATGCCCAGCAGCGCATCCACCACCAGGATGCAGACCTCGGCCTCCTTCAGCGCGGCGATGCTGGCGCCGACGCTCATGACTTCCAACTTCAGCTCCACGCGCGCCTTCTTGCGCATGCCCGCCGTGTCCACCAGCCGCACCAGGCCGCCGGTATGGTCGCGCCATTCCACCGCCACCGCGTCGCGGGTCAGGCCGGGCTCGGGGCCGGTGATCATCCGGTCCTCGCCCAGCAGCGCGTTCAGCAGGGTGGACTTGCCGGCGTTGGGCCGGCCGACGATGGCGATGCGCAAGGGACGGTTGGGGTCCCAGGTGCCGCCTTCCTCGTTGATCTCGTCGGGGTCGCGCTCGGGCGGCGGCTCCGGCTCCTCGGCCAGGGCCTGCGCCACCTCGGCATGCAGGATGGAGATGCCCTCGCCATGCTCGGCGGAAAGCGGGATCGGGTCGCCCAGGCCGAGCTCGTACAATTCCAGGCTGAGATTGCCGCCACCGCGACCCTCGGCCTTGTTGCCCACCAGTAGCACCGGGGTCTTCTGCCGGCGCAGCCACTTGGCGAAGGCGCGGTCGGAGGCGGTCAGGCCCGCGCGGACATCCACCACGAAGATCGCCAGGCTGGCCTGGCGCAGCGCTTCCTCCGAGGAGGCGCGCATCCGGCCGGGGATGGTGTCGGGGTCGGCCTCCTCCAGCCCGGCGGTATCCACCAGGCGCACGGAGCGGCCGCCGATATTCGCCTCCGCCTCCTTGCGGTCGCGGGTCACGCCGGGCGTGTCGTCCACGATGGCGATCTTGCGGCCGACCAGGCGGTTGAACAGCGTGGATTTGCCGACATTGGGCCGGCCGAGGATGGCGACGAGGGGAAGCATCCGGGGCTTGTAGCAGAAAACGCCGGCAATGCGCGCCCCCGGCCGCATGGCGGCAATGCGTGCAGCCCAGGCGGGGGCCTGGGGGCGGGGGGCCGGTCAGGCCGGCGGCTTGGCCGCCTTGCGCCGGGCGGGGGCGCGTGGCGGCGGGGGCGGGCCAGCTAGTTGCTGCGCCGCCGCCTCCAGCCCGCGGTAGCGGGCGATGATCGCGCGCCCGGCCTCGGTCAGCGCCGCCCCGCCGCCGCGTTGGCCGCCGGGCGCCCGGGTGACCACGGCCACGCCCAGCTCGCCGTCCAGCGCCTCCACCAGGTTCCAGGCGCGGGGGTAGGACATGCCGAGCAGCCGCGCCGCGCCGGAGATGGAGCCGGCCTGGCCGATCGCCTCCAGCAGGGCGATCTTGCCGGGGCCGACCCGCCCGCCGGAGGCGAGGTCGAGCCGCAGGCTGACGCGCACGGGCATGCTGGAAGGGTCTGTTGCCATGGCCGCATTGAAGCCCGGCCGGGCCTGCCTGTCAGCCCGGCGGCAGCGAAGGCGTGCGCGACCCCCGGGTGCGAATCGTTCCGGCGATAAGGCTTTGGCCATTGCTGGCGGTGCAGTCTGCGGCCCGCCGCCGGCCGGGCCGGCCGAGACCTGGGAAGGACCCGCCCTTGAGACGCCGCTGCCTCGCGCTTCCCCTGCTGGGCCTGCTGGCCGCCTGCCGGCCTGGCGCCGACCTGCCACCGCTGCCGGGCGCCGCGGCGGGCTACCGCCTGGGCGCCGCCGACCAGGTGCGCGTCATCGTCTTCAACGACCCCCGGCTGACCGGGGAATTCCGCGTCTCCGACGCCGGCACGCTGAACCTGCCGCTGGTCGGCGCGCTGCCGGTGGCCGGCCGCAGCACGGCCCAGGCGGGTGAACTGGTTGCCGCGGAGATGCGCCGCCAGGGCCTGTTCCAAAGCCCCGATGTCGCGGTGGAGGTGCTGGCCTATCGCCCGGTCTTCGTGCTGGGCATGGTGGAGCGGGGCGGCCAGTTTCCCTACCAGCCCGGCATGACCGTGCTCAGCGCCGTGGCGCTGGCCGGCGGCTTCAACTACCGCGCGGTGCAGGACCAGGTCTCGGTCACCCGCGGTGCCGCCGGGCAGGCGCGGGAATACCGCGCGCCGCGCGACGCCACGCTGCTGCCGGGCGACGTGGTGACGGTGTTCGAGCGGCAGTTCTAGCCAAGCGGCGCCCGGCTATTCCGGCTCGATCCCGGCGGCGCGGATCACCCCCGCCCAGCGCGTGGTTTCGCCGGCAATGAAGCGGGCATAGTCGTCCGGCCCGGCGGCGGCGATCTCGGCGCCCTGTTCGGCCAGGCGCTGGCGCAGTTCCGGCTCGGCCAGCGCCGCCCGGGTGGCGGCGGCCAGCCGCTGCACCGCGCCGGCGGGGACATGGGCAGGAAAGTGCAGGCCGACCCAGCCGGCCATCTGCGCCGCCGGCAGCCCGGCCTCGGCCAGGGTGGGCACCGCCGGCAGTTGCGCCGACCGCGTGGCGCCGGTCACCGCCAGGCCGCGCAGCCGGCCTTCCCGGATATGCGCCACCACGGCGGGCAGGCTGGGCACCGCCACCTGCACCTCTCCGGCCAGCAGCGCCGTCACTGCCGGGGCAGCGCCCCGATAGGGAATGTGCGTCCACTGGATGCCCGCGGCCAGGCGGAACAACTCCCCCGCCAGGTGCAGCGGAGAGCCGATGCCGCCCGAGGCGAAGTCGAGGTTGCGGCGCTTCGCCTCGGCGATGAAGCCGGCCAGGTCGGTGGCGGGGAAGGCCGGGTTCACCGCCACCACATGCGGCAGCGTCACCGCCAGCGCCACCGCTTCCAGGTCGCGCGCGGGGTCGAAGGGCAGGGCGCGGCGCAGGCTGGGCGCGGTGACCAGGGCGCCGTCGCTGACCAGCGCGGTCAGGCCATCCGGTGTTGCCTTGGCCACGGCGTCGCTGCCCAGCACGCCACCGACGCCGCTGCGGTTCTCGATCATCACCGCCTGGCCCAGCAGCGGGCCGACGCGCGACGCGATCAACCGGGCGATGGCATCGGTGCTGCCGCCGGGCGGCCAGGGCACCACCCAGCGCATGGGCCGGGCTTCCTGCGCCAGCGCCGGCGTGGCCAGGACGGAGGCCAGCAGGGCGCGGCGGCTAGCGCGCAAGGTGGTGCTGCAGGGCGTAGAGGCCATGGTGTTCCTCCTCGATGCCGCGTGCCGCCAGGGCGGCGGGTGCGAGCGGGCCGGCCAGCAGGGCGTGCAGATCCTCGACCTGCAGCGCCTCCACCAGCAGGGTGTCGCCGGCGGGGGCGTCGTCCAGCCCGGTGATGCGCACCGCGTCCATGCGGGCGCGGATCTCCGGCGCGGCGGCGAAGGCATGGGCGGCGATGACGCCCTGCGCCCCCGCGAGTTCCGCCACCAGCGGCGCCAGCGCGCCGCGCCGGGCCCGCAGCGCCAGTGCCACGCCCCCCACGCCCAGGCTGTGCCCGGCCACGCAGCGGAAGGTGTTGCGCGCCACGTTGCGGAAGCCGGCGCGGATGCGGCGGGACTGGTCGCTGATCTGCTGCACCAGGCCGAGATAGCCGGGGCTGGCCAGGTCCTCGGCGGTCTCGGCGATGAAGAAGGTCAGGTATTCCGGCGCGGCCGCGATGGCGCGGTAGCGGCGGGCGCAATGGTAGCCGCCGGGGCCGACGCGGTCGGGCAGATGTTCCACCGCGTACCAGGTGTCGGTCTCGGCCCGCAGTTCCGGGATCACGTCGATCCACAGCATCAGCGCGCCCTTGCCGGTGCAGTCCATGCGCATCACTCCAGGCGGATGCCGGCGCGGGCGATTACCGCGGTCCAGCGGTCCAGGTCGCGCCCCAGCAGGGTGGCGAAGGCTTCCGGCGCCAGGGTCAGTGGCTCGGCGCCCACGGTGGCGTAGCGTTCCCGCACCGCCGGCTCGGCCAGGGCGCCGAGGATCTCGGCATGCAGCCGGGCCACCACGGCGGCGGGGGTGCCGGCCGGGGCCAGCACGCCATTCCAGGTGGAAACCAGCAGCTGCGGCAGCCCGGCCTCCGGCGCGCTGGGCACCTCCGGCAGGGCTGTGCTGCGGCGGGCGGCGGTGACCAGCAGCGCCTTCAACTGCCCGCCGCGCACATGGCCGGTGACCGAGGGCAGGGTGGCGAAGAAGCAGTCGACATGCCCGGCGATGACATCGTTCAGCGCCGGGCCGCCGCCATTGTAGGGCACATGGGTCAGCGCCACGCCGGCCTGCTCGGCGAACAGCGCGCCGGTCAGGTGGTTGGTGCTGCCGATGCCGGAGGACGCGTAGCTCAGGTTGCGCCGTTTCGCCTCGGCCAGCAGCGCGGGCAGGGTCTCCAGCCCGCTGCCGGGCTTCACCACCAGCACGTTGGGAAACTCGGCGACCGGCGTGACCGGGGCAAAGCCGCGGCGCGGGTCGTAGGGCAGGTCGCGGTGCAGCGGCGGGGTCATCGACAGCTCGTTGGCGGTGCCGAACAGCAGCGTCAGGCCGTCCGGCGCGGCCTTGGCCACCGCCGCGGCGCCGATGGCGCCGGCCGCGCCGCCGCGGTTCTCCACCACCACCGTCTGGCCCAGCCGGGCGCCCAGCGCCTGCGCCAGCGGCCGCGCCAGCACATCGGCCACGCCGCCGGGCGGGAAGGGCACCACCAGCTTCAGCGAACGGTCCGGCCAGGGGGCGCCGGTGGATTGCGCCCGGGCCAGCGCGGGCGCGGCCAGGGTGGCGAGCAGCAGGCGACGCTTCATGCCAGCATTCCCATCAGGTCGCGGATATCGGCGCAGTCCTCCAGCGCCCATACGGCCTCGGCCAGCGCGGCGGCGCGGGCCTGGCCCAGCACCGGGTCGGCGTAGTCGTGGAACTTGGCTTCCAGCGTGGCGCGCGGCAGCGGGTTGCGCGGGTGGCCCGGCGGCCATGCGTGGCGGCAATCCAGCTCGCGCCCGTCCTGCAGCCGAACCGAGACGGCACCGCCGGCGGCGGGCCAGTTGGCGGTCAGCGCCGCGTCCTCCTCCAGCTCCGTGCAGTCCAGCAGCCGGCGCAGCGCCGGGTCGGCCAGCCTGGCCATGTCGAACTGCGCCTCGCCACAGGCGCCATCCAGCAGGGCGATGCAGGCGCAGTACCAGAAGGAATGGTCGGCGCTTTCCCGCGTCAGCGGAAAGCGGCGGTCGGGCGCGGCGCTGGGCGTGCCGAGCGGGAAGCGCGGCAGCTTCACCGTCACCGCCACGATATCGGCCGCGCGGACGCCCTGCGCGTACAGGTCCAAGGCCGCCTGCACCGGCGCCATGGCGGTGGCCACGGCGGCATAGGGCTTGATGCAGACCTGCTCCAACAGCCAGGGCGCGCCGAAGGGGGCGGTGATGGCGGCCAGGTCGGCCTCGCCGGCCACCGCCTTCACCCAGCCGAACGGGCCTTCCAGAATGGCGGCCGGGCCGGTGATGCCGGCCTGCGCCAGCAGCGCCGCCTCCAGCCCGGTCTTGGCGGTAAAGGCCTCCGCGCTGGCCTTGATGTTGGCGATGCCGCCGGACTGCAACTGCGCCAGCGTGACGGCATGGGTGCCGGCGATGGCCATGGCATGCGCCGCCTGCCCGGCATCCAGCCCCAGCAGCCGCGCGGCGCAGGCGGCGGCGGCAAAGCCCAGGTTGGTGGAATGGTGGAAGCCGCGGCCCCACAGGTTGGGGCTGCCGGCATGCAGCGCCAAGCGCAGATGCACCTCATACCCCGCCACCAGCGCCTGCAGCAGCGCGGCGCCGGAAAGCCCGCCGCGTTCGGCGCAGGCCAGCGCCACCGGCAGCACGCCGGAGGGATGCGCGGGGTCGCGGCCGAACAGGTAGTCATTGGCGTCGAGGAAGCGCAGCGCCGTGCCATTGGCCAGCACCGCCAGCGGCGCGCTGGTGCGGCCAAGGCCGGGGGCGGTGCATTCCGCCACGCCGCCCATGGCCGCGGCCGCCTGGCGCGCGGCGCCGGCCGGGGTGCTGGCCAGGCCGCCCAGCAGGCAGCCCAGGCTGTCCAGCACCAGCGCCTTGGCCCGCTCCGCCAGCGCCGGCGCCAGCGTGACCGGGCCGAGCGCCTGGGCCGCCAGCGTCTCGACGGCGCTGGGCATCAGAAGGCGAAGCGGCTCATGCCGCCATCCACCGGAATGACGGTGCCGGTGACATAGGCGCCCGGCACGCTGGCCAGGAACAGCGCCACCGCGGCGATCTCCTCGGCCTCGCCGAAGCGCTTCAGCGGAATCTCCGCCTCGGCGAACTCGCGCTCGGCCTCGGCGGTGGGGTAGCGCTTGGTCATCTGCTCGGAATGGATGCGGCCGGGCTGCAGGCTGTTGATGGTGACGTTGTCGGCGGCGATGTCGCGCGACAGGCCCTTGGCCCAGACATGCACCGCGGCCTTGGCGGCGAAGGCGGCGTTGATGATCTTCGGCTCCGAGGTGCCGGTGAAGTTGACGATCCGGCCCCACTGCGCCGCCCGCATGCCCGGCACCAGCGCATGGGTCAGTTCGCGCAGCCGCCAGAAGTTCAGCGTCATGCCTTCCTCCCAGTCGCTCTTCGGCGCGTCGAACGGGATCGGCCGGCTGCCACCGGCGGCGTTCATCAAAATGTGGATCGGCCCCAGCAGCCTGGTCGCCTCGGCGGCCAGCGCCTCCGGCGCGCCGGGCTGGTACAGGTCGCAGGCGATCGGCGTGATCTCGGCGCCGCCGGCGGCCTTCACCTCGGCCGCCAGCGCCGCCACCAGTTCCACCCGCCGGGCGGCGGCGGCGACGCGCACGCCCTCCATGGCCAGCAGCCTGGCACAGGCGCGGCCGATACCCTGGCTGGCGCCGGTGACGACCGCGGCGCGGCCAGCGATACCCAGATCCATTGCATGCTTCCTTGTGCGGACGTTTCCCGGTCAGTGCCAACGGCGCGTCTGCGGCACGTCCGAGCAGGGCGGGCGACGGTATCGGTTCGCGCCCCCAGGTCAAGCACGGCATCCGTCTGCCGGCGGCGGCAGACAGCGCCGCCCGCGGCCGGTATGCTGGCGCCCCGCAGCAGGACCCGCGACCGCATGCCCGATACCGTTACCGCTGCCCCGGCCGAGCCCGCCGACGCCACCGACCTGCGTGCCGCCGGCGACGCCGCCCGCGATGCCCGCGACTGGGCGGCGGCCGAACAGGGCTATGGCGCCTACCTGGCGCTGGAGCCGGCGGACGCCGCGCTGTGGGTGCAGCTGGGCCATGCGCTGAAGGAACAGGGCAAGCTGGACGCGGCCGAGGCCGCCTATGGCCGCGCCGCGCAGCTGGCCCCCACCGAGGCCGACACCCAGTTGCAGCTGGGCCACCTGCACAAGCTGGCCGGCCGCCGCGCCCAGGCCCTGGCCGCCTATGCCGAGGCACTGCGCCTGGCCCCGCTGCGCGCCGCGCACGACGAAATGGTGGCGTTGGACGACGCCGCCATGGCCGCGCTGCTGCTGGCCGCCTGGAATGCCCGCAAGCCGGCCGATTGCAGCTACCTGGAGATCACCGACCTCTTCGTCTACCTGCACGACCACCGTACCGTGTCGGGCATTCAGCGCGTGCAGCTGGGGCTGGTGGCGCATGTGCTGGCGCTGCCGGCCGAGGAACGCGCGCGCTACGCCTTCGTCATCCGCCAGGGCGAGCAGCCCGACCTGCTGCTGCTGGAGGAAGCCCGCGTCGCCGCCCTGGTGCAGCACGCTGCCGGGCCCAAGGTGGAGCGCGCCACGCTGGACCGCCTGCTGGCGGCGGCGAAGCAGGGCGCGGGCCGGGCCGTGGTCCAGCCCGGGCAATGCCTGCTGGTGCTGGGTGCCTTCTGGGTCGGCGGCAGCGTGGCCCCGGCCTATGCCGCCGCCAAGGCCGTCGGCGCCAGCATCGGCTGCTACATCTACGACCTGATCCCGGCCACCCACCCGGAATACTGCGACGCCAGCCTGGTGGTGGACTTCACCCGCGCGCTGGCCGAGGGCGTGGCCTTCTTCGACTTCGTGCTGGCCATCTCCGACCACAGCGCCGGCGAGGTCCGCCGCTGGCTGGCCGCGCAGGGCCTGCCGGAGATTCCGGTGGAGGCGGTGCCGCTGGCACATGACTTCCGCCTGCCCGGCCAGGCCGCGGCGCCGGCCCCGGCGCGCTGGCCCAGCGCCATCGCGGCGTTGCAGGGGCGCGACTACGTGCTCTGCGTCGGCACCATCGAGGCGCGCAAGAACCACGCCTACCTGTTCCAGCTGTGGCGGCAGTTGCTGGCCCAGGGTGTTGAGCCGCCGGACCTGGTGCTGGTCGGCCGCTTCGGCTGGCGGGTGGCGGACCTCTACGCCCAGTTGCAGGCCACCGGCTTCCTGGGCGGGCGCATCCGCGTGCTGCACGACCTGGCGGATGCCGAGCTGGCCCTGCTGTACCGGCATTGCCGCTTCACCATCTTCCCCAGCTTCGTTGAGGGCTGGGGCCTGCCGGTGGGCGAGAGCCTGACCCATGGCAAGCCCTGCATCGCCAGCAATACCAGCAGCCTGCCGGAAGTGGGCGGTGACCTGGTGGACTACATCGACCCGCTGAACCTGCACACCGGCCTGGCCGCCGTGCGCCGCTGGCTGGACGACCCCGCCGCGCTGGCGTCGCGCGAGGCCGAGATCCGCGACCGCTTCCGGCCGCGCGGCTGGGCAGAGGTGGGGGAGCGCTTCTTCGCCACCGCCCGGCGTTTGATGGCCGCGCCGCCGCGCCCGGC
>CANGNF010000050.1 GCA_947455205.1 Acetobacteraceae bacterium | reverse complement strand
GCCGCCGCCACCACCCCCGCCGCTGCGAGGCGGCGCGGAGCGGTAGCCGCCCCAGCTGCCGCCGGAGGGGGCCGAGGGGCGATAGCCGCCCCAGCCGCCGCCGGACGGGACCGATGGCCGATAGCCGCCGCCCCAGTAGGATCGCGGCGCTGGCCGGTAGCCGTAGCCGCCGCCCCAGGCCGGCGCCGGAACCACATAGCCGCCGCCGTAGTAGCCCTGGGAGGGATAGGGCGCCGGGGCATAACCCTGGGTGACGTAGCCGCTGGGCTCGCCTTCCTGCGCGTAGCCGGGGTCCGGCGCGTAGCCGCCGGCCGCGGGCTTGCCGGGGTAGCCGCCCTGCTGCGGATAGGGGGCCTGCTGGTAGGCCCCGGGCGGCGGCGCCTGGACGCAGCCGGCCACCAGAATGGCCAGCGACAGGCCGCCGGCCCGAAAGCCGTTCAACGCCAGCCGCCGCGGCCGTAGCCGCCGCCACCATAGCCACCGCCATATCCGCCGCGGCTGTAGCCGCCGCCACCATAGCCGCCACCGTAGCCGCCGCGGTTGTAGCCGCCGCCGCGCGGGTAGGAATAGCTGTCGTGCCGGTTGTTGAAGGCGCCGCCCAGCGCCAGGCCGGCGGCCACGCCAACGGCGCCGCCCAGCACCGCCGTGCCCACCGGGTCGGGCCTGCCGTACTGGTCGGTGCAGCCGGCGGCCAGCAGCAGGGTGGAAAGCCCGAGGGCAGGCAGCAGGCGCATGGGGGTAACTCCGGCTCGAATGGTGGCGGAGCATGCCACAACCAAGTGGCGATAACACGGCAAGCCCATGCCGGGGGCGAAACCCCCGTGCTTCAGCCCTTGCCGGCGCCGAAGGCGTTGAAGGTCTGCAGCGTGTAGGTGTCCTTCACCCCGACCACGGTCTGGATGCGGTCCACCACGAACAGGCCGATATCCTGGTCGGCCGCCAGGTAGAACTTGCCCAGCAGGTCGTACTGGCCGGAGGTGGAGTGCATCTCGGACAATTCCTCGATGCTGTCGGCCATCTCCCGCGCCACGCGGTAAGCTTGGCCCATCTCGCACTTGATCATCACGAATATCGCACGCATCGGCGGCACCCCTTTGTGGCCGCGATCATGCCCGGCGGGGTGGCGGCTTGGCTACCCCGGCGGGGTCAGGCGCCGCCCTCAACCACGATCTGCACCCGGCCGGCGGCGTAGATGCCCAGCGTGTAGTCCACTGGCTGGCCGGCGGCGTCGGTGTTGATCGCCTCGCCGGCCAGAATGGGCCGGGTACGCGCCTGTTGCAGCAGGCCGGCTTCCTCCGGCGTGGGCATGCGCGCGGTCAGCCGGGTGACGCGGCGGCGGTAGTCCGGCACGCCGCAGGCGGCCAGCGCGGCGGTGATCGAGGCCTCGGCGCGCAGGTGCTCCGCCAGCCGGTCGAAGCGGGGCAAGGGAAAGTGATGCCGGCCGACCAGGATGGGCCGGCCATCCGCCAGGCCCAGCCGCACCACCCGCAGCACCGGCCGGCCGCGCTTCAGCCCCAGCGCCTCGGCCACCTGGCTGTCGGCCTCCACCTCCTGCAGTTGCAGGATGCGGCCCTGGGGTTCGCGGTTCTGCCGGCGGATGGTCTCCGAGAAGCGGGTACGGCCGCCGAGCGGATAGTCCAGCACATCCTCGGCCACGAAGCTGCCGCGGCCCTGTTCCACCCGCACCAGGCCGCGGGCGCTGAGGGCTTCCAGCGCGCGGCGGACGGTGTGGCGGTTGACGCCGAACTGGGCGCTGAGCTCGGCCTCGGTCGGCAACCGGTCGCCGGCGGTGCGTTGCCCGGCATTGATCTCGCGCTCCAGCAGACCGGCGATCTGGCGCCACAGCGCCAAGCCCTGGCCGCGGTCCAGCGCCGGTTCTGTCATGGAAGTTTCAAGCGGAAGGTCGAGTGCAGGTGGCATTTTCGACGTTGACGCTAGCGGGACGGATATCTAGTTGTCTAGACATATTGAGCGAGGCGATGCACGCATGGGCTCGGCTGAACCTTCAACCGCGGAACGCCGCCACTGGATGGGCGTGCTGGCCCGCGCCAGCCTGGGCGAGATAGCCGCCCGACTGGAGCAGGCGCCGCCGCTGCCGACTCATACCCGGCTGCGCGGGCCGGAAGCCGGGCTGGTGATGGTGCGGGGGCGCCAGGGCGGCGACGGCAGCCGGTTCAACCTGGGCGAGATGACGGTCACCCGGTGCAGCGTGCGGCTGGCCGACGGCACGCTGGGACACGCCTATGTGGCGGGGCGGGACCTGCGCCAGGCCGAGTTGGCGGCGCTGCTGGACGCCTGCCTGCAACGGCCGGAGTTGCGCGACGCGCTGCTGGCCGGGGTGATCGCACCCCTGGCGGCACGGCAGGCCGAGGCGGCGGCCCTGGTGGCGCGCAAGGCGGCGGCAACGAAGGTGGAGTTCTTCACCATGGCGAACATGCGGTCATGATCAGCGCCGGTTTTGCCGACCCGGCGCAGGACAGCCAGCGCAGCTTCCGCGCGGTACTGGAGGCGATCTCGCGCCCTGGCCGCATCTTCGCGCTGCCGCCGCTGGCCGAGCCACCGGCCCCGCTGCGGGGCGCTCTGGCGTCGGTGCTGCTGACCCTGGCGGATGCCGATACGCCGGTGTGGCTGGACGCGGCGGCGCCGCTGGATTGGCTGCGCTTCCATTGCGGCTGCCCGGTGGTGGCGCAGCCGGGTGCGGCGCGCTTCGTGGTGGCCACCGGCGCCATGCCGGCGCTGGCCGGGCTGGCGCGGGGCACCGAGGAGGAGCCGCACCTGGCCGCAACCCTGCTTTTGCAGGTGGCGTCGCTGCGGGCCGGGGAGGGCTGGCGCCTTACCGGGCCGGGGATCGAGCGTGAGCATCGGCTGGCGGTGGCGGGGCTGCCGGCGGATTTTCTGGCGCAATGGGCGGCCAATGCGGCGGGCTTTCCGCGCGGCGTGGACATCGTGCTCTGCGCCGGCGACAGCCTGGCCTGCCTGCCGCGCACCGTCCGTATCGAGGAGGCCGGCTGATGTACGTTGCGGTGAAGGGTGGCGAACGCGCCATCGGCAATGCCCATGCCTGGCTGGACGAGGCGCGGCGCGGCGACCCCGCGCTGCCGGAGCTCAGCGTGGAACAGGTGGAGCAGCAACTGGGCCTGGCGGTGGACCGGGTGATGGCGGAAGGCAGCTGCTACGACCGTGGCCTGGCGGCGCTGGCGGTGAAGCAGGCGCGCGGCGACCTGATCGAGGCCGCCTTCCTGCTGCGGGCCTATCGGACCACGCTGGCGCGGTTCGGCAGCAGCGAGCCGGTGGAGACCGGCGCGATGCGGATCCAGCGGCGGATCAGCGCCACCTACAAGGACCTGCCGGGCGGTCAGGTGCTGGGGCCGACCTTCGACTACACCCACCGCCTGCTGGACTTTGCCCTGGCGGCGGAGCGCGAGGCCGTTCCGCCGGCGCCCGAGGCACCGGCCGACCCGGCACCGATGCCGCGCGTGACCGAGCTTCTGGCGCGCGAAGGGCTGATGCGGCGCGATGCCACCGATGATGCCGAGCCGCCGGACCTGACCCGCGACCCGCCGAGCTTCCCGGTGCCGCGCGCCGCCTGGTTGCAAGCGCTGGCGCGGGGGGATGAGGGCTTCCTGCTCGGCCTGGGCTATTCCACCCAGCGCGGCTACGGCAACAGCCACCCCTTCGCCGGTGAAATCCGCATGGGGGAGGTGACCGTGGAGTTCACCCCGCCGGAGCTTGGCTTCGCGATCGAGCTGGGCGAGGTGGTGCTGACGGAATGCCAGATGGTGAACCAGTTCGCCGGCTCGAAGTCCGAGCCGCCGCAGTTCACCCGCGGCTACGGGCTGGTGTTCGGCCATGGCGAGCGCAAGGCGATGGCGATGGCGCTGGTGGATCGCGGCCTGCGCAGCGCCGAGTTGGGCGAGCCGACCGATGCGCCGGCGCAGAGCCAGGAATTCGTGCTGTACCACTGCGACAATGTCGAGGCGACCGGCTTCGTCGAGCACCTTAAGCTGCCGCACTATGTCGATTTTCAGAGCGAGCTGGAAAAAGTACGCGCGCTGCGCCGGGAGGCCGGCCGATGACCGAAGCCGGCTACAACTTCGGCTACCTGGACGAGAACACCAAGCGGATGATCCGCCGTGCGCTGCTGCAGGCGGTGGCGCTGCCGGGCTACCAGGTGCCGTTCGGGTCGCGCGAGATGCCGCTGCCCTATGGCTGGGGCACCGGCGGCATCCAGGTGACGGCCAGCATCATCGGCGCCGACGACACGCTGAAGGTGATCGACCAGGGCGCCGACGACACCACCAACGCCGTCTCGATCCGTCGCTTCTTCAACCGCGTGACCGGCGTGGCCACCACGGACCGCACGGCGGAAGCGACGATCATCCAGACCCGCCACCGCGTGCCGGAGATGACGCTGCGCGAAGGCCAGGTGCTGGTCTACCAGGTGCCGATGCCGGAGCCGCTGTTCCGGCTGGAACCGCGCGTGGCAGAGACCAAGCGCATGCACGCGCTGGCCGATTACGGGCTGATGCATGTGAAGCTGTACGAGGACATCGCCCGCCACGGCGCCGTCACCACCAGCTACAACTACCCGGTGCTGGTCAACCGGCGCTACCTGATGTCGCCCAGCCCGATCCCGGCCTTCGATAACCCGAAGCTGGACCGCATGCCGGCGCTTCAGCTGTTCGGCGCCGGTCGGGAAAAGCGCATCTACGCGGTGCCGCCCTATACCGAGGTGAAGAGCCTCGACTTTGAGGACCATCCCTTCAAGCCGGCGCGGGCGGATGCGGCCTGCGTCATCTGCGGCTCTCGCGCCAGTTACCTGGACGAGTTGATCGTGGATGACGGCGGCAAGCGGCACTTCGTGTGCAGCGACACGGACTACTGCGCCAGCCGGCCGCCGTTGCAGGAGGCCGCGGAATGAGCGCGTTGATGCGGGCGAGCGGGCTGCAGCTGCACTTCGGCAAGGTGGCGGCGCTGGACGATGTGGCGCTGGAGATCCACCCCGGCGAGGTCGTCGCCATCGTGGGTGAGAGTGGGTCCGGCAAGACCACGCTGCTGCGCGTGCTGGCGGGCATGATGGCGCCGCAGCAGGGCAGGGTGCTGTATGATGGCCAGGACGTCCACGCCATGGGCGAGGCGGCGCGGCGCGGGCTGATGCGCAGCGACTGGGGCTTCGTGCACCAGAACCCGCGCGACGGGCTGCGGCTGCGGGTTTCCGCCGGCGGCAATGTCGGGGAACGGCTGATGGCGGCCGGTGCCCGGCACTACGGCAATATCCGCGCGGAGGCGACCGAATGGCTGAAGCGCGTGGAGATCGACCCGGCGCGGATCGACGACATGCCGCAGACCTTCTCGGGCGGCATGCAGCAGCGGTTGCAGATAGCGCGTACCCTGGTGACGCGGCCCCGGCTGGTGTTCATGGACGAACCCACGGGCGGGCTGGATGTCAGTGTGCAGGCGCGGCTGCTGGACCTGATCCGCGCGCTGGTGGCGGAGCTGGGGCTGGCGGTGCTGATCGTGACACATGACATCGCCGCCGCCCGGTTGCTGGCGCACCGCATGCTGGTGATGCGCCATGGCCAGGTGGTGGAGCAGGGACTGACCGACCGCGTGCTGGACGACCCGCAGCACCCGTACACGCAACTGCTGGTCAGCTCGGTGCTGGCAGCATGAGCAAGGCAGCAGAAGGCCGGCCGATTCAGCCCTCCGCGCCTGGCGGCGCTGCGGCCATCGGACGGCCCGCGATCCGCACCGAAGGCCTGTCCAAGGACTTCACCCTGCACCTGCAGGGCGGCATCCGCATCCCCGTGCTGCGGGACGTGGACCTGGCGGTGGCGCCGGGCGAATGCGTGGCGCTGGCCGGGCCCTCAGGCGCCGGCAAGTCCACGCTGATGCGCTGCCTGTACGGCAACTACGGCGCCGGCAGCGGCCATGTCTGGGTGCGGCATGACGGCCGCGAGGTGGACATCACCAGCGCCGATGCGCGCGAGGTGCTCGCGGTGCGGCGGGACACGCTGGGCTATGTCAGCCAATTCCTGCGCGTCATCCCCCGCGTGCCGACGCAGCGGATCGTCGCCGAACCGCTGATGGCCCGCGGCGCCCCGGCGGATCAGGCGATGGCGCAGGCAGCGGCGCTGCTGGCGCGGCTCAACCTGCCGGCGGCGCTGCATGGCCTGCCGCCGGCCACATTCTCCGGCGGTGAGCAGCAGCGGGTGAACCTGGCGCGCGGCTTCGCCCCCGGCTACCCGGTGCTGCTGCTGGACGAGCCGACCGCCAGCCTGGACGCCGCCAACCGCGAGGTGGTGGTGGCGCTGATCGCCGAGGCCAAGCGCGCCGGCACCGCCATCATTGGCATTTTCCACGACACCGAAGTACGCGACCGCGTGGCCGACAGGCTGTTCGAGGTTGCCCCGATGCAGGACGCCGCATGACGCCCGAGACCATCCTGACCAATGCCCTGCTGGTGCTGCCGGACGCGGTGATGCCGGGCACGCTGGTATTCCGCGACGGCCTGCTGGCCGAGGTGCAGCCCGGCCGCAGCCACGCCCCGGGCGCCGAGGACTGCCACGGCGACCACCTGATCCCCGGCCTGGTGGACCTGCACACCGACAACCTGGAACGCCAGGTGCTGCCGCGCGCCAATGCCCGCTGGCCCAGCCTTTCCGCCCTGTTGGCGCATGACGCGCAATGCGCCGCCGCCGGCGTGACCACGGTGCTGGACGCGCTCTGCCTGGGCGACCTCGGCTTCGACCCCGGGCGGGGCCAGACCTACCGCGACGGCGTGCGCGACCTGGACACCATGGGCGCGGCCGGGGCCCTGAAGTGCGAGCACCTGCTGCATCTGCGCTGCGAGCTGCCGGCGCCGGACCTGCTGGCGGCGCTGGACGGCATGGCCGCGCACCCGCGCGTGGTGATGGCCAGCCTGATGGACCACTCCCCCGGCGTGGGCCAGTACCGCGACCTGGAGCGCTACAAGGACATGCGGATGCGCCAGAAGGGGCTCTCCGTGCAGGATGTGGAGGCGCGGATCGGCGAGCTGCTGGAACAGCGCGCCCGCCTGCGCGAGCCGCAGCGCCGCGTGGTGCTGGACATGTTCGCGCCGCGCGGCATGCCCCTGGCCAGCCATGACGACGACAACGCCGACGAGGTCGCCCGCAACGCCCGCGACGGCATCATGATCAGCGAGTTCCCGGTGGCGATGGAGGCGGCGGCGGCGACGCGGGCGCTGGGCGTCACCGTCATCGGCGGGGCGCCCAACATCGTGCGTGGCGGCAGCCATTCAGGCAACCTGGCGGTGGCGGACCTGGTGCGGGACGGGCTGCTGGATGCCTTCGCCAGCGACTACGTGCCGTCCTCGATGATCGAGGCCTGCTGGCGCACCGCTTCCATGCCGGGCCTGACCCTGCCGCGGGCGGTGGCGATGGTGGCCGAGGCGCCGGCCGCCATGGCCAGGCTGGCGGATCGCGGCCGCCTGGCGGCGGGGCTGCGCGCCGATGTGGTGCGGGTGCGGACCATCGCCGGCCTGCCGGTGCTGCGCGGCGTGTGGTGCCGGGGGGAGCGGGTGGCCTGAGATGAGCGCGCGCATCGCCCTGTACTGGGCGCCGGAGCTGGACGATCCGCTGCATGCGTTGGGCAGCGCCTGGCTGGGGCGGGACGCCGAGACCGGCGCCACCCTGCCACAGCCGGCGGTCCCCGGCCTGGACCTGCACGAGATCACCGCCGAGGCCCGCGGCTATGGCCTGCATGCCACGCTGAAGGCGCCGTTCCGGTTCGACGCGCCCTATGGGGACTTGCGCGACGCCGCCATGGCGCTGGCCGCGCGCACCAGGCCCTTCGCGCTGCCGCCGCTGGCGCCGGTGGACCTGGGCGGCTTCATCGCGCTGCGGGAGGCGGTGGCATCGGCCGCGCTGAACGCCTTCGCCGACGCCTGCGTGGCGGGGCTGGACCACTTCCGCCTGCCGCCGACCGAGGCGGAATACGCCCGGCGCCGGCCGGAACGGCTGACCCCCCGGCAGCGCGAGATGCTGGACCGCTGGGGCTACCACTACGTCTTCGCCGAATGGATGTTCCACGTCACGCTGACCCGGCGGGTGAGCGAGGCCGAGCGGGCCGTGCTGCTGCCGGCGATCGAAGCGCATTTCGGCGCGGCTTTGGCGCGGCCGCGCTTCGTGCGGGCGCTGTGCCTGTTCACCCAGGCGGCGCCCGGCGCGCCCTTCCTGGTGGCCGAGCGGCTGCCGCTGCTGGGCTGATTCGGGGCGCTGCGCGGGCAGAATGCCGCTTTCCTGTGCAGCGCAGTCCGCGACTCGGCCCAGGCTGGTGGCATGTGCCTTGCTGGCTGGCAGGGCATGACGGCATCCACCACCACCCCTCCCGATCGCGGCGGCCCGGCGCAGCCGCTGCTGACGATCCGCGACCTGAAGAAGCACTTCCCCATTCCGCGCGCCGTGGTGCGCGCGGTGGATGGCGTGACATTCAACGTGCTGAAGGGCGAGACCCTCGGCATTGTCGGCGAGAGCGGCTGCGGCAAGTCCACCACCGCGCGGCTGCTGATGCGCCTGCTGGACCCCGATGGCGGCACCATGCTGTTCGACGGCGAGACCGTGGGCGGCAACAGCAACAGCGGCGGCGTGGCGATGAAGGAATATCGCCGCCAGGTTCAGATGGTGTTCCAGGACAGCTACGCCTCGCTGAACCCGCGCCTGCCGATCGAGGACAGCATCGGCTTCGCCCCGCGGGTGCATGGCATCAGCGCCGGCCAGGCGCGGGAACGCGCGCATGAACTGCTGGCCGCGGTGGGCCTGGCGCCCAACCAGTTTGCCCGGCGCTACCCGCACGAGCTTTCGGGGGGCCAACGCCAGCGGGTGAACATCGCCCGCGCGCTGGCGCTGTACCCGCGCCTGGTGGTGCTGGATGAGCCGGTTTCCGCCCTGGACAAGAGCGTCGAGGCGCAGGTGCTGAACCTGCTGATGGATTTGAAGGAGAAGTACGGCCTCACCTACGTCTTCATCAGCCACGACCTGAACGTGGTGCAGTACATCAGCGACCGGGTGATGGTGATGTACCTGGGGCTGGTGGTGGAGCAGGGGCCGGTGGACGCGATTTACGACCGCCCGGCGCACCCCTATACCCGCGCGCTGCTGGCCAGCCGGCCCTCCATGGACCCGGACAAGCGCCGGACCGAGCCGCCGCTGACCGGCGACCCGCCCAACCCGGTGAACCCGCCAAGCGGCTGCCGCTTCCGCACCCGCTGCCCGTTCAGCGAGACGGTGTGCGAGACGACGCCGCCGCCGGCCGCCGACCTGGGCGGCGGGCACCTGGCGGCCTGCCACATGGCGGCGGCGGGCAGCGGACATTCCAAGGCCGGGGGGATCTCGGCATGACCCGGTCGCGGAGCATCGCAGCGGCACGCGAGGAGCGCAGCGTGAATCGGATTATCGGACAATGAGCGCTGCCTTGAACATGGAACCCGCGGCGCCGCTGGTGAAGCTGCGCGACCTGACCGTGCGCTTCGTCTCGCGCGATTCCAGCGTCAGCGCGGTCAACGGCGTGGACCTGGACCTGGCCGCCGGCGAGTCGCTGTGCATCCTGGGCGAATCCGGCTCGGGCAAGTCCGTCACGCTGCGCGCCCTGATGAAGCTGCTGCCGAAGAAGGCGGTGGTGGAGGGCGGCATCGAGGTGGCCGGCAACAACGTGCAGGCGATGAACGAGTCGCAGTTGCAGGACTTCCGCGGCAGCACCGTCGCGATGATCTTCCAGGAGCCGATGACGGCGCTCGACCCGGTCTTCACCATCGGCACGCAGATCGCGGAGACGGTGTGCCGGCATGAGGGCATCTCCCGCAGCGCCGGCATGGCCCGCGCGTTGGAATTGCTGGAACTGGTGCAGATCCCCAGCGCCAAGCGGCGCCTGGCGGCCTACCCGCACGAGCTTTCCGGCGGGCTGCGCCAGCGCGCGATGATCGCGGTGGCGCTGGCCTGCCGGCCGAAGCTGCTGCTGGCGGACGAACCCACCACGGCGCTGGACGCCACGGTGCAGATCCAGGTGCTGCTGCTGCTGCGCGAGTTGCAGGAAAAGCTGGGCATGGGCGTGATCTTCGTGACCCACGACCTGGGCGTGGCCGGGGAGATCGCCGACCGCGTGGCGGTGATGTACGCCGGCCGCGTGGTGGAGGAGGGGCCGGTGCGCGCGGTGATGAAGCGGCCGCTGCACCCCTATCCGCAGGGGTTGCTGGGCGCCACGGTGCATGCCGGGCTGCGCGGCCAGCGGCTCACCACCATCCCCGGCGCGCCGCCCAGCCTGGAGAACCTGCCGCCCGGCTGCGCCTTTGCGCCGCGCTGTTCCCTGGCGGAGCCGGCCTGCACCGTGGCGGTGCCGGAAGCCCGCCGGGTCGGCGCCGACCGGATGGCCCGCTGCATCAAGGTGTAACAATGATGCCGGGCGGGTGACGCTGCCGCCCTCCCGCGCTAAACAGCCTTCCGCAAGGTTAAAGCTGGAGGGTCTGGGATGTCCGAGGCAAAGCGCGCACAGGTGCAGCCGCGTCCGGGTGGCAAGCTGCTGGCGGATGCGCTGGTGGCCCAGGGGTGCAGCCATGTGTTCTGCGTCCCCGGCGAAAGCTACCTGGATCTGCTGGACGGGCTCTACGCCGTCCGCAACCGCATCCAGCTGGTGACCTGCCGGTTTGAGGCCGGCGCCGTCCACATGGCGGAAGCCCATGCCAAGCTGACCGGCAAGCCCGGCGTCGCCATCGTCACGCGCGGGCCCGGTGCCTGCCACGCCGCCATCGGCGTGCACGTGGCCTTCCAGGACAGCACGCCGCTGGTGCTGCTGGTCGGGCAGATCCCGTTCGAGGAAACCGACCGCGAGAGCTTCCAGGAGGTCGACTACCGCAAGATGTTCGGCCCGCTGGCCAAGTGGGTCACCCAGATCGACGACGCCAAGCGCATTCCTGAGTTGATGGCGCATGCCTTCGACGTGGCCACCAGCGGCCGGCCGGGTCCGGTGGTGGTGGCGATCTCGGAGGAGATGCAGAAGGAACTGGCCTCGGTGCCGGATATCGGCCCGGCCCACGTGCTGCCGCCGCACCCCGCGCCGGACGCACTGCCGCAGCTGATGGCGATGCTGGAGAAGGCCAAGCGCCCGCTGGCCGTGCTGGGCGGCGGCGCCTGCTGGACCGCCGAGGGCCGCGGCGCGATCCGCGACTGGCTGGTCGGCAACGACATCCCGGTGGCGGTCAGCTTCCGTCGCCAGGGGCTGTTCGACGGCACCAACGCCAATTTCGTCGGGGACCTCGGCGTCGGCGCCGATGCCACGCTGGTGGCCAAGGCGAAGGAGAGCGACCTGTTCCTGGCCATCGGCACCCGCATGGGCGAGCCGATCAGCCAGGGCTACACGCTGTTCGACATGGCAGGCGGCACGCCGATCGTGCAGGTCTACCCGGACCAGGCCGAGATCGGCCGCGTCTATCGCCCGGCGCTGGGCATCGTGTCCGACGTCAACGCCTTCGCGCTCGCCGCCCGCAACATGGAGCCGCTGCGCCGCCCCTCCTGGTCCGGCTGGACGCGGGAGCTGCGTGCTGCCCGCGTGGCCCAGGCCAAGGCCCCGCAATACGACGGTCCGCTGAACCTGGCCGTGGCGCTGCAGGAGCTGGAAAAGGTGCTGCCCGCCGACACCATCTACACCACGGATGCCGGCAACTTCGCCACCTGGCCGACCCGCTTCATGCATGTCAGCGAGAAGCAGGACTTCCTCGGCCCGACCAACGGCGCCATGGGCTACGGCGTGCCGGCGGCGATCGGCGCCAAGATCACGTCGCCGGAGCGGACGGTGGTCTGCTTCGTCGGCGATGGCGGCTTCCTGATGACGGGGCAGGAGCTGGCGACGGCGTTCCATCATTCGGTCGCGCCGATCATCCTGGTGTTCAACAACCAGATGTACGGCACCATCCGCATGCACCAGGAGAAGACCTATCCCGGTCGTGTCTCCGGCACCGCGCTGACCAACCCCGACTTCTCCAAGTTCATCGAGGCCTATGGCGGCCACGGCGAGGTGGTGGAAAAGACGGAGGAGCTGGTGCCGGCGGTGAAGCGTGCCATCGCCAGCGGCAAGCCGGCGCTGGTGGAGGTTCGCACCAACCCGGAGCAGATCACCAACCGCGCCACGGTGGCGCAGCTGCGGGCCCAGGCCGGGGCCGCTGCCGCCCCTGCCGCCGCCGCGGAGCCGGCGCCGAAGAAGGCCAAGGCGAAGGAGCCGGCGCAGGCTGCCCGCGCCGCCACCAGCAGCCGCAGCGCCGCGCCGCGCAAGCGCTGAGCCTACCCAAGGGCGCCTTCCGCAGGGGAGGCGCCCTTGCTTTGGCCCGATATGATCCCTATGCTGATCATCTCGGGAGCCGATAACGCGGAGAACAGCCATGGCCGACCCCATCCTCATCGCCGGTGGCGGTATTGGCGGGCTTTCCACCGCGCTGGCCCTGGCGGCCAAGGGTTTTCCGAGTGTGGTGCTGGAGAAGGCGCCCGAATTGGGGGAGATCGGCGCCGGGATTCAGCTTGGCCCCAACGCCTTCCATTGCTTCGACACGCTGGGGGTGGGCGACACCGCCCGCGCCATGGCGGTCTATGTGGACCGGCTGCGGCTGATGGATGCGATGTCCGGCGACGAGATCTGCCAGATCGACCTGGGCGAGCGGTTCCGCGCCAGGTTCCGCAACCCCTATGCCGTCATCCATCGCGGCGACCTGCACGGCGTGCTGCTGCAGGGCTGCCGCGACAACCCGCTGATCGGCCTGCGCACCAGCGCCGAGGTGGTCGGCTACGACCAGGATGAGCGGGGCATCACCGCCAGGCTGGGCAATGGGGAGAGCCTGCGCGGCCGCCTGCTGGTTGGCGCCGATGGGCTGTGGAGCAAGGTGCGCCGCCAGGTGGTGGGGGATACCAAGCCGCGCGTCAGCGGCCACACCACCTATCGCAGCGTGATCCCGGTGGAGCAGATGCCGGAAGATCTGCGCTGGAACGCTGCGACGCTCTGGGCCGGGCCGAAGTGCCACATCGTGCATTACCCGCTGAGCGGCTGGAAGGTGTTCAACCTGGTGGTCACCTACCAAAACGACGCGCCGGAGCCGGTGGCCGGCCTGCCGGTGACGCATGAGGAGGTGCTGCGCGGCTTCGGCCATATCCACCCCAGGGCGCAGCAGGTGATCCATATCGGCAGCAACTGGCGCCTATGGGTGCTGTGCGACCGCGACCCCGTGGACAATTGGGTGGACGGCCGCGCCGTGGTGCTGGGCGACGCCGCGCACCCCACGCTGCAATACATGGCCCAGGGCGCCTGCATGGCCATGGAGGACGCGGTGTGCCTGGCGCATGTGCTGGACCAGCACGAAGGCGCCCACGAAACCGCCTTGGAAGCCTATCGCCAGCACCGGGTGCTGCGCACGGCGCGGGTGCAGTTGCAGAGCCGCGCCATCGGCGACCACGTCTACCACCCCGCCGGCGTCCACGCGCAGCTGCGCAACGCCATCATGGCCGCCAAAAGCCAGGACCAGTGGATGGACACGCTGCAATGGCTCTACGGCAGCAACGGCCTGGCCAGCGACGCCACCGGCTGATGCTGGCCGAGCTTCACGGCAAGCCGGGCCACCTGATCCGCCGCTGCCAGCAAATCGCGGTGGCGCTGTTCCTGGACGCCTGCGCGCCCTTCGACCTGACGCCGATGCAGTACGCGCTGCTGAAGGCGGCCGAGGCCGAGCCTGGGCTGGACCAGATCACGCTCGCGGGGCTGGTGGCGCTGGACCGCTCCAACGCCGCCCGGCTTTGCGCCGGGCTGGAGGCGCGCGGACTGCTGGAGCGGGCGCCGGACCCCGCCGACCGCCGGGCGCGGCGCTTGGCGCTGACCGCGGCCGGAGTGGCGCTGCTGCGCCAGGCGGAGCCGGCGGTGGCGGAGGTCCAGCGGGCGCTGCTGGCGCCGCTGGCGGAGGCCGAGCGGGCGCCCTTCATGGCGGCGCTGGCGGCGATTGCCGCCGCCCATAACGGCGCCAGCCGGGCGCCGCTGCGGGTGGTGGAAGGCTAGAGCACTATGCGCCCTATGGGGCGCATAGTGCTCTATAACCTATTGAAACTAGAGCAAGAAATCCATTCTGATGATTCCATCAGAACGGATATTGCTCTAGTCCCGCGCCGGGCGGGTGGCGCGGATGACCACGCGGCGGCGGCGCTCATCCATGGCGTCCCAGCGCGGGCCGGCCTCGGCCTCGGTCGGCTGCGGCTCACCGAAGCCGGGCAGCAGGCGGGTGCGCTGGCGCGGCGCAATCTCGGCCCAGCTGCGCTCGATCAGCGGCTTGCGCGGCGTCGCCGGGGCGGTCTGCGCCAGGGCGGGCAGCGCGGCCAGGGGGGAGAGCAGGGCGGCCAGGGCCAGGCTGCGACGGTTCATCTGCGGGTTCTCCGATGCGGCCGTTGCGCTGGCCGCAAGGCGCCCTGTTTGCGCCTCGCCCATCCGGACGGCAACCTGGGCGTGGGTAGGGCGCCTCAGCGCCCCACCGCGTAGCCCTGCATGCCCCGCGGGTTGGCCCCCGCGAAGATCTGGCCGTCCGGCTCCAGCCGGGCGCCGGTCAGGCGGCCTTCGCTCCATTCGCCGCCCATCTCGGCCTTGTGGCCGCGGGCGTTCAACGCGGCCAGCACCTCCGGCGGGTAGCGGCCCTCGATCACCAGCTTGCCGGGGCGGGCGCCGCGCGGCCAGAAGCTGCTGACCCAATGCTCGCTGTGGAAGTTCGGCATGTCGATCGACTGCTGGATGTTGAGGCCGTGGTGCAGCATCCGCACCAGCATGGTGGTCTGCCACTGGTCCTGCTGCTCGCCACCGGGGGTGCCGAAGCTCATCCACGGCTTGCCGTCGCGCAGCACCATGCTGGGGGAGAGCGTGGTGCGCGGGCGCTTGCCGGGCTTCAGGCCGTTCGGCAGCGACTCGTCCAGCCAGAACATCTGGCAGCGCGACCCCAGGCAGAAGCCCAGCTCCGGGATGGTGGGGCTGGATTGCAGCCAGCCGGCGCTGGGCGTGGCGCTGACCATGTTGCCCCAGCGGTCGATCACATCGACATGGCAGGTATCGCCGCCGGAGGCGCCGAGGCGGGAGACGGTCGGCTCCCCGGTGCCGGCGGCCATGGCCATCTCGGTGCTGCGGCGCACGGCGGCGGCGTAGTCGGTGCGCGGCGCGATCCCGTCCGGGCTGCCGGGGCGGAACTCGTTGTTCGCGGCCTCACCGATCAGCTTGCGGCGGGCGTCGTTGTAGGCGTCGCTCAGCAGCGTCGCCATCGGCACTTCGGTGAAGTTGGGGTCGCCGTAGAAGGCTTCGCGGTCGGCGAAGGCCAGCTTCTGCGCCTCGACGACCGTGTGGATGAACTGCTCGCCCATCGGGTCCATGGCGCCGAGGTCGAAGCCCTTCAGCAGCGCCAGGGTCTGCAGCAGGGCAGGGCCCTGGCTCCAGGGGCCGCACTTCAGCACGGTGTGGCCGTGGTAGTCGTAGGTCAGCGGCGCTTCCACGCTGGCGCGCCAGCCGGCCATGTCATGTGCCGTCAGCAGGCTGGTGTGGCGGCGGCCGGAGGTGTCCAGCGCCTCGAACTCGCGGCCGAACCTGTCCACCGCCTCGGCGACGAAGCCGTTGTACCAGGCGTTGCGCGCCGCCTCGATCTGCGCGTCGCGGTCGCCGCCCACGGCCTCGGCCTCGCGCAGCACCCGCTCATAGGTGTCGGCCAGCCAGGGGTTGGTGTAGAGCTTGCCGGGCCGGGGCCCGCCCTCCCGCAGCCACAGCGCGGCGCTGGTCGGCCAGGCGGTCTCGAACAGCGGGCGCACCGTCTCGATGGTGGCGCAGATGCGCGGCACCACATGGGCGCCGTTGCGGGCGTAGCCGATGGCGTATTCCAGCACGTCACGGATCCGCCAGGTGCCGTGTTCCAGCAGCATCCGCGCCCAGGCGTCGAAGGCGCCGGGAATGGGGGTGCAGAGGAAGCCGGTGCCGGGGACGATATCCAGCCCCAGCTCGCCCTTCAGCTTGGCCACGCTCATCGCCGCAGGCGCCGGGCCCTGGCCGCAGATCACGCTCTGCATGCCGGTCTTGGCGCTGTGCAGGATGATGGGGGCGTCGCCGCCCGGGCCGTTCAGGTGCGGTTCCACGATGTGCAGGGTGAAGCCGGCGGCACAGGCGGCGTCGAAGGCGTTGCCGCCGCGCTCCAGCACGGCCATGCCGACCTGGCTGGCCAGCCAATGGGTGGTGGCGACGGCGCCGAAGGTGCCGGCGATCTCGGGGCGGGTGGTGAACATGGGCGTATCCTGGACGGGTTGATGAGGAAATGCCCATCGGGCCTCCTTCGGTCAACCATTGCGGACCGGTGGGGATGCAGACCAGCCGGGGTCGGCGCGCCGCCCCGCCGCCGGGGAACGCAGAGTTGAGGCGCCCGGCCACCCGGCCACGGGCATGGTGGCGCCAGCCGGTCACGGCAGGCCGAGCGGGGAGGGGCGTGGTGGCGCGGCCCTCACCCCGGCGTCATGCAACCGGGCGGTGAGGCTGGCGTTGCGCCGGCGACCCTGGGGGAACCTGATGGATGATGGCGGCCACGCAGCCGGACCCCTGGCACATGGAAGCGATCAAGCGCCGGCTGGACACGCTGCCGCACTGGCTGGGCGAGGATCGCCGCGTCTGCATCGCCGGCGCGCCGCCGCTGGAGGATATCGAAGGGCAGTTCCGCTTGGCCGGCCTGCGCTGCCTGCTGGCGGCGCTGGGCGCGCGGCGCGGTACGCAGGCCAGCGCCACCACCATCTGGCTGGGCCATGGCCTGGTGCCGCTGGGGCCGCGGCTGCTGCTGTGGCCGGCGCCCGGCCAGGCGCTGCTGCCGGCACCGGGCATCGCCCTGCCATTGCCGGACCCGATGCATGCGCTGTGGGGCCTGCTGGAGCATCACCCGCCCGGCAGCGGCACGCTGCACCTGCCGGAGCAGCCCGACTGGCGGCCGCTGCTGCCGCTGCTGCAACGCCTGCCGCCGTGGCTGCCGCTGCCGGGTCGGCTGCGCCGGGCGGTGCTGTCCCGCGCCCAGCGCCTGGTCCGCGCCCATGCCGAGGTCGCCGCGCCACGCCCGGCCGGCGGCATCCTGGCGGCGCTGCTCGGCCGCGCCAGCCAGCCGACCCAGGCCAGCCAGGCGTATTGGCGGCAATGGTAGCTCCCCCACCGCGCCCGCTGGCGGGCTTCGCCTGCCTGGTGCTGGCGCATGACAACCCGGCCCAGCTGCTGCTGCTGCTGCGTTGGCTCTCGGCCCAGGGCGCCGCCTGCCACCTGCACCTGGACCCGCGCGCCGCGCCGGTGCGGGCGGCGGTGGAGGCCACCGCGCTGCCCGGCCTGCACCTGCTGCCGGAGGCCCGGTCGCAGCGGATAGAATGGGGTGGCTATGCCATGGTCAGCGCCACGCTGGCCCTGATGCACCAGGCGCTGGCGCAGCCCGGGGTGACGCAGCTCTGCCTGCTGTCCGGCACGCACCTGCCGCTGCTGCCGGCGGCGGAACTGGCGGCGCGCCTCAGCGACGGGTGCAGCCACCTGGACCTGCGCTTCGCCTGCATGGAGCCGCCGGAGCGGGAGAGCCTGCACCGGTTCTGGTTTCGCGGCGTGCCGGGCCGGCAGGAAAGCCGGCCGCTGGTGCGCTGGCTGAACCGCAACGCCTGGCGCCTGGGCCCGCGCGACCTGGCGCGCGGCCTGCACGGGCTGACGCCGATGGTGGGCAGCCAATGGTGGCATCTGGCGGCGCCGGCGGCGCGCGACATGCTGGCCTTCCTGGCGGAAAACCCCTGGTTCGAGGCCTTCTTCCGCCACGCCCGCATTCCCGATGAAAGCTTCTTCCACACGCTGCTGGGGGCCACGCCGCATGTCGCCCGGCTGGGGCCACCGATGAGCTGGCAGAGCATGCAGGGCTACAGCCCCAGGGTATTGGCGGCGGCGGACCTGCCAAAAGCGCGGGCCAGCGGTGCCGCCTTCGGGCGGAAGTTCGACCTTGCGGCGCAGCCCGAGGCGGTGCGCCTGGCCCTGCAAGCGGCCCAGGCCGAGGGGGCGGTGATCGGTGCCTGAAGACCTGCCGGACGGCCTGGCCTGGCTGGGCGCCCCGCCCCAGCCGGCGCCGGGCGAGGTGATCGCGCTGCTGGTGACCCGCAACGAGGCGCTGCGCCTGCCCGCCTGCCTGGCGCATCTGCGGACACAGGGGGTGCACCGTGCCTATGTCGTGGACAACCGATCCTCAGACGCAACGCGGGAGATCGCGGCGCGCGAGCCCTGGGTGCATGTGATGGACGCGCCGGGCAGCTATGCCGGCTCCGGCTTCGGCATCAGCTGGACCAACGCGGTGCTGGACCGTTTTGCCCGCGACCACTGGGTGCTGGTGGTGGATGCCGACGAACTGCTGGTCTTCCCGGGTTGCGAGCAGGCCGGGCTGCCGGCGCTATGCGCGCATCTCGGCCGGATCGGGGCGGAGGCGCTGCGGACCATCCTGCTGGACTGCTTTCCGGACGGCCCGCTGCACCGGCTGGACTACGCACCCGGCGACCCGCTGCCGGCTGCCGCACCCTGCTTCGAGCCACCGCGGCTGCGGGCGGAGCCGATCGCCAACTTCCCGTACGAGCAGGAATATGGCGGCGTGCGGGAGCGGCTGTTCTTCCGCGAGGCCGACCCGGCCCGGCTGGTGCGGCGGCTGCACCAGAAGGCCTGGAATGCCGGGGTCAAGCTGGGGGTATCGGCCCGGCTGCAGCGCTTCGTGCCGCGGCGGTCGCCGACCGTGACCAAGCTGCCGCTGGTGTTCTGGCGGGAAGGGGCGGCGCTGCGGGCCTCCACCCACCAGCTGGCGCCGATGCGCCTGGTGGCGGGCCAGCCCAGCGGCGTGCTGCTGCACTACAAGTTCCTGCAGGACTTCCATGAGCGCGCCCTGGATGCGGTGCGGCGGGACGCGCATTGGGACGGTTCGCGCGAGTATCGGCGCTACCTGGCGGCCTTGGCTGTCGATCCCGATTTCGGGCTGCATGGCCCGCTGAGCCTGCGCTATCAGGGGCCGGACCAGCTGGCGGCGCTGGGGCTGATGCAGGACAGCCCGGCCTGGCTGGCCGAGCGGGCCGCGCTTGCCGCCGGGGGGTGATGCGGGGATCATGCGCGCCGCATCACAAGGAACGCCCAGACCATGCTGCCGCCCAAGGATTCGCTGACCATCTGCTTCGCCCATGCCGCCTACCGCATGCAGGACCGCTTCCAGGCCCGCGACACCGGCATCCGCAGCGTGGAGGTGCGTGACCGTGCTGCCCTGGAAGGCGCCATCGGCGGGGCCGACGTGCTGGTGGTCAGCGGCTTGTGGAAGAACGACCTGATCCCGCTGGCCCCGAAGCTGCGCTTCGTGCAGTCGATCAGCGCCGGGGTGGACCAGTACGGCAAGCCGGAGATGGCCGCCGCCGGGATCCGCCTGGCCAGCGCCCAGGGCGCCAATGCGCGCGCGGTTTCGGAACACGCGCTGGCGCTGATTCTGGCGCTGTCCCGCCTGCTGCCGGAGGCGCGGGACAACCAAGCGAAGAAGCACTGGCGCGGCATGATCGGCGACCTGACCAAGCGCGAGGACGAGTTGGGCGGCAAGACGCTGCTGGTCGTCGGCCTGGGGCGGATCGGCGGCCGGCTGGCGCAGCTGGCCAAGGCCTTCGACATGAAGGTCATCGGCATCCGCCGCGACCCCGCCGGCGGCGCCGGCGCGGCCGACGAGGTGCATGGACTGGACAAGCTGAAGTCGCTGCTGCCGCAGGCCGACTTCGTCGCGCTGACCTGCCCGCTGACGCCGGAAACCGAGGGCCTGATCGACGCCGAGGCCTTGGCCCTGATGCGCCCGGACAGCTACCTGGTGAACGTGGCGCGCGGCCGGGTCTGCGTGGAAAGCGCTGTCGTCGCGGCCATGGCGCGCGGGCAGATCGCCGGCGCGGCGCTGGATTGCACCGAGGTGGAGCCGCTGTCGCCGGACAGTCCGCTCTGGGCCATGCCGAACGTGCTGATCACGCCGCATACCGCCGGCGAGACCCGGCGGTACGAGGACAATGTCCTGGACCTGCTGATGGAGAATCTCGGCCGGCTGTGGCGCGGCGAGGCTGCCCTGAAGAACCAGGTGGTGTGAAGCGTCGGGGGGCGCCGGTTGCGCCCCCCCCCCAGGCCTTCAGGCGGGCAGGTGCCTCAGGCCCAGTGGCCGGGCACCCACACCTGCTCCCGCCCGCGCTGGACCCAGTGGCCCGGCACCCAGCGGCCGCCGCGATGGCGGGAATATTCGACATAGTGGCCGGCGACCCATTCATAGGCGCGGCCATTCCACTGCCAGTGGCCGGGCTGCCAGACATGGCGGTCGCCACCCCGCGGCGGCGGCGGAATCTGTTCGCGCCGGGCGGCGGGGACGGGGGCGTAGCCAGACGACTGGGGCTGGACGCAGCCAGCCAGGCCCAGCGGCGCAAGGGCAAGGGTGGCGAAGAGGTGTCGGCGCTGCATGCGGCGTTTCCTGGGTGCTGGCGTTTGTGGCCCGGATTGGGGGCCGGTGATGTGAACCTATGCTGGTTCGATCATCAAGCCGTTAGCAACCAGGGCGAGACGGCGCATTGAGCGCGGGTGCCCGCTGACCGGGGTAATGCTGCGTCTGGGGAGGGGAGGGAGAATGGCTCCGGCGGTTGGATTCGAACCAACGACCAACGGATTAACAGTCCGCTGCGCTACCGCTGCGCCACGCCGGAATACCAAGTCTGCCGCGCCCCGTAGTTGGTGGGGCACCGCCAGGGCGGCGCGTATAGCAACCACCGCGACGCGGGACAATGCCCCTTTGTCGAAAAACCGCAGCCTGGAGGTCCGGGGCGGAATTGAACCGCCGTAGCAGGTTTTGCAGACCTGTGCCTAACCACTCGGCCACCGGACCGCCAAAAGGCGGGGCGCTTCTATCCTTCGCCTGGGCCTCCGGGTCAAGCGTGTAAGCAGCGGCTTGGCGCAGCGCAGCAACGGACCTTATATGGCGACCATACGCGAAGGGGTTGGCGGGGCATGGACTACGCGGAAGCACGCAAGCGCATGGTGGACGGGCAGATCAGGCCCAACCGGGTGACCGAGACCCGCCTGCTGGAGGCGCTGCGCGCCACCCCGCGGGAGGCCTTCGTGCCCGCCGCCGCCGCCAGCCGGGCCTATGCCGACGAGGAAGTGCCGTTGCCGGGTGGCCGGGCGCTGATGCAGCCCATGCTGCTGGCCAAGCTGTTGCAACTGGCCGCGATTCGCCCGGCCGAGCGGGTCCTGGTGGTCTGCGCCGGCACCGGCTACGGCGCCGCCATCGCCGCGCGGCTGGGCGCCCAGGTGGTGGCGCTGGAGCCGGACGCGGCGCTGCGCGCCATCGCCGCCCGCGCGCTGGAGGCCGAGGGTGCCGGCGCGCTGCGGCTGGAAGCCGGTGACCCGACCCAGGGCTTCGCCGCCGCGGCGCCCTACGATGTCATCCTGGTTGAGGGCGAGATTCCGGGCGTGCCCGAGTCGCTTTCGTCACAACTGGCGGAAGGTGGCCGCCTGGTGGCGGTGCTGGCCGAGGGCAGCGGGCAGGGGGTGGCCATGCTGGGCCGCCGCAGCGGCGGCGCGCTGACGCTGTCGCCGGCCTTCGATGCGGCGGTGGCGCCCTTGCAGGCATTCCAGCCCTCGCCCGGCTTCGTGTTCTGACAATCCTGGCGGCGCGGGGCAACAACGGGGTGAGCCACTGATGTCGCTAACCCTTCTTTGCGCTATGCTGAAGCAAAGTGAGCCAAGACCAATGCCGCTGCGTCAAAAGGACCAGGTCCAGATGATCCCGAACCGCGCCGCCCTTGCGCTGACCGCCGCCGTCGCCGTGGCTGGCCTGGCGCTTCCCGCCCGGGCCCAGACCCTGCAGGAGGCGCTGGCCTACGCCTACTCGAACAACCCGACCCTGCTGACCGCACGCGCCCAGCTGCGCGCCACGGACGAGAACGTGCCCCAGGCGCTGGCCGGCTGGCGGCCGACCATCACCTCCAGCACCAGCACCGGCTATATCGACCAGCACACCCGGGCGCTGGGGGTCAATGTCATCACCTCCGGACCCGAGTTCGGCCGGCAGTACTTCAGCCAGAACGGCGGGCTGACCTCCCACACCCACCAGGACCGCGCCTCGCTCAGCGCCACGGTCACGGCGACGCAGCCGATCTACCGCGGTGGCCGTACCGTCGCCTCCATCCGCCGGGCGGAGAACCAGGTCTTCGGCCAGCGCGCCAGGCTGATGGCGACCGAGCAGCAGGTGTTCGGCGATACCGTGAACGCCTACGTCAACGTGGTGCAGAACCAGGAATTGCTGCGCCTCAACATCAACAACGAACAGGTGCTGACCGAGCAGCTGCGCGCCACGAACGAGCGCTTCCGCGTCGGCGAGATCACCCGCACCGACGTGGCCCAGGCCGAGGCCCGGCTGGCCGGCGCCAAGGCCAGCCGCCAGCAGGCCGAGGGCAACCTCAGCACAGCCCGCGCCACCTTCATGCGCTTGGTCGGCATTGCCGCGCAGCGCCTGACCGCGCCGCAGCCGCTGCGCCAGGCGGTCCGCAACGCCGAGGAAGCCGGCCAGCTGGCCGCCACCAACAACCCGAACGTCGTGGCCGCGCTGTTCGACGAATCGGCGGCGCGCGACAACATCGACATCCAGGTCTCGGCGCTGCTGCCGCAGCTCAGCGCCCAGGCGCAGGGCTTCCGGACCGACAACGCCTCGTCCAACCACACGCGCATCACCGGCGGCCAGGCCACGCTGAACCTCTCGGTGCCGATCTACCAAGGTGGCGCCGAATACGCCGCCGTGCGGCAGGCGCGCCAGCAGGCGCAGCAGGCCCGCGGCGTGGTGGACGACCAGCGGCGCCAGGTCATGCAGCAGGCGGCATCCGCCTGGGCGACGCTGGCTTCCGCCCGCGCCCAGGTCGAATCGACCCGGGTGCAGATTCGCGCCAACGAAGTGGCGTTGGACGGCGTGCAGCGCGAGGCCATCGTCGGCAGCCGCACCACGCTTGAAGTGCTGAACGCCGAGCAGGAACTGCTCAATTCCCGCACCAGCCTGGTGCAGGCGCTGTCCAACGTGGTCTCGGCCTCCTATTCGGTCGCCGCCGCGGTGGGCCGGCTGAACGCGATCGACCTGGCGCTGCCGGTGCAGCTGTATGATGCCCGCGCCTACTACGCCGCGGTGCGCGACCGCTGGTTCGGCATGGGCGATTACGCCCAGACGGCAGGTCGCTGAGCATGGCCGAGGATCCGCGCAACCCGCCGGCCGCGCCCGCGGCCCCGGCCGGGGCCGACCCGAGCATGGAAGATATCCTTGCCTCGATCCGGCGGATCCTCAACGAAGACGAGCCCGGCGCCGCGCCCGGCCCGGCCCCGCTGCCGGACCCGAACGAACCCCTGGCGCTGACCGAGGCGATGATGGTGGAGGAACCGGCCCGCCCGGCCACGCCGCCGCCGCCACCACCTCCGCCCCCGCCGCCGGAGCCGGTGATTGAGGCGGTGCCGCCCCCCGTGGTGGTGGCCCCGCCACCGCCCCCGCCGGTGCAGCCCGTGCCGGTGGCCGCCGCGCCGCCGCCTTCGCTGCCGCCGGAGGCGTTGCTGGCCCCGGCCGCCGCCGCCGCCGCCAGTGCCGCCATGGGCCAGCTGATGCGCGCCGTGGCGCAGGATCGTGGCGCCCCGGTGCATCGCTCCGGCGGGCCGAGCATTGAGGATGTGGTCCGCGAGGAGGTGCGCCCGATGCTGAAGCAGTGGCTGGACCAGCACCTGCCGCCGATGGTCGAGCGCCTGGTACGGGCCGAGATCGAGCGCGTCGTAGGCCGCGCGCTGAGCTGACCCGCTGACGGCGCCGTTTTGTCGACCTTCGAAGCGGCGCCTGCCTAGCCGCTGTTGAGGCGGCGCCCACCAAGCGGCCCGCACCGGTCCGCTCTTGACGCGGCTCACGCCAGTCCACTCTTGACGCGGCTCACGCCGCGATGGACGAGACGGCATGCTCGACAAGAACCTGACCCCCGCCGAATTCGAACCCCGCCTCTACGAGGGCTGGGAGAAGTCGGGCGCCTTCGCTTGCCATCCGGAAAGCCCGGCGCAGCCCTACACCATCATGATCCCGCCGCCGAACGTGACCGGCAGCCTGCACATGGGTCATGCGCTGACCTTCACCCTGCAGGACGCGCTGATCCGCTGGCGCCGCATGCAGGGCCGCGACGCGCTGTGGCAGCCGGGCACCGACCATGCCGGCATCGCCACGCAGATGGTGGTGGAACGCCTGCTGGCGACGGAGAAGCAGGACCGGCGGGAGATGGGGCGCGAGGCGTTCCTCGACCGCGTCTGGCAGTGGAAGGCCGAGAGCGGCGGCACCATCACCCGCCAGCTGCGCCGCCTGGGCGCCAGCCTGGATTGGCCGCGCGAGCGCTTCACCATGGACGAGGGCCTGTCCAAGGCCGTCCGTGAGGTCTTCGTCACCCTGCACGGCCAGGGGCTGATCTACCGCGACCGCCGGCTGGTGAACTGGGACCCCAAGCTGCTGACCGCCATCTCCGACCTTGAGGTCGAGAACAAGGAGATGAAGGGCAGCCTGTGGTACCTGCGCTACCCCGTGGAGGGGCTGCCGGGCGAGCACATCGTGGTGGCGACGACCCGGCCGGAGACGATGCTGGGCGATACCGCCGTGGCGGTTCACCCCGAGGATGCGCGCTACACCCACCTGGTCGGCAAGCACGTGGTGCTGCCGCTGACCGGGCGGCGGATTCCCATCGTGGCCGACGAGTATTCCGACCCCGAGAAGGGCAGCGGCGCGGTCAAGATCACCCCGGCCCATGATTTCAACGACTTCAATGTCGGCAAGCGCCACAACCTCGCCATGCCCAGCGTGCTGGACGCCGAGGCGCGGGTGACGCTGGCCGAGATCGAGCTGGCCGAGGCCGCCGGGATCAGCGACCTCGACTTCGTGCGCGGGTTGCAGGGCCAGGACCGCTTCGTCGCGCGCAAGGCCATCATCGCCCGGCTTGAGGAAATGGAGCTGGTCGAGAAGATCGAGCCGCACACCAACCAGGTGCCGCATGGCGACCGGGGCGGCGTGCCGATCGAGCCGCGGCTGACCTGGCAGTGGTACGCCGACGCCGCGACACTGGCCAAGCCGGCGATCGAGGCGGTGGAGACCGGCAAGACCCAGTTCGTGCCGAAGCAGTGGGAGAACACCTTCTTCAGCTGGATGCGCGACATCCAGCCCTGGTGCATTTCCCGCCAGCTGTGGTGGGGCCACCAGATCCCGGCGTGGTACGCGCCGAATGGCGAGATCTTCGTCGCCCGCACCGAGGACGAGGCGCTGGCCCAGGCCCGCGCCAAGCTGGGCGCCGACGTGACGTTGCAGCGCGACCCCGACGTGCTGGACACCTGGTTCAGCAGCGCGCTGTGGCCGTTCAGCACGCTGGGCTGGCCGGAGAAGGTGCCGGAGGTGGCGCGCTACTACCCTGGCGACGTGCTGGTGACCGGCTTCGACATCATCTTCTTCTGGGTGGCCCGGATGATGATGATGGGCTGCCACTTCATGGGCGAGGTGCCGTTCCACACCGTCTACATCCATGGCTTGGTCCGCGACGAGAAGGGCCAGAAGATGTCGAAGTCCAAGGGCAACGTGATCGACCCGCTGGAGCTGATCGACGCCTATGGCGCGGACGCGCTGCGCTTCACCATCTGTTCGCTGGCCGGGCCGGGGCGAGACATCAAGCTGGGGCGGAAGCGGGTGGAGGACCACCGCAGCTTCGGCACCAAGCTATGGAACGCGGCGCGCTTTTGCGAGATGAACGGGATCGCGCCGCGGCCCGATTTCGACCCCGCCGGCGTGACCCTGCCGCTGAGCCGCTGGCTGCTGGACGCCGCCAACAAGGCCACCGCGGAGGCGACGGCGGCGCTGGAGGCGTATCGCTTCGATGAATACGCGGCGGCCTGCTACCGCTTCACCTGGGGCAGCTTCTGCGACTGGTTCCTGGAGTTCGCCAAGCCGGTCTTCAACGGCCCGGATGGGGCGGAGAAGGAGGAAATCCGCGGCGTGGCGCAGCATGTGCTGGGCACCATCCTGCGGCTGCTGCACCCGGCCATGCCCTATGTGACCGAGGAATTGTGGGACCGCTTCGGCTATGGCGCGGAATGCAGCCTGATCGGCGAGAATTGGCCGGTCGCGGTGGCGGTGCCGGGGGCGGAGGAAGCGCGGGCGGAACTGGACTGGGTGGTGGCGCTGATCAGCGAAGTGCGCGCGGTGCGGGCCGAGGTCAACGTCGCGCCCTCCATCACCACGCCGCTGCTGGTGAAGGACGCCACCGCCGAATCGCTGGCCCGCGCCGACCGCTGGATCGACAGCATCAAGCGCCTGGCGCGCATCACCGCCGTCCAGCCCCTGGCCGGCGAGGCGCCGAAGGGCGTGGTGCAGGCGGTGCTGGGGGAGGCGACGCTTATGCTGCCGCTGGCGGACGTGATCGACCTGGGCGCCGAACGCGCCCGGCTGGCCAAGGCTCGCGCCACTGCCGAGGCCGAGTCGAAGAAGGTGCAGGCCAAGCTGTCCAACGCCGACTTCGTCAGCCGCGCCAAGCCCGAGGTGGTGGAGGAGAACCAGGAGCGCCTGGCCAACTTCCTGGCCGAAATGGCCCGGCTGGACGCCGCCATCGCCCGCATCGGTGGTTGAACGGCCCCGCGCCGCCATGGCGAAACATGGCGGCCGCGTGGCGCCGGAAAGGCCAGCGTAACGCCAGGGTCACGCCAGCTTGCGGGGGTTTCACCGGGCGGGCGGCCCAACCGTCAGGCGATTTGTGCTTCAGTATGGTCATTGCGGCCACACCCGGCCTTCCCCCCTAATGCCAAGGTGCCGGCCGTCACTGCAGGAGGAAAACACATGTTCGCCCGTCTCGCCGCCCTGGCCATTGCGCTGACCACGCTGGCCGGTTGCTACGTCGCCCCGGCGCCGCCGCGGCCCTATGGCTACTACGCGCCGCGCTACTACGCGCCGGCCTATCGGCCGCACTATGGCGGCTGGGGCTATCGCCACTGGTAGCCTGGCTGGCGCCACAGGCGCGGCAATAACGCAGGCGTCATGGCGACCAATGCGCGGCCGGGAAGTTGATGCAGGCGGTTCGGTCCACAACAAAGGAGACGACCGTCATGCGCAGCTTCACCCTGATCGCCGGCATTGCCCTGGCCGCCAGCCTCGGCGCCTGCACCAGCCGCACCACCTATGTCGAGCGCACCGCCCCGCCGGTGGTGCAGCAGGCGCCGCCCGCCACGGTGGTGACGCCGGCGCCGACCGTGACGGTGCGGCCTAACTACTGAGGCAGGGCGGTGCGGTAGTGCCCGGCGCGGGCGCTACCGCAGTTCGCACCAGACCGGCGCGTGGTCGCTCGGCTGTTCCTCGGCCCGCGCGGTCGTATCCACCCCGCAGCCCACCAGCCGCTCGGCCAGTTCCGCCGAAAGCAGGATGTGGTCGATCCGCAGGCCGCGATTGGCGTTGAAGGCGGCGCCGTAGTCCCAATAGGTGTAGGGCGCGTCCTTCGGGTGCAGCGCCGCCAGGGCGTCCGTCATGCCCAGGTGGCACAGCGCCCGGTAGCGGGCGCGGCTTTCCGGCCGCACCAGCGCATCCGTGTCCGGCAGGGCGCCGGGGGCCAGGTCTGCATCGGTCGGGCAGACGTTCCAGTCGCCCAGTACGGCGGTGGGCTGGAAGTGCTCCAGCCGCTCGGCGGTCCAGTCCACCAGGCGGTCCATCCAGCGCAGCTTGTACTGGAAGCCCTCGGCCCCGCCGGAATTGCCGTTGGGCAGGTAGATCCCGGCCAGCGCCATGCCCGCCGCCCGCACGCCAATGAAGCGGGCGTGGTCATCCGCGGCCTCGCCGGGCAGGGCTTCCTCGGTCACCTCGAAGGGGTGCTTGCTCAGGATGGCCACGCCGTTGCGGCCGCCATGCTGGCCGACCACGTGCAGCTGGTAGCCGCTGGAGTCGAAGTCGGCGGCGGGGAATTCCTCCGCCTTGCAGCGGGTTTCCTGCAGGAACAGGTAGTCCGGCTGATGCCGCTCCAGAAAGCGCAGCACATGGGCCGAGCGCTTGCGGACCGAATTGACGTTGAAGGTGGCGAGTCGCACGCCCCTAGGCCACCGCGAAGCTGGCGCCGCAGCCGCAGCCGCTGACCGCCTGCGGGTTCTTCACGCTGAAATGCGCGCCGATCAGGGCCTCGTTCCAGTCCAGCTCGCTGCCCGCCAGCAGGTCCAGCGAGACCTGGTCGACGAAGACCCGGGCGGCGCCGGCATCGATCACCAGGTCGTCGGCCGCGGCGGTATCCTCCAGCGCGAAGCGGTACTGGAAGCCCGAGCATCCCCCGGCATCCACCGCCACGCGCAGCCCGGCGCCGGGCTTGCCCTCGCGGGCGGCGATCTCGGCCACCTGTTCGGCGGCGCGCGGCGTGACGCGGAAGGGAAGGGTGGCGGCTTCGGACATCGGCGGTACTCCTGGCGCGTGGTCGCCAACGACGGATTCGTCACAAGTGACCAACCCGCCCAAACGAGGACAGCGACCGGCGGGCCGGTCCCTGCACCCCAAGATAGGCCCGGCGGGCGCCGCTTCCAACCATCCTTGCCCGCGTGCTAGGCCAGGGCATGTCCAGCGAAGCGCTTGCGCCTTGGGCGGTCCGCCCCGAATCCTCCCGCGGCCGGCTGCATCCGGAGCCCGGCGGCGATGCCCGCAGCCCGTTCCAGCGGGACCGCGACCGCATCATCCATTGCGGCGCCTTCCGCCGGCTGCAGTACAAGACCCAGGTCTTCGTCTTCCATGAGGGCGACTATTTCCGCACCAGGCTCACCCACAGCATCGAGGTAGCGCAGATCGCCCGCGCCATTGCCCGCCGGCTGCGGCTGGACGAGGACGTGGCCGAGGCGCTGGCCCTGGCGCATGATTTGGGGCACCCACCCTTCGGCCATGCCGGGGAGGAGGCGCTGGACGCGCAGATGCGGCCCTATGGCGGCTTCGACCACAACGCGCAGAGCCTGAAGGTGGTGACCCAGCTGGAGACGCGCTACGCCGCCTTCGACGGGCTGAACCTGACCTGGGAGACGCTGGAGGGCCTGGCCAAGCACAACGGCCCGCTGCGCCGCCCCAGCCCCTACATCGTGGAATACGACCGCCGGCATTCGCTGGAACTGACCACCCATGCCAGCGCCGAGGCGCAGGTGGCGGCGATCTCGGACGACATTGCCTACAACAACCACGACCTGGACGACGGCGTCCGCGCCCGGCTGTTCACGCTGGAGGAAGCGGCGGCGCTGCCGCTGGTGGGCGAATGCTTCGCCGCCGCCCGCGCCCTGGACCCGGCCATGCCGCGGGACCGGCTGACCAGCGAGACGGTGCGGCGCGTGATCAACCTGATGGTGCAGGACGTGGTGGATGAGGCCGGGCGCCGGATCGAGGCGCTGGGGCCGCGCAGCGCCGACGACATCCGGGCTGCCGGCAGGCCGGTGGTGACCTTCTCGCCCCGGATGCAGGAGGCGAACCAGGCGATCCGCGCCTTCCTGTTCGAGCGGATGTACCGCCACTGGCGGGTCAACCGGCAGATCCAGAAGTCCAAGCGGGTGAGCCAGCTGCTGTTCCAGCTACTGCATGGCGGGCCGCAGATGCTGCCGGACGAGTGGCGCCGACGCGCCGGCGAGCCGGGCAGCCAGGGCTGCGCCCAGCTGGTCTGCGACTACATCGCCGGCATGACCGACCGCTACGCGCTGGAGGAGCATAAGCGCCTGACCGACCCCAACGTGCCGGGCTAGGTTTCACCGCGCCAACCCGCTAAACCCCGGCGCATCATGAGCACCCACGACATCTTCGCCGCGCTGCGCGCCCGCACCGTTGCCATCCTGGCCGAGCTGCTGCCGGAGCTGCCCGCCGACAGCTTCGCCCGCGTGCAGATGGAGCCGCCGCGCGACGCCAGCCATGGCGACATGGCCACCAACGGCGCGATGGTCGTCGCCAAGCTGGCCAAGCTGCCGCCGCCGAAGCTGGCGGCCCAGCTGGCCGAGCGCCTGTCTGCCCTGCCGGAGGTGGCGGAGGCCGCGCCGGCCGGCCCGGGCTTCGTCAACCTGCGGCTGGAGGAAGGCTTCCTGCGCGCCCAGGTCGGCGCCGTGCTGGCGGCCGGCGAGGCGTTCGGCGACAGCACCCTGGGCGCCGGGGTGAAGGTGGACCTGGAATACGTCTCGGCCAACCCGACCGGGCCGATGCATGTGGGCCATTGCCGCGGCGCGGTGGTGGGCGATGCGCTGGCCAACCTGCTGGCCAAGGCCGGCTATGCCGTGACCAAGGAATACTACATCAACGACGCCGGGGCGCAGGTTCAGGCGTTGGCCTGGGCGACCTACTGGCGCTACCTGGTGGCGCTGCTGGCCAGCCCGGCGGGGGCCGAGGTGGCCGGGCGCGGGCCGCTGGCGGGCTTCGCCGCCTCCGCCCGCGGGCGGGAGGATTTCGAGGCCGCGCTGGGCGTGACGCTGCAATATGGCGGCGACTACCTGGTGCCGGTGGCCGAGGCGCTGGTGGCGCGGCACGGCGCCGCCCTGGTGCCGGCCGATGGTGGCACGCCCACGGCCGAGACCCTGGCGCTGGTCCAGGCCTTCGCGGTGGCCGAGATGATGGCCGCGATCCGCGAGGACCTGGCCCTGCTTGGCGTGAAGCAGGAGGTCTTCGTCTCCGAACTCGGGCTGATCAAGGACGGCAAGCTGGAGCAGGCCGAGGCGCTGCTGGACGCCAAGGGGCTGATCTACACCGGCGTGCTGGAGCCCCCGAAGGGCAAGCTGCCGGATGACTGGGAGCCGCGCCCGCAGCAGTTGTTCCGCGCCAGCCAGTTCGGTGACGAGGTGGACCGGCCGATGCGCAAGAGCGACGGCAGCGGCACCTACTTCGCCAACGACATCGCCAACCACCTGCACAAGATCGAGCGCGGCTTTGCCGAGCTGATCCATGTGTGGGGCGCCGACCATGCCGGCTACGTCAAGCGCATGCAGGCGGTGGTGAAGGCGCTGGCGGACGGCCAGGTGAAGCTGGACGTGGTGCTGGCGCAGATCGTCCGGGTGATGCGGAACGGCGAGCCGGTGCGGATGAGCAAGCGCGCCGGCACCTTCGTGACCCTGCGCGACCTGCTGGAGGACCTGGCCGAGATGACCGGCAGCATGGCGGCGGCGCGGGATGCCGTGCGCTTCACCATGCTGACCCGCAAGGCCGATGCCCAGATGGACTTCGACCTGGACCGCGCGGTGGAGCAGTCCCGCGAGAACCCGGCCTTCTACGTGCAATACGCCCATGCCCGCTGCCGCAGCGTGCTGCGCACCGCCGGGGAGCCGGCGGACCTGGCCAGCGCCCCGCTGGAGGCCCTGACCGACCCGGCGGAGCTGGCGCTGATCCGCCGCATCGCCGCCTGGCCGCGCACGGTGGAAGCGGCGGCGCTGGCCCGCGAACCTCACCGGATCGCGTTTTTTCTCCATGACTTGGCGGGCGACTTTCATGTATTGTGGAACAAGGGGCGCGAGGACGCGACCCTGCGTTTCATCCGCGATGATGAGCCGGAAGCGACCAGGGCGCGGCTTGCGCTGGTGGCCGCCACGGCCACCGTCATCCGGTCGGGCCTGCAGGTGATGGGCGTGGAGGCGGTGCAGGAGATGCGCTGACCCGCCCGGGGGGACTACCATGAGCGACGTGCCGCTGCCGTCCTGGCGTTCGCAATCCGAGTCGCCCGCGGTGCCGCGGCGCATGCTGCTGGTGGCCGGCGGGTTGCTGGCCGGCGTGGTGGTGCTGGGGCTGCTGGGCTGGGGTGTCAGCCGGCTCGGCCCGCGCGCGGTGCCGGTGGTGGAGGCCGAGGGCACCCCGCTGAAGGAGCGCCCGGTCGCGCCCGGCGGCATGGTGGTGCCGAACCAGGACGAGACGATCTTTGACCGCCCGGGCGAACGCCGGCCGGAACAGGTGCTGACCCCCAACCGCATCGCGCCCGGGCCGGAAGCGCCGGCCATGGCGCTGCTGCGCCAGCAGCAGCAGGCCGCCACCCAGCCACGACCGGTCCCCGCCCCCGCCCCCGCGCCGCAGGCCGCGCAGCAGCAGCAACAGGCGGTGGTGGCGCCGGCGGCCAGGCCCAGCGCCGCGCCGCGCCCGGCCGCG
>CANGNF010000049.1 GCA_947455205.1 Acetobacteraceae bacterium | reverse complement strand
GTGGCCCTTTCCCTGGGGCGCCTATCCGGTCTGTATCGGCGCAACCTGAGCAGAGGAAACCGACATGACCTGGCAGATGAGCGAGCGCTACCCGGACCCGTCCATCGTGGCGCTGGACCCCAGCTTCAAGCAGTACCACCTCTCGCTTTCGGCCGTGGAGCGGCTGTGGACCGGCAGCCGCTGGGGCGAGGGGCCGGTCTGGATGGGCGACTGGCGCTGCCTGCTGTGGTCCGACATTCCCAACAACCGCGTGCTGAAGTGGGACGAAGCCACCGGCCAGGTCAGCGAGTGGCAGAAGCCCAGCAACAACGCCAACGGCCACACCCGGGACCGCCAGGGCCGCATCATCGCCTGCGAGCATCTCGGCCGCCGCGTGGTGCGGTTTGAATATGACGGCTCCATCACCGTCATCGCCGACCAGTACCAGGGCCGCAAGCTGAACAGCCCGAACGACGTGGTGGTGAAGTCGGACGGCTCCATCTGGTTCACCGACCCGCCCTTCGGCACGCTGGCCTTCTATGAGGGCGAGAAGGTGCAGGCCGAGCAGCCCGCCACCCACACCTACCGGGTGGACGGCCATACCGGCGAGATCACCTGCGTCTGCGACGACGTGAACCACCCGAATGGCCTGGCCTTCAGCCCGGATGAGAGCGTGCTCTACATCATCGCCAGCCGGGCGGAGCCGCGCGCCTTCATCGCCTATGACGTGGCGCCGGATGGCAAGACGCTGCGCAACCGCCGCGAGTTCATCGTGACCAAGCCCGGCGAGAGCCCGGACGGCTTCCGCGTGGATGTGGATGGCAACCTGTGGTGCGGCTGGGGCATGACCGCCGAGTATGACGGCGTGCGGATCTTCAACAGCTCCGGCGCCCCGATCGGCCATATCCACCTGCCGGAACGCGCGGCCAACCTGTGCTTCGGCGGGCGGCATCGCAACCGGCTGTTCATCAGCGCGGCGCAGTCGCTGTTCAGCATCTACGTCAACACCCAGGGTGTCGCCGGTGGCTGAACCGATCGTCATCTGGGGCAGCGGCGCCATCGGCGGCACCATCGGCGCGTATCTGGTGCGCGCCGGGCATGCGGTGATCTTCGTCGATGTCGAGGAAGCGCATGTGGCGAAGATCGCCACCGGCGGCCTGACCATCGAAGGCCCCATCGACCAGTTCACCGTGGGTGGCCCGGCCTGCACGCCGGCCGGGCTGACCGGCAAGTACAAGACCATCCTGATGGCGGTGAAGGCGCATGTGACGCGGGAAGTCGCTGAACAGATCGCGCCGCACCTGGCCGAGGATGGCGGCGTCGTCTCCCTGCAGAACGGGCTGAACGAGCTGGTCATCGCCGATGTGGTCGGCGCCCACCGCACCATCGGCTGCTTCGTCAACTTCTCGGCGGATTGGCTGGAGCCGGGGCGCATCCTCTACGGCGCCCGCAGCCCGCTGCGGATCGGCGAGCTGAGTGGCGCGGTGACGCCGCGCATCCTGGCGCTGCGCGACGTGCTGCGCGACTTCGAGAGCGATACCGAGGCCAGCGACCACATCTGGGGCAATGTCTGGGGCAAGGCCGGCTATGCCAGCATGCTGGCGGCCACCGCGCTGTCCAACATCCCCATGGTCGAATGCATCGAGGACCCGGCCAACCGCCACGCCATCACGGAAGTGATCACCGAGGTACTGCGCGTGGCGGTGGCCGAGGGCGTGCGGCCGCAGGGCTTCCAGGGCTACGACCCCGCGGCGTTCCTCTCGGGCGATGCGGCGGCGATTGATGCGTCCTTGCAGGCCAACCTGGTGTTCAAGCGGCGCTCGGCCAAGAAGCACAGCGGCTATTGGCGGGACCTGGCGGTCCGCAAGCGCGGCACCGACATCACCGCCGCGCTGGCGCCGCTGCATGCCATGGCGGCGAAGCACGGCATTCCCATTCCCCATGTCACCCGCATGCTGGAGCTGATCGGCGCCATCGAGCGGGGCGAGGTGGAGATCGGCGTGCCCCTGCTGGAAAGGCTGCGCCAGGCGGGCTAGCCCACGCCGGTCTCGTCGCGCCGCAGCTTGTCCATCTCCTCGGTGTAGCGGCGCAGCAGGTGGGCCTCGGTCAGCAGGCCCAGCACCTTGCCGCTGGGCAGCGCGTCCACCACCGCAAGCGCCTCGGCCTCGGCGGATTCGAAGGCGGCCATGGCCTGGCGCGCGGTCATGCCCGGCAGCAGCACGCGGTCGCGCAGCTGCAGCAGCGGCGCCAGGGTGGTGGTTTCGGCCGGGGCGTAGTGCGCCTCCTGCACCGCGACCATGCCGGCGTAGCGCCCGGCCTCGTCCAGCACCACCACGCGGCTGGCGCTGCCCAGCGGAAAGGCCAGGCGGAAGGCGTCCAGCCCCATGTCGCCGCGCACCGTCCGCAGGTCGCGCCGCATCAGCCGCCCGGCGGTCAGGTCGCGCAGCCAGCCCACGTCATGCGCGCTGCGGATGGTCTCGCCGCGCAGGTGGAAGCGCCAGGTGGCGAAGCTGTAGCCGAACAGCCGCCGCACCAGCAGGGCGGAGACGCAGACGGCGGCCAGCACCAGGCTCGTCACCTCGAAATTCGCCGTCGTCTCCAGCGCCAGGAACACCATGGCCAGCGGCGCGCCGACCACGGCGGCGCCGAAGGCCGACATGCCGATGATGGCCAGCAGCAGCGGGTCCGGCCCCGGCGCCGCCACCATGGCCAGCAGCACCGCCGCCAGCTTGCCGGTCAAGGCGCCCAGCAGCAGGGAGGCGTAGAACAACCCGCCCCTGAACCCGCTGCCGATGGAGATCGCCACCGCCAGCGCCTTCAGCCCCAGCACCAGCGCCACCGGCCAGGCCGGCGCCTCGGTCACGAAGGCCAGGTGCAGCGCGGCATGGCCGGAGGACAGCACCGCCGGCGTGACCAGCGCCAGCCCGCCCACCGCCAGCCCGCCCAGCGCCGGCCGCAGCCAGGCCCAGGGCACCAGCCGGCGCAGCGGCGCCTCCACCAGCGTCACGCCGCGCATCAGCGCAATGCCAAGCAGCCCGCAGAGTACGCCCAGCCCCAGCGCCAGCGGCCAGGCCTCCCACCCCTGGGCACCGATGCCCAGGTGCTCCACCTGGTAACTGCCGGCCTCCAGCCAGCGCCCGACCAGGGAGGCGGTGACGGCGGCGGCGATCACCGGCACCAGGGCCGCGGTGGTGTAGGTGCCGATCACCAGCTCGAAGGCGTAGAAGGCGCCGGTCAGCGGCGCGTCGAAGGCGGCGGCGATGGCCCCCGCCGCGCCGGCGCCGAGCAAGATCCGCAAATCCGCCCGTCGCAGCCCGAAGGCCTGGCCCAGGCGCGAGGCGACGCCGCCGCCGGCCTGGGCATAGGCCGCCTCCAGCCCCACCGAGGCGCCGAAGCCGTTGGACAGCAGGGTCTGCGCGCCGACCACCACGGCATCGCCCAGCCCCAGCCGGCCGCCATGCAGCGCATTGGCCTCCACCGGGTCCACCGGCGCGCGCGGCCGCCAGCGGGCCAGCGCCAGGCCCAGCAGGCCGAGCAGCAGCCCGCCCAGCGCCGGCACCAGCAGCGCGCGGTACGGGTGCAGCCCGCCCATGCCGCTGATCCGCTGCCCCGGTGCCAGGTCGAACAGCACCAGGTGCATCAGCTGCGCCGCGGCGCCCAGCACATAGGCCAGCACCCCCGCCATGGCCCCGGCGGCCACCGCCAGCAGCACGATGCCGACCTCGCCCCGCCGGACCCAGGCGCGCAACGAGGCGGCGCCACGGGTGGGGGAAGCCCAGACCCGGAGGCGGCGCAGGGGGAAGGAGCCATGCATGCCCGGCCCGGTGTGGCGGCTTCGGCGGCCGGCGGCCAAACATTTTCCGGCGACCTCGCCCCCGCCGCAATTACCGGCTAAGGCCGCGTGGCATGCTGAAATCCGTCCTTACCGTCGGCGGCTGGACCATGGTCAGCCGCATCCTCGGCTTCGCCCGGGACATGCTGATCGCCGCGCGCCTGGGCGCCGGGCCGATGGCCGATGCCTTCTTCGTGGCGCTGAAGCTGCCCAACCTGTTCCGCCGGCTGTTCGGCGAGGGCGCCTTCAACGCCGCCTTCGTGCCCGCCTTCGCCGGGATGCTGGCGGTGGAAGGCCCCGCCGCCGCCCGCCAGCTGGCGGAGCGCATGGCGGTGCTGATGGGGCTCTGGCTGTCCGCCCTGACCGTGCTGGGCATGGTGTTCATGCCCTATCTGATGGCGGTGCTGGCGCCGGGCTTCTCGACCGACCCGGCCAAGTTCCAGCTGGCGGTGGAGCTGACGCGGATCACCTTTCCGTACCTGCTGCTGATCTGCCTGACGGCGCTGGTCTCCGGCGTGCTGAACGGGCTGAACCGCTTTGCCGCCGCCGCCGCCGCGCCGGTGTTCTTCAACGTGCTGTCCATGGCGGCGCTGCTGGGGCTGGCGCCCTTCGTCGCCACGCCGGCGCATGCGCTGGCCTGGGGGGTGACGGCGTCCGGCGTGGTGCAGCTGGGCATCGTGCTGTGGGCCTGCGCGCGGGGTGGCATGGCGCTGAACCTGTTCCGGCTGCCCAGCGTGACGCCGGAAGTGAAGCTGGTGCTGAAGCGCATGCTGCCCGGCCTGGTCGGCGCCGGGGTGACCCAGCTGAACCTGGCCATCGACGTCATCATCGCCAGCTTCCTGCCTGCCGGCGCCGTCAGCTACCTGTACTACGCCGACCGGGTGGGCCAGCTGCCGCTGGGGGTCATCGGCGCGGCGGTGGGCACGGCGGTGCTGCCGCTGCTGTCGCGCCAGGTGCGGGCGGCGCAGCCGCTTTCGGCGCATCGCACCGCCAACCGCGCCATCGAGATGGCGCTGCTGTTCTGCCTGCCCGCCGCCGCCGGCCAGGCGCTGGCGGCGGAACCCATCGTGCAGGTGCTGTTCCAGCGCGGTGCCTTCGGCGTGGCCGAGGCCAGCGCCACCGCCGCCGCGCTGTCCGCCTATGCGCTGGGGCTGCCGGCCTATGTGCTGGTGAAGGTGCTGGTGCCCGGCTTCTTCGCCCGGGGCGATACCGCGACACCGGTAAAGATCGGCTTCGCCGCCGTGGGGCTGAACCTAGCGCTGAACCTGGCGCTGATCGGCCCGCTGGCGCATGTCGGCGTGGCGCTGTCCACCGCCATCGCCGCCTGGTTCAACGCGGGGGCCTTGGGCCTGCTGCTGTGGCGGCGCGGGCATCTGCTGCCGGACCGCCGGCTGCGGCGGCGGCTGCCCCGGTTGCTGGGTGCGACGGCGCTGATGGCGGCGGTGCTGTGGCTGGGCGTGCAGCTGCTGTTCCCGGCCGTGGGGGTGTGGCGCTACGTCGCGCTGGCGCTGCTGGTGGGCGCCGGGCTGCTGGCCTATTTCGTCGCCGCCTGGGGCCTGGGGGCGCTGAACCTTTCCGAGTTGAAGCAGACGCTGCGGCGGCGCAGGCCGGCCAAGGCTTGACGCCCAACGCCGGGCGCGGGAAGACCCCGCGCCTCGAACGGCTTCCTCAAACCACGGTGTCCACAGCCATGGATCGCGTTTTCTCCGGCATTCAGCCCACCGGCGTCCCGACGCTGGGCAACTACCTCGGCGCCATCCGCAACTGGGTGCCGATGCAGGACGACCACGACTGCATCTTCTGCGTCGTGGATCTGCACGCCATCACCGTGTGGCAGGAACCCAAGCTGTTCGCCGCGCAGACGCGGGAGATGGCTGCCGCCCTGCTGGCCTGCGGCCTGGACCCGCAGAAGTGCATCCTGTTCGTGCAGAGCCACGTCCACGCCCATGCCCGGCTGGCCTGGATCTTCAATTGCGTGGCCCGCCTGGGCTGGCTGAACCGCATGACGCAGTTCAAGGACAAGGCCGGCAAGAACAGCGAGCAGGTGTCGTCCGGCCTCTATGTCTACCCCAACCTGATGGCCGCCGACATCCACGCCTACCATGCGCTCAAGGTGCCGGTGGGCGATGACCAGAAGCAGCACCTGGAGCTGGCCAACGACATCGCGCAGAAGTTCAACCACGACTACGGCGTGGAGTTCTTCCCGACCATCCAGCCGCTGATCCAGGGCGTGGCCGCCCGCGTCATGAGCCTGCGCGACGGCACCAAGAAGATGAGCAAGTCGGATCCCTCCGACGCCAGCCGCATCAACCTGACCGACAGCGCCGACGAGATCGCCCAGAAGATCCGCCGCGCCAAGACCGACCCGGAGCCGCTGCCGAGCGAGTTGGCGGGCCTGGAGGCACGGCCCGAGGCGCGCAACCTGGTGGGCATCCTGGCCGCCATCACCGACAGCACGCCGCAGGATGTGCTGCGCGACCACGGCGGCAAGGGGTTCGGCCAGTACAAGGAAGTGCTGACCGAGGCGCTGGTGGCGCATCTTGGCCCGATCCGCGAGGAAATGGCCCGGCTGCTGCAGGACCATGCGGCGCTGGACGCGGCGCTGCGCATCGGCGCCGACCGCGCCGCGGCCATCGCCGACCCCATCGTGACCGAGGCGGAGCGGATTGTCGGCTTCCTGCCGCGGTAGTTGGTTCTTCCTGCCGCGGTCGTTTGAGGCGCGGGGCGGAACCGCCCGCGCCGCCGCCGGTTCAGGCTGCTCCCGCCAGGAGCAGCCGCGCGTGACCAGCCAGACCCTGCCCGGCCATGGCGCCGAGACCCTGCCCGCCGCCACGGTGGATACCTACAACGCCGAACTGCGCGACGCCGAGGGCTTCATCGGCGACCGCGCCAGCCGCCGCGCCTTCATGGCCCTGGTGGATGATGCCCGCGACCGGCTGCGCGAGCATGGCGACGACCCGCTGGGCGACAAGCCGACCGACCGCCTGGCCAAGCGCGACCTGGACAGGCTGCTGCGCGAGGGCGACGCCGAGGCCGCCGCCCTGCTGCATGGCGCGGTGGAGGAATTCGCGCAGGAGCTGGCCGGCGTCACCCGCCGCTTCCTGCGGCTGAAGGCCTGGAAGGGCACCGAGCGCATCGTCGTCGGCGGCGGCTTGCGCGACAGCCGGATCGGCGAGCTGGCGATCGGCCGGGCCAGCCTGCTGCTGAAGGCCGAGGGCGTGGCGGTGACGCTGCAACCCATTCGCCACCACCCGGACGAGGCGGGGTTGCTGGGCGCGGTGCAACTGGCGCCGACCTGGATGTTCGGCGGGCATGACGCGATCCTGGCCGCGGATATCGGCGGCACCAACATGCGGGTTGGCCTGGTGAAGCTGAACCTGGGCAAGGCCGCCGACCTGGCCAAGGCAGAGGTGGTGGAGCGCGAGCTGTGGCGCCACGCCGACGACAAGCCGACGCGGGAGGCGGCGGTGGAACGCCTGGGCGCGATGCTCCGTGAGCTGGTGGCGAAGGCGGCGAAGCAGAAGCTGAAGCTGGCGCCCTTCATCGGCGTTGGCTGCCCCGGCCTGGTCGAGGCCGATGGCGCGATCCGCCGCGGCGGCCAGAACCTGCCGGGCAATTGGGAGAGCAGCCGCTTCAACCTGCCGCACAGCCTGCGCGAGATGCTGCCCGAGATCCGCGGCCACGAGACCATGGTGGTGCTGCACAACGACGCCGTGGTGCAGGGGCTTTCGGAACTGCCGTTCCAGCAGGATGTCGCCCATTGGGGCGTGCTGACCATCGGCACCGGGCTGGGCAATGCCCGGTTCAGCAACCGGGCGAAGGCCAAGCCGGAATAACCGCCGGCGGCCGCTTGGCGCCGGCCCCCCGGCGGCTGCTTGCCGCCGGGCCCGCCGGCAGCGACATGCTGCCGAGGCGCGCGGCTACTTCTCGCCGGGGTCGTCCAGCACGTCCGGGTTGTCGCTGTCGGCGCGGGTGCGGCCCAGCTGGCCGTCGCGGTACTGGCCCCAGACGCTGCGCAGCCGGGCGTAGAAGTCCAGGCTGCCGCGGCGTAGTTCGTCCAGCGCCTCGATGTTCTGCTCGCGCTCATCCACGCCGCTGACCGCGCCACGGCCGAGATTGGCGTAGATCGGCAGGAACCAGCTGATCGGGTTCAGGAAGCCGTTGGCCACGGTGCCGACGAAGTCGCGCGGGTTGGAGGGGCCGAGGATCGGCACCATCAGGTAGGGGCCATCCGGAATGCCCCAGCGATACAAGGTCTGGCCGAAGTCGCGCTGCTGGCGCGGCGTGCGGGTCAGGTCGGTGGCTACGTCCCAGAAGCCGGCGCCGCCCAGCGTGGTGTTGACCGCGAAGCGCACGGCGATGTCGCCGGCATCCTCCAGCCTGCCCTGCAGCAGGTTGTTCACCAGCACCGTCGGTTCCTCGATGTTGTTGAGGAAGTTTCGGATGCGGGTGCGCGGCCAGGGGCCCAGCGCGTCGCGATAGGCCACGGCGACCGGGCGCAGCACGTTGTCGTCCAGCGCCAGGTTGACGTCCAGGATCTGCCGGTTCAGACGCTCGTAGGGGTCGGTCGGGTCGGTGGCCGGCGCGGCGGCCAGGGCGGTGGCGACCGGCTGGCTCTCGCCCTCGGCGCAGCCCGCCAGGGCGAGCAGCAGGGCGGCAATGGCAAGCGGGATGCGTGGCATGCTTCGGGGGGAATCCGATGGTGACGGCGGAACCCTAGCCGACAGATATGAATGAGGCGATGCGGAAACGCGGGAAATGTTACGGCTGGCGGTGTTTCCGCCCGTGCTGACGCTGGCCCTGGCGATGCTGTGCGCCGGCCTGGCCCTGGCCGGGCTGGCCAGCGCGCTGCTGGCGGCGCGGGCGGTGCGGCGGTTCGGCCGCCAGCCCCGGCCGACGGGCCCGGCGCTGCCCGCCACCATCCTGAAGCCGCTGCACGGCGCCGCCCCCGGCCTGGCCGGTTGGTTGCAGGCCACGCTGCGCCAGGCGCATGCCGCCCCGGTGCAGGTGCTGTTCGGCGTCGGCCGGGCGGATGACGCCGCCATCCCCGCCGCCCGTGCCGCCATGGCCGCCTGCCCCGGGGCGGACGCCACCCTGGTGCAGGACGCCACGCTGCACGGCGCCAACCGCAAGGTGGGCAACCTGCTGAACCTGGCGCCGCGCATCACCCAGGACGTGGTGGTGATCGCGGATGCGGACATGCGGGTGCCGGCGGAGTGGCTGACCATTGTCACCGCCACCCTGGCCCAGCCGGGCGTCGGGCTGGTCACCTGCCTGTACCGCGGGGTCCCGGCGGTGCCGGGGGTGTGGGCGCGGCTGGCGGGGTTGGGCATCGACTGGCACTTCCTGCCCAACGCCATATTGGGGGAGAGCCTGCGCAAGGCGCGCGGCTGCTACGGCGCCACCATGGCGCTGCGGCGGGAAACCCTGGCCGCGCTGGGCGGGCTTGAAAGCCTGAAGGACCTGCTGGCCGACGACCATGCGCTGGGCGAGGCGGTGCGCCGCCTGGGGCTGAAGGTGGCCGTGGCGCCGGTGCTGCCGGACCACATGATGGACGAGGCCAGCCTGGCCGCGCTGTGGGGGCATGAGCTGCGCTGGTCGCGCACCGTGCGGTCGCTGAACCCGGCCGGCTATCTCGGCCTGGCGCTGACCCACCCGCTGCCCTGGGCGCTGGCCTGCTGGGCGCTGGCTGATTGGGGGCTGGCGGTGGTGCTGGCGGTGCTGGCGGCGCGCTGCTGGCTGGCCTGGTCGGTCGACCAATTGCTATGCATATCGGCAACACTGCCAAGATTAGTGCTTCTGCCCCTGCGCGACGGCCTGTCTTTCGCTATATGGGCGGTTGGATTGGCTCGCGGCACGGTGACGTGGCAGGGCCGACGCTACCGCATGCGGCCCGATGGCAGCATGTCTGAAGCCTGATCTGACAAGGGGTTCCTTGACGTGACGATGCGCACCCTCTTCCTGCAAGCCCCTTCCTTCGATGGCTTCGACGGCGGCGCCGGCTCCCGCTATCAGGCCAAGCGCGAGATCCGCAGCTACTGGTTCCCGACCTGGCTGGCCCAGCCGGCGGCGCTGATCGAGAACAGCAAGCTGATCGACGCCCCGCCGCACAAGACCACGCTGGCCGACGTGACCGGGCAGGCGAAGGACTTCGACCTGGCGGTGCTGCACACCTCCACCCCCAGCTTCGCGTCCGACGTGAAGGTGGCCGAGGCGATGAAGGCGGCCAACCCGAACCTGAAGATCGGCATGATCGGCGCCAAGGTGGCGGTGCAGGCGCAGGAAAGCCTGCGCGACGCGCCCGTCATCGACTTCGTTGCCCGCAACGAGTTTGACTTCACCATCAAGGACGTGGCCGACGACGTCTCCTGGGCCAACATCAAGGGGCTGAGCTACCGCAACTCGGAGGGCGTGATCGTCCACAATGCCGAGCGCCCGGTGCTGGAGAACATGGACCTGCTGCCGCCCGTCAGCCCGGTCTACAAGCGCGACCTGGACTGGCAGAAGTACTTCATCGGCTACCTGAAGCACCCGTACGTCAGCATCTACACCGGGCGTGGCTGCAAGAGCCGCTGCACCTTCTGCCTGTGGCCGCAGACGGTGGGCGGGCACAACTACCGCACCCGCAGCGTCGAGCACGTGATCGAGGAAGTGCGCTACATCAAGTCCGCCTTCCCCGAGATGAAGGAGCTGTTCTTCGACGACGACACCTTCACCGACAACCTGCCGCGCGCGGAAGCGATCGCGAAGGAACTCGGCAAGCTCGGCGTCACCTGGTCCTGCAATGCCAAGGCGAACGTGCCCTACGAGTCGCTGAAGAAGATGCGCGACGGCGGGCTGCGCCTGCTGCTGGTGGGCTATGAGAGCGGCAACCAGCAGATCCTGCACAACATCAAGAAGGGCATGCGTATCGAAGTCGCCAAGCAGTTCACCAAGGACTGCCACGCGCTCGGCATCGCCATCCACGGCACCTTCATCCTGGGCCTCCCCGGCGAGACCACCGAGACCATCCAGGAAACCATCAAGTTCGCGATCGAGACCAACCCGCACACCATCCAGGTCTCGCTGGCGGCGCCCTATCCCGGCACCTTCCTGTGGGACCAGGCGTCGCGCGAGGGTTGGCTGGACACCGAGCACACGGAATACGTGGACGCGCACGGCGTGCAGATCGCCCCGCTGCACTACCCGCACCTGAGCCACACCGAAATCTTCACCAGCGTCGAAGAGTTCTACAAGAAGTTCTATTTCCGCGTGCCGAAGATCGCCTCGATCTGCGGCGAGATGGTGCGCGACCGGCAGATGCTGGTGCGCCGCCTGCGCGAGGGCGTGGAGTTCTTCCACTTCCTGCGTGAACGCAAGGCGGCCTGACAGCCGCGGACAAGTCCCTTGTCCGCAGCCGTCAAGGCTGTCGCCTGCCGTCAGACGCCGGGCGACCGCATCCGCGGCCTTGGTTTACGCCGAACGATCGGCGGGCGCCGTTCGGCGCCTCGGCCCGAGGCCGGGCCTCGTGCCGCAGCTATTCCTGATCGGAGCCGATGCAGCGCCTGATCTTCAACGCCGATGACCTCGGCCTGTCGCCGCAGGTCAATGCGGCGGTGGAGCAGGCGCACCGCGGCGGTGTGCTGACCGCCGCCAGCCTGATGGTGGGCGAGCCCGCCCTGGCCGGGGGCGTCGAGGTCGCGCGCCGCAACCCCAGCCTGGCCGTTGGCCTGCACCTGACCCTGACCGACGGCACGCCGACCCTGCCGCCGGAGCGCATCCCGGCGCTGACCCAGCCCAATGGCCGCTTCCGCGACGACATGGCCGGGCTGGGCCTGACGCTCGCCCTCAGCCCCGCCGCGCGGGCGCAGTTGCGGGCCGAGATCGCGGCGCAATTCGCCGCCTTCGCCGCCACCGGCCTGCCCTGCGACCACCTGAACGCCCACAAGCACTACCACCTGCACCCGGTCATCGCCGCCTGCGCCTTTGCCGAGGCCGCGCGCCACGGGGTGAAGGCGGTGCGTATTCCGTGGGAGCCGCCGGCGCTGATCCACGCCGTGGAGCCCACCGCCGCCACCCAGCCGCGCGCGCTGTACCCGTTCACCGCGCTGCTGCGCCGGCTGGCGGCGCGGCATGGCCTCCGCGCGCCGGACCGCGTGGTGGGGCTGGCCTGGTCCGGCGCCTTCACCGCCCAGCGCTTGGCCGCGGTGCTGCCGCACATCCCGCCCGGCGTGACCGAGGTGTACCTGCACCCCGCCACGTCAGGCGGCTTCCCCGGCCAGGCGCCCGGCTACCGCTATGCCGAGGAACTGGCGGCGCTGCTGGACCCCGCGGTCCGCGCCGCCCTGGGCAACACCGCAACGGCCGGCTACACCGCCGCCCTGCAATGAGCCGCGCCGCCCACCACCCATGAACCGCATCGGCCTTCTGCTTGCCCTCGCCGGCCTGGGCGGCGCCATGCTGCTGCTGGCGCAGCAGGACCTGACCGAGGTCGGCGCGCTGCTTGCCTCCGCCGGGCTGGGCCTGGTGCTGGCCGGCGCCGCGCATGCCCTGCCCATGGCGCTGAATGCCGAGGCCTGGCGCGTGCTGCTGCCGGGCAGCAAGCGGCCCTCCCTGGCGGCGATGACCGCCAATGTCTGGATCCGCGAAAGCATCAACGGCCTGCTGCCGGTGGCGCGCATCGGCGGCGAGGTGGCCAGCTACCGGCTGCTGCGCGCCGAGGGTGTTGGCCCCGCGCCCGCCGCCGCCAGCCTGATGGTGGACATGGCCATCGGCATTCTCAGCCAACTGGCCTTCGCGCTGCTGGGCCTGGCGCTGCTGGCCGGGCATGGCGGGGCGGTGGGCTGGCAGGGCATTGTGCTGGGCATGCTGGGCGGGCTGGCGCTGGCCGGCGGCTTCATCCTGGCGCAGCGGGCCAACCTGCTGTCGCGCCTGGCGGGCGCCTTGAACGCCGTGGCGGCAGGGCGCTTCCACGCCTTCACCGCGCATTCGCAGAAGATCGACCGCATGGCGCGCCGGCTGTGGCGCTCGCGCGGCGCCATCGGGCTGTGCTTCGGCTGGCAATTCGCCGGCTGGGTCGCCGGCGCGCTGGAGATCTGGCTGGCGCTGTACTTCCTCGGCCACCCGGTGGAGCCCGCCACGGCGCTGGCGATCGAGGCGATGATCCAGGCGCTCAGCAGCGCCGCCTTCCTGGTGCCGGGCGCGCTGGGGTTGCAGGAGGCAGGCTTCCTCGGCCTTGGCCTGCTGGTCGGGCTGCCGGCCGAGGCGGGGGCCGCGCTGGCCATCGCCCGGCGCATCCGCGACCTGGTGGTCTTCCTGCCGGGGTTGGCGGCCTGGGTCTGGGCGGAGAAGCGCATCGGCCGGTGATGCAACGGGCATGCGGGGGCCTTGCCCCCTCAAACCCCCACCAAGGGCCGAGAGGCCCTTGGAACCCAAGTTCGCAGCCACTGGCGTGGCCTTCGCCGCACCTTGTAGGCTGCGGCATGATCCTTCGTCGCGCCCTGCTGCTCGCCCCGCTTGCCACGCCGGCCCTGGCCCAGGCCATGTTCACCCGGCCCATCCGCATCGTCATCCCGGTGGTGGCCGGCGGCGGGGTGGATGCCGCGGTGCGGACGCTGACGCCCCGGCTTTCGGCGGAGCTTGGCCAGCCCGTGGTGCTGGACAACCGGCCCGGTGGCGCCGGCGTGCTGGCCGCCGACATCGTCGCCCACGCCCCGGCGGATGGCCACACGCTGCTGCTGGGCACCGTCGGCGTGATGGCGGTGAACCCGACGCTGTTCCGCAAGCTCAGCGCCCATCCGGTGCGGGATTTCAGCCCGGTCAGCCTGCTGGTCCACGTGACCAACCTGCTGGCGGCGCCCGCCGACCGCCCGTTCAAAAGTGTGGCGGAGCTGGTGGCGGCGCTGAAGGCGGCACCGGGCCGGCTTAGCTACGGCTCGGCCGGCATCGGCGCCGCCGGGCACCTGGCCGGGGCGCTGCTGGACCACTTGGCGGGGACGGAGGCGGTGCATATTCCCTATCGCGGCGGCGGCCAGCTGATCACGGATTTGATCGGCGGCAAGATCGACTACGCCTTCGCCACCGCCGCCACGGTGATCCCGCATGTGGAGAGCGGCCGGCTGCGGGCGCTGGCGGTGCCCACGGTGCAGCGCAGCCGCCTGGTGCCCAACCTGCCGACCATGGCCGAGGCCGGGGTGCCCGGCTACGCCATCAACAACTGGTATGGGCTGGCCGCGCCCAAGGCCACCCCTGGCGCGGTTATTGCTGCGCTGAACCGCGCCTGCCGCCTGGCGCTCGAGGAGCCTGGCAACGTGGAAAAGCTCGCCCATCATGCGCTGGAGCCGGCGCCGAGTTCGCCGGAGGAATTCGGCCGCTTCGTCGTCGCCGAGATCGACCGCTACGCCGCCATCATCCGCGGCGCCGGGATCACCGGGGAATGATCGCCCGGCGGGGACTGCTGGCGGCATTGGCGCTGCCGGCGGTGGCGCGTGCCCAGGGTGAATGGCCGCAGCGGGCCATCCGCATCGTCATTCCCTTCGCCGCCGGTGGGTCGTCCGACATCGCGGCGCGGCTGGTGGTGCCGCGGCTGTCGGCGCTGCTGGGGCAGAACGTGGTCATCGAGAATCGCGGCGGCGCCGGTGGCAACATCGCGGCCGAGACCGTGGCCCGGGCGCAGCCGGATGGCTACACCCTGTTCCAGGGCAATATCGGCACGCTGGCGGTGAACCCGACGCTGTACCGCAGCCTGCCGGTGGACATGGAGCGCGACTTCGCCCCGATTTCCCACCTGATGTCGGTATTCTACGTGCTGGTGGCGCCGATGGACCGGCCCTGGCACAGCGTGGCGCAGCTGATCGCGGCGGCCAAGGCGCAGCCGGAGACGCTTTCGGCCGGCAACAGCGGCGTCGGCAGCATGGGGCATCTCTCCTCCGTGCTGTTCGACCACCTGGCGGGGGTGAAGACGGTGCCGGTGCCGTACCGGGGCGGCGGGCCGCTGGCGAATGACGTGCTGGCCGGCAAGATCGACTTCTCCTTCTCCACCGTGCCCACCGTATTGCCGCTGATCGAGGCGGGGCGGCTGCGTGCGCTGGCGGTGGCGACGGCCGGCCGCAGCGCGCTGCTGCCCGGCGTGCCGACGGTGGCGGAGGCCGGGGTGGCGGGCTTCGAGGTGCCGAACTGGGATGGCTGGCTGGCCCCGCGCGGCACGCCGCCCGCGGTCATCGCCCGGCTGAACGCGGCGATGCGCCAGGTGCTGGCCGAGCCGGAGATCGTGGCCGAGTACAACAAGCGCGGCATGGAGCCGCTGCCGAGCGACCCGGCCACGCTGGGCGCCGAGATCCGCCAGCGGATCGCGCAATTCGCGCCGGTGGTGCGGGCCACCGGCGCCACGCCGGACTAGGGGTAGTCGGGGCGGCTGCTGCACGCCCGTCCGCGCCAGCGCCGCGGACGATCAGGCGCTAGCCGCCCACCCACTTGGCGATCAGAAAGGCCACCGCCGCGGCCAGGCCACCGACGCCCAGCGTCTGCATCGCGCCCTTCAGCGGCGGCAGGCCGGTCGCCCGCGCCTTAAGCCAGCCGAAGCCGAGCAGCGCCACCCCGGTGGCAATGCAGGACACCAGCAGCGAGAACTGGGTGTTGTCGAACAGGATGTACGGCAGCAGCGGGATCATGCCGCCGACCATGTAGGCGCCGCCGATGGTGGCCGCGCTCTTCGCCGCGCGGCCGGGCTCCGGCTCGCTCATCTCCAGCTCGAACTTCATCATGAAGTCGACCCAGCGCTTGCGGTCGCTGCACACCGCCTCGGTGGCGTCGCGCAGCGACTGGTCGCGCAGGCCGAAGCGATGCAGCACCGCCATCACCTCCCAGCGCTCGCGCTCCGCCCAGTCGTGGGTTTCCTGCTCCTCGCGGGCGCGTTCCACCACGTAGTGCTGCGCGTCGGTGCGCGCCGCCAGGTAGCCGCCCAGCCCCATGGCGACGCAGCCGGCGGCAATCTCGGCCAGCCCGGCGGTGACGATCAGCGGGTTGGCGGCGACGGCGCCCGAGAGGCCAGCGGCCAGGGCGAAGGGCACGGTCAGGCCATCCGCCATGCCGATGACCAGGTCGCGCACCGTCTCGGAAGCGGTGAAATGCTCTTCGCTGGCCGGGCCGGGCGGCGGCGGCGGCAGGCCTTCGCGCGAATGGGCGGGGTGGGGGGTGTCCATGGCGGCCAAGCTACCCGCCGGCCGGCCGTTCCGCCAGCGCCAGCCGCCCGGCGGCGGCCAGGCCCAGCAGCAGGCCGCCGACATGCATGGCGTTCTGCACCAGGCCCTGGCCCAGCCCGGCCAGCACCTCGGCCAGCGGCAGCACCTCGACCGCGATATCCTCCCCGGCATCCAGCGCCTGCGCGCCGGCGGGGGTGCAGCCGAGCGCGAGCACGAAGTGGATGCGGTTGGAGCAATGCGCCGGCTCCGGCGGCAGGCCGATCACCGGGCGCCATTCGGCGGCGCGCCAGCCGGTTTCCTCGGTGAACTCGCGGGCGGCGGCAGCCACCGGGTCGGTCTCGCCCGCCTCCATCATGCCGCCGGGCAACTCCAGCGTCACCGCCTGGGCGCCGGGGCGGAACTGCCGCACCAGCACCAGGCGGTCATCCGGTGTCAGCGCCACCACATGCACCCAGTCGGCCCAGTCCAGCATCCACCAGGGGTCCAGGGTGACGCCCTTCGGCGTCTCCCAGCTTTCCGCCCGCAGGTGGATCCAGCGGTCGCGCAGTGCGGTGCGCGACCCTTGCCTGCGCCAGGGCCGCGGCGCGACCGGCCGATCCAGACCTTCGGGCCTGTCGCCCCTGCGGTCATCGGGCGCAGGCCCGGCCGCCCGATCCAGACCTTCGGGGCTTGCGCCCCTGCGGTCATCGGGCGCAGGCCCGGCCGCCCGATTCAGACCTTCGGGGCCTGCGCCCCTGCGGTCATCGGGCGGCGCCACCGCTACTCCGCCGCCAGCTGCTGCTGCGCGTAGGCTTCCAGCGGCGCACAGGTACAGATCAGGTTGCGGTCGCCGTAGACGTTGTCCACCCGCTTGACCGGCGGCCAGTACTTGGCGGCGCGGACGAAGGGCAGCGGGAAGGCGGCCTGTTCGCGGCTGTAGGGGTGAGTCCAGTCGCCGGCCAGGCATTCGGCCGCGGTGTGCGGCGCGTTCTTCAGCGGGTTGTCCGCCTTGTCGGCCACGCCCTGCTCCACCGCGCGGATTTCGGCGCGGATCGCGACCATCGCGTCGATGAAGCGGTCCAGCTCCGCCTTCGGCTCGCTTTCGGTGGGTTCCACCATCAGCGTGCCGGTGACGGGCCAGGACATGGTCGGCGCGTGGAAGCCGTAGTCCTGCAGGCGCTTAGCGATATCCTCCACCATGACGCCGCCGCCCTGCTGGAAGCCGCGGCAATCCAGGATGCATTCATGCGCCACCATGCCGCGGGCGCCCTTGTACAGCACCGGGAAGTGGCCGGTCAGGCGGCGGGCGATGTAGTTGGCGTTGAGGATGGCCACCTGCGTCGCCCGCGTCAGCCCCGCGGCGCCCATCATGCGGATGTACGCGTAGGAAATCGGCAGGATCGCCGCGCTGCCGAAGGGCGCGGCGCTGACCGGGCCATAGCCGGTGGCCGGCCCGGCTTCCGCGCATAGCGGGTGGTTCGGCAGGTGCGGCGCCAGGTGGGCGGCGACGCCGATGGGCCCCACGCCGGGCCCGCCGCCGCCATGCGGAATGCAGAAGGTCTTGTGCAGGTTCAGGTGGCAGACATCGGCGCCGATGCTGCCCGGGCTGGTCAGCCCGACCTGCGCGTTCATATTGGCGCCATCCATGTAGACCTGGCCGCCGGCGTCATGCACGGCGGCGCAGATCTCGCGGATGGCTTCCTCGAACACGCCATGCGTGGACGGGTAGGTGATCATCAGCGCCGAGAGCCTGTCGGCATGCTGCGCCACCTTCGCCTTCAGGTCGGCCAGGTCGACGTTGCCGTCGCGGTCGCAGCCGACCACGACCACCTTCATGCCCGCCATGGCGGCGCTGGCCGGGTTGGTGCCATGCGCGGAGGACGGGATCAGGCAGACATCGCGCTGCGCGTCGCCCCGCGCCAGGTGGTAGGCGCGGATCGCCAGCAGGCCCGCATACTCGCCCTGGCTGCCGGCATTGGGCTGCAGGCTGACGGCGGCAAAGCCGGTGATGTCGGCCAGCCAGCCTTCCAGCCGGCGGATCATGGTCAGGTAGCCCCGCGCCTGGTCGGCGGGCGCGAAGGGGTGGATGTTGGCGAAGCCGGCCAGCGTCACCGGGATCATCTCGGCGGTGGCGTTCAGCTTCATCGTGCAGGACCCCAGCGGGATCATGCTGCGGTTCAGCGCCACGTCCTTGTCTTCCAGCCGCTTCAGGTAGCGCAGCATGGCGTGTTCGGAGTGGTGAGTGTTGAACACCTCCGCCGTGCAGAAGGCGCTGGTGCGGGCGAGCGTGGCGGGGGCGCCGCCGGCGGTCTCGGCCAGCGGCGCGCCCAGCAACTCCGCCAGCGCGGTCAGCTCGTCGCGCGTCACCGTCTCATCCAGCGCGATGCAGACCAGGCCGCCTTCGCGCCGCAGGTTGAAGCCGGCCGCCAACGCCTTGGCCACCAGCGCCTCGGCCTTGTCGCCGGCTTCGATGGCGATGGTGTCGAAGAACGCGTCGTGCCGCAGCACCAGCCCGGCCTTGCGCGCGGCGCCGGCCAGCAGCCGCGCCTGCAGCGCCACGCGCCCGGCGATGCGCTTCAGGCCTTCCGGCCCGTACCACACCGCGTACATGCCGGCCATGACCGCCAGCAGCACCTGGGCGGTGCAGATGTTGCTCGTCGCCTTCTCGCGGCGGATATGCTGTTCCCGCGTCTGCAGGGAAAGCCGCATGGCCGGGGCACCGGCGGCATCCACCGAGACGCCGACCAGGCGGCCCGGCAGCAGCCGCTTCAGCGCGTCCTTCACCGCCATGTAGCCGGCATGCGGCCCGCCATAGCCCAGCGGCACGCCGAAGCGCTGGGTGCTGCCGACCACGACATCGGCGCCCATCTCACCGGGGGAGCGCAGCAGCACCAGCGCCAGCGGGTCGGCGGCCACGATGGCCAGCGCGCCGGCAGCCTGGGCGGCGGCGATCTCGGCCGTCAGGTCGCGCACCTCACCGGTGGTGCCCGGGTATTGCAGCAGCGCGGCAAAGGGCTTCAGGGCGGCAGCCTGGGCGGCAATCTCGGCCGGCGGTGCGACCACCACCTGGATGCCCACGGGCTCGGCCCGCACGCGCACCACGGCCAGGGTCTGCGGATGCAGGTCGGCGGCCACCAGCAGGGTGTCGCTCTTCGCCTTGTGGGCGCTGTGCGCCAGGGTCACGGCCTCGGCCGCGGCGGTGGCTTCATCCAGCAGGCTGGCATTGGCCACGGCCATGCCGGTCAGCTCCACCACCATGGTCTGGAAGTTCACCAGCGCTTCCAGTCGGCCTTGGGCGATCTCGGCCTGGTAGGGCGTATAGGCGGTGTACCAGCCGGGGTTTTCCAGCACGTTGCGCAGGATGACCGGCGGCGTGTGGGTGCCGTGGTAGCCCAGGCCGATCAGGCTCTTCACGTCGCTGCGGTTCTGCGCCGCCAGGGCGCTGAGTTCCGCCAGCGCCGCGGCCTCGGCCACCGGCGGCGGCAGCGTGTCCAGGCTGATGCCGCGGATGGCGGCCGGCACGGTCTGCCCCGCCAGGGCATCCAGGCTCGGGGCGCCGACCACGCGCAGCATCTCGGCAATCTCGGCCTCGCCCGGGCCGATGTGGCGGCGGACGAACTCGTCGCGCTCCTCCAGCGCGTCCAGCTGGTCGAGGCTCAAGCGCTTTCCTCCACGAAGCGGTGGTAGGCGGCGTCGTCCATCAGCTCCGCCAGCTCGGCGGGGGCCGAGGGCTCCAGCTTGAAGAACCAGCCTTCCCCGGCGGGGTCGCTGTTGATGGTGCCGGGGTTGTCGGCCAGCGCGGCGTTCACCTCCACCACCCGGCCGCTGATGGGCGCGTAGACGTCGCTGGCGGCCTTGACGCTCTCGACCACGGCGCAGGCCTCGCCGGCCGCGACCACGCGGCCCAGCTCCGGTAGCTCGACGAAGACGACATCGCCCAGCGCCTGCTGCGCGTGGTCGGTGATGCCGATGGTGGCGACATCGCCCTCCATCGCCACCCATTCATGGTCCTTGGAGAATTTCAGCTCGGCCATTGTCGGGATCCTTGCGGGTCAGCGGGCGTAGCGGTTGGCGACGAAGGGCATGGCGGCGACGCGGGCAGCCAGCGGCTTGCCCCGCACCATCAACTCAAGCGGCGTGTTGTCGGCGGCGTGGGCGCGGGCGACGTAGCCCATGGCCATGGGGCCACCCAGCGAGGGGCCGAAGCCGCCCGAGGTGATCTCGCCCACGGCATCGCCACCCGGCACATGCACGGCGGTATGGCCACGGGCTGGCTGGCGGCCTTCCGGCTTGATGCCAACACGCAGGCGCTGGGTGCCATTGGCCAGTTCTTCCCGCACGCGTTCGGCGCCCGGGAAGTTCCATTCCATGCGTCGGCGCTTGCCGATGCTCCAGGTCAGCGCGGCCTCGACCGGGCTGGTCGTCTCGTCGATGTCGTTGCCGTAGAGGCAGAGGCCGGCTTCCAGCCGCAGCGAATCGCGGGCGCCCAGGCCGACCGGCGCCACGCCCGGCAGCGCCAGCAGCGCGCGGGCGAAGGTCTCGGCCTGGTCGGCGGGGACGCTGATCTCGTAGCCATCCTCCCCGGTGTAGCCGCTGCGGGAGACGAAGCAGGGCACGCCGGCGATGGTGACTTCCGCCACGTCCATGAACTTCATCGCCGCCAGGGCCGGCGCCAGCGGCGCGATGGCCGCCGCCGCGCCAGGGCCTTGCAGCGCCAGCAGGGCGCGGTCCGGCAGGCGCTTCAGCGTCACCCCGGCGGGCAGCGCGGCCTCGATCCGGGCGAAATCCTCATGCTTGCGGCTGGCATTGACCACCAGGAACAGGCGGTTGCCGAAATTCGCCACCATGAAGTCGTCGAAGATGCCGCCGGCATCGGTGGTCAGCAGCGCGTAGCGCTGGCGCATCGGCTTGAGGCCGGCCACGTCGGCCGGGGTCAGCGCCTCCAGCGCGGCGGCGGCGAACTCCGTCCCCTTGGCGCCCACCAGTTCCGCCTGGCCCATGTGGGAAACGTCGAACAGCCCGGCGGCGGCGCGGCAGTGCAGGTGCTCCCCCAAGATGCCCAAGGGGTACTGCACCGGCATGGCATAGCCGGCGAAGGGGACCATGCGCCCGCCCAATTCGCGGTGCAGTGCCCCCAACGGGGTTTCCAACAGGGTCTCGCCCGGAAGGGCTGATGAATCGGCCACGGTTCCCCCTGCCGCATCGGCGGCGGTTGAGTTCGTGGCCCCCCTCTGTCGGAAATACCTGAGAGATTCGGCGGCCGCTGGCGGCGCGCCTTACTCCGTCGGTGCCGGCGTGGTGCGTGCCGGGCTTTCCAGAGGCCCCTTCCCCATGCGGCCCTTTTGCCTGAGCGTTTCCGGGGGCCGGTTGCGCCTTCGGCGAGGGCGCTCTCCGGCAAGCCGGATGCGCCCCTCTCTCCCGCACGGGATCAGCAGGATCATCACGGTCTAACCCGCCGCGGGGGGAGGGCGCAACCGCGCCGGGCGATTTTACCGGACGCCCAGCGGCGGCTTTTGCCGCTCGCCCAGCGGCGGCTCTTGCCGCTCGCCCAGCGGCGGCTCTTGCCGCTCGCCCGGCGGCGGCTCTTGCCGCTCGCCCGGCGGCGGCTCTTGCCGCTCGCCCGGCGGCGGCTCTTGCCGCTCGCCCGGCGGCGGCGCTGGCCGCTCGCCCAGCGGCGGCTCTTGCCGCTCGCCCGGCGGTGGCGCTACCGCACGCCGCGCTGGCGGTTGAAGGCCAGCTGCTCGGGGTTCAGGCGGAACGAGACATAGACCGTGTAGTCCTGCGCGCGCCGCTCATCCCCCACCGGCAGGGTGATGTCGACCGACTGGCTCATGCCGCTGGCGCGGGTTTCGTTGGGGTTGAAGGTGATGAAGTCCTGGAAGCCCTGCTCGCTGAGCACCCGGTTGGTGCGGTTGTCCACCACGGCCACGAACCAGGGCAGCGGCACTTCCCGGCCGCGGAAGGCCGGGCCGCGGTCCACGGTGAAGCCGACCGACAGGCGCATCTCGATGGCGTTGTTGCCGCGGCCGCAGCCACCTTCCACCCGCACCAGGCGGGCATCGGTCTGCAGCGTGGTCAGGTCGGCCGGGGCGCCGGCGCGGTACAGGGTCAGGTCGGCGCCTTCCCCCAGAATGGCCGGGCGCGGGCAGGCAATGGGGTAGCGGGTGGCGTTGCTGCCGCACCCCGCCAGCAACAACAACAGGCCAGGCACCATCGCAAGTCCGAAGCGCATCACCATCTTCCCCCTTGAGCCCTGCCGGGTGGTGGCTAGTGTGCCGCCGGCCCGGCCGCCAATTACTCTTTACACCGTCACCGGCGGCCCGTTAGCACGGCAACCCGCAGCCCGCGAGCATCCAGCGCCATGACCAGCAAGCCCAGCCTCAACGTCCTGCTCGCCGGCCCGCGCGGCTTCTGCGCCGGGGTCGACCGCGCGATCAAGATCGTCGAGGAGGCCATCCGCCGCTACGGCGCCCCGGTCTACGTCCGGCACGAGATCGTTCACAACCGGTTTGTTGTGCAGGCGCTGGAACGCCAGGGCGCGATCTTCGTCGAGGAACTGGACGAGGTGCCGGACGACGCCCCCGTGGTGTTCAGCGCCCATGGCGTGCCGAAGAGCGTGCCGACCGAGGCCACCCGCCGCAAACTGATGTACCTGGACGCCACCTGCCCGCTGGTCAGCAAGGTGCACCGGGAGGCCGAGCATCACTTTGCCCGCGGCCGCCACATCCTGCTGATCGGGCATGAAGGCCACCCCGAGGTGATCGGCACCATGGGCCAGCTGCCGGATGGCGCGGTGACCCTGGTGGAGGACGAGGAGCACGCCCGCACGGTGGAGGTGCCCGCCGGGAAGCCGGTGGCCTTCATCACCCAGACCACGCTTTCGGTCGATGACACCGCCGGTATCGTCGCCGCGCTGCAGGGACGCTTCCCGACCATCGCCATGCCGGCGAAGGAGGACATCTGCTACGCCACCACCAACCGGCAGGCGGCGGTGAAGGCGATTGCGCCGCGCACCGAGCTGATGATCGTGGTCGGCGCGCCGAACTCCTCGAACAGCCTGCGCCTGGTGGAAGTGGCCGAGCGCGCCGGCTGCGCCAAGGCGATCATGGTGCAGCGCGGGCGTGAGCTGGACCTGGCCATCGTGGAGGGCGTCTCCAGCATCGGCGTGACCGCTGGGGCCAGCGCGCCGGAAGTGCTGGTGGAGGAAGTCCTGGCCCGGCTGCGCGAGCGCTACGAGCTGGTGATGGAGGAAGTGGTGGTCGCCGAGGAGCGGATAACGTTTAAGCTTCCTGCTGCTCTCAACGCCTGACGGCGTTGAGAGCAGCAGGAAGCTTTTTACCCTCAGGCGCCGGGCGGCCGCCTCCGCGGCCTGGGCTTGCGCGGGCATAAGCCCGCGTCGCGCATTCGCGCTCTCGGCCCTGGCGGGCCGCCTGGGTCAGCTTCCACAGCCTTCGCGTCCGCGGTGAGCGGGCCGCGTCGCTGCCGCGATGCCCGGTGCCGCTTGCCGCACGGTTTGGCGCCATGCGGGCACTCGGCCCCTGCGAGCCCCCTGGGTCAGCCTCCGCAGCCTGCGCGTCCCGCCCTCACCGCGCCTTGCACCGGCGGGCGGTGGGCGGTAACGGGACGGCGATGGCTGTCTATACCGAAGTCTCCGACGAAGCGCTGCGCGCCTTCCTGGCGGACTACCCCATTGGCGAGCTGCTGGCCTTCCGCGGCATCGCCGAGGGGGTGGAGAACTCCAATTTCGCGCTGAAGACCACCGGCGGCGACTTCATCCTGACGCTGTACGAAAAGCGCGTGGACCCCGGCGAGCTGCCCTATTTCCTCGGCCTGATGCAGCATTTGGCCAGCCAGGGCCTGGACTGCCCGCAGCCGGTGCCGGCGCGGGACGGCCAGGCGCTGCGCCAGCTGGCCGGCCGCCCGGCGGCGATCTGCACCTTCCTGCCTGGGGTCTGGCCGCGCCGCGTCCGCCCGCAGCACTGCGCCCCGCTGGGCGATGCGCTGGCCCGGCTGCACGCCGCCGGCGCCGATTTCCCCGGCCGCCGGCCCAACGCGCTGGGCCCGGCCGGCTGGGCGCCGCTGCTCGGGCGCTGCCGCGCTGAAGGCGACCAAGTGCAACCCGGCCTGGTGGCGGAGCTGGACGCGGCGCTGGCCGGCATCCTGGCGGCATGGCCAGCGGCGGGTCTGCCACAAGGGCAGATCCACGCCGACCTGTTCCCCGACAACGTCTTCTTCCTGGACGACGCCGCCGGGCAGCCGCGGCTGTCCGGCATCATCGACTTCTACTTCGCCTGCACCGACCTGCTGGCCTACGACATCGCGGTCTGCCTGAACGCCTGGTGCTTCGAGAGCGACCACAGCTTCAACGTCACCAAGGCGCGGGCGCTGCTGGCGGCCTACCAGGCGCGGCGGCCGCTCACCCCGGCCGAGCGCGCCGCGCTGCCGGTGCTGTGCCGCGGCGCCAGCCTGCGCTTCCTGCTGACCCGGCTGTACGACTGGACCAGCACGCCCGCCGGCGCCCTGGTCACCCGCAAGGACCCGCTGGAATACCTGCGGAAACTGCGCTTCTTCCTGCGGGCGGAAGGGCCCTCGGCGCTTGGCCTCTGACGAAGACTTCACGGTTGAGATCTGGACCGATGGCGGCTGCAAGCCCAACCCGGGGCCGGGCGGCTGGGGCGCCATTTTGCGCTATGGCGAGGTGGTGCGGGAGCTTTCCGGCCACGACGCCGCCACCACCAACAACCGCATGGAACTGACCGCCGCCTGCGTCGCGCTGGAAGCCCTGAAGCGCCCCTGCACCGTGGTGCTGCATACCGACAGCGAATACGTCCGCAACGGCATCAGCCGCTGGATCAACGGCTGGGTCCGCAACAACTGGCGCAACGCGGCCAAGGAGCCGGTGGCGAACATGGAGCTGTGGCAGCGCCTGCTGGCCGCCGCCAAGCCGCACAAGATCGACTGGAAATGGGTGCGCGGCCACAGCGGCGACGTCATGAACGAGCGCGCCGACGTGCTGGCGACCCAGGCGCGGCAGACGCTGGGGCGGGGCTGAAACCGCCCGCGTGCCAAGCCCATTGGCCGCGTCAACCCCTGGTGTTATGAACCTGCTGCTGTCGTTCGCCTGGGTTGCATCCCGGCGGCAGGAGGTTCGCCATCTCCATTCCATCTCCCGCATCCGGCACCGCTGGCAAGGTGCTGGTCCTGGGTGCCGGCATGGCCGGGCTGGTCGCGGCGATGGAGTTGCGTGCCCGCGGGCATGACGTGCTGGTGCTGGAAGCCAGCCAGCGCATCGGCGGGCGCATCTGGACCCATCGGTTCGAGCGGGAGGGCAGGGTCTACCATGGCGAGTTCGGCGCCATGCGGCTGCCGGCCAGCCACACCCGGGTCTTCGCCTTGGTCGAGCAGCTCGGGCTGACGCCGAAGCTGCGGCCCTTCCTCTCCGTCTTCCAGGGCCAGGGCGGGCTGCTGGACTGCGCCGGCCAGCGCTTCGGCTTCGGCGCCCTGCCGGAAGACCTCAACCTGCCGGAATGGCCGGCGGCGGAGGGGCTGTCTCCGGCAGCGCAGCGCTTCATGCGCCGGTTGGCGCTGCTGGTCACGGTGATGGCCCCACGCGAGGTGCGCGACCTCGCCTTCCCGCAGATGGGCCGGGACTTCCTGGCCGCGGTGCAGCGCCACCTGGCGGAGGCCGGGCCGGCGGCGGATTTCGCCGACCCCGGCGCCATCCTGGCCGGGCTGCAGGCGGTGCGCGGGCGGATCAACCAGGCCTTCCACCTGTTCCTCAGCGACATCCTGCTGAAGGCGGCGGAACCGCTGTTCCAGCTGGCCGGTGGCGCCGACCAGCTGCCCCTGGCGCTGGCCGCGCGCTGCGGCGCCGAAATCCGGCTGGGCGCCGAGGTGAAGGCGATAGAGCTGACGCCGGCAGGCGCCAGCGTGGTGGCGGCGCGCCATGGCGTGACCGAGAGCTACCAGGCGGCGCATGTGATCTGCACCATCCCCTTGCCGGTGCTGCGCCGCGTGGCTGTCAGCGGGCTGGACGCGCCGACCCGCCGGCGCATTTCCGGCCTGCACTACGCCGGCGCCACCAAGGTGCTGCTGTTCTGCGCCGAGCGCTGCTGGGAGGCGGATGGCGTACTGGGTGGCGCCTCGTTCTCGGACCGGCTGCTGCGCCAGGTCTACTACCCGCACAACCAGGACTTCGCGGGGCCGGAGGGCGTGCTGCTGGCCAGCTACTGCATCGGCGCCGATGCCGCGCCGATCGCCGCCCTGGCGCCGGAGGAACGCGCCGTGGCGGTGCGGCGAGAGGCGGCGCGGCTGCACCCGGCGCTGGCCCGGCCCGGCATGGTGCTGGACAGCGTCTCGATCGACTGGTCCGCCCACCCCTGGACGCTTTCGGCCTGCAGCACCGACTGGGACCCGGGCATGCGGGACACCGTGCCCGACGCCGCCACCGCCCAGGCCGAGGAGCCGCAGGCCTGGCGCTGCGGCCCGCTGGTGCTGGCCGGGGAGCATTGCTCCCGCGCCAAGGCCTGGGTGGAGGGCGCCATCGCCTCCGCCCAGGACGCCGTGGCCATGCTGGCTTGCGCGGAGCCGTCGCCGGCGGTGTAGGCTGGCCCGGCATGCGGTTCGGCTGTGGTCATCCCGGCGGGTGGCTGGCCGGGCATGGCTTAGAGAGCAGCGAGGTGCCCGTCAGGGCGCGGACCGCTGCGGCATCGAAGGGAGAGCGCGTGACGCGCAGCGACGACGAGACGCGCCTGCCGCGTGCCACGAGCATCGAGAGCCGCGACTCCTGGGTCGCCGCCATCGCCGCGGTGGTGATCCTGTCCTTCTCCTACGGCGCGCCGCTGGTGGCGGTGGTGGGGCTGCGCAGCATGGCGGAGGATTTGGGCAGCAGCCGTGCCCTGCCGGCGCTGGCGTCATCCCTGGCCTATCTCGGCTCCGGCGCCGGGGGCGTGGCCATGGGGCTGCTGGTGCCGCGCTTCGGCATGCGGGCGGTGGCGACCTTCGGCGGGGCCTGCATCGGGCTGGGGCTGCTGCTGGCGGCCGGCGGCGCGGCCTGGCAGTTGCTGCTGGGCTATGGGCTGCTGGTCGGCTTCTTCGGCACCGGCGCGCTGTTCGCGCCGCTGATGACGCATGTCTCCATGTGGTTCGACCGCCGGCGGGGCAGCGCGGTGGCGCTGGTGTCCTCCGGCCAGTACGTGGCCGCGGTGCTGTGGCCTTCCCTGTTCGAGCGGGGGATCGCGCTGTGGGGCTGGCAGGCGACCATGCTGGCCTTCGGCGTCGTCTCGGCGGCGCTGATCATCCCCGTCGCGCTGCTGGTGCTGAAGCCGCCGCCGGCCAGCACCGAGCCGCCGCCCACCGCCGCCAGCCGCGCCGCCGAAAGCCGGGTGCTGGGGCTGCCGCCCAACCTGGTGCAGGCCTGCTTCTGCGCAGCGGTCTTCCTGTGCTGCATCCCCATGGCCATGCCGGCCTCGCACCTCGTCGCCTTCTGCGGCGATATCGGCATCCCCGCCTCACGCGGGGCGCTGATGCTCTCGGTCACCATGCTCTGCGCGTTTTTGGCGCGGCAGGCCTGGGGCGCGCTGGGCGACCGCATCGGCGGGCTGAACACGGCGCTGGCCGGCAACGTGCTGCAGACCATCGGCATGTGCCTGTTCCTGGCGACGCAGGACGAGGCCGGGCTGTTCCTGGTGGCGGCGCTGTATGGGCTGGGCTTCGGCGGCATCGTGCCGAGCTACGTGCTGGGCATCCGCGCGCTGTTCCCGGCGCGGCAGGCGCATTGGCGGGTGCCGGTGCTGATCTTCTGTGGGTTGACCGGCATGGCGACCGGCTCCTGGCTGGCCGGGGTGATCTATGATTCCACGGGCAGCTACGGCACGGCGTGGCAGGTGGGCATATTGGCCAACCTGGTGAACCTGGCGGTGCTGGTGCCGCTGGCGCTGCGCTGGCGCGGCTGGCAGGGGCCGCGCCCGGCGCTGGCCTGAAGGTCGTCGGCCCGGCCCGCGCCAGCGCGGCGGCTCAGAAGTCGTAGAGCCGCGCCGGGTTGGCCACCAGCACGGCCTGGCGCACCGCCTCGCTGGGGCAGACGCTGGCCAGCCAGTCCAGCACGCGGGCTTCGTCCGGCTTCGGCGGGGCCTCGTTGGGGTGTGGCCAGTTGCTGCCCCAGACCACGCGCTCCGGCGCCGCCGCGATCAGGGCACGGGCAATGGCGCTGGTGTCGCTCCAATCCGCGGTGCGGGAGACGCCATAGGGCGAGGACGCCTTCATCCAGACGCGGCCGGTCTCCAGCAGCCGGCGCAGCGCCAGCACCGGGGCGCTGTCGGGCGTTACGGGTTCATGGAAGCGGCCGATATGGTCGATGACCACCTGGCAGGGCAGGGCGCGGATCAGCGCCTCGCGCGCTGCCATCTGCATGCCGTCGAACTGCATTTGGATGTGCCAGCCCAGCGGCGCCACGCGGGCGCCGAGGCGGGCCAGATCCTCCCAGGCCACCAGCGGGTGCTTCAGCAGCACGGCGCGGGCGCCGCGCGCGCCGGCCGCGTGCAGGCGCTGCAACTCGGCGTCGGAGGTTTCCGGCGTCACCGCCACCACGGCGCGGGCGGCGCCCAGCGCCTGATCGTCGCCGGCGGCGTGACTCAGCCGCCCAGACAGAGCGGCCACCGCGTCCAGCGTGGCGCTGTTGTCCAGCCCATAGGCGCTGGGCTGCACCACCACGGTGCGGCCCAGGCCCAGCCGTGCCTTCACCGCCTGGTAGGCCGCCAGGTCGTGCTCGAAGGGCACCGGGGAGGGGTTGCTCGGCGCCACGGGGTAGCGCTCGGCCGGGCCGTAGACATGCATGTGGCAATCGGTGGCCAGGGCGGGAATTTCGGTCTGCGGCGTGCTGCTCATGGCCGGGTGTTCTGCCCGCGCGCCGCCGCCAGCGCCAGGGGGCCCCACAGCGCGCGTTCGGCGGTGCCGATGCGGGCGAACTCCTCCGGCGTGGAATGCAACGGCGCCTCGCCCTGCTGGCCGAGGATGACGGCCACTTCCGGTTCCGCCATGGCCTGGTTGATGGCGCGGTTCAGCACCGCCACCACGGCGGGCGGCGTGCCCGGCGGCGCCATCACGCCGAACCAGCTGCGCAGCGCGAAGCCCGGGACGCCGCTTTCCACCATGGTTGGCACGCCGGGCAGCGTCGGCAGCCGCGCCGCGGTGGGCACCGCCAGCGCGCGGAACTTGCCAGTGGCCACGTGCGGCAAGGCCGTCGGCGTGGTGGCGAAGCTGTAGTCGATCCGCCCGGCCAGCAGGTCCAGCATGGCCGGGCCGCCACCGCGATAGGGCACCTCCACGGTGCGGATGCCGGCCTCCCGGTCCAGCAGCAGCGCCGCCAGCCAGGGCGAGGAGCCGACGCCCGGATGCCCCCAGCTGAGCCCGCCCGGCGCGGCCTTCGCGGCGGCCACCAGGTCGGCCACGCTGCGCCACGGGCGCTCGGCCGGGCAGACCAGCACGGTCAGCACATCCGCCACCAGGGAGACCGGGGTCATCTCGTCCCAGGGCTGCGCCCCGCCATTCAGCAGCGGCACCACCAGGAAGGCGCCCATGTTGTTGAACACCAGCGTATGGCCATCCGGGGCGGCCAGCCGCACCGGCTCGGTCGCCAAGGCACCGCCGGCGCCGCCACGGTTTTCCACCACCACCTGCTGGCCCAGCAGCGGCGCCAGGCGGCTGGCCAGCAGCCGCGCGGTGATGTCCTGCGACCCCCCATTGGAGGAGCCGACCAGCAGCCGGATGGGCCGCGAGGGGAAGGCCGGTTGCGCCAAGGCCGGCGAGGCCAGCGCGGCGGCCAGCAGCGCCCGCCGCCGCACCCTGCCGCTGCCGGGGCGCGGGCTCATTCCGCGGTGATCTTCGCGCTGCGGACCAGCGCGCCCCAGCGGGTGATCTCCTCGCGCTGGAACTGCGCCAGCGCCTCGGGCGTGCCCACCACCGGGGTCACGCTCAACTGCGCCAGCCGGTCGCGCAGCGTGGCGTCCTGCGCCGCCGCCTGGAAGGCGCGGTGCAGCCGCGCCACCTGCGCCGGCGGCAACCCCTTGGGCGCGAAGATGCCGTACCAGGTGGTGACGCGCACGCCGTCGAAGCCGCTCTCCACCATGGTCGGCACCGCCGGCAGCGCCTCCGCCCTGGTGTCGCTGGTCACCGCCAGGGCGCGCAGCCGGCCCGCGCGGATATGCGGCAGCGAACTGGCGGAATAGTCGAAGGCCATGGCCACCTGGCCGCCGATGACATCGGTCAGCAGCGGGGCGCTGCCGCGATAGGCGGCGTGGGTCAGCTCCACCCCCAGCGCGGCGCGGAACAGCTCCCCCGCCAGATGCGCCGCCGTGCCGTTGCCGGGAGAGGCGAAGGCAAGCTGGCCCGGCCGGGCGCGGATATGCGCCACCAGCTCCGCCACCGTGGTGGCGGGCAGCGTCGGGTTCACCACCAGCACGTTGGGCAGCGTGGCCAGCAGGGTGATGGGGGTGAAGTCCGCCACCGCGTCATAGGGCAGCGACGCGGTGAGCAGCCCGTTGACGGCATGCGTGCCGATGGTGCCCAGCAGCAGCGTGTTGCCATCGGCCGGCGCCTGCGCCACCGCCGCGCTGCCGACGCTGCCGGCCCCGCCGGCGCGGTTTTCCACCACCACCTGCTGGCCCAGCAGCGCGGCGATGCGTTCGCCGAAGACGCGCGCCAGCACGTCGGTGGAGCCGCCGGCGGCGAAGGGCACCACCAGGCGCAGCGCCCGGGCCTCCTGCGCGCGGGCGGCCATGGGCAGGGCAAGGGTCGCCAGGGCGGCCCGGCGGCTGAAGCGCGACATCTGGACTTCCTTCCCGGTCGCGGCCGATTGACAGGCCGCCGACGCAAAACCTACCGTTTTGCCGACAATAACCGGGATGAACGTCGTGGCAATCAACGCCGGGGCAACCAACAGCAGCCCGCGCTTCGCGTACCAGATCGGCGCCGTGGGCGAAGCCGGCCAGGACGACCGGGCGCTGTACCGCGAGGCGATCGAGGATGCCCGCCTGGTGCACCAGCTGGGCTACGACGCCGCCTGGATGGTGGAGCACCACTTCAGCGACTACTACCCGCAGCCCAACCCGCTGCTGTTCCTGTCGCACATTGCCGCCGCCTGCCCCGGGCTGGGGCTGGGCACCGCGGTCATGGTGCTGCCCTGGTACGACCCGGTGCGCTTTGCCGAGGACCTGGCCATGCTGGCCACGCTGACCGATGGCGAACTGCATATCGGCATGGGCCGCGGCACCGCGAAGAGCGAGTACGACGCCTTCGGCATCGGCATGGAGACCGCGCGCGACCGCTTCCGCGAGACCTGGGAGTTCACCCGCCGCGCGGTGCAGGGCGGCAAGTTCACCCATGCCGGCAAGTACGTGAACTTCCCCGAGCCCACGGAAATCCGCCCCGCCTTCGGCGACCGCCGGCCGAACTTCTACGGTGCCATCGGCAGCGTGGAGAGCGCGGGCATCATGGCCGACCTCGGCCTGCCGCCGCTCTGCCTGTCCAGCTTTCCGGACCATGTGCTGAAGCGGATCCTGGACACCTGGCGCACCCGCAGCGCCGCCGCCGGCCACCCAACCCAGACCAACCTGCCGATCTCGATAAAGTGCTTCGTGGCCGATACGGATGCCGAGGCCCAGGCCCTGGCGCTGAAGTACCTGCCGGAGTTCTTCGCCCTGCAGGTCAGGCACTACCAGTCCGACAATGCGCCCTGGGGCAATATCGAGGGCTACCAGCAGTTCAACAAGATGTTCGCCAACCTGCGACTGCTGTCGGACCCGGCCAATCTCGGCCCCTATCTGGCGCAGAACCTGGTCGGCAGCCCGGAGACGGTGGCCCGGCGGGTCAGGCAATACGCCGATCTCGGCTTCAACTACCTGCTGGTCAGCAACGCCACGGTGGGCGTGCCGCGGGCGGTGCGGCACCAGACCATCCGCCTGTTCGCCGAGGAGGTGATGCCCCGGGTCCGCGCCGCCGCGCCGGCCGTGGCCGCCGAATAGGCGCCAGCCATGCGGCCAGGGCGCGGCCGGGCCGCAGGTTGGGCTTTGCCTTGTGGCGCGGTTTGCCCTAAACCGCGCCCGACATGAAGCAAGACACGTTCAACGACCGCGCGGCCAATTCGCTCAAGGCGAAGCAGGCCCTGTTGGAGAGGTTCAAGTCCCGCCCCGGTCCCGACGACCCCGCGGTGCAAGCACGCTTGGCCGAGCAGAAGGCGATTGCGGAGGCGCGCGAGCAGCGCGCCGCCGAGCGCCGCGCCGCCAAGGAGCTCGAGGTTGCCCGGCTGGCGGCCGAGAAGGCCGCGCGCGATGCCGAGCTGGCCGCCCAGGCCCGTGAGGCCGAGCGCCGCGCCGTCGAGGCCGCGCAGCGCGCGATCGAGGCGGAAGCCGAGCACAAGGCCCGCTCCCTGGCCCTGGCTGCCGAGCAGAAGGCCGCGCGGGACGCCCGCTACGCCGCGCGCCAGGCCCGCCGCAAGTAGCCAGCCCCGCCCGGCCCGGTGCCGGGCGACCTGCCCTGAGCCCACCAGCCACGCCCGGCCTGCGCCACGCAGGCCGGCGACAGCCCGGCTTGCCCGCGATCAGTCCGGGTGCTTGCCGGTCATGCCGGCGAAGACCATGCGGTCCTTGTTCTCCCGCATCAGCATGGAGAAGCTGGGGATGGTCTCGAAGCCGAGGCCGCCCGGCACGCCGGTCTCCTCATCCGCCAGCACCTTGGCATAGGCGCCGCCGGCCACCTTCTCCCACTTCCCCGCCGGCTTCTTGACCTCCAGGTTCACCACGGTGGCCAGCAGCACCAGGCGGACAATGGCCTCCTTCGGCCGGTTCGGCTTGGTCAGGCTGGGGTGGCCGGCCAGCATCTGCCAGCCATTCGCCAGCGCCCAGGCGGTGATCTCTTCCTTTGTCATGCCGGCATCCCCTTGCGTTCCGCGCCACCTGTATGGGCGCGCCGGCCCCGGCGCAACCTTGGCCGCCGGGCGCCAGCGCGGCCTGAACGCATCGGCCTGCCCCCGGGCGCCTTGGCCCGTGCGGGAGGAGGCCGGCAGCATGGTGCGCCATGGCGAGACGCGCCGGAGCGGCAAATCGGTCCCTCAAAACCAGGCCCGGAGATGATCCACCCGGGTGATCCTGCGCTAAGCTGGCCACAAACCAACAGGAGGACCCCCGGGAATGCACCGTCGCGCCCTGCTCGCCACCGCCGCCTTGGCGTCCACCCTGGCCCCTCGGGTCGCCCGCGCCCAGGAATGGCCCAGCCGCCCCATCACCCTGCTGGTCGGCTTCGCCCCCGGCGGCGGCACCGACATCATCGCCCGGCTGCTGGCGCCGGCGCTGCAGGCCGAACTGGGCCAGCCGATCGCGGTGGAGAACCGGCCCGGCGCCAGCGGCACCATCGCCGCCCTGGCCGGCAGCCGCGCCACGCCGGATGGCCATACGCTGTTCATGACCACGGTTTCCGCCAGCGCCGTGGTGCCGCCGCTGATGAAGCCGCCGCCCTTCGATATCCACCGCGACCAGACCCCGGTGGTGCTGGCCGCGACGGTGCCGCTGGTGGCGGTGGTGCCGAAGGACGCGGCGGCGCAGAGCATCCAGCAGGTGCTTGCCCGCGCGCGGGAAAATCCGGGCACGCTGAACTATTCCTCCTCCGGCGTCGCCACCCAGCAGCATCTCGCCACCGAGCTGCTGTGCGCGGAGGCCAGGGTGCAGATGACGCACGTGCCCTTCCGCGGCACCGGCCAGGCGGTTAACGAGATCCTCGCCGGCCGGATCGACCTGGCGCTGGATACGCTGCCGACCTACCTGCCGCATATCCGCAACGGCGGCGTGCGGGCGCTGGCCGTCACCATGCCGCAGCGGGTGGAGTGGCTGCCGGACGTGCCGACCATCGCCGAAAGCGGCTTTCCCGGCTTCGATTCCAATGTCTGGTACATGCTGATGGGACCGCCCGGCCTGCCGGCCCCCATCGCGGCCCGGCTGGCGGCGGCGGTGGGCAAGGCGCTGCGCGACCCGGTGCTGGGGCCGCGGGTGCAGCAGGCCGGCTTCCTGCGCGGGGGCGGCAGCCCGGCCGATGCGGCGGCGCTGCTGAACCGCGACGCCGCGCGCTACGCCGCGCTGATCCGCGCCAACGGGATCACGCTGGAATAGCGGCGCGGCCCGGCCCTGGCGGCGGCCGGCCTATCGCTCGCAGCGCACCAGCACGGTGCTGCGATGTGCCAGTTCGCCCACCTCGGCCGGGCTGCGGTCGCGGCCGCCGGTTTCCGCCATGCTCGGCTGCACCCCGGCGGCGCGCAGGTATTCCAGCGCCTCGCTGCCCTTCACCGCGAAGTTGACGTTCTGCGGAATGTCGCCGGTGCGGGCGGCGATGCCGGCGGCGTTCAGCTTGCTGACCACCACCCCCAGCACATTGCCCTGGCGGTCCAGCAGCGGGCCGCCCGAATTGCCCGGCTGCACCGGCGCGCTGATCTGGAATTGCAGCGGGTTGTCGGCCAGGCCGGAAAGCGCGTTGACCTCCCCGGTGGTCAGCGTGGGCCCGGAGGACAGGATGCCCGAGAGCGGGAAGCCGTAGGTCACCACCTCCTCGCCGCGCCGCACCGGGGCGGAGCGGAAGCGCAGCGGCGGGCCGGCATCGCCCTCCACCGCCAGCACGGAAAGGTCGCGCCGGCCGTCCTGCGCCGCTGCCAGGCTGGCCGGCAGCACCACCCCATCGGCATTCCGCACCGTGATGCGGCGGCAGCCATTGACCACATGCTGGTTGGTCAGCACCCGCTGGCGCGCCACGACGAAGCCGGTGCCGGAACTCAGCCGCGCGGTGCCAGGCTGCCCGGGCGGGCCGGCGGAGGGGCCG
>CANGNF010000048.1 GCA_947455205.1 Acetobacteraceae bacterium | reverse complement strand
GTCAGGTCGCTCGGGTAGCGCAGCTTACTGCGGTCGTATTTTGGTCGGTTCTGGGGCGTCCACATGGACGCCGTTCTCACCCCGCCCGCCGCTGCGAGCCAATCACAACCGATTCAGATGACTCGCGCTGTTCCCGGATGGACACTAAATGAATCCATTTGCGCCACTTTAGCCGCCCGCTCTGTTTTCAATACATTCCAGCGCTCGAAGGCCTGATTAAACCGGTCATTCGCCTGCGCAATGCGAACTCGGTGCCGAGCAACGCAATCGCCTAGGCTCGAAAACGGCCCTTCGAACGAGGGCCGTGCGCTTTCATTGAACGACGCTATCCACCATGGCCCGCCATCGCCTTGCAGCAGAGTCGTCATTGTCGCTCCGGCCACACCGCCCGCAACAAGCGCAGCTAGCAGCATGCCCCCGCGCATTCGCATCCCCAGTCATGAGCCGATACAAAGGATGATACGGGGACGCATCGCCTGCAACAGCCAACAGCCCTACCGGCGCCGATCTCGCTGCGCTGCGGGTCTCTCTGACGGTGCCGAATAGCTGGGCGGCGAAGCGGAGGAAGAGGCGCAGCTTTCTGGACCATGCCAGAATGAAACTGGTCCGCTAGGCTTTCCATCGGCGGGGCTAGGTTGGCTCCCGAACGCCTGGACCCTCCGCGCCGGGCTGCCCCGCCGACCTGATCGCGGAGCGCGCGGAGCGCACGGAATGGACATAAGCATTCGGGAAGTTGTCCGCTCAGCTATTGAAGCCCAGCAGGTGACTATGGGCGAAGGGACTTCCCTGAGAGATGCCGTTGCCGCATTCGCTGCGACTTCAGTTTCGGGGATGCACGCTCAATGGATGGCGACGCAAAATCCGATCTGGGTTTGGCGATGTATCGCTCGCCAGCATTCGCTTTCGGAACACGTCCGCGCCTGCTTTCCCGGTTTAGAAGCCGCCGTAGCCATACCCCCCTGGTGCGGTGACTACTTGGTTGAAGTTGCCTACCGCATCGAAGTCATGGCCGGCGGACGAGACTTTGCGACGCCAGGGGCAATGCAAGAACGCCTGAATTCTTGCACCAGTGACGAACTGCCCAGCACCGACGCACCAAGCCGCCTTCCTGCCGCGCTTGGGTTAGTGCGCCCGGGGTGGAACGCTTTTCGTGAGTACCAGTCTGATGACTTTCCGCGCTTGTTCTTGACCGTCCAAGAAACTGATCGGGCGGCTGGGAGGAAGCCGACAATGAAACTGCGCGAACTCATGGACGTGATGGGCTGGGTGGACGAACGCAGCGCGCGCCGCAAGCTTGCCGCCCTGAGGAGGGGGGCTAAACCTCCGCTGAAGGTTTAGCCCGGGCGAAACCAGGTTCGCAGGTAAGGCCATTATTCGCAGGAAATACCTCGCATATTTTGCGTGTTGCCCGCTGCCACGCGGGGTCCCACAGCGTGGCAAGACATGGTGACACATGCCGAACCTGAACCACATCAACCGCCAGCCGCCGGGCGGCATCGCCATGCCCGCCGATGTGCTGGCCGCACCCATGCAGCGTGCGACCGCGCTTTCCGGCCTGAGCCGCAGCGGCATCTATCGCGCTGCCGCTGAGGGCAAAATCCGCCTGCTGAAAGCGGGCCGCACCACCTTGGTTGATATGGGCACCGTGCGCTCGTTCCTGGCCGCGTTGCCGACCGCGCGGATCGGGACGGGGAAGGCCGCGTAATGCCCGCCCCCGCCCTGATCGAACCCCTCGCCGTGCTGTTCCTCGCCGCCGCGCTGCGGCTGGCTTCCACCTAAAAAAACGCCGGACGCTGTTAGGCGCCCGGCGGGACTTTCGCGGCAATCAGTCTGACACCTGAGCCTTACCACGCCGCCCCCGCATGTCGCCAGCGTCCCGGCCCGCAAGGACCGATGACTATGCACTTGGACACGGCCTCAACCCGCTGCCTCGCATGCGGCCGGCGCCCCTACATGCCGCGCATCGCCCGTGCCGAGGCGCGGTTGCCGCTGATCGAATGGGGCGACCGGCAGCACCAGCCGCCAGCAACGCCACCACCAGCCCGCCCGACGCTGCGGCTGCACCTGACCATGGCGGCTGAAGCACGCCGCCGTGGCGACTACGGCGCCGCCGCCATCCACGACACCGACGCCTTGCTGGCCGCGCGTGCCGAACGTGCCGCCGCGCTCCGCATGATGGAGGGCCGCGCCCATGGTTGAAGGTATGACCATCATCCGCGCGGAAGGCCGGCGCCTGGCCAAGCTGGTGCGCCCCGGTGGCGCCATCGAAGGCTACGACGCGGCGCGGGTGGTGAACCTGCACCACCGCGACGTGCCCGACCTCTCCGCGCTGCATGACCTGCTGCGCGACCTGCTGCACCGCCCCGACTGTTGCGTGGTCCGGGGTGCGATCCGCGACCCGGCGCGGGCTGCCCGTGTGCGGCGCCTGCTGCATGACGACACCGCCACGGGCGACGCCGCTTCGCTGGCCGAGGCGCCCCGGCAATGGCTGGCGCTGGATATGGACGCGGTTCCGCTGCCGCCCGAGCTGGCCCCCGCCGACCTGGCCGGCTGCGCTGCGGTGGCGGTGAAGCTGTTGCCGCCGATCTTCACGGGCGCGGCCTGTATCGTCCAGGCGACCGCCTCGCACGGCATCAAGTCCGGCGCGCGGCTGCGCTTGTGGTTCTGGTGCGACCGCGCGGTGACCGGCGCCGAGTGCAAGCGGTGGTTGGCGAAGGTGCCGGTTGACCATTCAGTATTCGGTGCCGTGCAACCGATCTACACCGCCGCGCCCGTGTTTGCGGATGGTGCGGCCGAGCATTTGCCGTGCCGCCTGCTGGTGCTGCCGGGGCACACCGCTGTGGCCACGCCCGACGCCGCCACGCTGGCGCCACCGCCCCGGAAGCCACCAGCGCCACCACCTCCACATGCAGGCGCCAGCTACGCCCTGGCCGCGCTGGTGCGGGCTGCGGCGCGCATTGGTGGCGCTAGCGAGGGCAACAGGCACGACACCGCCAAAGCCGCCGCGTGGGGCCTGGCACGGCTGGTGCGGGCCGGGCTGCTGACTGAGGGCGAGGTGGTGCGGACCATCGGCAATGCCCTGGCAGCGGCGGGGAAGGATGCAGCCGAGGGGGAAGCCCTGGCGGCTTGGGCGGTGGCGCATCGCCGTGACGGCAGCTTGCCCGAGGGGATGCGCGCATGAGCGACAAAGAACAGCGCGACCGCGCCGCCGACGCCGCCGAGGTTGCCCGCCTCGCCGCACTGGACCCGCTGGAATACGACCGCCAGCGCGAGGGCGCTGCAAAGGCGCTGGGGGTGCGCGTTAGCATCCTTGACGCCATGGTCGAGGAAGCGCGCCCGAAGCCATGGCCCGAGGCGGCAACCTGCGGCAATGGGCTGGAACCCGACCCGCGCGACCGGCCCGACCTCTACCTGAACGGCGGCGACCTGCCCGATACCGCCGCCGAGTTGGCGAAGCGGTTGGCCGAGGTGCCGCACCTGTTTGACCGGGGCGGGCCGGCGCGCATCGCCTTCGACGTGCAGCGCGGCGGCATGCTGGCCGAGCCGCTGGGGCTGCATGCGGTGGTGAATGAGGCGCATCGCATCGCCCGCCCCTGGAAGTACGTGCCGCGCGGTGGCGAGTTGATACCGCAGCCCGCGACGCTGCCGGAGCGCGTGGCGAGCCTCTACCTGGCCATGCGTGGCGAATGGGGGCTGCGCCCGCTGGACGGCATCGCCGCCTCGCCGCTGCTGGCCGAGGATGGCGGGCTGCGCGTGGTGGATGGCTACGACGCCGGCACCCGCATGTGGTGCGAGCGTATGCCCGCGATAGAGGTGCCCGAGACGCCGAACCGCGATGACGCGGCGGCGGCGCTGCTGCGGCTGCGGCTGTTCCTCCGCAGCTTCGCCTTTGCCGATGCACCGCGCGTTACCCTCCCTGGCGAGGCGGTGCCGGTAGTGGACACCAGCAAGCCGCCCGGCATGGACGAAAGCGCCGCGCTGGTCGCGCTGGTGACGGCGGTATGTCGTCCCTCCCTGCGGCTGGCGCCGGGGCTGGTGGTGCATGCGCCGAGCTATTCGGGTGCGGGCACCGGCAAGGGGCTGTTGGTGCGGATTATCTGCGCCATCGCCTACGGGTTGGCGCCGCGCGCGATGACGGCGGGCGGCAACCCCGATGAACTGGAAAAGCGGCTGGCGGCGGCGCTCATTGGCGCGGAGCAGGTTGTGTTTCTGGACAACGTGAACGGCACGGCGCTGCGGTCGGACATGCTGGCCAGCGCCATTACCGAACGCCCCGCCTATGTCCGCCGGCTAGGCGCCAGCGTGACCATGCCGTTGAACCCTACCGCCTTCATCGCGGTCACGGGCAACGGGCTGGTGTTGTCGGAAGACCTGGCCCGGCGCTTCGTCACGGTGGAACTTGATGCCGGGATGGAAGACCCCGAGGCCCGCGACTTCAAGGGCGACGTGTTGCGGGATGCGCTGGACCAGCGCGCCGGGTTGCTGCGCGACGTGCTGATTATCTGGCGCTGGGGGCGGCTGGCAGGCGAGGCGATCAAGCCGGGCCGCGCGCTGGGCAGCTTCAACGACTGGTCGCGCTGGTGCCGTGACCCGCTGTTGGCGCTTGGCTGCGCCGACCCCGCCAGCCGTATTGCCGAGGCCAAGGCGAACGACCCGCGCCGCAAGCATATTGCCGAGGTGTTCGCGGCCTGGTGGGAGCGGCACCACGACCTGGCGGTGAAGGTGGCCGACCTGCACGACGACGTGCGGGAGGTGGCGGACCCGGCCGGCAAGGGGCGGCAATACCTCGCCGCCTTCGTCGCCAAGCTGGAAGGCACTCGCGCCGCCGGGTTTGTGCTGACCCGCACCCGCACCACCGGCAAATGGTCGCCCGACCTCTACGCCTTGAAGCCCGCCGATAGGCCGACCGGGGCGGAAAACCATAGGGAGCATAGGGAGCATAGGGAGGGGTCAGCCGGAGAGCCGCAGGAAAGCGCGGCTTCCGCGCCGGAGGCGCACCCCTATGGTTCCCCCTATGCCTCCCCCTATGCCGCCGACCATGGCGGCGACCATAGGGGGGCGGGAGCCGGCGGTAATGCTGGGGTTGGTGCCCATGCCCCCTATGATCCCTATGCCTCGCCCGGTCACTCGGGCGGTGGGGGAGAGGAAAGCGGCGCAGGGTGGGCGGCGCAGCTATGACCGCCGCCGCTGCCCTGGCCCGTGCCGAGGCCGCCGGGGTGCGGCTGGCGCTGGACGCGGCCGGAGTGGTGCGGATGCGCGCCCCTGCGCCACCGCCGGCCGAGGTGGTGGCCGACCTGCGCCAGTACCGGGAGGCGGTGGCGGCCCTGCTGTGGGAGCGTGAGCGCGCGGCCTTTCTCGCCAGTGCTGCCGCCGAGGCCGGCGAATCCCTGGCCGCCCCGGACCCGGAACTTGCCGCCGAGCGGGCCGAGGTTGGCGTCGCGCTGGCGGATGAGGCGCGGGGCGAGCATGGCGCAGCGCTGCCGGCTGCCGATCATCAACGCCACCTGGCCGGGCTGCGCGGTAGCGCCATGCAGCGCCCGCCGGCGTGGGCCGACCAGTCTGCCCGCCCTTCGCCCGGCTGCTGGTGTTCCTGTTGCCGTGGCCGGCGCTGGTGGGCACCCAAGGTGCCGAGCCTGGACGGCACCGGCATTGGGCCGGGCTGGGCGTGCGCCTGGTGCCACCCCGCGCTTGGCGGCGCGATTATCGAGGTAGCGCCGTAGGGGAGGCCGACCATTTGCCGAAACAGTGTAGTCTTGTCTGAGCCTCTAGGCATGCGAGTCCGCGAATGATCAAGCTGTTGCGCCTGTCATGTGCCGTCACCTTAAGTCTGGCCACCACCGCAGGTGTTGCTGCGGCTCAAGGGGTAGAACGGCTGAGATGCACGTTTGGCCGAGGCCAGGATGCGATGGTGTTAGAGATTGTCCATGACCGAAGCACCGGTCGGGCTGTGGTAGTCGGAAACGCCGGAATGGCAGACCTGCAAGTCGTTGTGGGAACAGCCGCGCGCACGTTCTTAGAGCATTTGCCGACCGGAGCGGTTCAAACCACAACCGTCGCGCACGACGGTAGCGCGGTACATAGCCGGAACACCTACCTTACTGGGATCGGCCTAAGTCCATCGCAGCGGACAGGTGATTGTGCAAAAAACTGAGCGAAAGGGCCAAGCCTCCCATGGACGTCGTGATCTGGATTCAAATCGCGGTATTCAGTATCGGTCTTCCAATCGCAGTATTTTTTCACCATCGCTCGTTAGTCCAGGAAATAAGCCGCAACAGTCGCATGGAATCTCCGGATGACGCACAAGTGCGGTGGCATATTCAGCATATAAGGTCGGATGTCGCTTTGATCGTCTACTTGCTAGGCGGGATTCTTGCAGCGCTTCTATGGATTGGGAGCAAGCTTTGAAGGCGCCGCCGCCTTGGTGTGGCTTTAGGCAGGGTTGAAGACATGAGCGCCGCCGAAGCCCGCGCCCTGGCCCGCCAGCGCAGCGAAGCCTACCGCGACCGGAAGCGGCGCGGGGTGACGCTGGCTTGGATCGAAGTAGAGCCGCGCGACCTGGCCGCGCTGGAACGGCTGGCCCTCCTGGAACCCGGCGAGCGTGACCCGTACCGCATCGCCTGCGCCGTCGCGCAATTCCTGAAGGCGGCGGCAGCGGTGGCGGGGATGGGCGATGCGCTATGGCCCGCATTGGCCAAGGATGACTTGAGCTAAGGAAGACTGATTGGCGGGACGGCGAAGAACACCGTCTAGTGAGAATGATATTACGAAACGAAAACATTTTCGTATACGCTGTGTCGCGGAAGTGTTAGCTCTGCCCATGCAACTTTTACGGCCTGAAGCCGCCCTGTCCTCGGGAGCCATACCAACCCCCGATGAGGCCATTCGCCGGCCTGCCCGCACGGGCCTGACAGTGTGGCTGCTGCTGCTGGCGGCAATGCTGACCCTGCCGCTTCTCGGCGTTGCCGTTGCAGCGCTGCTGCGGGACCATGACAATGCCCGCCGCCGGTCCGAGGACCAACTGGTCATGCAGGCGCGTGCCCTGGCGTTTACGGTGGACAGCCAGTTGGCGACGGCCGCCGCAGTGGCTCGCACCCTGGCCCATTCCGTCTTGCTGGCTCGTGGCGATCTGGTGAGCTTCCGCACAGACATGGATGCCGCCGCCGCTACGCTGCCCGGCGCGCTCATCACCTTGGTGAGCCGCCAAGCTCACCAGATGCTGACTACTAGGCTGCCGCCCGGCGAAGTCGTGCCACCCGGCACCCTGGCCACCGCCTCGATAATCGCGCTGGGCACCGGCCGAGACACCATCTCGGACCTGTTCGTTGCCGTTGTCACGAAACGCGTCAACCTGGCCATCACCGCCCTGGTGCCAGCGCCGGGCGACGCAGCGGCAACCGATCCGGGCAGCGTCAGCGTGGTCCTCCACGCCGATTCTTTCGTCCCCATGCTACAGGCGCAGGCCCATGCCCCCGGCTGGGTGGCGATGCTCGCTGACCGCCAACTCCGAATCGTTGGCCGCAGCGAGAATGCCGAGCAATTTACTTACCTCCGTCGCGTTCCGCCGGAAGTGGCGGCAGCGCAGCAACTGGTCGAAACAGGCGTCGCCCGCGTCGTCCGTCCTAACGGCGTGGTCGCCTTGGACGCCTTCGCTCGCGCCCCCGTCAGCGGCTATCTGGTGGTCATCGGCATGCCGGAGTCCGAGCTTGCCGAGACCCTGAGCCGCTCCCTTCTGGCGGTGGTTGCAGTGGCGGCGCCGGTGATCTTGTTAGGCTTCGGGTTGGCGCTGTGGCTCGGTCGACTTCTCGCGCGGGCGATAGGCGGGCTAGCGCTGCCTGAGGGCCAGACGCCAAAAGGGCTGCACTTCCGCGAGGTGGACCGCATCGCCGAGCGCTTGGCGTCGGCTGAGCGCTGGCGCCTAGTGCTGATGCAGGAGATGAATCACCGGGTGAAGAATACGCTGATGACGGTGCAAGCGGTGGCATCGCAAACGCTCCGCAGCGCCGAGGGCGACCCGGAGCTATTCCGTCAGACCTTCATGGCCCGGCTAGCCACTTTGGCCCGAGCGCTAGACCTGCTTACCGCCACCACCAGCCATGGAGCGGCGATTGAGGATACCCTGCGGGCCGGGCTAGCACCCTGGTTGGAGGCGGGCACGCACACCATGCGCCTGACGGTACGGCATGACTTCCATTGCAACGCGCGTCAGACCCAGGCGCTAATCCTGGCGCTGCATGAACTGGGGACCAACGCGGCCAAGTATGGCGCGCTAACGCGCCCCGGCGGCAGCGTGACACTGGATTGCGCTATGGGGCCGGATGGCGTTGCCGTGCTGTTTTGGCAGGAGGCTGGCGGACCAGAGGTTCCACCCACGCCCAGACGGCGCGGGTTCGGCTCGCGTCTTCTCGACGTCATCCTGCCGCAAGACCTTGGCCTCGGCGCCACCGTGAGGCGCGAACTCGCCCCTGACGGATTGCGCGCCTGTATCCGTTTCCGACCAATGGCCCCGAATAGCCCTGGGTTGCTTGGACCGAACGCTGGCGCGCCAGTGTTACGGACCGCGCAACCGTCTGGCGGGAGAAAAGTGCGAGACGGCGCGTTCAGGCAGGATCGCGTATCGGCGTCCGCCGCTAATGTGACGGTCCCCCTGTGAGGGCAGCGCAATGACGGATGACCGGCTGACCCGGTGAAATCGAGGGACTTTCGTAATGCCGTCACCTGAGAACAGCGCCGATCAGCGGGAAATCCCGCCACGCCATAACAGCCCGGCCGGCTGGGCGGCCTTCCGCACCCTGCGGCAGCGGCCGGCACCAGCGCCCCGCCGTCGCCATGGCAACTACCGGCACGGCAGCTATTCCAAGTCCTGCCGGGAGAGCATGGCGCTCATTCGGTTCTGCGCCCGCGCGCTGCGAACGGGGCGGGGCGACCTCTCGACGTTCTACGGGCCGAGGCCGGAGGCTCCGGGTTGGCGCGTGTTCCGGGGCGTGAACGCCAGGGTTTGAATAGCCAGCGGCCGGAAGCCCAAGGCCGGGGCTGCCGACCACCCTGAGCGCAACCCGGACGGTGCCGGGGTGCTGACTGCGCCCCCTACCGCGCCGCTGCGGTAGTGCGGCAGGGCCAGGACCACCGCCACCGCCTCCGCGATCATGGGCAGGGGTAGGGCGGGGTAGTGCGCCAGGGCGACCTCGCGCGCTGCCTCTGCCGCTGCATCCGCGCTACGGCCCGAGGCCGACATACTCGCCGCCGCCGATTGCATGGCGCGCAGGGTCAACGGGTGCAGCCACGGGAGGGCGGGTTCTGTCTCGGCCATGGCGGCAGCGTAGCCGAGGAATGAGAACATAGAAAGAACATCAAGGCGCCATCGCGGGGAGGGCTAACGCATGGCGTGCCGACGACACACCCGAAACCGCCGGGAACCAAAGTGGATATGGGAGATGGGATTGGAGATGGGCGGGGACGATGCCCCTAACCCTTTGAAATACCTGGCGTCCCCTACGGGATTCGAACCCGTGTCGCCGCCGTGAAAGGGCGGTGTCCTAGGCCTCTAGACGAAGGGGACGTGCCGAGGCAGGGCCGGGTCACTACACCGGGCGATGCCGCTCGTCCAGCCTTCGCCGGCATTTTCTGCAGCCATCTTTGCCGGCCCGTGTCTGGGGCGCCGCCCGGGTGATTTCCCCCGTGGCCGTCAGGCGCTAGCGTGGCGCAAAGACCGCCCGAGGAAACGCCCATGCTTCGCCGTGCCCTGCTTGCCGCCCCCGCCCTGGCACTGGCCGGCCCTGTCCGCGCGCAGGATGCCTGGCCTGGCACCAGGCCGGTCAAGGTCATCTACCCCGGCGCCCCCGGCAGCCCGGCGGATGTCTACATCCGGCTGATGTGCGAGCATTTCTCGCGCGCCTTCGGCGTGCCCTTCGTGCTGGAGAACCGGCCCGGCGGCAGTGGCGCCATCGGCAGCGTGGCGGTGGCCAACGCGGCGCCGGACGGCTTCACCCTGCTGTTCACACCCAACAGCTTCCAGGTCGTGGCGCCGCAGGTCATCCGCAATGTCGGCTTCGACCCGGTGCGCGCCTTCACGCCCATCGCCAACATCTACCGCTACGGCATGCTGCTGATCACCGCCAACAAGGTGCCCATCTCCAGCACCGCGGAATTCGTCGCCTGGGCCAAGGCACAGCCTGGCCCGCTCAACATGGCCAGCGTCGGCATCGGCAGCGTCGGCCACCTGCTGGTGGACCGCTTCCGCCGCCGCGCTGGCATCGAGGTGGTGCACATTCCCTACCGGCAGAACGCCATGCTCAGCATCGTCACCGGCGAATGCGACTTCATCATCGACAACATCGGCTCCTCCGGCCAGTTGATGCGCGACGGCAAGGTCAAGCCGCTGGCACTGACCGGGCAGGAACGCAGCCCGCTTTTCCCCCACCTGCCGCTGCTGTCGGAGGTCGGTTATCCCGGCTTCAACGAGGAAGTCTGGTTCGGCCTCTTCGCCCCCACCGGCACGCCGCGCGGCATCGTGGAAAAGCTGAACGCCGAGACCAACAAGTGGCTGGCCCTGCCGGACACGCAGCGCCGCTTCCAGCAGGGCGCCCATACCGGGGTGCCCGGCACGCCGGAGGACCTGGCCCGCTTCTGGGCCGCGGACCGCGCGCACTGGGCGCAGGTGGTGCAGGAAACCGGGATTACCGTGGAGAACTAGCGCGCCACCGGCCGGCCTATTTGGGCAGCGGCCCCGCCTTGCCGAACAGCCAGCCCTGGCCGTAGCCGATGCCCAACTGCTGCATGGCCGCGCATTCGACCTCGGTCTCGATCCGCTCGGCGACCACCTGGGCGCCGACATTGCGCGCCAGTTCCACCATGGCCACCAGGAAGCCGCGGTCCTGGGCGCTGCGCATGGCGTGCTGCACGTACAGCCCGTCGATCTTGACGTAGTCCACCTTGAAGCTGCGGAGGTAGCGGAAGGCCGCGGCACCGGCGCCGAAATCGTCGATGCACAGCGGCAGCTTCCTCGCCCTGAGCGCCTCCACCGTCGCCACCGCCTCCGCCTCGTGCTCGATCTCGGCGGTTTCGGTGATCTCCACCAGCAGCTTCGGCACCAGGCTCGGCTCATTGTCCAGCAGCCGCAGCAGCCGGGTGCGGAAGGCGGGGGATTGCAGCGACAGGCCGGACAGGTTGCAGGCGATCTGCGCGTCGGCGGCGCCACGCGCGGCCTCGCACACCAGTTCCACCACCGCCCAGTCCAACTCCTCGGAAAGCCCGACCGTCTCGGCGAAGGTGACGAATTCCTGCGCCTGCGCGGTCGGCACGCTGGCGCTGGGCGTCGGCCGCAGCAGCGCCTCGTAGTGGTGGATCCGGCGGTCGGCCAGGCTGACGATGGGCTGGAAGGCCAGCTTGAAGCGGCGCTCGGCGATCGCCTTGCGCAGCGCTTCGGCCTTGGCGCAGGCCTGGGCGACGAAGCCCGCCAGCCCGCCGGCGAAGCCTTCGCGCTCCAGCGCCGCGCCACCGCCCTCGGCAAAGCTGGAAAGCGCGTAGCGCAGCGCCCGCGTGGCCTGCAGCGGGGAAAGCCCGTCCTGCTCCAGCGGCAGGTTGCGGCTGGAAACCGAGCCGGCTTCCCCGGCCTCGGCCAGCACCGCCTCAAGCCGGGCGCCGATGGCGGCCAGGTCGGTCGCGGTGGTGGACAGCACGCCGTAGCGCCCGGCGGAAAGCTCGCTGGCCAGGCTCTCGCCGCTCGCCTCGCTCAGCGCGGCGCCCAGGCGGGCGGCAAGTTCCGGCTTGGGGGTGATCGGCCCGTTCGGCCCCGCCAGTTCCAGCAGGCCCAGCGAGGCACCAGGCCCGGCCTGGCGCAGCCGCGCCTCCGCCGCCTGGGAGATGCTGCCGGATTCCGCCCGGCTGCCCAGACTGGCCACCGGCATGGCGGAAACGGTCAGGCAGAAGCTGTTGCCCTCGGGCTGCGGCAGCAGCAGCCCGGCCAGCGCCACCGGCGTGGCGGCACGGTCCGCCAGGTGGAAGCTGCACGGTGCCAGGCGGCCGCGCGCCCCCAGCAGGGCGAAGGCGGTGTTGAAGCCATCGCGCTCCGGCCCGGCGAACAGCGCTTCCGCCGGGCGGCCCAGCCAGGCCTCCGGCGGCTCGCCGAAGCGGTGCTGAAAGGTGCCGGCGGCGAAGATGATATGGCCCTTGGCGTCGGTTTCCAGCAGCAGCTCGGCGGCGGTGAAGGCGAAGGCGAGGAACCGCTCCCGATCCGCCACGCGCCGCATAGGGTGTGGCGCCGCTGTATTGAAACTGCCCTGCATGACGCCCTGTTCCCGGCCGGCGGGCAAACTGCCCTCGGCCGGGTTAGCAGGGGCTTAAGCCGGGCCTCAGGCCGCCAGGGCGGCTTCGCCGTCCAGGGTTGCGGCGGTGGCATGGACAACGGCGGCAATCCGCACCGCGGCCTGCACGGCGTCCTTGGAAACGCCGTGCTGCAGCAGCGTCTTCTCGTGGCTTTCCATGCACATGCCGCAACCATTGATGGCCGAGACCGCCAGCGACCACAGCTCGAAGTCCACCTTCTCCACGCCCGGCTTGGCCATGATGTTCATCCGCAGCCGGGCCGGCATCTGGGCGTAGTCGCCCACCACCAGGTGGGTGAAGCGGTAGTAGATGTTGTTCATGCCCATGACGCTGGCGGCGGCCTTGGCGGCGTTGAGCGCCTCGGGCGAAAGCTGCGGGCCGAACTCGGCCACGATCTCGCGGATCACCTGCGGGTTGCGGCTGGCCAGGGCGCTGACCACGAAGGTGCCGGCGCGCTGCTGCCCGGTCAGGCTGGTCTCGGCGGCCAGGCTGCCCAGGTTGAGCTTCTGGTCCTTGGCATATTCGGGCAGGGCGTTGCGCAGGGCTTCGAGGGACATGGTCGGTACTCCGTAAGGGGGTGCTCTCCCCGGGCAGGCCGGGGAGAGCGTTTAGGTCAGGCGGCCTCGAACAGCTTGGCGGCGTCGAGGGTCTGCTTGCCCTTCTCCCAGTTGCAGGGGCACAGCTCGTCGGTCTGCAACGCATCCAGCACGCGCAGCACTTCGGCCGGGTTGCGGCCCACGTTCAGCCCGTTGACCGAGGCCCACTGGATGGTGCCGTCGGGGTCGACGATGAAGGTGGCGCGCAGCGGCACGCCGGCTTCCTTGTCCAGGATGCCCAGCGCGGCGGAGAGCTCGCGCTTGATATCCGCCAGCATCGGGATCGGCAGATTGCGGATGTCGTCGTTGTGCAGGCGCCAGTTCAGGTGGACGAACTCGCTGTCGGTCGAGACGCCGTAGACCACCGCGTCACGGTCGCCGAACTCGCCGGCCAGCTTGCCGAAGGCGGCGATCTCGGTCGGGCAGACGAAGGTGAAGTCCTTCGGCCAGAAGAAGACGATCTTCCACTTGCCGGCATCGCTGGCCGAGGAGATGTCGGTGAAGGACTTGCCGGGGCCGCCGAGGCCTTCGTCGCCAGCCTTGACGGCGGTCAGGTTGAAGGGCGGGAACTTGTCGCCAACGGTGAGCATGATGCTGATATCCCCTGTGTTTCGGTCGCGGGCGGCGTCGTGCCGTCCGTCGCTGGGGTGATATCGCGCTGCCCGGACTTTCGATCCAACGAATAGTTTTTTCGTTTTTGATTGTCTGAGCCGATGGTCGCGGACATGAAAAAGGCCGGCCCCGTTGCCAGGGCCGGCCTTTTCGATCAGCGCGCCGCAATCAGGCGAAGTCGGTCGCCAGCGCCGCCCGCACGGCTTCCGGCACGATCGCCATGTGGCCGTAATTCGGGTGGGTCAGCCCCAGCACCACCTCGGCGCCCGGGGTGCGGAAGCGGGCAATCTGCTCCGGCGTGAACTTGAAGTGGACGAACTGCACGCTGCTGGCCTTGCCGTCGGCGCTGGTACGGTCCTGGTCGGCTTCGGGTATCGCCGGCACCACTTCGCCGAAGACGCGGATGAAGGCGGTGTCCTCGATCCCGCCCAGCCGCCCCAGCACGTTCTTGCGGCGGATCGGGTCGTCGATCTCGATCATGAAGGTCGCCACCAGCTCGTCGCCCTGCGGCACCAGCGGGTTGTAGGCCATCAGCTCATCGGGAATCTGCGCCGGGCCGCCATTCTCGATCCAGCACATCTCCTGGACCTGGTGGCGCATCGTCTCCCAGCTCTCGAAGTAGAAGGTGATGTGCGGCCCCACCTCGATCCGGCGGTTGCGCTTCACGGCGGTCAGCCGGCGGCGTTCCTCCAGGCGCTGCTTCGCCCAGGTATCGCGCGGCAGGATGTCCTCGGCGGTGATCTCGCGGCGGTTCATGCGTCAGCCCTCCAATCCGTATGCGCGGGCAATCAGCTGGATCGGGTGGGAAACCAGCCGCGGTGTCGCGCCGTTCCCCAACTTGTCCACGCCCTGGTGAATGTGAAGCCCCGCCAGCGGACATTCGCTGGCCATCCAGCCCTTGCCGGCCTGGGCGACGTTGCGCGCGACGGGCTTGCCGACCTTCAGTGCCACGTCGAAGTTCTCCTTCTTGTAGCCCCAGCTGCCGCCATGGCCGGAACAACGCTCGATGACGTTGAGGTCGATCTCCGGGATCAGCTTCAGCATCTCGGCGCCCTTCTGGCCGAAATTCTGCGCCCGGCTATGGCAGGCGATGTGGATGGAGACGCCGCCCTCCACCGGCTGCATCCCCGGCGCCACGCCTTCCTTGCGGCTGATGTCGACGATGTATTCCGACAGGTCGAAGGTCGCCTTGGCCAGCTTCGCCACGCCGGCATTCTCCGGCACGATCAAGGGCCATTCGAACTTCAGCATCAGCGCGCAGGACGGCACCAGGGCGATGACGTCCCAGCCCTGGTCCACCCACTTGTTCAGCTCCTTCGCCACCTGGTCGGCGCTGGCGGCCACGGCGGGGATGTCGCCCTGCTCCAGCAGCGGCATGCCGCAGCAGCCGGGGTGCACCACCTGGGTCTGCACGCCGTTCTTCGCCAGCACGGCACGGGCGGCCATGCCCATTTCCGGTTCGTTGAAGTTGCCGAAGCAGGTGGCGTAGATCACCGCCTTGCGGCCAAAGCCGGGCGCCGCCTCATTCACCGTGGGCGCATTGGCATGGGCCTGCAGCACGAAGGACTGGCCGGTATACTTCGGCAACTCGGCGTCGCGGTGCAGCCCGGTCGCCTTCTCCAGCAGCGGCCGCAACGGGGAGCCGACCTTGCTGGCGGCGTTGGCGATGGCGGGCGCGAAGCTGGCCAGCAGGCCGTTGCGGTCGGTTTTGGCCAACTGCGCGTCCACGAAGGGCACGCCGTTCTTCTTCGCCTCCACCGCGCGGTAGCGCAGCATCAAATGCGGGAAGTCCAGGTTGAAGCTGTGCGGCGGCACATAGGGGCACTTGGTCAGGAAGCACATGTCGCAGAGCGTGCAGGCCTCCACGATCGGCTTGAAATCCTTGCTGTCCACGCTGTCCAGCTCGCCGGTCTTGCTCTCATCCACCAGGTCGAACAGCCGGGGAAAGCTGTCGCACAGGTTGAAGCAGCGGCGGCAGCCATGGCAGATGTCCAGCACGCGCCGCATCTCGGCGTCCAGCTTGGCCTCGTCGTAGAAATCCTCGTCCCGCCAGGCAATCGGGTGGCGGGTCGGTGCTTCCAGGCTGCCTTCACGCATCGTCGTCATCTTCCCCATGCACGCATCAAAAAGGGGGACGGGATCGCTCCCATCCCCCCTTGGTCGCCATCCCGAAGGACGGGCTTGTTACTTCAGCTCGTCCAGGGCGCGCTGGAAGCGGCCGGCGTGGCTGCGCTCGGCCTTGGCCAGCGTCTCCATCCACTCGGCGATTTCCTCGAAGCCTTCCTCGCGCGCCGTGCGGGCCATGCCCGGGTACATGTCGGTGTACTCGTGCGTCTCGCCGGCCACGGCGGCCTTCAGGTTGTCGCCGGTCTTGCCGATCGGCAGGCCGGTCGCCGGGTCGCCGACGGCTTCCAGGAATTCCAGGTGGCCGTGGGCGTGGCCGGTCTCGCCTTCCGCGGTGGAACGGAACACGGCGGCGACGTCGTTGTAGCCCTCAACGTCGGCCTTCTGCGCGAAGTACAGGTAGCGGCGGTTGGCCTGGCTTTCGCCAGCGAACGCGGCCTTCAGGTTCTCTTCGGTCTTGCTGCCCTTGAGCGCTGCCATGATGCCCCTCCTGGTGGCTTGGTGGAATGACCGGCCGGCCATGGAGGCCCGCCATGGTTGCGGGGTATGGCACGCAGCCCCGGGGCCGACTAATGAATAGTTTTTGCCGTTTCCATCGAAGGCTTCGATGAACATCCTGCCCAGCCCGCAACAGCTGCGCTACCTGCTGGCGCTGGCCGACCACGGCCATTTCGGCCGGGCCGCCGCCGCCTGCGCGGTGACGCAGTCCACCCTCTCGGCCGGCATCATCGCGCTTGAACGCCAGCTGGACGCCGCCCTGTTGGAACGCAGCCAGGCCAAGCGGCCGATCTTCACGCCGCTGGGGCTGGAGGTGGTGGCCCGCGCCCGCGGCGCCCTGGCCAGCCTGGCCGCGGTGGCGGAGACGGTGGCCGCCGCCCGCGACCCGCTGACCGGCCCGCTGCGGCTGGGCGTTATCCCGACCATCGGCCCCTTCCTGCTGCCGCAGCTGATGCCGACCCTGCGGGAGCGTTTTCCGCGCCTGAAGCTGTGGCTGCGCGAGGACCAGACCGAGCATTTGGTTGAGGGGCTGGAATCCGGCCGGCTGGACCTGCTGCTGCTGGCGCTGCCCTGCGCCTGCGGCCAGGCCGAGACCCTGCCGATTGCCGCCGACCCCTTCCTGGCGGCGCTGCCGGCGGGGCACCGGCTGGCGGCGCTGGAGAGCGTGCCGGTGGCCGCCCTGGTGGCGGAGCCGCTGTTGCTGCTGGAGGATGGCCACTGTCTGCGCGAACACGCGCTGGACGCCTGCGGCCTGCCCAAGTCCATGGGCCCGGTCGGCGGCGCCTCGGGCGAGGAGTTCGCCGCCACCAGCCTGCACACGCTGGTGCAGATGGTCGCCAGCGGCCTGGGCGTGACGCTGCTGCCCAAGCTGGCGGTGGACAGCGGCGTGCTGAACGGCACCTCGGTGGTGGTGCGGCCGCTGGTCGGCGCCAACGGCACCACCCCACCGGGCCGCACCCTGGCCCTGGCCTGGCGGGACCGCAGCCCGCGCGCGCCGGAGTTCCGTGGCCTGGCCCCGGCTATTGCCGCGGCCATCGCCGGTGGTTAACTGCGCCTGTCACATTGCCGGGGAAGCGAAGACATGGACGGTTTGACCGCCGAGCAGCGCGCGCTGCGTGACCGGGCCCGCGAGTTGGCCCAGGAAGCCGCCGCCCAGGCCGCCGAGACCGACCGCACCGAGCAATACCCCTGGCCCATGGTCCGCCGCATGACGGAAGCCGGCTTCATGGGCATGACCCTGCCGAAGCAGTATGGCGGCCAGGGCGCCAGCTACTTCGACGCGGTGCTGGTGATCGAGGAATTCGCCAAGGCCTGCGCCGTGTGCGGCCGCATTGCGGTGGAAGCCAACATGGGCGCGGTCGGCGCCGTCATGGCCTATGGCACCGAGGCGCAGAAGCGCCTGGCCGCCGAGCTGGTGCTGGCCGGCGACAAGCCCGCCATCTGCATCACCGAGCCCGAGGCGGGCAGCGCCGCCACCGACATGACCACCCGGGCGGTGAAGCAGGGCGACCATTGGGTCATCGACGGGGTGAAGCACTGGATCACCGGCGCCGGCATCTCCAAGCTGCACCTGATCTTTGCCCGCGCGATCGAGGACGGGCAGGACAAGGGCATCGCCGGCTTCCTGGTGGTCCGCCGCGAGGTCAACGACCCCGCCGGCCTGGTGATCCACCACCGCCACCGCGCCATGGGCCTGCGCGGGATCCCGGAGGCCGAGGTTCGCTTCCAGGCGCTGCCGGTGGCCGACGACATGGTGCTGCGGGCACCCGGCGGCTTCGGCCGCGGCTTCGCCAAGCTGATGGACGCCTATAACGGCCAGCGCGTCGGCGCCGCCACGGTGGCGCTGGGCATTGCCGCCGGCGCCTACCAGCACGCGCTGGACTACGCCCAGAAGCGCCATCAGTTCGGCCGCCCCATCGCCGAGTTCCAGGGCGTGCACTGGGCGCTGGCGGATATGAGCATCAAGCTGGAAGCCGCCCGCGCCCTGGTGTGGAAGGCCGCCCGCAGCGCCGGTCCGGCCGGCTTCCCGGACCGGATGTTCGCCGCCCAGGCCAAGGTGCTGGCGGCCGACACCGGCGTGGAAGTGACCAACATGGCGCTGCAGGTCTGGGGCGCCCAGGGCTATGCCCGCGACAACCCCATGGAGCGCGCGGTGCGCGACGCCCGCATGTTCCCCATTGCCGGCGGCACCGCCCAGGTGCTGCGGACCCAGGTGGCGGAGCAGCTGCTGGCCCGCAAGCTGCCGCAGACCAGGGACGGCTTCAGCAAGCAGGCGGCGGCCGCCGAGGGCCGCAAGCTGGCGGCGGAATAGGGTAGCATTGCTGCCCTATCAAGGCAGCTATGTCATAACCACTGTCCTTCCCGCCTGTTGCGCGGTATAGTCTCCTCAAGCAATCAATGGAAAGCAGCAGGGCGCCATGACCACCGGTAATTTCCCCACCACCCTGAACACCTCTCCCAAGCCCAAGCCGGCCGATGACAGCCTGAGCTTCGGCAAGGTGCTGACGGACAACATGTTCGTCATGGACTACACGGAGGGGAAGGGCTGGCACTCGCCGCGCATCCAGCCCTACCAGCCCTTCAGCATGGACCCGGCGACGACCGTGCTGCACTACGGCCAGGCGATCTTCGACGGCCTGAAGGCCTTCCGCGGCGATGACGGCAAGATCCGCCTGTTCCGCGCCCAGCGCCATGCCGAGCGGCTGAACATATCCGCCAAGAAGATGTGCATCCCGGAGATGCCGGTCGACATCATCCGCCAGAGCTTCGACGCGCTGGTGGCGGTGGAGGCCGATTGGGTGCCGCGCAAGCCGGGCACCGCGCTGTACCTGCGCCCCACCGTCATCGCCACCGACGTGATGCTGGGCGTGCACCCCGCGCACAACTACGTCTACTTCCTGATCCTGTCCCCGGTGGGCAGCTACTACAAGGAAGGCGTGAAGCCGGTGAAGATCCTGGCCTCGGACAAGCATGTCCGCGCGGTGCAGGGCGGCCTGGGCGAGGCCAAGACCGCGGCGAACTACGCGGCCAGCCTCTCCGGCCAGGCCGAGGCCGAGGCGCAGGGCTACACCCAGGTGCTGTGGCTGGACGGCGTCCACCGCAAGTACATCGACGAGGTGGGCACCATGAACATCATGGTCCGCATCGGCGACGAGGTGATCACCCCGCCACTGGCCGGCACCATCCTGAACGGCGTGACCCGCGCCTCCTCGCTGCAACTGATGCGCGACTGGGGGCTGAAGGTCAGCGAGCGCGCCATCACCATCGACGAGGTGATGCAGGCCGGGCGCGACGGCACGCTGAAGGAGATGTGGGGCACCGGCACCGCCGCGGTGGTCAGCCCGGTCGGCACGCTGGGCTACAAGGGCGAGGACATCCTGATCAATGGCGGCGTGACCGGGGAGGTGACGCAGAAGCTGTACGACAGCATCGTCGGCATCCAGTACGGCCGCAGCAACGACGCGCATGGCTGGACCAGCGTGGTGCCGACCTGAGGCCACCAAGGCAGGAACGGGGAAGGGGGCGCACCAGGCGCCCCCTTTTCAATTCAGCCGCCGGTCAAGCCTTCGGCGCCGGCGCCGGGTGGGTCGGGTCCACCCACAGCACCTCCTCCACCGCCTCGGCCGGCTCTATGTCCAGGTTGATCGCCACCGCCTCGTTGTCGCTGCGCACCAGCACGCAGCGCAGCACCTCCTCGGCGCTGGCGTTGATCTCCTGGTGCGGCACCCAGGGCGGCACGAAGATGAAGTCGCCGGGCCCGGCCTCGGCGACGAACTCCAGCTTCTCGCCCCAGCGCATCCGCGCGCGGCCGCTGACGATGAAGATCACGCTCTCCAGGTGGCCGTGGTGGTGCGCGCCGGTCTTGGCGTTGGCGTGGATATGCACGGTGCCGGCCCACAGCTTCTGCGCGCCCACACGGGCGGCGTTGATGGCGGCGGCGCGGTTCATGCCCGGGGTCTGCGCGGTGTTGCTGTCCAGTTGGTCGCCGGGGATCACGCGGACGCCGCTGTGCTTCCAGCCATCGGGCGGGGTTCCTTGCGCCAAGGGGTGCTGGTGTTCATGACCATCATGCGGCATGGCTGGTTCCCCGTGGGGCCGGCGCCTGTGCCGCACCCCTGCGCGGTTGACAATCCAGCCCACGAACCGTAAACGCCCCCCCTCTCAACGGGTTCAGTCAGATGAAGATCCGCAATAGCCTCAAGAGTGCCAAGACGCGCGACAAGAACTGCGTGGTGGTTCGCCGCCGCGGCCGTATCTACGTGCTGAACAAGAAGAACCCGCGCCTGAAGGCCCGTCAGGGCTGAAGCCACGTCCCGGCCGCAAGGCCGGGCACAGGTTCGCCGAATCAGCCGCCATGGCCCTGCCATGGCGGCTTTTTCTGTGTCCGGCGCCAGGATGATCCTCGTCGCCGGTGATTGCACCGGCGACGAGCGGACGCCAGCTAGTTGCGCGGCGTCAGCGTCTCGGTGCCCACGCCGGCGCCGATGGTCCAGTAGCCGCTCAGCTTGCCGTCGCGCTGCACCTCATATGTCGCCACGCCAACCTGGCCATTGGTGGAATAGCCCACCGCCATGACGCCGGATTGGATGACGCCGACGCCCTGGACGCCCAGGTTGCCGATCTGCCAGGCTACCAGCCAGGCATTGCCCTGGCCGATCCGCATTTCCAGGATGCCCTGGTAGGTCGAGCCATCCGGATTCTGCCCCTCCACATCGTACAGCCCTTCCCGCAGTTGGGCGGCGGCCGGCAGCGGCAGGGCGGCGGCCAGGCCGCAGGCGAGAAGGCAGGCGAGCAGAATTCGGCGCATGTTCGGGTTCCGTAGTGAAATCGCCGGCAGCCTGCCGCGCCGGGGCGGCCACGGCAACCGCCTGATGCAGACATGGCTTGCCGAACCGGCCCGCTGGCACGACATTCCCCCCGACCCGTCGCAGGAGCTTCCCCGCATGATCCCCCTTCCGGCCCCGAAGCCCGAGGTGCTCGCCCGCCGCGCGCAGATCGTGGCCGCGCTGCAGGCGATCATCCCGGGGGATGGCGTGATCGGCGAGGCGCTGCGCCTGAAGCCCTATGAGACCGATGGCCTGTCCGCCTACCGGCAGCCGCCGCTGGCGGTGGTGCTGCCGACCAGCACGGAGCAGGTGGCCGCGGTGCTGAAATACTGCAACGCCCAGGGCATCCGCGTGGTGCCGCGCGGCGCCGGCACCAGCCTCTCCGGCGGGGCGCTGCCGCTGGCGGATGCGGTGGTGATGGGCCTGATGCGGATGAACCACATCAAGACCGTGGACTATGAGAACCGGCTGGCGGTGGTGGAGGCCGGCGTCACCAACCTCGGCATCACCAAGCATGTGGAGGCCGACGGTTTCTTCTACGCGCCCGATCCCTCGTCACAGCTGGCCTGCATGATCGGCGGCAACGTCATGATGAACTCGGGCGGCGCGCATTGCCTGAAATACGGCGTCACCGCCAACAACCTGCTGGGCCTGACCTTCGTGACGGTGGAAGGCGAGGTCGTGCAGATCGGCGGCAACTACCTGGACGCGCCTGGCTATGACTGGCTCGGCATCATCACCGGCAGCGAGGGGCAGCTGGGCGTCGTCACGGAAGTGACCGTCCGCATCCTGCGCGGGCCGGAAGGCGCGCGGGCCATGCTGGCGGCCTTCGATTCCATCGAGGTCGCGGGCCAGGCGGTGGACGCCATCATCGGCAGCGGCATCATCCCGGTGGCGCTGGAGTTCATGGACCGCCCCTGCATCCACGCCTGCGAGGCCTTCGCCCATGCCGGCTACCCGCTGGATGCCGAGGCGATGCTGATCATCGAGGTCGAGGGCAATGTCGAGGAGCAGGACCGGCTGCTCGGCTGGATCAAGGAAATCTGCAACCGCTTCAACCCGATCAGCCTGAAGGTCGCGGAGACGGCGGAGGAGAGCCTGGCGATCTGGAAGGGCCGCAAGGGCGCCTTCGGCGCGGTCGGCCGCATCAGCCCGGACTACCTCTGCATGGACGGCACCATCCCGACCGGGGAACTGCCCTTCGTGCTGAAGCGCATCGGCGAGATGAGCCAGAGCTACGGCCTGCAGGTGGCCAACGTGTTCCACGCCGGCGACGGCAACCTGCATCCGCTCATCATGTTCGACGCCAACAACGAGGCGAGCTTCCACGCGGCCGAGAATTTCGGCGCCGACATCCTGAAGCTCTGCGTCGAGGTCGGCGGGTGTCTCACCGGCGAACATGGCGTCGGCATCGAGAAGCGCGACCTGATGCCGGTGCAGTTCACCCCGCTGGAGCTGGACCAGATGCGCGCGATCAAGGGCGCCTTCGACCCGCAATGGCTGCTGAACCCGGCCAAGGTCTTCCCGCTGGAGGGCAACCCGATCTTCGCCACCATCCCGGTGCTGAACGCAGCATGATCGCCACCGATTCACGCCTGCGGGCCATGCGGCCCTCCAGCGATCGGGGGCGGGCATGAGCGCCACCATGCTGTCCTCCACCATCGTGCCCAAGTCGGAAGACGCGGTCGCCAGCCTGGTCGCCGCCGCGGCGGCGCAGGGCGAGAAGCTGGCCATCGAGGGCAATGGCAGCAAGCGCGCGCTGCTGCGCCCGGTGCAGGCCACGCGCACCGTCAGCCTGCGCGGCCTCAGCGGCATCACGCTGTACCACCCGACCGAACTCATCATCTCCGCCCGCGCCGGCACGCCCCTGCCGGAGATCGAGGCGGCGCTGGCGGAGAAGGGCCAGCACCTGATCGCGGAGCCGCCCGACCTGGCGGCGCTGTTCGGCGCCAGCCGTCCCGCGACGATCGGCGGCATCGTCGCCACCAACCTGTCCGGCCCGCGCCGCATCGCCTGGGGCGCCATGCGCGACCACGTCATGGGCATCCGCGCGGTCAACGGGAAGGGCGAGATCTTCCGCAGTGGCGGCCGGGTGCTGAAGAACGTCACGGGGTTGGACCTGTGCAAGCTGCTCACCGGCAGCCACGGCACGCTCGGCGTCATCACCGAAGTCACGCTGAAGGTCCTGCCGGCGCCCAAGGCCACCGGCACCGTCAGCATCCGCGTCGCGTCGCTGGAACAGGGCATCGCCGCGCTGTCGGCCGGCCTTGGCAGTCCGTTCAGCGTCACCGGCGCCGCGCTGCTGCCGGAGGGTGAGGGCGCCATCGCCCACCTCCGCATCGAGGACTTCGAGGAAAGCGTCGCCTACCGCTGCGGCAAGCTGCGCGACGACATGGCCCGCTTCGGCGAGGCCAGCATCACCATGGACACCCAGCCGCTGTGGCAGGGCATCCGCGATGCCGAACCGCTGGGCGCCGAACCGGACGATGCCATCTGGCGCGTCTCGGTCCAGCCCAGCGCCGCGCCCGGCGTGGTGGCCGCGCTGCGTGCCGCCGGCGGTACCAAATTCCTGCTGGACTGGGGCGGTGGCCTGGTCTGGGCCGCCGCCCAGGCCAGTGAGGCAGCGCACCAGGCCGTGGTCGCCGCGGCCGCGGCGGCACAGGGCACCTACACCCTGTTCCGCGCGCCGGAAGCACTGCGCGGCAGCGTCGCCGTGCTGCCGGAGGAGATGCCGGCGCTGGCCGCCATCGCCCGGCGCGTGAAGGCGGTGATGGACCCCGCCGGCCTGCTCAACCCCGGTCGCATGCGTGCCGGCCAGTAACGGATAGCCGCCCACCATGCAGACCAATTTCACTGCTGAGCAGCTGAAGGATTCCGCCACGCGGGAATCCAACACCATCCTGCGGACCTGCGTGCATTGCGGCTTCTGCACAGCCACCTGTCCGACCTTCCAGCTGCTGGGCGATGAGCTCGACAGCCCGCGCGGCCGCATCTACCTGATCAAGGACATGCTGGAGAGTGGCCGTCCCGCCACCGAGGAAGTGGTCCGCCACGTGGACCGCTGCCTGTCCTGCCTGAGTTGCATGACCACCTGCCCCAGCGGCGTGAACTACATGCACCTGGTGGACCACGCCCGGCACTACATCGAGGAGACCTACCAGCGTCCCTTCGGCGAACGCCTGCTGCGCGGCGTGCTGGGCATGGTGCTGCCCAAGCCCGGCCGCTTCCGCCTGGCGCTGAAGGGCGCGGCACTGGCTCGCCCGTTCACCGCGCTGCTGCCGGCCGGCACCTTCAAGACCCGCGTCCGCGCCATGCTGAAGCTGGCGCCGAAGACCTTGCCGGTGCCCGACCCGATGCAGGACGCGCAGACCCACAAGGCCCAGGGCGAAAAGCGCGGCCGCGTGGTGCTGCTGACCGGCTGCGCCCAGCAGGTGCTGGACCCCGGCATCAACGCCGCCACCATCCGCCTGCTGGCCCGCATGGGGGTGGAGGTGGTGATCCCCCGCGGTCAGGGCTGCTGCGGCGCGCTGACCCACCACATGGGCCAGACCCCGCGCGCCATGGACAGCGCCCGCGCCAACCTGCGCGCCTGGAGCCGGGAGATGGAGAAGGGTGGGCTGGACGCCGTGGTCATCAATGCCAGCGGCTGCGGTACCACGGTGAAGGACTACGGCTTCATGTTCCGCGACGAGAAGCCGGTCTGGAAGGAGCGGGCCGAGAAGCTCTCTGCCATCGCCATGGACGTGACCGAGGTGCTGGCGAAGTTCGACTACGCCCCCAGCCGCGCCGCGCCCGGCCTGACCGTGGCCTACCATAGCGCGTGCAGCCTGCAGCACGGCCAGAAGATCACCGCGCTGCCCAAGCAGTTGCTGGTCAAGGCCGGCTTCACGGTGAAGGAGCCGGCCGAGGGGCACCTGTGCTGCGGCAGCGCCGGCACCTACAACCTGATGCAGCCCGAGATCGCCGGCCAGCTGAAGGAGCGCAAGCTGGCCAACCTGAATCGCACCGGCGCGCAGCTGATCGCCGCCGGCAATATCGGCTGCCTGACCCAGCTGGGCGACGGTGCCCTGCCCACCGCCCATACGGTGGAACTGCTGGACTGGATGGCCGGCGGGCCGGAGCCCGCCGCCATCGCCCGCGCCCGCCAGCCTGCCCCGGTCTGATCGCGACCGCGTGATGCAACCCTTGCGCGGGTTGTTCGTCACGCCTTCGTGCTTGACGCGGGGTGCCGCGCCCGGTTCGATCCTGCCCCAAAGCGACGTGACGGCCAGCATGGCCGGCGCCGGGGCGGGGGTTGGGCATGCGGCATCTGGCGGCGATACTCGCGGCGACCATCGCGCTGGGCTGGGCCACGCCGGATTCTGCCCGCGCCCAGGGCGCCGTTGCCGCGCCGGCCGCGGATTGCCCGATCCAGACCGCGCCGGGCCGCTTCCCCTATCGCCGCTCCTCCGCCGCCAGCCCGGGCAATGACGGCATCACCCCGCCCGGCTTCGTCGCCGTGCAGGGCATGCAGGTGCTGCACGGGGTGGATGCCTCCAAGTGGCAGCGCTCGGCCGACTTCAACCGGGTCAAGGCCTGCGGCGGCAGCTTCGCCTATATCCGGCTGACCGCCGGGCGCCGGCCGGACCTGGAGATCGAGTACCGTTCCCACTGGTCCGCCGCCCGCGCCGCCGGGCTGGTGACCGGCCCGTACCACGCGCTGACCCTGGTGGACCCGCCGGCGGCCTGGGGTGCGCTCTCGCCGGCGGCCCGCGCCGCCAACCTGGCCGCCAACCTGGCGGCGGCCGAGGACCAGGCCAGGCTGTTCACCGAACGCCTGCGCGAAGTGCTGCTGCTGGAGCAGCGCAGCGCCACCACCACCGCCGGCAATGCGCTGGGCGGGCGCTACATGCCGATCATGCTGGCCGCCGCGCTGCGGCCGCAGGCGCAGGAAAGCCGCGCCGACCGCAACGGCGTGGCCGAGGTGTATCGCCAGAGCATCTGCCGCTGGTTCCAGACCGTGAATGCCGACCCGGCCTTCGCCGGCCAGGCGATGGGCTTCTTCAGCACCGCCTTCATCTACCAGGACTACGCCCTGGGCACGGCGCCCTGCGACATGGCCAACCGCCCGGCCTGGATCGGCCACCACCTGCTGAACGGCGACACCGAGCGGCGCGAGCCCGACCCCAACAGCGCCGCGGCCGTCCGCGCGATGTGCCTGAAGCCGGATGGCGGCAACCGCTGCCTGTTCCAGCAATACACCGCCTTCGGCAACTTCGCCTCCTACTCGGAGACCGAGGGCCTCGACCTCAACCGGTTCTACGGCGACCAGCCGGCCTTCGACCGCCTGCTGCAACTCGGCCGGCGCTGAGCGGCAAGGGAGAACGGCCATGTCCCGCTTCCGCCTGGCTACCCTGGCGCTGCTTCTGCTGGGTGCGCTGCCGCACCTGCCCTGGGCGCAGCCCGCCGCGACACCCGATGCCGCCGCGCCGCTGACCGCCCCGGCGGCAACCGCGCCGGCCGACTTGCCGGCCCCGGCGCAGGCGGTGGCCGCGCCCACCCCGCCGGACCCCGCCCCGGCTGCGACGGCGGCGACCCAACCGGCGCCCCCGACGCCCGAGCCGGTCGCGCTGACCTCGCCGCCCGCCGCGCCGACCGAAACCGCTGCCGCGCCGCAGCCGGTGGAGGCCACCGCCAGTGCCACGCCGACGACGGTCGCGGTGCCGACCGGCCCGGTTGACGCTACGGCCAGCGGTACGCCGGCGACGGTCGCGGCGCCCGCTGGCCCAACCGCCCCTGCCGACGCCGCCGCCAGCGGCATGCCGGCGACGGCCACCGCGCCTACCGGGCCGAGCGCCCCGGCTGACACCGCTGCCAATGGCACGCCGGCCACCGCGCCGACCGGCCTGGCCGCCCCTGCCGACGCCGCCGCTAGCGGCACGCCGGCGACGGCCACCGCGCCGACCGGCCCGACCGCCCCTGCCGACACCGCCGCCAGCGGCGCGCCGGCCACCGCGCCTACCGGCCCAACCACCCCGGCCGACCCGGCCATCGCCGTCATCCCCGCCACAACCCCGGTTTCGCCCGGCGGCACCACCGCCCCGGCCACCGCGCCGACCACGCCGGTCACGCCCGCCGCCGCAACCGGCACGGCCACGCCCACCACGCCGCCGCAGCAGGTGGTGGTGGAGGAGCCGCCCCGCCCGCCGCAGGACCCCAACCTGCCCATCGGCATGGACCAGACCGCCTGCCCCTACCTCAGCGGCCCCTTCGCCCAGGGCCAGGTCTCGAACCCCTCCGAAGCCTGGAACGGCACCGATACCGGCGTGGTGGTGAACGGCCATGTCGCGCTGCGCGGCGCCGATGGCCGGCCGCTGCGGACCCTGCTGGGGGTGGACCTGTCGTCCCACAACCGGCCGGACTACCGGCTGCTGGCGCGCTGCGGCACCGCCTTCAGCTTTGTCCGCATGGACGACAAGTACAACACCCACGCCGCCGAACTGGACCGGCTGAACGTCCGCCCGCTGCCCTACTACTTCTTCGGCGTGCCGGCCTCGCTGCGCGACCCGTCGCGCTACGCCAACCTCAGCGACACGCCGGCCAGCCAGGCCGCCATCGACAGCAACCTGGCCACCTTCCAGAAGCTGGGAGAGGACGGGGTGCAGTCCTTCCTGGACCGCATGCGCCGGCTGAACATGCGGGAGATGCCGGTGGTGACGGTACGCAACCCGGACCTCAGCGTGCGCAGCCAGGCCCGGGTGCTGGCGGTGGACATCGAGCAGAAGCTGGAGCCGGAGCCGAACAACGACACCGCGCGGATCTACTACGGCCGGTTCTACGCCAAGGCGGTCTGCGCCTGGGTCAAGGGCGTGCAGGACGCGCTGCCGGGCACGCTGGTGCTGATGTACACCACGCCGTCCGTGTGGGGCGAATACCTCTACGCCGCCTACCCTCAGGAAGCCGCCTGCCTGAACGCCATGCCCATTTGGGTGGCGCGCACCACGGTGGATGGCGGCGACGTGATCCGCTCCTCCCGCAGCAAGATCGACCTCTACACCGCCAGGCTCTGCACCGCCTCCGGCTCCAACCGCTGCGTGGTGCACCAGTATTCCCACCGCGGGCTGCTGGGCCTGGCGCCGCCGCTGGAGCGTGGCCGCGCCACGCATTTCGACCTCAACCGCTTCTTCCTGGTGCAGCCGGTACAGACCGGCGCCGGCATCATGTTCGTGCGGGAGCAGTAGCGGCCACCGATCCCGGAGAGCGCGAAGCGGCGCCGCATATGCGGGATGCCCCGCGCCAACGCCCGCCGGGGGTTTGACAAACCGCGCCGCAACGCCTTTTTCCCCGCAGCCGGGAAGAGGACCACATGATGCGCCGCCGCCACCTGCTCGCCCTGCCTTCACTTGCTCTGGCCAGCCGGGCCAACGCCCAGGCCGCCTATCCGGACCGGCCGATCTCGCTGATCGTGCCCTTCCTGGCCGGCGGCTCCACCGACATCGCCGCCCGCATCATGGCGGAGCGCATGGCGCCGCACCTGGGCCCAAACGCCCGCATCGTGGTGGAGAACCGCGCCGGCGCCGGCGGCAGCGTGGGCACCGAATGGGTCCGGCACCGCCCGGCCGATGGCTACACCCTGCTGCTCGGCTCGGCCTCCGCGCTCGGCACCAACCCCGCCGCGCTGCCGCAGACCACGCCCTATGACCCCGTGGAGGATTTCGCCTCCATCGCCGTCGTCGGCGGCGGGCCGATCGTGCTGATCGTGCCGCAGGCCTCGCGCTGGCGCACCGCCCGGCAATTGCTGGACGAGGTGAAGGCCAATCCCGGCAAGTTCACCTGGGCCACCAGCGGCGCCGGCGGCATCGGCCACCTGACCGGCGAGTACATGAAGCTGATGGCCGGCGGCCCCGGCACGCCGCTGCAGGCCGAGCACGTGCCCTATCGCGGCGGCTCCGCGGTGATGGAGGCGCTGGCCAAGGGCGAGGTGGACTATTCGCTGGAGGTGCTGGCCAGCACCGCGCCGCACATGCGCGACGGCATCTCGCGCGGCTTGGCGGTCAGCTCGCTGCGCCGCCACCCGCTGTTCCCCGAAGTGCCGACGCTGGACGAGACCGGGCTGCAGGGCTTCGAGGTCATCACCTGGAACGCGCTGGTGGCGCCCAAGGGCCTGGCGCCGGAGATCGCCGCCACCCTGTCCCGCGCCGTCGCCGCCGCGCTGGCCGATGCCGGCGTGGGCCAGCGCATGGCCAATGCCGGCGTGGACCCGGCCGAGCCGAGCACGCCGGCCAGCACCCGCGCCTTCCTGGCGCAGGAACGCGACAAGTTCCGCGGCATCGTCCAGCGCGCCGGGGTGCGGCTGGGGCGCTGACCCCTTGCGCCCGGCGCCGTGGCGGCCGACCTTTGCGGCATGCTCCGTGCGCTCGCGCTGCTGACCCTGCTTGCCGCCCCGCTGCCCGCGTTGGCGCAGGGCGGCGCGCCCGCGCCGGCCGCCCGCGCCGCCGAGGCCCGCCGCACCGAGCTGGACCGCGCCTTCGCCGCGCTGAAGGACGCGCCGGATGCCGCCGGCGCGGCGCTGGTGGAAGGCCGCATCCGCCAGCTCTGGGCGCAGGCCATCACCCCCTCCGTCACGCTGCTGCTGCGCCGCGGCGTGCGGAACCTGGAAGCCAACCAGGCCGAGGACGCGCTGGAGGATTTCGACGCCGCCATCACCCTCGGGCCGGAGGTGGCCGAGGCCTGGCACCTGCGTGCCCAGGCCCAGGCCCGGCTGGGCGACGCCACCGCCGCGGCGCGCGACCTGCAGGAGGCGCTGCGGCTGGAGCCGCGCAGCTGGTCCGCCCTGCTGACGCTGGCCGGGTTGCAGCAGGAACAGGGCAATACCGCCGGCGCGCTGCGCAGCCTGGACGCGGCGCTGGCGATCCACCCCAAGCTGCCCGGTGGCGCCGAGCGCCGGCGAGAGCTGCGCCGCAAGGTGGAAGGCGACGCCACCTGAGCCGCCAGCACCGCGCCGCCTGCGCGGATCACCCGCTCTCCATGAATATGCTGCATGGCAGCAATGTCGGGGAGATGAGTGGATCATGACGGCCGTGTCACCTATATCGTCATCACCGTGGCTGTCCCGCCATGGATTCGCTGAACTGGATGACGACGTGTCCGAGCTGATTTCGATGTTGCCCTGGATGGTGGCCCTGGTCGCCGCCGCCGCCGCGGTCAACCAGAAGAACTGAGCTTCCCGGCGCCGCATGCCGGCGCAACGCCCGGATGGCGGCAGGCCGCGGCCTGCCCCACATTCGGTGCATGACCCACGCCCATTCGCCAACTCCCCTGGATGACCGCCGCTGGGCCGCGCTGCTGGCCCGCCAGGCCGCGCCGGACTGCGGCGCCTTCCTCTACGCCGTCACCACCCAGGGGGTGTATTGCCGGCCCGGCTGCCCCTCGCGCCCGCCGCTGCGCCGCAACGCCCGCTTCTTCGCCGATGCCCCCGCCGCCGAGGCCGCCGGCTTCCGCGCCTGCAAGCGCTGCGACCCCAAGGGCGAACGCGCCGCCATGCAGGCCGAGGCGATCCAGGCCGCCTGCGCGCTGATGGAAGCCGCCGAGACCCCGCCCAGCCTGGCCGAGTTGGCCGACCGCGCCGGCTATGCCCGGCACCATTTCCTGCGGCTGTTCAAGCAGGTTACCGGGCTGACACCCGGTGCGTTCAATGATTCGGTGCGTGCGCGCCGCCTGGCCGCCAGCCTTGCCGCCGGCGACCGTGTGGCCGAGGCCGTGGCCGGCGCCGGCTATGGCAGCGAAAGCCGGGTCTATTCCGCCCCCGGCCAGGTGCTGGGCATGACCCCCGGTGCTGCCCGTCGCGGCGGCGCGGGCGAGGTGATCCGCACCGCCGCCGCCGACAGCGCGCTGGGCCCGCTGCTGGTCGGCGCCACGGCCAAGGGGGTCTGCTTCATCGGCTTCGCGCCCAGCCCGGCCGAGGCCGAGGCCGAGTTGCGCCAACGCTTCCCCCAGGCCCGCGTGCAGCCGGCCGAGGCCGAGCTGGCAGAGACGGTGCGCCAGGTGGTCGGCTTCATCGCCGAGCCGCGCGCGGCGCTGGACCTGCCGCTGGACCTGCGCGGCACGGCTTTCCAGCACCGGGTCTGGCAGGCGCTGCTGGCGATTCCGTTCGGGGAGACCCGCAGTTACGGCCAGGTGGCGGCCAGCATCGGCGCGCCCAAGGCGGTGCGGGCGGTGGCCACGGCCTGCGCCGGCAACAAGGTGGCGCTGGCGGTGCCCTGCCACCGGGTGGTGGCGGGCAATGGTTCGCTGGCCGGGTATCGCTGGGGTGTTCAGCGCAAGCAGGCGCTGCTGGAGGGGGAGCGGAAGCAGGCTACGGATAAGTAAATACTATGAAACAAATTTCCGCCCATCTACCGTCAAAGCAAAATGAGGCTGGGGTTGATCTACAAATTTTATGAGCCCATTTTCGAGGCCAAATCTGATGCAGCCTTTGTCCGGGTGTATAAAGCCATCGGAAAGCGCGATGCCTGTCGCTGGTATATTTCGATCACTATTGATCCGTAGATAGGCGCGCAGATAGGCTTTGGTTCGATTTGTCTTTCCAGTCGGCCGGTCCGCAAAATTCTCGCGAGATCCAGTTGTCCAGAACGCCTCAGTGGCACCCGCATGCAGCCGGTGTTTTTGCACCGATTTGTTCGTCGACGGATTGCCCAGCAACAAGGCGGCGCATTCCGTCTCGAGAATGGCCCGAGCTGCGTCAAAGTTCACGTTGAGTCTCCTACTTCACCGAAGCCACCCGCAGCGCATTGGTCGTGCCGGCCATGCCGAAGGGCACGCCCGCCGTCACAACCACCTCCTCGCCGGAGGCCGCGAAGCCCTCATGCTGGGCCGCCCGCAGCGCCTTGGCCACCATGTCGGTCATGGAATGCGGCTCCTGCGCCACCAGCGGGTGGACGCCCCAGATCACCGCCATGCGCCGGCTGGTGGCGTCGCTGCTGGTCAGGCCCAAAATCGGGCAATCCGGCCGTTCCCGCGCCACGCGCAGCGTGGTGCTGCCGGTGCTGGTGAAGGTGGCGATGCACTGCGCCTTGATGGTGTGCGCCACCTGGCGGGCCGCGGCGGCAATGGCGCCGGCGCTGTTCGGCTCCGGCTCCGGCCGGGCGGCGTCGGTCAGTTTGCGCCAGTCGCTGTCCTGCTCAACCCGCGCCACGATCCGGTCCATCATGTTGACGGCCTCGTAGGGGAATTGCCCGGCGGCGGTCTCGGCCGAGAGCATCACCGCATCGGCGCCGTCGAACACCGCCGTCGCCACGTCGCTGGCCTCGGCCCGGGTGGGGGAGGGCGAGGAGATCATGCTCTCCAGCATCTGCGTCGCCACCACCACCGGCTTGCCCAGCGCCCGGGCGGCGCGGACGATGCGCTTCTGCGCCAGCGGCACTTCCTCGGGCGGCAGCTCCACGCCCAGATCGCCACGCGCGACCATGACGCAGTCGGTCAGCGCCATGATGGCGTCCAGGTTCTCCAGCGCCTGCGGCTTCTCCATCTTCACCATGATCCAGGCGCGGCCGGCGACGATCTCGCGCGCCTCGGCCACGTCCTCGGCCCGCTGCACGAAGCTGAGGCCGATGTATTCCACCCCCTGCTCCAGCACGAAGGCCAGGTCCTCGCGGTCCTTCACCGTCAGCGCCGGGATCGGCAGGGCTACGTCCGGCACGTTGACGCCCTTGCGGTCCGACAGCGCGCCGCCGACCACCACCTGGGTCTCCAGCGCATCCGGCCGTACGGCGGTGACGCGCAGCCGCAGCTTGCCGTCATCCAGCAGCAGCGTGGCGCCGATCTGCGCCGCGGCGATGATCTCGGGGTGCGGCAACTGCACCCGGCGGACATCGCCGGGGGTGGGGGAAAGGTCCAGCCGCAGGCTCTGCCCGGTCTGCAGCTGCACCCGGCCACCCTGGAAGCGCCCGACCCGCAGCTTCGGCCCCTGCACATCCGCCAGGATGCCGATGGGGCGGCCGACCTTGATCTCCAGCGCGCGGATCATGGCGATGCGCTCGGCATGGTCGGCGTGGCTGCCGTGGGAGAAGTTGAGCCGGAACACATCCGCCCCGGCGCGGAACAGCCGCTCCAGCATCTCCGGCGTGGAACTGGCCGGGCCGAGGGTGGCGATGATCTTGGTCCGCCGGCGCCGGCGCAGCGGAATGCGATTGGACGGGCGCGGCCGGCCTTCCGGCACGGCGTGCAGGTCCGGCCGCAGCTGGTGCGGCGGCAGGCCGAGCAGGTTGGCCAGCTCGGTCACGCGCTCGGCCGGGACGCGCTGCCACTGGCTGACGGCGGCGGCGGAGATGCCGAGGCTGGTGGCGATCTGCGTCACGGCGCCACGGCGGGCGAGGATGTCTTCGAGGATGGGATCACGCATGGCGGCAACTTACGTCAGTTAAGGCGCCGCGCCAACTTAAGCTTAACGCTGCCGCTTAGGCTTAATATTCAGCCGACCAGCACGGCGCGGACATCGTTCACATTGGTCAGCGTCGGCCCGGTCAGCACCAAATCGCCCAGGCGCCGGAACAGCCCGGTGCTGTCATGCCCGGCCAGCGCCGCCCGCGGGTCCTGGCCCAGCGCGCGGGCGCGGGCAAGCGTATCCGGCGTGCAGATCGCCCCGGCCGCATCGCTCTTGCCGTCGATGCCATCGGTGTCGCAGCACAGCGCCCAGATGCCCGGCGCCTCGTTCAAGGCCAGCGCCATCCCCAGCAGGCATTCGGTGCCACGCCCGCCATCCCCGGCCGGACCGGCGATGGTGACGGTGGTCTCGCCGCCGGAGAGCAGCACGCAGGGGCCGGCCAGTGGCTCCCCATGCAGGCTGGCGGAAAGCGCCATGCCGCCCAGCGCCTTGCCCAATTCCTTGGCCTCGCCCTCCAGCGCATCGCCCAGGATCAGCGGCGCCAGGCCCAGCGTCCGCGCCTCCGCCGCCATGGCCCGCAGCGCCATCAGCGGGGTGGCGATCATCCGCAACTCGGCCCCGGCCAGGCGGGGGTCGCCGGGCTTGGGGCTTTCCTCCGCCCCGGCGGCCAGGTGCGCCACCACGGCCGGCGGCAGCGCCATGCGGTAATGCGCCACCAGCGCCCGCGCCTCGGCAAAGGTGGAAGGGTCCGCCACGGTCGGCCCGCTGGCGATGACGGCGGGGTCGTCACCCGGCACGTCGCTGATGGCCAGCGTGACAACCCGCGCCGGGAAGGCCGCCGCCGCCAGCCGCCCGCCCGAGAAGGCGCTGAGATGCTTGCGAATACAGTTCATCTCGCCGATCGGCGCGCCGCTGTTCAGCAGTGCCGAGTTCACCGCAATCAGGTCGTCCAGGCTCAGGCCAGGGGCGGGCAGGGTGGAAAGCGACGACCCACCACCGGAGACCAGGAACAGCACCAGGTCATCGGCCGAAAGCCCCCGCACCATGGCCAGCATCTCCGCCGCCGCCGCGGCGCCCGAGGCATCCGGCCGCGGATGCGCGCCGAAGGCCACCCGCACCCGGCGCTGCGCTGGCGGGTCGGCAACGTCGGCCCCATGTGGCGCCACCACCAGCCCGGCCAGCGGCACATCCGGCCAAGCGCGCTCCACCGCCAGCGCCATCTTCGCCGCCGCCTTGCCGCAGCCCACCACCACCACGCGCCCGGCCTTGGGCGGCTCCGGCAGGTGCGCCGCCAGCACCACCAGCGGGTCGGCCGCCGCCACCCCGGCCTGGAACAGCCGCAGCAGCGCGGCACGGGCGGTCTCGTCGGTCCAGGCCATGGCGGTGTCTCCCTCTCTCCCGGCTTGTAAAACTTCCCCGGTATGGAACAAGGCTGCGGACTGGTGTGGGTCAGGCGCCGACAGCCGCGCCTGACCCACACCAGCCTTTTGTTTGAGCGGCTGATCCACGCCCTTCGGCGATTCCGCCTCGGGCGATCAGACGCTAGCCCGGAGGAAACCCCCATGCGCACCCATCGCATCGCCGCCATCCCCGCCGACGGCATCGGCAAGGAAGTCATCCCCGCCGGCCTCCGCGTGCTGGCCGCCCTGGCGGAGCGCAGCGGCGACTTCAAGCTGG
>CANGNF010000047.1 GCA_947455205.1 Acetobacteraceae bacterium | reverse complement strand
TGCAGGTTGGAGAACTGCCCCGCGCTGTAGGTGATGGTGCCGTCATTGGTGCCGCCGGCCATCAGCACGCCATTCGCCGCGGCGTGCAGGTAGTCGTTGCCGGCGCCGCCGTAGATGGTGCCGTTGGAGTTGTTGAACTCCAGGTTGTCACCACCCTTGCCGCCGATCATCAGGTCGCCGCCGAGGTTGGCGAGGAAGCCGGCGCCGGCGCCGAGACCCTGCGCCGAGTTGGCGCCGAGGCCCTGGGCCGAGATCGGCCCGCAGCCGCCGATGATGATGTCGTTGCCGCTGGTGCCTTCCATGTTCGCACCGCCCTGGCCGCCCATCATGATGGAGCCGCCATTCGGCCCACCGTTCAGGGAGGAGTAGCCGGTGCCACCGATGAGGATGGACCCGCCGGCATTGGCGTTGGCGGTCAGGCCGCCATTGCCGCCGACGATGTAGCTGCCCGCCGCGTTCAGGTTGACATTGGCGCCGCCCTGGAACTCGACATGCACCGGGGTGGAGAAGGTGTAGCTGCCGCCCGGCAGGCTCATCGCCGGGGCATCGGCGATGGTGCCGGTGACGTGGGCGAAGCCGCCATCCACCTCGCTGATGGTCTGGCCGGAGAGCACGACGAAGCCATCCGTCAGGCCCGTTGCCGGGTTGGCGTCGCTGCCGTCGTGCAGCTGGCCGCTGTGCTGCGGGATCAGCACCAGGCCGGTGGGGGAGACGAACTGCACCTTGTAGGTGCCGGGCGCCACGCCATCGATCTGGTAGTTGCCCTGGGCATCCGTGGTGGTGGTGCCGACCACGGTGCCCGCGGCGTTGACCAGGTTCACCGTGACCCCGGCGAAGACCGCGCCGGGCAGCTTGTCGGCGCAGATGCCGGGGGGCATCGCCTCGAACGCCGTGCCCTTCACATGGCCGGGGATGTAGAGGCCGGCGTCATGCGTCAGGTCGGTGATGCCCGATTTGATGGCGAAGCTGGGACCGACGCCGGTCGCCTGGTTCGCATCGCTGTCGGTGGCGGGCACACCCTGGTTCTGCAGGGTGAACTCGTAGCCGGCAGGCTTGCCGAACACCTCGTGGTAGGTGCCGGGCGGCAGGCCGGTGAACAGGTAGTTGCCGCTGGCATCGGTGGTGGCGGTGTAGGTCGCGCCGGTGCCTTCGTTCACCAGGGTCACGGTGACGCCGGCCAGGCCGGTTTCGCCGAGGTCCTGCTGGCCGTCGCCATCGGTGTCCACCCAGGCACGGTCGCCGATGGTGACCGGGCGCCAGAGCCCCGCATCCACCGAGCTGTCATTGTCGCCGGAGACGTAGGTCTTGGTCGGCGTGATGCCGGTGCCGGTGTTGGCGTCGCTGTCCTGGGCGTCGGTGCCCTGGTCCGGCGTGGTGAAGAAGTACCCCACCGGGGCCACCACCTGCACATGGTACTGGCCGGGCGGCAGGTTGCCGAAGCTGTAGAGGCCGTTGCTGTCCGTCGTCGTGGTGGTGAGGACGGTGTTGCTGGCGTCCAGCAGCTTGACGGTCACGCCCGCCAGGTTGGTGTCGCCGGCATCCTGCTTGCCGTCGCCGTTCTGGTCCTCGAACACGCGGTCGCCGATGGTGACCGGGCGGAAGGCGCCGACATCGTGCGTCAGGTCGGTGCCGCCGCTGTGCATCACGAAGACCGGGCCGCTGCCGGTGGTCTGCTGGAAGCCGCTGCTGTCGCTGTCGGTCGCCGGCGTACCCTGGCCGGACTTGGTCAGCTCGAAGCCCAGCGGGGCGGTGAAGCTCTCATAGTAGCTGCCCGGCGGCACGGTGAAGAGGTAGCTGCCATCCGGCGCCGTGACGGCGGTGGCCACCAGGGCACCGGTGACGTTGTTGTACAGCTTCACCGTCATGCCGGCCAACGGCTGGTCGCCGGCATCCTGGATGCCGTTGCCGTTGTAGTCCTCGAAGGCGTAGTCGCCGATCTTCACCGGTATGTACATGCCGGCGTCGTGGGTGTTGTCGGTCTGGTCCGAGATCACCGTGATGGTGGGCCCGAAGCCGGTGCCGGGGTTGGCGTCACTGTCCGTCGCCGCCGTGCCCTGGCCGGTCTGGGTCAGGACGTAGTTGGCCGGGGTGACGAACTGCTCGTGGTAGTCGCCCGGCAGCGGGCCGCTGAAGTGGTAGCTGCCATCCGGCGCCGTGGTGGTGGTGCCGACCAGCGTGTTGGTGCTGTCGAACAGCTTCACCGTCACGCCGCCCAGGGCGGTGTCGCCGGCGTCCTGCACGCCGTTGCCGTTGTCGTCGATGAAGACGTAGTCGCCGATGGTGGCCGGCTTGTAGAAGCCGGCGTCGATCGTGCCGTCGTGGTCACCGGAGACATAGGTATGCACGGGCGCCTTGCCGGTGCCGACATTGGCGTCGCTGTCGGACACGTCCAGCCCGCGATCCGGCGGCGTCACCAGGTAGCCCTGGCCCGCGGGGGCCACGAACTGCACCTGGTAGGCGCCGGGCGCCAGGCCGGTGAAGCTGTAGGCGCCGAGGCCATCCGTGGTGGTGGTCGCCAGCAGGTGGTTCGCACCGTCCAGCAGCTTCACGGTCACGCCGGCCAGGGCGGGTTCGCCACCGTCCTGCTGGCCATTCCCGTTCACATCCACCCAGGTGTAGTCGCCGATGCTGACCGGCTTGTAGAGGCCGACGTCATGCGTGTTGTCGGTTTGCCCGGACAGGATGCTGAAGCCCGGCGCCACGCCCGTCGTCGGGTTGGCGTCGCTGTCGGTGGCAGGCGTGCCCTGGCCGTTCGGCGTGAAGACGTAGCCGGACGGGTTGGTGAACACCTCGTGGTAGGAACCCGGCGGCAGCTGGGTGAAGTGGTAGCTGCCATCGGCCGCCGTGGTGGTGGTGGCGACCACCGCGTTGGTGGTGTCGTTCACCAGCTGCACGGTCACGCCGGCCACGCCGTTGTCGCCGGCATCCTGGATGCCGTTGCCGTTCATGTCCTCGAAGGCAACGTCGCCGATGGTCACCGGCTGGTACAGGCCGGCGTCATGGGTCAGGTCGTTGGTGCCGCTGGTGAGGGTGATGACGGGGCCGTAGCCGGTCGTCTGGTTCGCCTCGCTGTCGGTCGCCGCGGTGCCCTGGCCCAGCTGGGTGAACTCATACCCCGCCGGCTTGACGAACTGTTCCTGGTACTGGCCGGGGGCCAGGTTGCTGAACAGGTAGCTGCCATCCGGCGCCGTGGTGGTCTGGGTGATGAAGTGGCCGGCGCCGTCGAACAGCTTGACCACGATCCCGCCGAGCGGCGTATCCGCGCCGTCCTGCACGCCGTTGCCGTTCTGGTCGACGAAGACGAAGTCGCCGAGCGAGCTGGGCTTCCACAGCCCGGCATCGACGGAGGTATCCACATCCCCGGTCTGGTAGGTCTTCAGCGGGCTCAGCCCGGTGGCCGGGTTGGCGTCGCTGTCCGCGGTGTCGCCGGTGTTGTCCGGCGTGGTGAAGGTGTAGCCGGCCGGTGGCACGAACTGCACCTGGTAGGTGCCGGGCACCACGTTGAGGAAGGTGTAGTTGCCGTTGCCGTCGGTGGTCTGGGTGGCCACCACGTTGCCCAGGTTGTCCACCAGCTTGACGGTGACGTTGGCGATCCCGGTCTCGCCGAGATCCTGCGTGCCGTTGCCGTTGGTGTCGGTCCAGACCCGGTCACCAATGGTCACCGGCTGGTAGAAGCCGGCGTCATGGGTGATGTCGTTCTGGCCGCTGGCCAGGGTGATGCTGGGGCCGGAGCCGCTGGCGGTGGTGAAGCCGCTGGCGTCGCTGTCGGTGCCGGCGGTGCCGGCGCCGCTGCGGGTCAGCACGTAGGTGCTGCCGGTCGGGGCGGTGAACACCTCGTGGTAGGTGCCCGGGCGCAGGTTGGTGAAGGCGTAGCTGCCATCCGGCGCGGTGGTGACGCTGCCGACCAGTGTGTTGGCGGCGTCGAACAGGTCCACCCGCACATTGGCCAGGTTGGCCTCGCCGCTGTCCTGGATGCCGTTGGCGTTGGCATCCACCCAGGCGCGGTCACCCAGGCTGGCGGGGATGTAGAAGCCGGCGTCGATCGAGGTATCGGCGTCGCCGGAGAGGTAGGTGTGGGCGGGCGCCTTGCCGGTGGCGGGGTTGGCGTCGCTGTCCTGGGCGTCGTTGCCCTGGTCGGCCGGGGTAGTGGTGTAGCCGGCGGGGGTGACGAACTGCACCTGGTAGGTGGCCGGCTTCAGGTCGCCGAAGCCGTAGATGCCGTTGCTGTCGGTGGTGGTGGTGGCGACCACGTTGCCCAGGCCGTCCAGCAGCTTCACGGTCACGTTCGCCAGGCCGCTTTCGCCCAGGTCCTGCAGGCCGTTGCCGTTGGTGTCCACAAAGGCGCGGTCGCCGATGGAGACCGGCAGGTACATGCCGGCATCCACCGTGTTGTCGGTCTGCCCGCCGGCCAGGGTGTAGGTGCCGGTCACGCCGCTGGTGGTGTCGGCGTCGCTGTCGCTGCCGTCGGCGCCGCTGTCCTTCGTGGTCAGCTCCAGCCCGCCGGAGGTGACGAACTGCACCTTGTAGGAACCAGGCACCAGGCCGGTGAAGTGGTAGTTGCCGCTGGCATCCGTGGTGGTGGTGTTCAGCACCGCGTTGCTGCCGTCCAGCAGCTTCACCGTGATGTTGTCGATGCCGTTCTCGCCGATGTCCTGCTGGCCATTGCCGTTGGCGTCCAGCCAGACCCGGTCGCCGATGGCGGCGGACTGGTAGAAGCCGGCATCCACCGTGCTGTCGTTGTCGCCGGAGACGTAGGTGTGGAGCGGCGACAGGCCGCCGATGGCGTCGCTGTCCGTGGTGTCGTTGCCGCCCTGGTCGGCCGGGCTGGCGGTGTAGGTCGCCGGGGTGACGAACTGCACCCGGTAGTCGCCGGGCGCCAGGTTGGTGAAGTGGTACAGTCCGTTGCTGTCGGTGGTGGTGGTGGCGACCACCGTGCCGGCGCCGTCCAGCAGCTTGACGGTGGCGTTGAAGATGCCGGTCTCGCCACCATCCTGCACGCCGTTGGCGTTCAGGTCGTTGAAGACCTTATCGCCGATGGTGATGGGGGCATAGAAGCCGACATCGTGGGTGATGTCGTTCTGGCCGCTCACCAGCGTGATGTTGGGCCCGGTGCCCGAGGACGTGCCGACGCCGGAGCTGTCACTGTCGGTCGCCGTGGTGCCTGCGCCGGCCTTGGTGATCACGTAGCCGGACGGCGCCGTGAAGGTCTCGTGGTAGGTGCCGGGGCGCAGGCCGGTGAAGCTGTACGCGCCGTTGGTATCCGTGGTGGCGGTGCCGACCAGGTTGTTGCCGGCGTCGAACAGGCGGACCACGGCGCCCTGCAGGTTGGCCTCGCCGCTGTCCTGGATGCCGTTGCCGTTGGCATCCACCCAGGCGCGGTCGCCCAGGGCAGCCGGGATGTAGAAGCCGGCGTCGATGCTGTTGTCCACGTCGCCGGAGACGTAGGTGCGGGTCGGCGTGATGCCGGTGCCCACGTTGGCGTCGCTGTCGACCGCGTCACCGCCCTGGTCGGCCGGGGTGATGGTGTAGCCGGCGGGGGTGACGAACTGCACGTGGTACTGGCCGGGGGCCAGGCCGGTGAAGCTGTAGGCACCGCTGCCATTGGTGGTGGTGGTGGTCACCACGTTGTTGCTGCCGTCCAGCAGCTTCACGGTCACGCCCGGCAGCGGGCTTTCGCCCGGGGTCTGCAGGCCGTCGCCATTGGCGTCCACGAAGGCGTAGTCGCCGATGGTGATCGGCTGGTACAGGCCGATGTCGTGCGTGTTGTCGGTCTGGCCGTTGGTCAGCGTGAAGGTCGCGCCGTCGCCGGTGGCGGGGTTGGCGTCGCTGTCGGTGGCCGCCGTGCCCTGGCCGGGCTGGGTGATCACCCAGCCGGACGGGGCGATGAAGTGCTCGTGGTAGCTGCCCGGCACCAGGTTGGTGAAGTGGTAGCTGCCATCCGGCGCCGTGGTCGCGGTGCCGACGATGGCGTTGGTGCTGTCGAGCAGCTGGACCGTGACGCCGCCGACGCCGGCCTCGCCGCTGTCCTGGATGCCATTGCCGTTGGCGTCTACGAAGGCCTTGTCGCCGACCGCGGCGGCAACCACCGTCACGCTCTGCTGGCTGGTGCCGCCGGGCACCGGGGTGTTGGGGTTGACGCCGTAGGGGTTGGCGCCGTCCGTGCCGCTGACGGTGGCGGTGTTGGTCAGCACATCCGCGGCGTGGGCCCCGGCGCCGACCATGGCCACCACCTGCACGACCACCTTGTCGCCAACGTTCAGCACGTTGTCGCCGGCGTTGTCGATGGTGCCGAAGTCGAAGCTGATGGTGTTGCCGCTGACGGTGCCGGCATCGCCGACCGCCAGGCTGCTGCCGGAGATCGAGGCACCGACCGAGAGCACCTGCGAGGAGACGTAGGTCAGGTTGGCGGGCAGCGCGTCGCTGACCACCAGGTGCTGGCCGCCTTCACCCACCGTGGCGGTGATGCTGTAGGTGACGGTCTCGCCGAAGGCTACATTGCCACCGGTGGTGTAGGTGTTGTCGGTCCCGGTGATGGTCTTCACCACGCTGTCCGACAGCGCGACATGCACGGTGGCATCGTCGCTGCCGTTCAGGTCGCGGCCCTCGGTCGGGTCCTGCACCGGGCTGGAGGAGTGGTATTCCAGCGTCGCGGTGTTGGTGATGTTCTGGCCATTCACCACGTCGTCCAGCAGGCGGGCCTGGTAGGTGACCGTGATGGTGCCGGCGCCCAGGTTGTACTGGTCCAGGTGCAGGTTGACCTTGCCGCCGGCGGTGCTGAGCGTGCCGGCCGAGGTGGTGGCGCTGCCGGCCACCAGCTGCAGGCCGGGGGCCAGCAGGTCCGCCAGGTTCACGTCATAGGCGTTGCCATGGCTGTCGGCCGCGTGGCGGATGGTGATGGTGTAGGTCGCCACGTCACCGGCATCGCCGCTGGTGAAGGGCGTGGACTTGTCCACCAGCAGGTGCGGCTGGACGAAGTCGGCATCGGCGTGGGCCGAGGCGGTGGTCAGGTCGGTGGTGACGGTCACGTTGTTGACCAGCACATCGCCCGGCTCGTTGGCCGCCACGTCCACCGCCTTGGCCTGCAGGCGGATGACGATCTGGTCCTTGGCGTCGCTGACGTTGTCGTACTGGTTGTGGACGTTGCCGAAGTCCACCACCAGCTGGTCGACCGTGCCGTTGGCGTTGCTGTCGGAGACGGTGATGACCGGCGCGCCGGCGGCCGAGAGGTTGGCGCCGACCGAGACGACCTGGGCGGAACCGGCCACGTACTGCAGTTCACCGCTGCTGGTGCCGCTGGCCAGGATGTCGGCCAGCAGGTCGGTCACCTTCAGGTGCGGGCTGTCGCCCTCCGGCAGGGTGATGGTGATGTCGTAGGTGGCGATCTCGCCCGGCTTCAGGTCCGGGTTGCCGCTGTTGTACTGGCTGCTGCCGGTGTCGGTGTAGCTGGTGGCGCTGATTACCTTGGTCACCGTCGGCGCGGCAATGTGGAAGTCCGCATCGTCGGTGTTGTGGTAGCTGCGCTCGTTAACATCCGTGCCCGGCAGGCTGCTGGCGTCGGAGGTCGCGGTGTTCGGCACATCGGCGCCGACCTTGGCAACGTCCGTCACCTTGGCCTGGAAGGTCAGGGTGATGTGCTGGCCGGGGTCGAGCTGGGCCGCGGTGACCTTGATGCCCGTATCCGTCGCGCCGTTGCCGGTGACGATGGTGGCGCCGGCGGCGGAGCCGGCCGAGATGGCCAGCGTGCCGTGCTGGAACTGCGCGTTCGGCGGCAGGTTGGCCAGCAGGTCGTCGATGCTGACATCGAAGGCCGGGGCGTTGTAGCCCGGCTGGTTGTTGGTCAGCGTGATCGTGTAGGTGACGATGTCGCCGGCATCGGCGGTGGAGACATTGACCGACTTGTCGAGCGTCAGGTGCGGCTCGACCACGTCGATGTCGGCGGTGTCGGAGTAGGACAGCCGGTTGGCCGGGTTGTTGGCGTCCTCGGCGCTGATCGTCGTGGTGTTGGTCAGCACGTCGCCGGCGGTGTTGCTGGCGGCGTTGGTCAGCACGCCGACGACCGTGACAACCACCTGGTCCTTGTGGTCGCCGGTGATGTTGTCGGTGGTGTTGGTGACGTTGCCGAAGTCGAAGTGCAGCTTGTCGACCACGCCATCGGCGTTGGTGTCGCTCAGGGTCGCGGTCTGGCCGACGGCCAGGCTGGCATTGCCGTGCAGGTTGGCGCCCACGGTGGTGACGGTGGCCGAGATCGCCTTGATCTGGCCATTGCTGGTGGGCAGCAGGTCGTCCAGCCACACCGACTTCGCCGTGCCTTCCGGCAGCGTCACGGTGATGGTGTAGGTGACGGTCTCGCCAATGGCCAGGTCGGCGTTGGCATTGCTGCCCTGGCTGGTCCCGGTCTGGGACAGGCTGGTGCTGCTGACCATCTTGTCGATGATCGGGGAGATCGAGACGCTGGCGGTGTCGGTGTCGGGCAGGCCGTCATACGGCGCGCGGTTGATGCCGCCTTCCTGGGCCGCGTAGTTGACGATGGTCGCGGTGTTGACGATGGCCGCGTTCGGCCCCTGCACCGAGTTGGTCAGGTGGGCGTCGTAGGTGATGACGACCACGTTCTTCGCGCTGGTCGGGTTGTAGGTGCCCATGCAGCCCTGGATCAGGCTGGCATCGTCCAGCATCAGGCCGCCCGCGGGGTCGAACAACCCGCTGCCCACCAGGTGGAACGGCACCGAGGTGCCATCGCCGAAGGTGACGTGCAGGTTCAGCCCGCCCGGCGGAACCTCGAAGCCCGGCGGCAGCGTGTCGCGCACCAGGGTGTCGAAGGCGCCCTTCCAGCCCTGGCCCTTGTTTTCCAGGATGATGGCGAAGGAGACCGTGTCGCCGGCATCGGCGTGGTTCAGGTTGGCGTTCACCGCCTGGCTGTCCAGCGCGTTGCTGTTCAGCGTGCCGGTAAAGCGGTTGCCGCTGCTGCCGGGGGCCGAGAAGCTGACGCCGGCCGGGCCGACCGTGCTGTCGAGCGATGCGGTCGCGCTGTCGCTGCCGATCACGCCCTTGGTGATCTTCAACCGCGGCTCGCCCAGCAGGACCTGGATGATCGCGTTGTCCTGGCTGACGTCGTTGAAGGAGTTGGTCTCCGACGAGGTCACCTGGTTGGTCAGGTACAGCCCGTCGCCGAACGGCGCGTCGGTGACGGCAATGGTGAACAGCAGGTCCAGGTGCGTGGTCGGGTAGCTGGCGTTCAGCACGTCGCCGAAGTTCAGCGTCAGGCTGTTGGCCACGCTGTCGATCGAGATGGTCGGCGTGACGCCGGGCACGTTGGTGTGGAAGGTGTCGCCGGCGGCGAAGGCGATGTGCCCGGCGCCCGGGGTCGCGCCGCTCAGCCCGTCCCAGTGGAAGGTGTCGGCGCTGCCATCGGCATTGCTGTCGGCCACCTTCAGCACGGGCAGCGGCAGGAAGTCGGTCAGCTTGACGCTGTGCGCGCTGGTCAGCGGCAGGTCCAGCGTCAGCTCATAGGTGATCAGGTCGCCGGACTGCACCTTCGAAGGGTTGGTGAAGGTGACGGTGCCCTTGGCGGTGTCGCCGTTGACCGCATAGATGGTCTTGCCGACTTCGCTGACCGGCAGGGTCACGCCGGCATGGCTGTCGTCCTCGATGGGATCCTGGGTGTTGTAGACGTTGCCGTCGTACAGCACGTCGTTGTTGATCGGGTCGCCCTGGTCGACATAGTCGTCGGCCGGGGTTGGGCCGGTCCAGGTGGTGTCGATGCTGGTACGGTAGGTCACCAGCACGGTGGCCTGGTTGTAGTTGGTGGCGTGGCTGGCACCGCCGAGCGAGCCGCCATTGCCGTCCAGCGCCGTGCTCAGGCCGTGGTCGGCCAGCACCTTGGAGACGTCGAACTGGATCAGCGTGTGCCCGGCGGCGTCCTTGCCGGCCACGGTGTATTCGGCCGCGGTCAGGTCGGCGTCCAGGATGGTGGCGCCGGCCTGCTTGATGACGATGTGCGGGATGAAGCCGGCGCCGAAGGTCTGACCGTCGCCCAGCGTGTCCTTCATCACCAAGTGGTTCATCTCGAAGTAGTTCGAGATCTGGCCGTCCAGGCTGTATTCCAGCACGCCATGCGGCTGCCAGTCGGGCACGCCGTTGCCGTCAACGTCGCCGCTGACCAGTTCCACACCCTTCTGGATGGCGATGGACTTGGCGGTGATGGTGTTTTCCGGGCCGACCGGGTTGATGGTGATGTGCGTGTTGCTGTCGCGGCCGTCGATCGGGTTCCAGTCCGCGTCCAGCTTGGCGTTGTCGTCCAACTGGCGGAAGCCGCCGGTGGCGGGGTCCAGCACCGGCGTGCCGTTGTGCAGGAACTCGGTGACGTAGAAGTCGATGACCAGCGTCGGCACCTGGGTGCCGCCGGTGATGGTGCCGGGGAAGCTGCCGATGACGGTGGTGGTGCCGTCGCTGTTCACATGGATGCTGGCGGCGGTGGCGATGGCGACGCCATTCACCTCCAGGTGGGCGCCGGTCACCACCGTGCCGTCCGGCATGGTGTCGGTCAGCTTGACGTTGGTGAAGGGCTGGCCCGGGGCGAAGTCACCCTGCACCACCCACTCGCGCGGGTAGCTGGGGCCGGTCGCGGTCTCCTGCTCGGGGCCCAGGTAGGTCTTGGTCAGCTCGGCGACGACCGGGGCGATGTCGATGGTGGCCGTGCCGCCGACAACCGGCGGGTCGCAGCAGGGGTTGTTGAACGGGTCGGAGCCATAGGCGAAGCCGCCGGTGGCGGTGACGCCCAGGTTCTGGTTGACGTCCGCCAGGTTGGAGACACCGAGCTTCAGGGCGATGTCGGCCGGGGTCTGGTCGGTGGTGAAGCTGCCGAAGGGCAGGCGCAGCACCAGCAGGGTCTGGCCCGGGGTGCCCGCGACGACCAGCGGCATGCCGCCGGCGTCATCCAGGAAGGGGTGGACCGCCTGGCCGAAGCTGTTGAACTCGATCGTCCAGCTTTCCAGCGGCGCGCCCAGGTAGGTGGCCGAGATGAAGCTGACGCCGTCATTCACGGGGCTGTTGCCGGTGCCGCCGCCATCCGCGCCGTTGGTCGGCAGGATGACGTTGATGTAGGGCGCGTAGCCGACATTGGAGCCGGTCGCGGTGTTGTCGAAGCGCAACGTCAGGTCAGCGGTGTTGCCGATGAAGACCTGGTTGGTGGCGCCGTTCAGGAAGGTGACGGTCGGTTGGGCGGTCATGGCCATGTCCTTCTCGCACTCGCCTTTTTGGCCGAATGGAGCCTGAGCGAGATGTGTCTAAAAAATCTTCTAACGGGATTACGTATCAATACGCGGCGATGCGCAACGCTTTTTTAGACAATGAAGGAAGGATTTTGAGACGAACTACGGAATGATTCCAAATTTGGGATGTCTCGCTCGATGGGAAACCCAGGGAATACCGGCATTTCCAGCATGTTCATTGCGAGATGCGCTTTATTTGGCGCGCCCGCCCTCCGAGACGGAGCCGGGCGCCCGGGCGCCCGGGGCGCTGCCCCAACCTGCTCCGCCACGGATGCGCAAGGCGCCGGCTTGACGCCCATGGCACTTGCCGGTTGCCTGCCGGCTTGCCCAACCGGCCGCCCAGATGGCCCGGCAGGCGCCGAGGAGACGACCGAATGCCCAACACCGCCGCCACCCGGACAGGAGGCAACGCCACCGTGGCCCTGCGCCTGGCCGAGGCCTTCGCCCGCCATGGCGTAACCCTGACCTTCGGCCAGAGCCTGCCCAGCGCCTTCCACCTGGCGGCCCCGCATGTCGGGATCGACCAGAAGGTCTACCGGCAGGAGAATGCCGGCGGCGCCATGGCCGATGGCTATGCCCGCATCAGCCGCAAGGTCGGCATCGTCACCGCGCAGAACGGCCCCGCCGCCACCCTGCTGGTGGCGCCGCTGGCGGAGGCGCTGAAGGCCAGCGTGCCCATCATTGCCCTGGTGCAGGAGGTGACGCGCGACGCCACCGACCGCAACGCCTTCCAGGAGCTGGACCACTTTGGGTTATTCGCCCCGGTGGCGAAGTGGGTGAAGCGCGTGGACCGCGCCGACCGGCTGGAGGACTACGTGGACATGGCCTTCACCGCCGCGTGCAGCGGGCGCCCAGGCCCCGCGGTGCTGCTGGTGCCGGCGGACCTGCTGCTGGACCAGGCGCTGCCCACCGGCCCGCGCGTGGCGCAGCTGGGCATGGTGCCGCTGGACCGCACGCTGGCGGACCCGTCTCGCATTGCGGAGGCCGCGAAGCTGCTGGCGCAGGCCAAGCGCCCGCTGGTCATCGCCGGCGGCGGGATCCACCTTTCGGATGCCAGCGCCGAGCTGGCCGCGCTGCAGCAGGCGGCGCACCTGCCGGTGGGCACCACCGTCATGGGCAAGGGCAGCGTCGATGAGACGCACCCGCTCTCGCTCGGCGTGGTCGGCTACGTCATGGGGCCGGGGGCGCGGACCGAACACCTGCGCGACATGGTGCAGCAGGCCGACGTCATCCTGCTGGTCGGCAGCCGCACCAACCAGAACGGCACCGACAGCTGGAAACTCTACCCGCGCGACGCCACCTTCATCCACCTGGACGCGGACCCGATGGAGATCGGCCGTAACTACGAAGCGCTGCGCCTGTTGGGCGACGCCAAGCTGACCCTGGCGGCGCTGAAGGACGCGCTGCTGGCGGAGGGCGTCGCCGCCCGCGCCGCCGCGCGGCCGGCGGTGGAATCCGCCATCGCCAAGGCCCATGCCGAACACGCCAGGACCACGGCCGCCATCACCACGCGCGACAGCAGCCCGATCCGCCCGGAACGGCTGATGGCGGAGCTGAACAAGCTGCTGCGGCCGACCGATATCGTGGTGGCGGATGCCAGCTATTCCAGCATCTGGATCGCCAATGGCCTGACCGCCCGCCTGGGCCAACGCTTCCTGACGCCGCGCGGCATTGCCGGCCTTGGCTGGGGCCTGCCGATGGCGATCGGCGCGCAGATCGCGGCGCCGGAAAGCAGGGTCTGGTGCCTCTGTGGCGATGGTGGCTTCGGCCATTCATGGGCGGAGCTGGAGACGCTGCGCCGGCTGCAACTGCCCATCGTGACCATGGTGCTGAACAACGGCATCCTGGGCTACCAGAAGCACGCCGAGGAGGTGAAGTTCGGCGAGCACACCAAGGCCGTCTTCTTCGCCGAGACCGACCACGCCATGATCGCCCGCGGCTGCGGCGTGGAAGGCTGGAGCCTCCGCAGCGGCGACGAGATCAGCGCCACGCTGCAGAAGGCCGCCGCGCAGGGCGCCCCGGTGCTGCTGGACGTGCTGACCGACCCGGCGGCCCACCCGCCCATTTCGGTCTTCGCCGGCCACTACCCGGAGCCGTTCTGATGCTCTCGCTCCGCAAGACCAGCGCCGGCTTCGGCCTAGCGCTGGAGGAAGTGGCCGACGCCTTCCCACCAGGCCCCGGCGAGGTGGTGATCCAGGTGGAAGCCGCGGGCATCTGCGGCAGCGATGTCCACGCCTATGAATGGTCCGGCGGCTACGAGTTCATGGTGCCGCATCTGCCGCTGGTCATGGGCCACGAATTCGCCGGCCGCATCCTGAAGAACGGCACCGGCAGCCCGTTCCAGCCCGGCCAGCGCGTGGCGGTGATTCCCTTCGTCGCCTGCGGCCGCTGCGCCAACTGCCTCAGCGACAATGCGCGCAACTGCCTGGAACGGCAGGGAATTGGCCTGACGCGGAATGGCGGTTTCGCCCCCACCGTCCGCGTGCCGACGCGCTGCTGCGTGCCGGTGCCGGACGCTGTGGATGCAGAGTTGGCAGCGTTGGCGGAACCGCTCGGCGTTGGCCTGCAGGCGGTGCTGACCACGGAAGTGGGCGTCGGCGACACGGTGCTGGTGCTCGGCCCCGGCACCATCGGCCAGGCCATTGCGCTGGCGGCCCGCGCCGCCGGCGCCACCCGCGTGCTGGTCAGCGGCCGGGCCGATGCGCCGCGCTTCGACGTGCTGCGCCAGCTCGGCTTCCACCACCTGATCGACGTGGCCGAGGCGCCGCTGGCCGAGCAGGTGAGGGCGCTGACCGGCGGCCGCGCCGTGGATGTGGTGCTGGAAGCCACGGGCGTGCCCGCCAGCATCAACGAAGGGCTCTCCGTGCTGAAGAAGGGCGGCGTCTTCGGCGTGGTCGGCATCCACGCCGGTGCGCTGACCCTGCCGCTGACGGAGTTCGTCCGCATGCGCTGGCAACTCCGCGCCAGCCATGGCGCCGAACGGCAGACCTGGGACAAGGTGATGGCCATGCTGGCCGCCACGCCCGAGGCTTTCCGCCCGATGATCACCCACCGCCTGCCGCTGTCCCGCGGCATCGAGGGTTTCGAACTCGCGCGGCAACGCGCCGCCAGCAAGGTGATGTTGACGCTATGAGCAACAGTGAACGTGTCGCCCTCATCACCGGCGCCGCCCGCGGCATTGGTGCCGGCGTGGCCAGGCGCCTGGCGGAAGCTGGCCACCCCGTGGTGCTGGCCGATGTGATCGAGGGCGTGGAGGACACCGCCGAGGCGCTGCGCCGGGATGGGCTGGAGGCCCGCGCGATCCGGCTGGATGTCTCGGACGAAGCCCAGGTGGGCAACCTGCCGCAGATGCTGAAGGACTGGTGGTATCGGCTCGGCGTCGTGGTCAACAACGCGGGCATCTCGCCCAAGCTGAACGGCCGGCCCCGCAAGATCGCCGACATGCCCGTGGCGGAATGGCGGAAGGTGCTGGAGGTCAACCTGACCGGCGCCTTCCTGGTCTCCCAGGCCTGCATGGTGCCGCTGAAGGCGCGGAAATGGGGCCGGATCATCAACATGACCAGCCAGGCCGCCCGCGCCAAAAGCCAGATCGCCGGCGCCCACTACGCCGCCAGCAAGACGGGGCTGATGGGCTTCACCCGCTCGCTGGCGGTGGAACTCGGCCCCGACGGCATCACCTGCAACGCCATTGCGCCGGGGCGGATCGACACGCCGATGGCGCAGGGTGCTTCGGACGCGGTCAACGCCGCCTTCATCGCCCAGGTGCCGATGGGCCGCGTCGGCACGCCGCTGGATGTGGCGGAAGTGGTGGCCTTCCTGGCCAGCGACGCCGCGGGCTATGTCACCGGCGCGACCATCGATGTCGGTGGCGGCAGCTTCATGCCCTGAACGGCCCGAACCACCGCCGCCAACAAGCAAGGGAACGACGATGAACACCTACGACCTCAAGGGCCGCGTCGCGGTCATCACCGGTGGTGCCCGCGGCATCGGCCTGGCGGTGGCGGAACGCTGCGTCGCCGGCGGCGCCAAGGTCGCCATCTGGGATGTGGACTTGGCCGAAGCCCAGGCGCAGGCCACGCGGCTCGGGGGCTTCGCGGCCAAGGTGGACGTGACCAGCGAGGCCGACATCAACGCCGCCCTGGCCGGCACCGAGGCCGCCCTGGGTCCGGTGGACCTGCTGGTGGCCAATGCCGGCATCACCGGCCCGAATGCGCTGGTGGAGAACTACCCGGTGGATGCCTGGCGCCAGGTCATCGACATCGACCTCAACGGCGTCTTCCTGTGCGACCGCGCTGTCATCCCGGGCATGCGGGCGCGCAACTACGGCCGCATCGTCAACATCGCCAGCGTGGCGGGCAAGGAGGGCAACCCCAACGCGGCCGCCTATTCCGCCGCCAAGGCCGGCGTCATCGGCCTGACCAAGTCGCTGGGCAAGGAACTGGCGCAGACCGGCATCCGCGTGAACTGCGTGACGCCAGCCGCCGCCAAGACCGACATCTTCAAGCAGATGACCGAGGCGCAGATCGCCTACATGCTCTCCAAGATCCCGATGAACCGCTTCGTCCAGGTCGAGGAGATCGCCAACCTGGTCTGCTGGCTGCTGACCGAGGAGTGCAGCTTCTCCACCGGCGCGGTGTTCGACGTGACCGGCGGGCGCAGCACGTATTGACCCAGCCCCGCCTGCAACACCTGCCGCTGCCACTGTTCGCCGCGCCCATGGGCATCGGCGGCCTTGGCATGGCCTGGCGGGAGGCCGGGCGCAGCCTCGGCGCGCCCGGCTTCATCGGGGAGGCATTGCTGCTGCTGGCCACGCTGCTGTGGCTGGCCCTGGCCGGGCTGCACCTGGCCCGCGCCCTGCGCCACCCCGGGGCGCTGGCGGCGGACCTGGCCCACCCGGTGCGCGCCGCCTTCGCCGGCACGGTCAGCATCGGCGTCATGATCATCGCCGGCGCGATGACGCCGCATGCGCCGGACCTGGCCGCCGATGTCTGGCTGGTTGGCGTCGCCGCGCATTTCGCCATCGGCACCTGGACGGTGCGCGGACTGCTGCGATCGCCCAGGCAGGCTGCCGTGCTGACCCCGCCGCTGCTGATCCCGCTGGTCGGCAACATCCTGGCGCCGGTCTTCGGCGTGCCGCTGGGCTTTCCGGCGTTGAACTGGATGCTGTTCGGCCTGGGTGCGCTGCTCTGGGCCATGCTGCAGCCGCTGCTGCTGTACCGGCTCATCCTCGGCCCGCCGCTGCCGGCGGCGTTGCAGCCGGCGCTGGTGATCTTCCTGGCGCCCCCGGCGGTCGGCGCGCTGTCGCTGGCTGGGCTGACCGGCGGCTTCGGGCCAGGGCCGCTGGCCTGCCTGGGCCTGGCGCTGCTGGTGGCAGCGGTGATGCTGAGCCTGGCCGGCGACTTCGCCCGCGCGCCCTTCGCCATGTCCTGGTGGGGCTGGACCTTTCCCAGCGCCGCCTTCGCCAGCGCGCTGCAACAGGCGGCGCGGGCGCATCCGGCGGCGTGGCAGGCGCCGCTGCTGTGGCTGGTGCTGCTGGCCGCCACCGGCATCATCACCCTGGTGGCGGGCGCCACGCTGCGGCGGCTGCTGGATGGCCGGCTGCTGGTGCCGGAAGGGTAGGGCAGACGCCCGGCCATTCAGGGCAGCAGCGCCGCGGCCTCCGCCCAGACCCGCCGCACCACCTCGGCGGCCGGCTCGGCCCGCGCCAACGCCGCGCCCTGGCCGGCCCAGCTCTGCATCCGCGAGCCGTCGCTGGCCGCCGTCGCCGCGTCACGCACCGTTGCCATCAGCGCCCGCTGTACCGGGTAGGGCGCGGGCGGCACCGCGCCGGCGAAGGCCTCCGTCACCCGGTTGCGCACGCTGCGCCCCAGCCGCCCGCTGAAGCCGCGCGTCAGCACGGTATCCTCCGGCTGGGTGCGGCCAACGGCCTCGGCGTAGGCCGGGTGAACCGCGGTCTCCGGGCAGCGCAGGAAGGCGGTGCCCAACTGCACCGCGCTGGCGCCCAGCGTCAGCGCCGCCGCCACTGCCCGGCCATCCATGATGCCGCCCGCCGCCACCACCGGGACGCGTAGCGCATCCGCCATCTGCGGCAGCAGCGCGAACAGGCCGACCAGCTGCTGCTCCGCCGCGGCGTTGACGTAGCTGCCCCGATGCCCGCCGGCCTCGGCGCCCTGGGCCACCACCGCATCGGCACCGGCCGCCTCGGCCGCCAGCGCCTCCGCCACCGTGGTGGCATTGGCGATCCACTTCATGCCGCGCGCCTTCATCCGCGCGACGATGGCGGGGGGGAACAGGCCCATGATGGAGCTGGCCGTGGCCGGCGCCGCCTCCAGCATGGCGTCGCACTGCGCCTCGAATTCCTGCAGGAAGGGGCCGGGGCCGGCGGCGGGCACCGCGGCGCCGGCCAGCCCGGCCAGCACCTGGCGCACCTGGTCCTCATGCGCGGGGTCGCGCACCGGCTCGGCTTCCGGGATCCACAGGTTGATCTGGAAGGCGCCGTTGCTGCTGCCCCGGAACCGGCCGACCCAGTCGCGGATGCCCTTTGCGTCGGTCATCAGCGCGCCCAGCCCGCCCATGCCGCCGGCCCCGGCCACCGCCGCCGCCAGCGCGGGTGGCGAGGCACTGGCCATCGGCGCCTGCAAAATCGGCACGCGCAGGCCGAAGGCGGCACAGAAGGCGTCGGCGCGGGCGCGGGCTTGGGTCATGGTGGTTCTCCCTTGGCCGCCAGCCTGGGGCGAGGCAGCGCCCGGCACCAATGAAAAACCCGGATGGCAGCTACCCGTGCAGCCGCCCCGGCACCTCGGCGATCGCCTCCAGCCCGACATTGGCGAAGGCCAGGCGCAGGTGGCGCTGCTGGCCGGGGCCGAAGAACGGGCCGGGCAGGCACATCAGCCCGCGCTCGGCCGCCAGGGTCTCGGCTACGGCCATGGCGTTGGGCGCGTCCTCCGGCAGGCGCAGATAGGCGAAGTAGGCGCCCAGCGCGTCCAGCCGCCAGCCCGGCAGCTGCGCCACGGCACTGCGAAAAGCCTCGGCGCGGCTGGCCATCAGGTCCCGGTTGGCCTGGCGCCAGTCCAGCAGCGCCGGCACCGCCCAGGCCAGGGCGTGCTGCGCGGCGCGGGGCGGGCAGATCTGCCAGGTGTCCAGCGCCTTCACCAGCTCCGCCCGGAAGGCCGGCCCGCAGACCACGGCGCCAACCCGATGCCCCGGCACGCAATAGGCCTTCGAGAAGCTGTACAGGTGCACCACATGGTCGCGCCACGCCGGGTCGCTGAACAGCTGATGCGGCGGCGACTGCGATTCGGCCAGGAAGTCGCGGTAGGTCTCGTCCAGCACCAGCCAGGCGCCGGCGTCGCGGCAGGCGGCGGCCAACTCGGCGATCAGCGCCGGCGGATAGACCGCGCCGGTCGGGTTGTTCGGCGTCACCAGCACCAGCGCGCGGGCGCCCTGGGCCAGCAGGGCGCGGGCCTCGGCGGCGCTGGGCACGAAGCCCTGCTCGGCCACGCAGGGCAGCGGCAGCACCTGGGCGCCCAGCATGGTCAGCGCCATCTGGTGGTTGAAGTACCAGGGCGTCGGCAGCGCCACCTTGTCGCCATGGCCGCAGATCACCGCCATGACCATGGAAAACGCCAGGTTGCCGCCGGCCGTTATCGCGACGTCGGCGGCCGTCACCTCGGCGCCGTAGAATCGGGTGATGTCCGCGGCCAGCGCGGCCCGCAGCGCCGGGTCGCCATCTATCGGCCCATACCCGGCCAGCCGCGCATCGCCGGCGGCGCGGCCAAGCTGCTCCAGCAGGGCAGGGTGGGGCGGGTAGCCCGGCACCGCCTGGGTCAGGTCCACCGCCGCCCCGGCCTGGCCGGCATAGCGCGCCGCCCAGGCGCGGGCGGCGGGGATCGCCGGCTCGGCGGTGGCCTGGATGCGGGGGGAGAGCCTCACGCCGTCTTCGCCGCCTTCGCCGCCACCAGCGCCGCGATCTCGGCCTCGGTGTAGCCCAGCTCGCCCAGCACCTCCGCGGTATGCTCGCCCAGGCGCGGCACGTGGCGGCGGATGCTGGCCGGGGTGCTGGCGAACTTCGTCGGCGGCCGGGCCACGCGGACCGCGCCCTCGGTCGGGTGGTCGGAAACCGGGAACATCCCCACCGCCTTCAAATGCGGCTGCTCCATAACCTCGGTCTGCCGGGTGAAGGTGGTGTGCGGCACGTCGATGGAGAGCAGCAGCTCCTCCCACTCCGCATTGGTCCGGCTTTTCGAGATCTCGCGCATCGCCGCATAGACTTGGTCGATGTTCTGCGCCCGCTGCACCGGGTCCCGGACGCCGAATCGCTCGATCATCTCGGGGTGGCCGACAGCCTCGAAGAAGCGGCACCAATTGGCGGTGGAATAGGGCAGCATGGTCAGCCAGCCATCCTTGGTCTGCGCCGGCTTGCGGTGCTTCAGCCGCTTGTAGCCGGGCGGGCCCAGCACGGGCTCGAAGCTCATGCCCCCCAGCATGTCCACGCTGTTGAAGGCGGTCAGCGTCTCCAGCATCGGCACCTCCACCAGCTGGCCCTCGCCGCTGCGTTCCCGGTGGAACAGCGCGGCGCAGACCGCCTGCACCAGCGCCATGCCGGTCAGCTTGTCGGCCAGCAGGCTGGGCACGAATTGCGGCTCGTCATCGGTGCCCATGGAACTGGCGAAGCCGCTGGCGGCCTGGATGATCTCGTCGAAGGCGGGGCGCGCCTTGTACGGGCCATCCTGGCCGAAGCCGGTGGCCACCGCGAAGACCAGCTTCGGGTTCAGTGCGCGGCAGGCCTCGTAGCCGAAGCCCAGGCGGTCCATGCCGGCGGGGCGGATATTGGTCACCAGCACGTCGATGGTCGGGATCAGCCGGCGCAGCACGTCCTTGGCCGCGGGCTGCTTCAGGTCCAGCGCCACGCTGCGCTTGTTGCGGTTGATCTGCAGGAAGACGCTGGCCATGCCCTTGTTGCGGAACATGCCGGAATTGCGCGCCAGGTCGCCGTCCAGGTTCTCCACCTTGATCACCTCGGCGCCCCAGTCGCCCAGGGTCTGGGTGGCGAAGGGGCCGAGCACGACCGCCGTGAGGTCCAGGATGCGGATGCCGGCGAGCGGTCCTGTGGCGGCGGCTCCGGCGGTTGCGGCGACGGTCATGGGCGTTCCCTGCGCTTTCGTGGCGCTATGAATACGGCGGGATCGCCGGGCCGACTACCGGGGATGCGCCGGCGCCCTCAGCCCGGCACGATGCCCGCCGTGGCGGCGATCTCGCCCAGCCGACGCAATTCCGCGGCGACGAAGCCGGTGAAGGCGGCGCCCGGCAGCCAGTCGGCCGAGGCGCCGGAGCGCAGCAGCATGGCCCCCACCGCCGGGTCCGCCAGCGCGGTCTGCGCCGCCGCCTGCAGCCGCTCGGCCTCGGCCGGGGGCAGGCCGTGCGGGGCGGACAGGCCCACCCAGCTTTCCAGCACCATGCCGGGGAAATAAAGCCGCAGGGGCGGCAGCTCGGGCATGCCGGGGTCGGGGTGCTGGCTGGTCACCGCCAGCAGGCGCAGCCCGCCCGCCGCCTGGTGCGGTTGCAGCAGCGTCCGCAGGTCCACCACGAAGTCCAGTGCGCCGCTTTCGGCGGCGGCAAGCACCTCCCCGGTGCCGCGATAGGCCACGTGCATGGCGCGCCCTCCGGCGGCGGCCACCAGCATGGCGCCGGCCAGCTGGTAGGCCACGCTGCCCTGGCTGCTGCCATAGTTGGCCGCGGCGCCCTTTTCCCGCAGCCGCGCCACCAGCCCCGGCAGGTCCCGCGCCGGGGAGCCCGCGGGCACCGCTATGGCGAAGCCGCCGCAGGCCAGCCGCGCCAGGTGGGTAAAGCTGGCGAGGGGGTGGTAGGGCAGCGGACGGACGATCCGCGGCGCGATCGCCAGTGGCCCCAGGCTGGCATACAGCAGGCTGCGGCCATCCGGTGCCGCCTGGGCCACCGCGCTTGCGGCCAGCACGCCGCCGGCGCTGGGCCGGTTGACCACCACCACCGGCAGGCCCAGCGCGGCACCCAGGGGCGCCGCGAAGGTGCGTGCGGCAATGTCGATGCCGGTGCCGCCCGCCGCGCCGACGAACAGGCGGATGGCGCCGTCCTGGGCGCGGGCCGGGCCGGCGGCGGCCAGGCCAAGGCCGGCTGCCAGCAGCCGGCGGCGAGGAGGCTGGGCGGGGTCGTTCACGGCTGCGGGTGTAGGCTGCCGGTCAGCCCCGAAACAAGCATCATTGCGTCGCACCGGGGCCGGGCGCGCCAGGGCAGGGGTGGCGTTGCCCAATCCGCCCGCCGGCGGCATTGTGCGCGCCACGCGACCCAATTGGGCCGCGGCAAGGGTAGGGAGCGTGCGCAACGCATGACAATCAAGGGCAAGGCCTACATCGCGGGGGCTTACGAGCATCCGACGCGGTTGGCGAAGGACAAGTCGGTGGCGCAGCTGCACGCCGAGAGCGCGGCCGGCGCGCTGCGTGACGCGGGCCTGACCAAGGACGACGTGGACGGCTATTTCTGCGCCGGCGACGCTCCGGGCCTCGGCCCGTTGGCTATGGCCGACTACATGAACCTGAAGCTGAAGCACCTGGACAGCACGGATGTCGGTGGCTGCAGCTACATCAGCCATGTCAGCCATGCCGCCCAGGCCATTGCCATGGGCAAGTGCAAGGTGGCGCTGATCACGCTGGCCGGGCGCCCGCGCTCGGAAGGCCATTCCGGCGCCACCCCGCGCATGCGCGGCGCCGATGCGCCGGACACCCAGTGGGAATTCCCGCTCGGCATCGCGACCGTGAACGCCTACGCCATGGTGGCCGCGCGCCACATGTATGAGTTCGGCACCACCAGCGAACAACTCGCCTGGGTCAAGGTGGCCGCCAGCCACCATGCCCAGCACAACCCGCACGCCATGCTGAAGGACGTGGTGACGGTGGAGCAGGTGGTGAACTCCCCGCTCATCGCCACCCCGCTGCACCGGCTGGACTGCTGCGTCGTCTCCGACGGCGGTGGCGCCCTGGTGGTGGTGCACCCGGACATCGCCAAGACGCTGAAGCGCCCGATGATCAAGGTGCTGGGCGCCGGCGAGTCGATGAAGGGCCAGATGGGCGGCGCGGTCGACCTGACCTATTCCGCCGCCGTGCGCTCCGGTCCGATGGCGTTCAGCGAGGCCGGCGTGAAGCCGTCCGACATCAAGTACGCCAGCATCTACGACAGCTTCACCATCACCGTGGTGGTGCAGTTGGAAGACCTTGGCTTCTGCGAGAAGGGCAAGGGCGGTGCCTTCGTCGCCGATGGCAACCTGATCTCCGGCGTCGGCAAGCTGCCCTTCAACACGGATGGCGGCGGGCTCTGCAACAACCACCCGGCCAACCGCGGCGGCATCACCAAGGTGATCGAGGCGGTGCGCCAGGCGCGCGGTGAAGCCCACCCGGCGGTGCAGGTGAAGAACGCCGACCTGGTGCTGGCCCACGGCACGGGCGGCCTGCTCGGCAGCCGCCACGGCGGTGCCACGCTTATTCTGGAACGGGAGTGATCGACAATGGCCGGTAAGGAACGCGCGATCCCCGCGCCGGGCGTCAACCCCGAGACCGAAGTGTTCTGGAATGCCGCGAAGGAGGGCAAGTTCCTCGTCCGCGGCTGCGACGACTGCGGCAAGTCCCACTGGTATCCGCGGGCGGTCTGCCCGCACTGCCTCAGCGAGAAGACCAGCTGGAACGAGCACCCCGGCGGCGGCACGATCTACAGCGTCAGCGTCATGGCGCGCGCGCCGGAAGTCTATGCCGTGGCCTATGTGACGCTGGATGGCGGCCCGACCATGATGACCAACATCGTGGATTGCGACTTCAGCACGCTGAAGATCGGCCAGAAGGTGAAGCTGGTGTTCAAGCCGACCCAGGGTGAGGGCGCGCCGCCCTTCCCGATGTTCACCCCGGCCTGAAGCCGGCCGGCGCCGCCCCGTCATCCGGCGGGGCGGGGTCGGGTGGCCATTCGGCATAATCCAGCGCGGCCGGCACGTAGGGCCGCGCTGGCCATGGCGGCAGCCGCAACGCCGCCATCGCTTCCCCCTGCGCGGGCGCCGGCCATGGCGGCTGCGCCCCGGGTGCCGCCAAACGCGGCGGCAAGGGCATCGCTTCCGGCTGACCCAGCAGCAGCGCCGAGGCAAGCCCGACCACCAGCAGCGCCAACCCAGCCAGCAACCAACCGCGCCGATGCCGGGCCAGCCTGCGTGGCATGGCGACCGGCCGTGCCAGCCCCTCGGCCAGCAGCCGGCGTTGCAGGGCTACGCACCAGGCCGAGCCCGCTGGTGGCGCGCGGTCGGCGAAGCCCTGCTCCAGCGCCGCCTCCAGCCCCTCCAGCGCGCGGCGCGGCAGGCACAGCAGCACCACCGGCGGGGCGCCGCTGCCGGCCACCGCTTCCCCCAGGGCCGCTGCCGCGCCTGGCTCCGCGCCGGGTTGCAGCGCCAGCAGCGCCACGCCGTGGCGGGGGTGCAGCAGCAGGTGGCGCGGCATGCCCGGCGCCACCCCTTCCAGCAGCAGCCAGCCGGGCGGCAGCGCCGCCACCGCCTCGGCCAGGCCTGGGGCGGGCCTGCGCGGCCCGGCGCCGGCGATCAGCGCGTCCAGCGCCGCGGCATCAACCTTCGCCGATGCGGAGAATGCTGTCGGTGCCATGCATCATCTCGGGGCGGTGGGCGACGCTGATCCGCGTCATCGGCAGCGTACGCAGCCGTTCGTTGATTTCCCGTTCCTTGGCCACGTCCAGGTGGGCGGTGCCCTCGTCCAGGAACAGGATGCGCGGGTTCTTGTACAGCGCGCGGGCCAGCAGGGTGCGCTGCTTCTGCCCGCCGGACAGCGAGCTGCCCATGTCGCCGATCAGGCTGTTGTAGGCCATCGGCATGGCCATGATCTCGTCATGGATCCCGGCGATCTGGGCGCAGCCCACCATGCGGTTCTGGTCGAAGGCGGGGTCGAAGAAGCAGATGTTGTCGGCGATGGAGCCCGACAGCAGCGTGTCGTCCTGCATCACCGCCGCCACCTGTTCCCGGTACACCCGCACGCCGATGGTGTTCAGCGGCTTGCCGTCCACCAGCACCTCGCCGCTGGTCGGCTCCAGCAGGCCCAGCATGATCTTCAGCAGCGTCGTCTTGCCGCCACCGGACGGCCCCATGATGGTGACGAACTTGCCCGGCTCCACCTTCAGGTTGACGTTCTCCAGCACGAAGCGATCCGTCTCGGAATAGCGGAAGCTGACGTTGCGCAACTCCAGCCCGCCCTGGATCGGCGTGGCATAGGCCAGCGGCCGGTCATGCCCCGGCTCCAGCGGGTTGATGGCAATGTCGGCCAGCCGCTCCAGGTGCAGCTCCAGCAGGCGGAACTGGATCACCTTCTCCACCAGCTCCGACGCCTTGGTGGTGAAGTGCTGCTTGTAGGCCATGAAGGCGAAGACCATCCCCACCGTCAGCACGTTCTGCACCACCAGGTTCACCGCCAGGTACACGGTGATGATCTGCTCGAAGCCGAAGATCGCGCGGTTCAGCGTGGCGAAGGTGATCTGCGCCCGGCCCAGGTTGATGCCGGCATTCACCGTATCGGCATGGCGGTTCAGCCACTGCCCCTCGCGGTCGCTTTCGCGGTTGAACAGCTTGATGGTCTGGATCGCGCGCGCGGTCTCGATGAAGTTGGAGTTCTCCTGCGCCGCCGCCTGGATGCTGGCCTCGCTGAGGTCGCGGAACCGCCGGTACAGCGCCAGCCGCAGCAGGATGTACAGCGCCAGGGCCGAGAGCGTCACCGCCGCCAGCAGCGGGCTGTAGGCGAAGATCATCGCCAGCGTCGCCAGCGCCATGATCCCGTCGATGGCGCCCACCACCAGCCCTTCGGACAGCGCGTTCCGCAGCGGCTCCAGCGAGCCGAAGCGCGACAGGATGTCGCCGATGTGCCGCTTCTCGAAGAAGCTGAGCGGCAGGCGCAGCAGGTGGTGGAACAGCCGGGCGCCCATCTGGAAGTGCAGCGCGCTCTGCACCACCAGCATCAGCATGGACCGCAACGCCGCCGTCGCCACGCTGATCGCGGTCAGCAGGCCGAAGCCCAGCGCCAGCGCCAGCATCAGGTCCACGTCGCCCCGGGCGATCACCTCGTCCACCGCCAACTGCATGTAGAACGGCGCGGCGATCACCAGCAGTTCCAGCAGGGCGGAGAGCGCGAACACCTGCACCAGCGGCGAGTTCACCCCCGGCAGTTGGCCCCAGAAGGCGCGCAGCGGCAGGCGGGCGCGTTCCTCCCGCCGGGTGAAGCCGGGGGAGGGCGACAGCTCCAGCGCCACGCCGCTCAGGTGGTCCGACGCGGCCGAGAGGGTCATCCGCCGCACCCCGCGCGCGGGGTCGTGGATCACCACGCCGCGCGAGCTGACTTCCTTCAGCACCACGAAGTGGTTGAGGTCCCAATGCACGATCGCCGGCAGGTTCAGTTCGCGCAGGTCGCTGAGTTCGTAGCGGATGGGCCGGCAGGTCAGCTCCAGCTGGCTGGCCAGCTGGATCAGCGCGCGCAGCGTCACGCCCTTCATGGAGACGGGGTGCCGCCGCCGCAGCGTGTTCAGGTCCATCCGGTGGCCGTGGAAGCTGGCGACCATCGCCAGGCAGGCCAGGCCGCACTCGGAGGCCTCGGTCTGCATGATGTTGGGCAGCCGCCGCCGGCCGCCGAAGTCGAGCAGGCCCTCGATCATCGCCTCACCCCTGGACCCGCGCGCTGCGCAACGGCTGCATGATCCATTGCACCAGCGTGCGGCGTTCCAAAATCACGTCGGCGCGCAGCAGCATGTCCGGCTGCAGCGGTATCAGCTTGCCATTGGCGTCGATGTCCGGCCGTTCCAGCGCCACCACGGCGCGATAGGCCGGCCCGGCCAGCGTCACCGGCCCGACCACGTCGCCGCTGCTCACCAGGGTTTGCGAGACGCTGACGATGTTGCCGCGATAGGTGCCGTAGTGCTGGTAGGGAAACGCGTCGTACAGGATCCGCACCGCCTGGCCGACCTCGACGAAGCCGATGGCGCGGGCGGGGATGTACAGCTCGGCCTGCAAGGTGCTGCTGCCGGGCACGATCTGCAGCTGCAGCCGCCGCGGGTCCGCCATTTGGCCGACCGAGGCCTGCAACGAGGACACCACCCCGGCGATGGGCGCGCGGATGATGTAGGCGCGGCGGCCATTCACCTCGGCGATGCGCTGCTCGGTGCTGGCCAGTTCGGTCCGCAGCTGCTGCACCTTGTCGGCGGTCACGGTGGGCAACTGCTCGAAGGTGTAGCGCGCCTCGGTCAACGCGTTCTGCTTCACCGTCGTCTGCTGCGTCAGGGAGCTGAGGCTGAGCCGCTGCTCCAGCAGGTTCTCCTCGCGCCGGCGCTGCTCCACCTCCGAGACCAGGCCCCGCTGCGCCAGCGCCGCGCCGGAATGCACCAGGCGCTCCACCACGCGGATGCGGTCGCGCTGCAACGCCTGCTGCGCCGCTATGTCGGCCAGCTCCGCCTCAAGCCCGCGCATCTGCGCCAGCAGGCGGTTGTGCTCGGAGGCACCGCGGCCTTCCTCGGCGCCGATCTGCCGGCGCAGCGATTCACGTTGGCGTTCCAGCGTGGTGACCACGGCGGCGTTCACGTCCTGGCCATCGGCCGCCACCTGGTCCATGGCAATGCTGAGCAGCGGCTGCCCGGCCTGCACCTGCTGGCCCAGTTCCACATGCACCGCGCTGACGATCCCCTGCTGCGGCGCGAAGACCCGGGCGGTCCCGGCGGCGGGCGCCAGGTAGCCGGTCATGGTCTCCTTGCGCGCATAATGCGCCACCGAGAGGAAGCCGATGACGGCGGCGGCGCAGGCCAGCACGAACCAGACCATCAGCCGCACCGGCAGCGGCTGCAGCGGCACCACCCGGCCCCATTGCCGGTGCACCTGCTGGAATTCGATGACTTCCTGGCGGAACAACGGCCGCTGGCTCGGCACGCCCATGGCGCTGGCTTCCCTGATCGCGGTGGGGTGCTGGCAGCAAATGGCCCGCGCCGCCCGGTAGAACCGGGGCGGCGCGGGCCGGTCGGCTGCTACAGGAACAGGCCCAGCTTGACGCGGATGCTGACGCCGCCGCCATTGCCGCCGGCGCCGCCCGCCCCGCCATTGGCGCTGGCGTTCTGCCGGCCGCTGGAGAAGTTGTTGGAGCCACCGACGACGAAGAGCGCGCCGTTGCCGGTCTGCGCGCCGCCGCCGGCCCCGCCCGCGCCGCCGGCGCCGCCGGCCCCGCCGTTCAGGATGCCGCCGGTCACGGCGTCGAGTTCAGCGTCGCTCAGGATGGTGATGTTGGACATGATGTGGTTTCCTTGGATTGCCCCCGCGGGGGCGATGATGACGTGTCGTGCCTGCGGCGTGGTCCGCACCGGCTGCCACCGGTTGCGGACCACGCCCGAGCGTCAGGTCAGAAGCCGAGCCTGATCCGGATGCTGACGTTGCCGCCATTGCCGCCGGCGCCGCCGGCGCCGCCATTGGCGTTGGCGGTCTGCCGGCCGCTGGAGAAGTTGTTGCTGCCGCCCCAGACCAGCCCGGCCGAGTTGCCGGTGATGGCGGTGCCACCCGCCCCGCCCGCGCCGCCGGCGCCGCCGGCCCCGCCGTTCAGGATGCCGCCGGTCACGGCATCCAGCTCCGCGTCGGTCAGCATGGTGATGTTGCTCATTATAGGATCCTCCTCGTGCCCAGGCCTGGGCTTTGGTTGGGGGCAAGCCCCCGGGGCATGCGGCGGCAAGCCACCGCATTCGGCAGGCATCGGCGCGCGGGGCGCGGCTGATGCGGCAGGGCGCGGCACGCGACCGAGGGGCGGTCGCGGCCATGGTTGGGCGGGCCGACGCGCCAGCAACAAGTCGGCGTGTCCTGGCCTCAAGGCCCGAATGTCAAAGTATCGGCAGTGCCATCAGTGTGTGGTTATTCGTTCTACTGCTGGCATTCAGCTCTTCGAGCCGCTTTCCTCCGTTGGTCGGCGTTGCCGTTGCCCGCACCCTAGGGACCGCGCCAAACCGCTGTCAATCAAGGCAAAATAAGAGACACGCGCAGTTGACGGCGATGCACGCAGCGGTTTCCGAACGGCGAAAATTTTAGCCTGTTCGGTAGCGGTATATATCCCGTTTCTTGACCGTAAATAGAGCATGGGAATGCAAATGGTGCGCGGTGGTTGAGAGGGCAGGGTGGTCACTTCCACGCCACGCCGCGGCCCGCGCGTGGCAGGCCGGCCACCGCGCCGCCTAGGCTGCCCGCCCGCAAGCAGGAGCGCGCCATGCCAAGGCCAGGGCTTTCCCTCGTGGGCTTCTATGCCGAACCGGAGCAGGCGCTGTGGCACCTGCGGCAGGACTGCGTGCCGCCGCCGGACGCGGCCGACGATGCAGCGCTGCTGGCCCGCTGGCGGCAGGCACAGGCGCTGCTGGGCCCGGCGCAACCCGGCGCCGGAATGCCGGAGGTGCTGCCGCTGCCGGACGACTGTGCCGCTTATGCCGAGGAACTGGCACGCCAGGGCTGGATGGCGGAGACCATGGCCACGCTGCCCGGCGCGCGAATGGCCCTGGTGGAACTGGACCGCCTGGCCTGCCACCAGCCGACCATCGCCACCGCGCATGCCGAGGCGCTGTGCGCGGGGCTGCCGGGCACCGACCCGGCCGCACTGATGCCGCTATGCCTGCCGCTGCGGCCACCGCCGCTGGACTGCACCGCCACGCCGGTGGGGGAGGGCAGCTCCGGCGTGCTGCTGCGCTCGCCGCGCGGCGATTTCAGCATCGCCCGCTTCGGAGTCTTCGGCGGCGGGGCCGGGGTGATGCTGGCGGGCGCGCGGCTGGCGGTGCTCAGCCCCTTCGTGCATGTGGTGCTGGTGGGCGGCCGCGGCTTCCTGCTGAACGGCTACCACCGCGCCTTCGGGGCCCGGCTGGCCGGCGCGACGCACCTGCCCTGCGTGGTCAGCGAGGCACCTGGCCTGGTCGAGGCCGGGGTGGTTTCGACCGACCCGGCCCAGGACTACCGGCTGCCCCCGGCGCTGTTGACCTCGGCCAATCCGCCCACGCTGGGCCACTTCACCGGCGGCCGCGCGCTGCACGTGACGCTGCGGCGGCGCGCCCGGGTCGTCCATGTCAGCTGGCACGCCTATACGGTGGACGAGGAGTAGCCGCGGCCGGCATCCACCGGCCGCGGCGCGCGCCTTCCGCGGAAAAGCCGCCCGGACGCTGCCGCCCGGGCGGTCATCGCCTCAGGCCCAGAGCAGGCCGCCGACGTAGATCGAGCCGTGGTTGTTGACGATCTCGATCGCGTGGATGTCGGTGCCGGCGGAGAAGTGGATGACGCCGTAATTGTCCGCCACCGCGAAGTCCGCCAGGTCCACCACGTCGTCGAACCAGATGGTGCCGTGGTTGTTGTCCACCTGGAAGCTGCCGCTGTTCACCAGGTCGCCGAAGAACAGGTCGCCCCAGTTGTCATCGGCCTCGAAGCTGCCGGTGAAGCTGTGGAAGTAGCTGCTGCCGGCCAGCAGCCCGGCACCCGCGGTCACCTCGCCGATATGGACCTCACCGTGGTTGCCATCCACCGCGCTGCTGCCGGAGAACAGGTGGCCGTAGGCGTCGCCGGCCACCGCGCCGTCGCCGCCATGGACGTCACCGAAGGCGATGCTGCCGTAGTTGCCGGTCAGCCAGACGCCGCCGTCGAAGACATGGCCGAAGGCGGTGCCGCCCAGCGCGCCCTTGCCGGCGGTGACGTCGCCCAGGCTGACGGTGCCCAGGTTGCCGCTGATGCTCAGCGTGGTGGCGAAGACATGGCCGAAGGCGTCGCCGCCATCGCCCCAAGTGCCTACGCCGGTGTCCCCGCCATCGCCGCCATTGGCGCCCTTGCCGCCCTGGGCCAGCGCGGTCAGCGCCCCGCTGCCGAAGCTGTTGCCGTTGCCCTGCACACCCAGGGCGCCGTTGCCGGCCAGGGCGATGCCGCCGTCGCCGCCATTGCCGCCGGCACCGCCGGCGCCGCCGGCACCGCCCCGCCCCATGCCGCCGTCGCCGGCGGTCACGTTGCCCAGCCAGATGCCGCCGGCGTTGTCGCCGATGTGCATCCCGGCCAGGAAGACATGGCCGTAGGCGTCACCGCCATCGCCGCCGGCGCCGTTGCCGCCGTTGCCGCCATTGCCGCCATGGCCACCGGCATTGCCCTTGGCCGAGTCCCACTGGTCGCCGCTGCCGAAGTCGTTGCCGCTGCCGCGCAGCGTGCTGTCCACGCTGTTGCCGGTGCCGGCCAGGCCGCCGGCCCCGCCATGGCCACCGGCCCCGCCGGCGCCGCCATCGCCGCCGATGCCGTCGCCGCCGCGCCCGCCGCTGACATTGCCGACCCGCACATTGCCGACATTTCCGGTCACGCTGACCAGCGCCTCGAACAGGTGGCCATGCGCCTCGCCGCCGTCGCCGCCCTGGGCGCTGCCGCCCAGGCCGCCCTTGCCGCCACGCCCGCCGGCGCCGGCATTGGCCGAGGCCGCCATGGCGTCGCTGGAGAAGTCGTTGTTGTTGCCGCTGAAGCTGCCGCCGACACCGTTGCCGGCCACGGCAATGCCGCCCGCGCCGCCCTGGCCGCCGGCACCGCCGGCGCCACCCGCGCCGCCCTGGGCGGTGCCGCCGGCGCCGGCCGCCACATCGCCGAACTCCACCGTGCCCTTGTTGCCGGCCACCAGGACCGCGGCGGCGAAGTCATGCCCCACGGCATCCGCGCCGGTGCCGCCCTGGGCCGAGCCGCCCACGCTGCCCTGGCCGGCCGCCCCGCCTCTGGCGCCATCCGCCGCCGCGCCCTGGTTGCCGCTGAAGAAGTCGTTGCCGCTGCCCTGCAGCACCAGCGCCACCGTGTTGCCGGCCGCGGCCTTGCCGCCGGCGCCGCCATTGCCGCCGGCACCACCGGCGCCACCCGCGCCGCCCAGCGCCTGGCCGCCGGCGCCGGCGTTGATGTCACCCAGGTACACCAGGCCAAGATTGCAGTTCACCGTCAGGCTGGCGGCGAAGATGTAGCCGCTGGCGTCCCCGCCACTGCCGGCGCGGGCCGCGCCACCGACGCCGCCGGTGCCACCCTTGCCGCCGGCACCGCCGCTGGCGGAGGCGTAGAGATCGCCGCTGGAGAAGTCGTTGCCGCTGCTGCGCAGCCCGCCCACGGTGTTGCCGGCCACCGCGGTGCCGCCATCGCCACCCGCGCCGCCGGCACCACCGGCACCGCCGGCGCCGCCCTCGGCATTGCCGCCGTTGCGGCCGTTAATGTCGTTGAGGCTGCGGCCCTGGTGGTTGGCGGGCAGTACCAGGCTGGTCTGGAACAGCCGGCCATGCGCCGCCCCCACCATTGGCGGCGTTGACGCGCCCGCCGCGCCCGCCGGCACCGCCATCGCCGCCCGCGCCGCCGAAGGCATTGGCGTACTGGTCGCCGCTGGAGCCGTTGTTCCCGGTTGGTAAGGTCATGCGCTGGTCCCTCCTGGGTTGTGCCGATGTCCCGGCAGGCAGCCGGCCGCACCCCGCCACGCCGCGCCCAGGGCTGGGCGCGGCCGGGTATTCGGCCAGTAGTGAAGTAATGGAGGGCAGCTTATGGGGCGGTGCCGACTACCGGAACGCAAATGCACGTAATAAAGAACATCGTATACTAAGCGCAGGGGTTGATCACGTCACACATCTCCGCCGGGCGTTACTGTGAGTTCTGCCGACGAATACACGGCATGCGGACAGCGGAGGTGTGAGCAGGGGCGCGGCGGAACGGATTGTCGGGGTCATCGCCACGGTGGCGCCGGTCGGGGCGGCTGCGCTGCAAGCCGAGCCGCAAGCCGAGGTGACGCGGAGCGGCGGGCATCATCGCCCGGGGCCGCGACGACAAGCCGCTGTGCCGGTGCCGGTGCCTGCTGCCGCTGACGCGCCGGCCACCGCGCCATTGCGGCCGGGCACGCGGCCATGGACCGGCGTCTGATGATTCACCGGCGGCGTAAATCAGCCGCCCTTACGACCCGCTTCAGACGCTTCAGCGGACGCGCGACAAACCCCGCCTGTGGCGCCGAACCGCGCCCGCCGCTACTCCGGCGGCCGGGCGCCGTACACCCGCGCCACCGCCGCCAGCTTCTCATGCAGCGCGCGCAGGTCGGCGGCGAACTGCGCCGGCGTGGAAGGCCGCGGCACCAGCCCCAGGCCGCGGAACCGCTCCACCACCTGCGGCGCGGCGATGATCTGCTGCACGTCGGCGTTCAGCCGCGCCAGCAGCGCTGGCGGCATGCCCTTCCAGCCGAACATGCCGGGAAAGCCCTCCACCTCCAACATCGGGAAGCCGGCCTCGCGCGCGGTCGGCACCTCCGGTGCGCGCGGCGCCCGCTGGCCGGGCGTCACCGCCAGGATCCGCAGCTTGTTGTCCTGCGCCAGCGGCACCAGCGGGGTCAGCGGCTGCACCGTCATCGCCACGCGCCCGGCCGCGGTATCCGTCACCCCCTGGGTGGTCACGCGGTAGCTGATGAAGGGCATGTCCAGCCCCTGCTGCTTCAGCCAGGCCAGCGTCAGCAGGTAGGTGCCGCCGGGCGCCGAGGACCAGCTGTGCTTGCCGGGCTCGGCCCGGACACGCTCGAACATCTCCGCCAGGGTCCGTGCGGGAAAGGCGCTGTGCACCGCGTAGGCCAGGAAGTCGGTGCAGGTCGGCGCAATCGGCGCCAGGTCGGCCGTGGTGTCGTAGGGCAGGCGGTCATGCATCAGCGGCAGCGTGGTGATGGTGCCGGCATTGGTGAAGAACAGCGCCGTCCCGGGCGTGGCCTGCACGAAGGCCTGCGCGCCGATCAACCCATCCGCCCCCGGCCGCGCATCCACCGGAAAGGGCTGCCCCAGCCGCGCCGCCAGCCCCTCCGCCACCAGGCGGGCCAGCACGTCGGTGGAACTGCCGGGCGAGCCGGTGGAGATCAGCCGGATCGGCTGGTCCGGCCAGGCCGCCTGCGCCCGCGCGCCCGGCGCCAGCAGCAGCGCGGGCAGCGCCAAGGTCGCACGGCGGCCGGCTTGGCGGCGTTCGGTCATCTGGGCATTCCTCCGTTGCCGCCAATCTGCCCCGCTGCGGCGCGGCTTGTCCACGCGCCGGCCCAACCCTAACCTCGCCTGCCTACAGGAGAACGCCGCATGAGCATGGCCCCGCGCGACCGCCACGAATACTCCGCCATTGTCGACCGTCCGCCGATGAAGCTGCCCGGCGGCAACCGCATGGTGGTCTGGAGCATCGTCAACCTGGAGGTCTGGGACATCTCCAAGCCCATGGCCCGCCAGGTGATCCCGGCGCCGACCGGCCAGGTGCTGCTGCCGGATGTGCCCAACTGGGGCTGGCACGAATACGGCATGCGCGTCGGCGTCTGGCGCTTCTTCAAGCTGTACGAAAAGCTCGGCATCGCGCCCACGCTCAGCATCAACGCCCGCGTGGTGGAGGACTACGAGCGCGTGGCCAAGCAGGCGCTGGACGCCGGCTGGGAGTTCATGGGCCACAGCTGGGAACAGGGGCCGATCCACAAGGAACCCGACCAGCGCGCCATGATCATGCGCAGCCAGGACCGGCTGGAGAAGTTCACCGGCAAGCGCCCCGTCGGCTGGCTTGGCCCGGGGCTGACCCAGACCTTCGAGACGCCGGAGCTGCTGGTGGAAGCCGGCGTGAAGTACATCGGCGACTGGGTCTACGACGACGAGCCGACCACGATCCGCACCGACAAGGGCCCGCTGGTGACGCTGCCCTACACGGTGGAGCTGAACGACATCCCCATGATGATCGTGCAGCACCATGAGAGCGACTACCTGCTCAAGCGCGCGATCGACCAGTTCGACCGGCTGTACGAGGAAAGCGCCGAGCGGGCCAAGATCATGTCGCTGGCAATCCACCCGTACATCTCGGGCCAGCCGCACCGGATCAAGTACCTGGAGAAGTTCTACGAGCACGTCGCCAAGCACAGCGGCGTGCTGCACTGGAACGGCGAGCAGATGCTGGACTGGTACCAGAAGGGCGCGGGCATCAAGGCCTGAGCCAAGGGCGGCGCCGTTGGCACGCCGGGCGCGAAGCCCGGCAGATGCCGGCCCGGATACATGCCGGGCCGGCATGACGCGGCGGACCACCGGCCGGGGCCGGGTACACGCAGGGGTGGTGTCCTCGGTCACCACCGGTCGGCCGCAGTGGCGTTAACCTGTTGTTTAACGTCATCTCTTCCGTCGAGCGGCGGCAACTTTAGGTTGCATTTTTGGGCGCGATGCATCTAAACCGGTTCCAGCACCATCGGCTGGAAAACGTGGCGATGCAGATACGGACGAATGACTGGGAAGCGGTCTGGGCGGAATACGACGCCCGCGCCGGTGGGCCGCGTTTCCAGGCCCATACCCCCTGGTACATGGACCCGGACTACGTGAACGGCGACGAGCCGGCGACCGAGGCCGCGGTCGCGCGTGGCCGGCCGCTGCTGGCGCTGGCCTCGGTCGCCGTGGTGTTCCTGGCCTTCATGCTGAACATCCGCCTGGTGCCGGAAGCGCCGCGCCATGTCGCCGCGTGGCAGCCCGTGATCGGCGAGCCGGCGCCCCAGGTCGCCACCCTCAGCTTCGGCACCAGCGCGGAGGCCGCGCCCAGCGCTCCCGTCGCCGCGCCGGATACCGCCGGCTTCGGCGCCCTGCTGCCCTTGCCCGCGCCTAACTGGGTGCAGGCCAGCACCATCGCGCCCGGCGCCGCCGCGCCGCGCCCCATCGCCAGCCCCGAGACCATCGCCTCGCCCCCCCGGGCCGCGCAACGCACCGCCGCCATCGCCTCGCCCCCCCGGGCGCGCCAGGCCCGTACCCTCGTCGCCCTGGCCCCGCCGCCCCGGGCCGAGGCGGCGCGCACCCGCCCGGCACCACGCCCCGCCGCACGGCTGGCTACTGCCTCGACGCTGCCGGACCAGCTCTGCGCCACCACGCCCGCCGTGCGGCACCAGGCCGCCGGCCCGGCCCGACAGCGCCC
>CANGNF010000046.1 GCA_947455205.1 Acetobacteraceae bacterium | reverse complement strand
TCGGCCAGCGGCGGCGGCGCTGCGGCCGGCGCCGAGGGTCGCGCAACAGCCAGTTCCGCCCTGCCTGGACGCGCCGGGGCGACGGCTTCGGCCTCCTGGCGCGGCGCGGCTTCCCGCGCACGGCGGGGCGTGGGCGCCACCGCTTCCGGCGGGCGGCGCTCGGCCTCGGCGGTGCGGCGCGGCGCGGCGGCCGGCGCCTCCGGCTCGGTACCGGGGTCGCTCAGGTCCAGCACCAGCCGGTTGTCCATGGTGAAGTGCCGCACCCGCACGCCGGGGCGCAGCGTCAGCAGCAGCCCTTCCGGCACGCGTGCCAGGCCCAGCAGGTTGCGCGCCATGCGGCCATTGGCATCCAGCGCCGGCACCACGCCGGCCGGCAGCCGCAGCAGCAGGCGGTCGCCGCTCTGCTCGGCCTGGTAATCGGGGCGGCGCGGCCAGTCCAGCACCAGGCGGCTGCGGCCGGGATGCTCGCCGCTGCGCAGGCCGAGACGCACCTCCTGCGCCCCAGCCTGCCCAACCGACAGCAACAGCAGCAGCGCCAGCGCCGGGGGGCCGCCGCGCATCAGTCGAAGCTCGCCAGCAGCGCGTCGATATCCGCCTGGCTGCTGGCGTTGGTCGGCAGCTGCGGGCCATTGGCCAGTTGCTCGCCCTCGGTGGCGTCGGCACGCTTGCCCACCGCGGACGGCAGGCTGCCGAAGCTGCCGGTCACGGCGGCCACCCGCGCCTCGATCGCCTTCAGCGCCGAGACCACCTTGGCGATGCGCTGGCCCGTGATGTCCTGGAAGCTGCAGGCCTCGTAGATGCGGGTCACCGCGTTGCCCAGCGCCTGGGCGCTGCCCTCGTCCAGCTTGGACTGCAGCGATTCCAGCGTCTCGCAGGCGTCCAGGATCTCGTTGGTGGCGGTGGCGGTATGCTCCACCACCGCGTCCAGCTCATCCGTCGCCGCGGGGATGTGGCTCTCGTTGATGTCCTCGACGCTGAGCGCGGCGATCTCGCTCTTGGCGCGCTTGACCTCGCGGCCCAGCGCCTCCAGCTCGCCGAGGAGCGCCGCCTCGGTGACCGTCAGGTCGCCCGAGAGCGTGCCGAGCACCGCGCGCACCGCGGCTTCGATCTGGTCGGGTGGGTTTCCGTCAGGCATTTCCCAGCACCTTCTCGATCTTGCCGCGCAGGGTTTCCGCGTTGAACGGCTTGACGATGTAGTTGGAGACCCCGGCCTGCTTGGCGGCGACCACGTTCTCCGTCTTGCTTTCGGCGGTGATCATGATGAAGGGCGTGTCCTTCAGGCGGGCGTCGGCGCGCACCTCCTTCAGCAGGTCCAGCCCGGTCATCGGCGCCATGTTCCAGTCCGAGATCACCAGCCCGAAATTGCCGGTGCGCAGCTTGGAAAGCGCCTCCTGCCCGTCGCTGGCTTCCTCGACATTGTCGAATTCCAGCTGCTTCAGCAGGTTGCGGATGATCCTGAGCATGGTCTTGTAGTCATCCACGATCAGGACGTTCAAATTCTTGTCCATCGGTACTTGCCGCTTCCTATGGGGTGGAGGTTTCGGGCGGGCGGGCGCGGTGGTGCGCCAGCTCGGTGGTCAACTGCCGGGCCCGCTCGGGCTTCATGGCGCCGAGGATGGGGGCCACCTTGGCCTCGCGCATGCGGTCCACCACCTGGACCAGCACGGCCATCTCAAGATCGTCGAAGATCGCCGCGGCTTCGCGCGGGCGCATCGTCTCGTAGGTCTTCACCAGCTGCCGCCAGCCGGCCTCCTCGCGCTCGCCGCCCTGGGTGCGGGCGGCTTCCAGCCGGCGCTGCAGCGCCGCCATCTCCTCCAGCCGCTGGGTCAGCCGCCGTTCGGTGGCGGCCAGCAGCATCTCGCGCTGCTGCAGGGCCTGCTCGCGCTGCTCCATCTCGGCGCGGCGGCCGCGCAGGCTTTCCAGCACGGCGCGCTCGGCCAACTGGTCCGGCGTCGGCTCCGGCGGCGCGGCCGGCGCGGGCGGTGGCGTGGGTGCGGCGGCGGGGCGCGGCGGCGGCGCCGGCGCACTGGCCCGTGCCTCCGTCACCAGTTCCACGCGCGGCACGCCGGCGCTGGGCACCCCGCGCAGCAGGCTGACCAGCTTGGCCGGCAGCAGCAACGCCATGGAGATCAGCGCCATCGGCAGCAGGCGCGGGCGAGGCATCCGCATCAGCCCTTGCCCCCGGCACTGCCGCGCACCAGCGCGCGCATCAGGTCGCGTTCCGCCTGGCTCTGCGCGCCGGGCGGCTCGGCCTTGGGCGTCACCGGCGCGGGCGGCGGCGGGGCTTCCACGGTACGGCCCTGGCGCAGCAGCCCTTCCAGCCGGTCGGCCAGGGATTCCGCACGTTCCACCAGGTAGCGGATGTCGTCGCGCAGCGCTTCCGCGCCGGCCAGCTTATCGCCCACATGGCGCCCCGCGGTCTCGGCCGAGGCACGCAGCCGCAGCGAGGCGGCCTCCGCCTGGCGCGTCGCTTCCGCCAGCCCGGCGGCACCACCCTCGAACACCGCGCCTTCCTTGCGCAGCGCGCCAAGCTGGCTATGCAGCTTCACGGCGAAGGGCATGGCGGCCAGCAGCAACGCCACCGTCACCAGTTGCAGCAGCCATTCCAGCCAGGTCATGCGGTGGCTCCCCCGCGCCGACGCAGCGTGCGGTCGATCCGCACCGCCAGATGGTTCTCCCGCCGGCCCAGTTCGGCCTCGAACATCGGCACGTCGCCGCAGCGCAGCCGCACCGGCGCACCGGGCGCGCAGCCCAGCGTGATGCGGTCCCCGGGCTTCAGCCGCATGATCACCGAAAGCGGCATGGTCTGTTCGTCCAGCACCACGTCCAGCGCCATCTCGGTGTGGCGCAGTTCCTCGGCCAGGTGGGTTTCCCAGATGCTGTCGCGGCCGAACTTCTCGCCCATGAACTGCTGCAGCAGCAGCTCGCGCACTGGCTCCAGCGTGGCATAGGGCAGCAGCAGTTCTATGCGCCCGCCGCGATCCTCCATGTCCACCCGCAGCTTGGACAGGATGCAGGCGTTGGACAGGCGCGAGATGGCAGCGAAGCGCGGATTCACCTCCAGCCGCTCGAACCGGAAGGTCACCGGCGTCAACGGGCTGAACGCGTCGCTGAGGTCCTTCAGCACCACGGTGATCAGCCGCTCGACCAGCGTGCGCTCGATGGTGGTGTAGGGCCGCCCCTCGATCCGCATGGCCGCGGTGCCGCGCCGGCCGCCCAGCAGCACGTCCACGATGCTGTAGATCAGCGCGCTGTCGATGACGAGCAGGCCGAAATTGTCCCACTCATCCACCTTGAACACCGCCAGCATCGCCGGCAGCGGCACGCTGTTTAGGTAGTCGCCGAAGCGCAGCGACACGATGCTGTCGATGCCGACTTCCACGTTGTCGCTGGTGAAGTTGCGGAGCGACGTGCTCATGATCCGCACCAGGCGGTCGAACACGATCTCCAGCATCGGCAGGCGTTCGTAGGAAACCAAGCCGGCGCTGACGATGCGCTCGATGCCGCTCTGGTCGGTCTCCTTCGTGGCGGCGCCACCGAAGCCCAGCAGGCTGTCGATCTCGGCCTGGTTGAGCACGCGGGCGGCGTCCGGCGCCTTGGTCTCGGCGCCTTCGTCCTGTTCCTGCTCCAGCGCAGCACCCCAGCTGGCCGCGAGGTCGTCCTCCTCCGTGCTCATTGCACCAGGATCTCCTGGAACAGCACGTCGTTGATCCGCACCGGCGCGGCGACCAGGTTGGCGCGGGCCATCAGTTCCTCGCGCAGCCGCTGGGTGCCGGCGGAACCGCGCAGCTCCTCGGGCCGGATTTCGCGCAGATAGGTGGTGAACAGGTCCAGCAGGCGCGGCATGGCGGCGGTCAGCGCGACGCTGTCCTCGGCCTTGGCCAGTTCCAGCTTGCTGCGCAGCTTGATGTAGCTGGCGCGGCGCCCGGGCGCGTTCAGGTTGGCGACGATCTCCGGCATATCGAAGAACACCGCGGCGCGGCCGCCCGCTGGCGCCGGCGCGGCGCCATGGCCGGCGGCTGGTGCGCCATGGCCGCCACCGCCGCCATGCCCGGCCTCGGGCGCCTCGGCGTGGGTTTCCTGGCCGCCCATGCCCAGCAGGCCCGGCAGGATGCCGCTGAACCAGAGCCCGGCGCCAGCCAGCACCAGCACCAATGGCAGCGCGATCAGCAGCAGCTTCTTCTTGCCACCACCGGCCTTGCCCTCTGGCTTCTCCGCAGGCTTGTCGTTTGACACGGGAACCGTCCTGTCGTGCCGGGGATTTTCCCGCGCCAGCCGATCATTGGCCGCCCAGGCTTAAGGAAGCCTTGCAACGCCGCGCACGCCGCGTGCCACCGCGCTGGTTGCGGCAAGCCGCACCGCCAGGCGGCAAAAGCTGCCGCAGCAGGGCAGCCTTGGCCGGGCAAAACCGCCCAAAACCCTGGCACGCCGGTTGCCCTTGCCCTGCCGACCGATTGCCCCGCCAGGAGCGCCACGATGGACCAGACCGGCTACGTACTGCTCTCCCGCATGAGCGCCATGCTGCGCGCCACCGATGTGCTGGCCACCAACATGGCCAATGCCGATACGCCTGCCTTCCGCGCCAACCGCCCGGTCTTTGCCACGCACCTGCAGCAGCAGCGCAACGTGGCCACGCCGGCGGGCGGCCAGCCGGTGGCCTATGCGCTGGACCGCGCCACCTGGCGCGACGGCGCCGGCGGCCCCATCACCAGTACCGGCAACCCGCTGGACGTGGCGCTGAACGGCCCCGGCTTCTTCGCGGTGGAAACTCCGCGCGGCGAGCGCTTCACCCGCGCCGGCCGCTTCACCATCGGCGGCGAGGGCCGCTTGGTGGACATGGAAGGCAACGCGGTGCTGGACAGCGCCAACCGCCCGGTCACCTTCGCCCCCAACGACAGCCGCATCGAGATTTTGGGCGACGGCACCATCCGCACCGAGAACGGCGTGCTCGGCAAGCTGCGCGTGGTGCGCTTCGCCGACGAACAGGCCATCCAGGCCGAGGGCAACCGGCTCTACACCACCGAGCAGCAGCCCGAGGTCGTGGCCCGGCCCAACGTGGTGCAGGGCAGCCTTGAAGGCAGCAACGTCAACAGCGTGCTGGAGATGACGAGGCTGACCAGCGACGTCCGCGCCTTCCAGATGATGGCACAGTTCATGGAAACCGAAGGCAAGCGCGGCAGCGAGGCCCTCGGTCGCATCCTCGGCCACGCAGCATAACCGGAGACATCAATCATGCGCTCACTCGACATCGCCGGCACCGGCATGCTGGCCCAGCAGACCAACGTGGAGGTCATCTCCAACAACATCGCCAACCTCAGCACCACCGGCTACAAGCGCCGCCGCGCCGAGTTCCAGGACCTGATCTACCAGAACCTGCGGCGCGTCGGCTCCGCCAGCAGCGACAGCGGCAGCGTGCTGCCCTCCGGCGCGCAGATCGGCCTGGGCGTGAAGACCGCGGCGATCTACCGCATCTCGGAACAGGGCAACCTGAGCCAGACCGAGAACCGCTTCGACCTGGCGATCCGCGGCAATGGCTACTTCCAGGTGCAGTTGCCCAGCGGCGACATTGCCTACACCCGCGACGGCACCTTCGGGCTTTCGCCGGAAGGCGTGGTCGTGACCGCGGAGGGCTATGTGGTGCAGCCCGGCATCACCATTCCCGCCGCCGCCACGGATGTGACCATCAATGCCTCCGGCCAGGTGCTGGCCAAGCTGGATGGCCAGACGGCGCCGCAGAATGTCGGGCAGATCACCACCGCGATCTTCCCGAACGAGGGCGGGCTGGATGCCCAGGGTGGCAACCTGTACCTGGCCACGCCGGCCTCCGGCGCCAGCATCGCCGCCGCCCCCGGCACGCCGGGCCATGGCCAGGTGCTGCAGGGCTTCATCGAGACGTCGAACGTCAACGTCGTCTCCGAGATCACCTCGCTAATCACGGCGCAGCGCGCCTATGAGATGAACAGCAAGGTCATCACCGCCAGCGACCAGATGCTGTCCACCCTGACGCAGATGCGGTGACGGAGATGAAGCTGACCCTGGCTGCGCTGCTGCTGCTGGCCTGCCCCGCCTGGGCGCAGGAGATGGTGACGGTCAAGCCGGCCGTGATCATCGACACCCCTACCCTGCGGCTGGGCGACATCTTCGCCGGCGCCGGCGCCCGGGCAGAGGTCGTCGTCGGCACCTCCCCCGCCCCCGGCCGCCGCTTGGTGGTTGAAGCGGCGCAGCTGTCGGCGCTGGCCCGCATGCACGGCCTGACCTGGCGGCCGCTGACGGCGGGCGAGCGCAGCATCATCGAGCGCCCCGGCCGCCCGGTGCCGCAGGACGAGGTGCTGGAGCTGCTGCGCGGCGACCTGCTGCGGCTGGGCATGCCGGCCGAGAGCGAGCTGGAGCTGCCGAACTTCGCCGCCCCGGTGGTGCCGGTGGCCGCCCTGCTGAACCTGGGCCTGGAGGGCCTGGTGTTCGACGCCGCGCAGGGCCGCTTCGCCGCCACGCTGGTGGTGATGGCGGAGGGCATGCCGAGCCAGCGCCTGCGCATCGCCGGCCGCGCGCTGGCCACGGCGCCGGTGGTGGTGGCGATGCGGCGGCTGGGCCTGGGCGACGTGATCCGGCCCAGCGACATTCGGGTGACCAGGCTGCGCGCCGACCGCGTGCGCCCCGGCGCCGCCGAGACCGCCGACCAGGTGGTGGGCCAGCAGCTGCGCCGGCCGATGACCGAGGGCCTGCCGGTGATGACCGGCGATCTGGGCCCGCCGCCGGTGGTGGCGAAGAACGCCCTGGTGGTGATGACGCTGGAGGCGCCCGGGCTTTCCCTGACCATGCAGGGCCGCGCCCTGGCCGACGCCCCGCAGGGCGCGCTGCTGCGGGTGGAGAACCTGGAAAGCCATGCCGTGGTGGAGGCCCAGGCCATTGCGCCGGGCCGGGTGCGCGTCGCCATCGGCGCCGTGCCGGTCATTCGTTGAGGAAGCAGGCCATGAACCGCATCATCATCCTGCCGCTGCTGGCGGCGCTGACCGGCTGCAACGCGCTGGAACGCGCGTCGCGCATCGGCGAGGTGCCGCGCCAGTCCGCGGTGACCAACCCGACGCAGGACCCCGGCTACCGGCCGGTGAGCATGCCGACGCCAGCGCCACAGGACCCGCCGCTGAACGGCGCCAGCCTGTGGCGCACCGGCAGCCGCACCTTCCTGCGCGACCAGCGCGCCGCCCAGGTGGGGGACCTGATCACCGTGCTGGTCAGCATCCAGGACACGGCGAGCATGAACAACCGCACTCAGCGCACCCGCAACGGCACCGACAATTTCGGCATTCCCAGCATCTTCGGCATGCAGACGCGCCTGCTGCCGCGCGCGGCGGACCCGACCAACCTGTTCCAGGCCAGCGGCGGGCAGACGAGCGACGGCAACGGCGTGATGGCGCGCACCGACACGGTGACGCTGCGCGTGGCCGCCACCGTCACGCAGCTACTGCCAAACGGCAACCTGGTGCTGGCCGGCAAGCAGGAGGTGACGGTGAACTCGGAACTGCGCGAACTCCGCGTCGCCGGCGTGATCCGCCCCCAGGACATCGCCAGCGACAACACGGTGCAGCACGACCGCCTGGCCGAGGCACGCATTGCCTATGGTGGCCGCGGCACGCTCTCGGACCTGCAGCAGCCGCGCTATGGGCAGCAGCTGATGGATATCGTCCTGCCGTTCTGAGGACGCGTGTGGGCAGCCGCCGCCGGCTGCCTCACCCAGGCACCGCCCCAACTCCCCGGTCCGGCTTCGCCGTCAACGCGGTCTCCACCGCTGCGGCGAAGTGCCGCATCGCCAGTGAAGGCGGCACCAGCCGCTTGGTCAGCACCTGGATGCTTAAGGTGATGGCCGGCACGAAGGGGCGCGTCACCAGGCGCGGATAGGTGCCGCCCCACAGCGTCGTCTCATCCACCAGCGCCAGGCCGATGCCGCTCTGCACGAACCAGCCGGCGCTGGAGGAGGAGCGCACCTGCACCGCCATCTCCCGGGTGATGCCGGCGGCCAGGAAGGCGTCGTCGATCATCCGGCCCTCCACCGTGTCCCGCGCGAAGGAGACCAGCGGCCAGGCCGCCAGGTCGGCCGGGCGGACCTGGCGCCGCGCTTCCAGCGCATGGCCGCGCGGCATGATGCAGACCAGCCGGCTGCGGCCCACCTCGCGCGCCTCCAGCGCCGGGTGCGCCAGGTCGCCGGCCATCACCCCGATATCGGCGCGGCTGTCCAGCAGCCCCTGCACCAGGGCCGCGGGCGGGATCATCTCGAAGGTGTATTGCAGCGTGGGGTGGGCCTGGCGCAGCCGCGCCAGCGCCATGGGGATCACCTGCGGCCCCAGGCTGGGCGAGACGATCACGCGCAGCACACCCGGCGCCGATTGCGCCAGGCCGCGCGCCGCCTCCTGCACCCGCAGCACGCCATCCCAGGCACGCTCCACCTCCTCGAACAGGGTCTGCGCTTCCGGCGTGGGCAGCAGCCGCCCCTGCAGCCGCACGAACAGGGGCAGGCGCAGCTGGGTCTCGATATGCTTCAGCATGCGACTGATGCCGGGCTGCGAGACCCGCAGCTGCGCCGCCGCGCCGGCGACCGTGCCCGTGGTCATGAAGGCGCGGAACACCTCGATTTGCCGCAGATTCATGGCCGCGGACATAACATGATGTTAAGTCTGGCGGAAATCTTCGTCATTGGCGTGCCCGCCGAAGTCGGACAGATTCCGGGCAATGGCGCCGAGCAAGGCGCCGCAGGGACGGAAGATGGACAGGACCGACCGGCGCCGCGCGCCGTTGGCAGATCGCAGTGCGTGGCCGGGCGGTGCCTCGTGGCAGGCCACGGCCTGGCTGGCCAAACCCACCGCCACCCCGGCCCCCAACCGCCACCGGCCCGCTTGCCAAGGTTCGACCCAGGGAATGGAGACGCAGTGATGCTCGTGCAGGGGACGACGCGCGTCGGCTTCATCATCGGCCACCCCATCGCGCAGGTGAAGTCGCCCGGCCTGTTCAACCGGCACTTCGCCGAGGCCGGCGCCGACCGCGTGCTGGTGCCCACGGACCTGGCGCCGGCGCAGGTGGAGAGCTTCCTGGCCACGCTGCGCGGCGTGCACAACGCCGATGGCGCCGTGGTGACGGTGCCGCACAAGCGCGCGGTGGTGCCGTACCTGGACAGCTTGACCGACCGCGCACGCCGGCTGCGGGCGGCCAACGTCATCCGCCGCAACCCGGATGGCACCCTGGTGGGGGACAATGTTGATGGCCTTGGCTTCACCCTGGCGGCGGCGGCGCATGGGCTGGCGCCGCGCGGGCTGACCGCGCTGGTGGTCGGCGCCGGCGGTGTCGGCAGCGCCATTGCCGATGCGCTGTGCGAGGCCGGCGTGGCCCGGCTGGCACTGACCGACCTTGCCACCGACGCGGTGGCCTGGCTGGCGACGATGCTCGCCGACGCCTTTCCCGCGACGGCGATCGAACGGCCCGGCAGCGTCGCGGACCTTTCGGGCTACGACCTGGTGGTCAACGCCACGCCGGCCGGCATGGGCGGCACCGGGGCCTTGCCGCTGCCGGAAGCCGCCATCGCCACGCTGCGCGCGGGTTGCCTGGTGGCCGATGTCGTCACCTCCCCGGCGCTGACCCCCTTCCTGCAGCTGGCGCAGGCGCGCGGCTGCCGGGTGCAGCAGGGGCCGGAAATGGCGGCGGCGCAGATGACCGCCCTCGGCGGCTTCATGGGGGCGATGTGACCGCGCCGCCCACCACCCCGGCAACGACGGCTGAACCGCACGGCCGCAAGCAGATGAGAGACAGCATGCACCCCACCCGTCGCCAGGCGCTCGCCCTGCCTGCATTGGCCCTGCTGCCGGCAGCCGCCGCGGCGCAACCGCGCTGGCCGGAAGGCCTGGTGCGCGTTGTCGTCCCGGTGCCCGCCGGCACCACCACGGACATCATCGCCCGGCCGCTGGCCGCGCATTTCGCCCAGGTGTTCGGCCAGCCCTTCGTGGTGGACAACCGCGTCGGCGGCGGCGGCAACCTGGGTACCGAGGCCGTGGCCAAGGCGACCGATGGCCACACCATCGGCCTATCGCTCAACGGCCCGGTGCTGACCGCCAAGGCGCTGTTCCCGCGCCTGGGCTACGACCCCGAGACCGACCTGACGCCGATCTGCATGCTGGACCGCGTGCCCACCGCGCTGGTGGTGCCGGCCGGCCTGGCCACGGACCTGCCAGGCTTTCTCGCGCGGCTGCGGCAACAGCCGGGGCAGCATTCCTACGGCACCATCGGCGTCGGCTCCTCCGGCCACCTGGCCATGGAGGAGCTGAAGCATGTCGCCGGCGTGCAGCTGGAACACGTGCCCTATCGCGGCTTTCCGCAGGCCACGCTGGACCTGGTGGCCGGGCGCATCCACGCCATGATCAGCCCGCTCGCCTCGGTGCAGGGGCCGGCGCGGGAAGGCCAGTTGCGCATCCTGGCGGTAACCCAGGCGGAGCGCACGCCGCTGGCGCCGAACCTGCCAACCCTGGCGGAGGCCGGCCTGCCCGGCGTGACCGCGCTGGCCTGGAACGGGTTGTTCGGCCCGCGCGGCATGCCGGATGCCCTGGCCCAGCGCCTGGCGCAGGAAGCCGGGCGGGCGCTGATGGTGCCGGAGATCAAGGCCGCCATGGCCACCGCCGGGCTGGAGGTGGTGCAGGACACCCCCGCCGCCTTCGCCCGCTTCCTGGCCGCCGAGCGGGCGCGCTGGACCGCCGTGGTGCGCCGCCTCGGCATCACCGCCGAGAGCTGAGCTGATGACCGGGCCGATCGACTGCGACGTCCACCCGACGCTGCCTTCCATGGCGACGCTGATGCCCTACCTGCCGCGCTACTGGCGAGAGGTCTTCACCGCCCGTGGCCTGGACAGGATGGACTACCAGCTGACCGCCGACCCGCGCAGCACGCCGCTGCACGCCCGGCCGGACTGGCGCGCCGATGGCGGCCCGGCCAAGGACGTGGCCACGCTGCAACGCCATCTGCTGGACCCCTTCGGCCTGGGCCATGCGATCCTGAACTGCATGCATGCGGGCATGCTGATGTTCAGCGAGGACATGGCCGCCGTGGTCTGCCGCGCGGTCAACGAATGGCTGGCGCGGGAATGGCTGGACCGCGACCCGCGCCTGCGCGCCGCCATCACCGTGCCGCTGGGCGGGGTGGAGCTGGCGGTGGCGGAGATCGAGCGCTGCGCCGCCGACCCGCGCTTCGTGCAGGTGCTGGTGCCGGTGAGCCATGAGGCGCCGCTGGGCCGGCGGCAGTTCTGGCCGATCTGGCGCGCGGCCGAACAGCACGGGCTGCCGGTGGCCATCCACGCCGGTAGCGCCTATCGCCAGGCGCCCACCGCCACCGGCTGGCCCTCCACCTTCATCGAGGACCATGTCGCGGAATCCCAGGCCTTCGAGAGTGCGGTGCTGAGCCTGCTGGCCGAGGGGGTGTTCGAGGCCTGCCCGCGGCTGACCGTGGTGCTGGCGGAATCCGGCGTGGCCTGGATGCCCGGCTTCCTCTGGCGCGCCAACAAGATGTGGCGCGGCGTCCGCACCGAGGTGCCCTGGCTGAAGCGCGAACCGGCCGAGACCATCCGCCGCCATGTCCGCCTGACCATGCAGCCGCTGGACCTGCCCGAGGATGCGGCACGCTTCGCCCGCTTCCGCGCCCAGTTGAACGCCGACGAGATGCTGCTCTTCGCCAGCGACTACCCGCACCATCACTTCGAGGGCCAGGCGGCACTGGGTTCCGCGATCCCCGAGGAACTGCGCCGCCGCATCGGCGTGGACAACCCGCTGGCCACCTATCCGCGCCTGGCAGTGGCGCAGGGAGTTGCCGCATGAACCAGGTCTCGCCCCCGGTCATGGCCGGCATCGTCGATTGCGACATCCACCCACTGCCGCGCAGCATGGGCGAAGTGCTGCAATTCCTGCCGGAACGCTGGCGCGGCTATGCGGCCGAATACGGCATGCAGATGCGGGCGCCCTTCCCCGCCGCGTCGACGCATCCGCGCATGACGCCCTTCACCTCCCGCCTCGACGCCTGGCCGCCCAGTGGGGGGCCGCCGGGCTCGGACCTGGACTTCATGCGGGCGCAGCACCTGGACCCCAACAACGTCGCGCTGGGCATCCTGCAGCCGCTGCGCCCGCCGGCCGCCAGCCATCGCAACCTGGATTTCGGCGCCGCCCTCTGCACCGCGGTCAACCAGTGGCAGGCCGAGTATTTCCTGGCGCAGGAACCGCGGCTGCGCGGCTCTATCGTGGTGCATCCCGAACACCCGGAAGCCGCGGTGGCGGAGATCGCCCGCTGGGCGCGGCACCCCGGCTTCGTCCAGCTCACCCTGCCGCCACGCGGGTCGGAGCCGCTGGGCCGCCGCCGCTACTGGCCGGTGCTGGAAGCCGCCGCCGCGCATGGGCTGCCGGTGGGGCTGCACGTCTCCGGCGTTTCCGGCCACGCCGTCACCGCCGGCGGCTGGCCGAGCTACTACATCGAGGAGCATCAATCCCTGGTGGCGATGATGCAGGCCACCGTGGCCAGCCTGGTGCTGGAAGGCGTGTTCGAGCGCCTGCCGACGCTGAAGGTGGCGATGGTGGAAGCCGGCTTCGCCTGGGTGCCGCCGCTGGCCGGCCGCATGGACCGCGCCTGGCGCCGCTTGAAGAGCGAGGTGCCGGCGCTGCGCCGCGCGCCCTCCGAATATCTGCGCGAGCACATCTGGTACACCACCCAGCCGATCGACGAGCCGGAGCGGCGCGAGGACCTGATCGACCTGATCGACCAGATCGGCTGGGACCGGGTGATGTTCTCCACCGACTACCCGCATTGGGACTTCGACGACCCCGCGCATATCCTGGCCAGCGGCGCCACGGCGGCGCAGCGCCAGGCGGTGTTCCGCGACAACGCGCTGGGCTTCTTCGGCGTCACGCTGCCATGACGCGGCACATCGTCGCCCGCGTCGGCGAGGTGCCGCCGGGCGGGCGCAAGCGCGTCGCCATCGCCGGGCGGGAGATCGCGCTGTTCCGGCTGGAGGACGCCTATTTCGCCATCGCCGACCGCTGCCCGCATGAGGGTGCCTCGCTCTGCGCGGGCATGCTGACCGGGCTGGCGGTCTCGGACGGCCCCGGCGACTACGGGCTGACGCGAGAAGGCGAGATCCTGCGCTGCCCCTGGCATGGCTGGGAATTCGATATCCGCAGCGGGCGTTCCTGGTGCGACCCGGACCGCCTGCGCGTCCGCAGCTTCCCCACCAGCACCGCGCATGGCGCCGACCTGGTGCGGGATGCCGAGACCTTCCCGGTGACGGTCGAGAATGACTACGTGCTGGTGGAGATCGCCTCGGCCGACCTGCACGACGCCGTGGTCGCCGGGCGGCGCCTGCTGGCCGACCGCATCCTGCTGCTGGAGTTGGCGCATGCCGGCGGCGGCCGGCTGCCGGACTTCCTACCCGGCGCGCATGTGGACCTGCACCTGGGCGCCGGCCTGGTGCGGCCCTATTCGCTGTGCGGCGAGCCGATGCCGGATGGCCATTGGCGGGTGGCGGTGCTGCTGGAGCCGGCCTCGCGCGGCGGCTCCGTGGCGGTGCATGCGCTGCGCGTGGGCGATGGGCTGCGCGTCGGCGCGCCCCGCGCCAACTTCGGCCTGGTTGGTGGCGCCAGGGCGCATTGCCTGATCGCCGGCGGCATCGGCATCACCCCGCTGCTGGGCATGGCGCAGCGCCTGGCCCGGCTGGGCGAGGCCTTCACCCTGCACTACTGCGTCCGCGCGGAAGCCGCCGCCGCCTTCCTGCCGGAACTGCGCCAACCCGGCATCGCGCCGAGCCTGCGCCTGCATGATGCCAGCGCCGGCCAGCGGCTGGACATCGAGGCCGCGCTGGCGGCGCAGCCCGTGGCCGAGGTCTATGTCTGCGGCCCGGCCCGGCTGCTGGACGCCGTGGCGGCGGCGCATGCGCGGCTTGGCCTGCCGGCGGCCAGGCTGCACATGGAACGCTTCAACGCCGCCGTCGCCATCGGCGGCGCCCCCTTCGTGGTGGAGGCGGCGCGCAGCGGGCTGCGCCTGGAGGTCCCGGCGGACCGCAGCGCGGCGGAGGTGCTGGTGGCCGCCGGCATTGCCGTGCCGCTGTCCTGCGAACAGGGCCTCTGCGGCAGTTGCCTGACCCCCGTGCTGGCTGGCGAGCCCGAGCACCGCGACAGCGTGTTGAGCCCGGCGGAGCAGGCGGCGAACCGGGTGGTGGCGCTGTGCTGCTCCCGCGCCCGCGGCACGCTGGTGCTGGATATCTGAGCCAGCCGGCGGCGCGGCTGCGTCGTTGCCGGTCCTATCGCCCCCGGCCGGGCAGCAGCGGCCAGGCGCGCCCCCGGCCCTGCCGCCACGAAGCGACAAGTCGTTCAAAAGGTTAAGGAAAGCCCCGCCGCCGGGCCCTGCCGCCGGCACCGTGCCGGACGGGTTGCCCTTCCGGCGCGCCGGTGCGACAACGTGCGCCTCATAGGTGTTTTCGTCCAACTCAGCCGAAAGCGGCCCGGCGCGTAGAGGTAAAAGCATGTCAGATCTCGAGATCGTTTGGACCAAGGTTGATGAGGCGCCGGCCCTGGCGACCTACTCCCTGCTGCCCATCGTCCAGGCCTTCGTCGGCACCGCCGGCGTGAAGATGACGCTGAAGGACATCTCGCTGACCGGGCGCATCCTGGCCAACTTCCCCGAGAACCTGAAGCCGGAGCAGCGCATCAGCGACCAGCTGGCGGAACTCGGCCAGCTGGCGATGAAGCCCGAGGCGAACATCATCAAGCTGCCCAACATCTCCGCCTCGGTCCCGCAGCTGAAGGCGGCGATCAAGGAGCTGCAGGGCAAGGGCTACAACGTGCCGGACTACCCGGACAGCGACGCCACGCCCGCCGACAAGGAAATCCGCGCCCGCTACGGCAAGGTGCTGGGCAGCGCCGTGAACCCGGTGCTGCGCGAGGGCAATTCCGACCGTCGCGCCGCCGGCGCGGTGAAGCAGTACGCCCGCAACAACCCGCACAAGATGGGCGTCTGGAGCCCTGACTCGAAGTCCCACGTGGCCAACATGTCGGCTGGGGATTTCTACGGCACCGAAGTGGCGACCACGGTCGCGGCGCCGACCAATGCGCGGATCGAGCTGGCCGCCGCCGATGGCACCATCACGGTACTGAAGCCGAAGATCCCGCTGCTGGCCGGCGAGGTCATCGACTGCTCGACCATGAGCGCCAAGGCGCTGCGTAGCTTCTACGCCGAGCAGATCGCCGACGCGAAGAAGCAGGGGGTGCTGTTCTCGCTGCACCTCAAGGCGACCATGATGAAGATTTCGGATCCCATCCTGTTCGGCCACTGCGTGTCGGTGTTCTTCGCCGACGTGTTCGAGAAGCATGGCGCGACGCTGGCGCGGATCGGCGTGGACCCGGACAACGGCATGGGCGACCTGCTGGTGCGGATCGAGAAGCTGCCGGACGCCGAGAAGGCCGCGATCAAGGCCGACATCGCCGCCACCTACGCGGCGCGCCCGGAACTGGCGATGGTGAACTCCGACAAGGGGATCACCAACCTGCACGTCTCCAGCGACACCATCATCGACGCCTCCATGCCGGCGATGATCCGTGAGTCCGGCAAGATGTGGGGCCCGGACGGCAAGCTGCACGACACCAAGGCGGTGATCCCGGACCGCTGCTACGCCACCCTGTTCCAGGTGGTGATCGACGACTGCAAGAAGCACGGCGCCTTCGACCCCAAGACCATGGGCACGGTGCCCAACGTCGGGCTGATGGCGCAGCAGGCCGAGGAATACGGCTCGCACGACAAGACCTTCGAGGTGGCCAGCGCCGGCACGGTGCGCGTGGTGGCCGAAGACGGCACGGTGCTGATGCAGCAGGCGGTCGAGGCCGGCGACGTGTTCCGCATGTGCCAGGTCAAGGACGCGCCGATCCGCAATTGGGTCGAACTCGGCGTGCGCCGCGCCCGCCTGACCAACACCCCCGCGGTGTTCTGGCTGGACGCCAACCGCGCGCATGACGCCCAGCTGATCGCCAAGGTCCAGACCTACCTGAAGGACCACGACACCAGCGGCCTGGAAATCCACATCATGGCGCCGGTGGAAGCGACCCAGCTCTCACTGGACCGCATCCGCGCCGGGCTCGACACCATCTCGATCACCGGCAACGTGCTGCGCGACTACCTGACCGACCTGTTCCCGATCATGGAGCTCGGTACCTCGGCGAAGATGCTGTCGATCGTGCCGCTGATGGAGGGTGGTGGGCTGTTCGAGACCGGCGCCGGCGGCTCGGCGCCGAAGCATGTCGAGCAGTTCCAGGGCGAGAGCTACCTGCGCTGGGATTCGCTGGGCGAATTCCTGGCCCTGGGCGCCTCGCTGGAGCACCTGGCCCAGGCGAGCGGCAATGAGGACGTGAAGGTGCTGGCCGAGACGCTGGACGAGGCCAACGGCAAGATCCTGGAATACAACCGCTCCCCGGCCCGCAAGGTCGGCGAGATCGACAACCGCGGCAGCCATTTCTTCCTGGCGCTGTACTGGGCGCAGGCGCTGGCGGCACGCGACAACAGCTCCGGGCTCGCTGCCCGCTTCCGCCCGCTGGCCGCCGCGCTCTCCGCCAATGAGGCGAAGATCGAGGCCGAGCTGATCGCGGCCCAGGGCAAGGCCGTGGACACCGGCGGCTACTACCTGCCGGACACCGCCAAGACCACGGCGGCGATGCGGCCGAGCGAGACGCTGAACGCCGCGCTCGCGGCGCTCTGAAGCTGGCGACGAACCGCCCCGGGTGACCGGGGCGGTTTTTTCTGTGGCGGGGTGCCGGCGCCGGGTCCGCGCCTGGCCTGCAGGCCCGTCAGACTGCCGCATGGGTCGCCCCGGCACCTGAAGCCTGGCCGCAGGCAGGGCTGCCTCACGGCGCGGCTTGCACCGGGCTGCCGGCTGCGTCCCATCGACGCGCCTTCACCTCAGCAGGGCACGAGCATGGCCGACGACCCGACCTTTGCCCCGATCCCCGGCCTGCGCCATGCCGCCATCCGGCCCGGCGATGCCGCCTTCAACGCCACCCCGCCGCTGACCCTGCTGCGCCAGGCCGCCGCGCGGCAGCCGGACGCCATCGCCCTGGTTGGGTCGACCGGCAGGGTCACCTTCGCAGAACTGCTCGCCGGCATGGCCAAGGTGGCGGCGGCGGTGGCGGCGCAGGTTCCTGCGGGGCGGGCGGTGGCCTGCCTGGTGCCGCAGGCGCCGGATGGCGTGGTCGGCCTGCTGGGCTGCCTGGTCTCCGGCCGGGTCTGCCTGATGCTGAATCCGGCCGAGCCGGCGGACCGCTTGGCGGCGCTGCTGGAAGACGCCGCGCCCGCCGCGCTGCTGAGCGGCACGCCGCGCGATGTGCCGGCCGGGCTGCCCGTGCTCTCGCTGCCGGCGCTGCTGGCCGGGCCGGCGGCAGAATTCCCCGCGGCCAGCACGCCCTGGGACCCTGACGCGCCGCTTTCGGTGCATTTCACCTCCGGCAGCACCGGGCGGCCCAAGGGCATCGTGCTGTCGGCGCGGTCCACCATGCACCGCGCCGCCCAGGGCATCGCCGCCTGGCAGCCGGTGCCGGGCGACGTGGCGTTGCTGACCTCGCCCGCGTCCGGCGCCAATGTGGTGGCGCTGATCCTGGCCCTGCTGGGCAACGGCGCCTGCTTCCTGGCCGCCAGCCTGGCCGAGGAAGGCGCCGGCGCGGTGCTGCGCCTGGCGACGCGGGAGGGGGTGACGCTGGCCTCCTTCCCAGCGCAGGTGATGCGCCTGCTGGGCCGGCTGCAGGCGACGCCTACCGCCATCGCCCGGTTGCGGCTGCTGCGCATGGCCGCCGCCGGCCTGCCGCAAACGGATGTGGCGCTGGCCCGGCAGGTGGTGCCGGCGGGCTGCTGGATCGAGCATACCTACGCCTCCACCGAGGCGCAGATCGTCGCCCGCTGGGTGCTGCCGCACAGTGGCCCGGACCTGGCCGCGGCCGGCGAGACGATGGTGCCGGCCGGCCTGCGGGAGCCCGGCCATGAGATGGCCCTGCTGGACCCGGATGGCCTGCCGGTGGCGCCGGGCGAGGCCGGCGAGGTGGTGCTGCGCGGGCCGTTGCTGGCGCTGGGGGAATGGCGTGGCGGCCAGGTGGTTCCTGCCGCAATGCGGCCCGAGCCGGGCCGGCCGGGCTGGCGGCGCTTCCACACCGGGGACCTGGCGCGCGTTGGCGCCGATGGCCTGCTGCGGATCCTGGGGCGGGCCGACCGCCAGGTGAAGATCAATGGCGTGCGGGTGGAGCCCGCCGAGGTGGAAGCCGTGCTGCGGGCCGAGCCAGGGGTCACGGATGCCGCCATCCTGGCGGTGGCGGGGCCGGGCGGCACCGTGCTGCATGGCTTTGTCGCGGCGCCGGGGGTGGCGCCCGCGGCGTTGCAGGCGGCGCTGCGCGACCGGCTGGCGGCGGCGCTGCCCATGGCCTTCCGCCCGGCGCGGTTGACGGTGCTGGACCGCCTGCCGACCCTGCCCAGCGGCAAGCTGGACCAGGTGGCGCTGCGGGCGCTGGCGGGCTGATACGCGGCGGCGCGGGCGGTTCAGCCCTGCGGCCGCCCCTTGGCCACGGCAGCCAGGATATCCGCCACCCGCCGCAGCCCATCCAGCGCGGCGGTGTCGATCTCCACCTCGAACGCCTCCTCCAGCAGCGCCACCGCCTCCAGCAGGCGGATGCTGTCCAGGCCGGGGATGTCGGCCAGCAGCGTGTCCGGCGCCAGGTCGGGCAAGGGGTCCTCGCACAGCCCGCGCAGCAGGTCGGCCAGCGTGGCGAAGGCGGTCTCGGGCAGGGTCATGCGGCGTCCGCCTGCTGCAGTTGGCTGGCGCGGAAGCAGACCTGGCGCCACTGGGCATAGGGGCCTTCGGCCAGCACGAAGCGATCCACCGTCGCCGCGTAGAGGCCGGGCATCACGCGCACCACCTCGCCAGCGGGGCTACCCGGCGGGGCCAGCGACACGCAGAGCAGGGGCGCTGGGCCATGGCGGCGCAGCGCGGCGTGCAGCCGCAGCATTGCCGCCCGGTCGAAGCCGGGATCGGCCGATTTGAACACGAAGAAGCGGCGCCCGCTGGCGATCTCGGCCAGCAGCTTGCGCCGCAGCAGCCGCAGCATGGAACAGCCGCGCCGCAGCACCTCCAGCCGGGCCTGCAGCGTATCCGGCACCGCGGCGTGGAAGGTGTGCATGGACATGTACGCGCAGCCGAGCCGGTATTCCCCGTCCCGGACGGTGATGCTGGTCTGCTCCTGGTCGCCCAGCCCGTCGAAGCCACTCTCCAGCCCGGCCAGCAACTGCGCGTAGCTGGAGCCGGACCAGCGGAACAGGCCGAGCGGCGGCGTGGCATCGAAGTGCCGCTGCACGAAGCCCAGTTCGCAGTCGTCGCCCAGGCTCTCGAACCGCGCGAGCAAGGCGGCGTCGGCATGCGCGCCATCGGCCGCCGGGAACTCCGGCGGCAGCGGCTGGGCGCGCAGGCGCAGCGTGACCTCGCCGCGCCTGTCCGGCACCAGCCCGTCGCCCAGCAGCGCATCGCAATTGGTCCAGCGGAAGGTGGTGTTCTCCAGGTCGTGGAAGCCCTCGCCGAAACCCAGCGAAGTCAACGGCACGTCGAACCGCGCCTCGCCCTTGCTCCAGCTGAGGCCGAAGAGCCGCAGGCCCAGCAGCCGGGCATCGGTGGATTGCCCGCGATCCACCGGGCGCCCCGCCGGGGAGACCAGCCTGATCTCACGCGCCGGCAGGCGCAGGCGGAAACTGAACCAGTCCTCGGCGCCAGCTTCAGGCTCGACCTTGCAGCCATCGACCAGCAGATGGCACGGCATGAACAACGGCTCCCTGCAGGCGGCAGCGCCGCGGCCGCTGCGCATAACGGAAGGGCAAGGAATCGGCAACAAAAGGATGCCGGCGCTGCCCTTCCTGGCGGCGGCTACAGCGCCTCCCCGGCGCCGGTGCCGTGGTGCGGCGTAGGCATGCACCATTCCTCGCCGCGCGCTGTGGTGACGTATTCCGGCCAGCGCAGGTCCACCGGCGGGTCGAAGTCCGGCGGCAGCAGCGGGCCGACCCATTGGGCGGTGCCCACCCCGGTGCGCTCGCGGAACTCGGCCTGGGCGGCGGCCAGCGTCTCCGGCCGGGTCGCCAGGTCCACCAGGGTCAGCGCCATGGTCTTCGCCGCCACGAACAGGCCGGGGTCTATCGCCGCCGGCAGGCCACTCAGCGCATTGTAGGTCCAGCCCGGGTACTGGAAGCCGCCCGGCGGCGGGCGCAGCCGCGGCCGCCCGGCCAGCAGCCGCACCGTGGGCGCGTGCCAGCAGAACTCCACGTAGTCGTCGGCGCTCAGGTGCTTCTGCCAGGGCGGCAGGCCGCGGCGCAGCCGGGCCTCGTTCTCCTCCGGCGGCATCAGCCGGGTGACCTCGGCGATGAAGGGGTCGGCCATCGGCTCCAGCCCCAGGTTGCGCTGCATGGCGCGGCCGAATTCCAGCGCGGCCTCCGGGAAGACCGGGGCGCCGACCGCCTGCAGGTTGGCCCAGGTCAGGTCGGTCATCACCTGGTTCGGCACGCCGACGCGCGTCTTGGTCACCCAGCGCACGAAGGCGCGGCAGCCGGTGCTGGCCGCCGCATGGCGCGCGTTGTTGGCCAGCACGCGCCAGATCTGCTCCTGGATGCCCAGGTTGGAGGAGCGCCAGGAATACTGGATCTGGCTGAACCGCGGCGCCAGGTTGTCGGAGGTCGCACCGCCATCGCCCAGCACGAACTCGTTCAGCGTCCAGCTGCCGGCGTGCGGGAACATCGCCTCCTTGGTGAACTTGGTGGTGCTGTACATCAGCATCATCGCATCCAGCGCGCCGGGGCAGCGGGCGGCGGCGTGGGCACCTTCTATCGGCACCAGCGACGGGTCGATCCAGGTCTCGGGCGAGGTCGCCTCGAAGCTGATGACGCAGCTCCAATAGGCGCCGAACTGGGTGTCCGACGTGACGGTGTTGTAAGGCCAGGGGTGCCACACCACCACGGCGTCCAGCCCTTCGTAGTAGCCCTTGGCTGCGTGGATCGGCTTGGAGCCGCAGACCTTCTCGGCGGGTTCGCCGAACAGCTTCAGCCGGCCGGGCACGCCATGCTGCTGCAGGGCCGCGCGGGTGCCGAGGATGGCCGCCAGCGCCGCGGTGCCCAGCATGGAATGCGGGTCCGTATGCCCCGCCGCATAGGGGTGCAGCCCCGGGCGCGGCGCCTGGTACGGCACCACCTGCTGGGACTGCCCTGGCACCGCGTCGTACTCCGAGAAGCTGGCCAGCAGCGGGCCGCCCTCCCCCCACTCCGCCACGAAGGCGGTGGGCATGCCGCCGCTGCCGGCTTCCACCGTGAAGCCCTCGGCCCGCAGCAGCTCCACATAGTCGGCGGCCGAGCGGTATTCCCGCCAGGCCGGCTCGGCATGGCCCCAGATGCGTTCGTTGAAGGCGGAGAGCCGGGCCTGGTTGGCCTCGATCCAGCCGAGGGCGGTGTTGCGGATGGCCTGGTTCACGCGCGTCTCACATTCCAGAAGGTGGCGAAGCCGTCCAGCACGCCGGTGATGCTGGTGCGGTAGGCCGTGGGTTGCAGGTACTGGCCGAGCGGGTAGTAGGGCACTTCCTGCATGGCCTGCAGCTGGATGTCGCGGCAGATGGCCTGCTGCGCCGCCAGGTCGGGCGCGGTGAACCACTGGTTCCGCAGTTCCTCCACGCGCGGCATGCTGGCCCAGCCGGCATAGCCGGCCTCGCCATTGCCGCGCAGCGCGATGTGGCCCGCGGGGTTCAGCCAATCGGTCCCGGCCCAGTTGGTGACGAAGGCGCTCCAGCCACCCTCGGCCACCGGGCCGCGCCGGTTGCGCCGTTGCAGCATGGCGTTGAACTCGACCGAGTAGATCTCGACGTTCAGCCCGGCCAGGCGGAATTGGTCCGCCAGCACGGCGCCGACCTGGGCGTTGGGCTGGGAGGTGGACGGGATCATCACCAGCACCGTCTCGCCCTTGTAGCCGGCGGCGGCCAGGTCGCGCTTCACCTTGGCGTAGTCGCGCGGACCGCGCAGCACGTCCAGCCCGGCGGTGGAGGCCATGGGCGTGCCATGACCGAAGAAGCCCAGCGGCACGTTGTACAGGGCGGTCTCGGCCGGGCCGACCAGCGCCTGCATGCAGGCGGTCTGGTCGATGGCGCCCCACAGCGCGCGGCGGATGGCCGGGTTGTTGAACGGCGCCTGCAGGTGGTTCAGCCGGACCATGCTGACGTAGCCGGAGGAATCCAGCACGCTCAGCTTCACGTTCCGCGCCCGGCGCAGCGGCGCCAGCAGGTCGTGATAGGCGTATTCCTGCCAATCCGCCTCGCCGGCGATCAGCGCGTTGGTCGCGGTGGCGCTGTCCGGCATGGTGGTCCACTCGACCCGGTCAAAGTGGACGACCTTGGGGCCGGAGGTCCAGCTCAACGCGCCGTCGCCCCGCGGCACATAGCGCTCGAACTTGGTGTAGACGTTGCGGGAGCCGGGGACGCGCTCATCCGCCTTGAAGCGGAACGGGCCGCTGCCGATCATCTCCGGCACCTGGGCGAAGGGGTCGGTATTGGCCAGCCGCTCCGGCATCATGGCGCAGACCGGCACGCTGGCCTTGCCAAGCGCAATCGGCAGCAGCGGGAAAGGCCGCTTCAGGCGGAAGCGGATGGTGCGGTCATCCGGCGCCGAAAGCTCGTCCGTCGCCTCCAGCAGCGTGGCGCCGAAGGGGTCGCGCTTGGCCCAGCGCCGGATGCTGGCGACGCAGTCCCGCGCCAGCACGCGCTCGCCATCATGCCACCACAGGCCCTCGCGCAGCGTCAGGTTCCACAGCCGGCCATCCTCGGCCACGGTGTGGCCCGCCACCATCTGCGGGGTGGCCTGATAGGCGCCATCCATGCCGTACAGCGTGTCGAACACCATGTAGCCGTGGTTGCGGCTGATGTAGGCGGTGGTGGTGACGGGGTCCAACGTCACCAGGTCCTGTTGCGGCGTGAAGCGCAGGGTGGTTGCGGACTGTGCCCGCAGCGTGGCGGGGCCGGCCAAGGTGGCGCCGGCCGCCAGGGTGATCAGGCTGCGTCGCTGCATGGGTCACCCTCGCGGTTGCCACCGATGCTGTGACGCAGCACGCGGCCTTGTCAACCGAACCGCCAGCCCCCACCCAGGATGCTCCGCTCAGCGCCCCGCCTGGGCCGGGATCGGCGAGGCAAGCGGCCGCCCGGCGAGGAACCGGGCGATGTTCTCGCGCAGCTGCGCGATCGTCATCTCCCGCGCCTCCGGCGCCCAGCCGGCGATATGCGGGGTCAGGATGACGTTCCGCATGGAGACCAGCTCGGCGGGGATGTCGGGCTCGCCCTCGTACACATCCAGCCCGGCGCCGGCGATGATGCCCTCGCGCAGCGCCGCCAGCAGCGCCCCGCCCTCCACCACGCTGCCGCGGCCGATGTTGATCAGCCGCCCGCGCGGGCCCAGCGCGGCCAGCACCGCCGCATCCACCAGGTGGTGCGTGCCGGCGCCGCCCGGCGTCGCCACCACCAGGCAATCCGCCCATGCCGCCAGCGCCAGCACGCTGGGGAAGGCCTGCCAGGGCAGCTCCGGCCGCGGCGTGCGGGTGTGGTAGCCGACCGACATCTCGAAGCCCTCGGCCCGGCGGGCAATACGCTGGCCCACGGCACCCAGGCCCAGGATACCCAGCCGCTTGCCGGTCGGGATCGGCTGCGGGGTCAGGCCCTGGCGCCAGCGGCCGGCGCGGGCATTGGCGTCGAAGCGCGGCAGGTCGCGCAGCAGCGCCAGCAGCAGCGCCATGGCGTGGTCCGCAACCGTCGCCGCGTTGCTGCCGGCGCCATGGGTGATGCCGACGCCGCGTTCCCGCGCGGCGGCGACGTCCACCTCGTCGAAGCCGGTGCCGGTGCAGCAGATCAGGCCAAGCTGCGGCAGCATGGCCATCTCCGCGCGGCCCAGGCCGATCGAGCCGGCGGTGACCACGATCCGCGTCCGCGCCCGCACCGCCGCGTCCAGCGCGGCAACGCCGGCGGCATGCGCCTCATGCACCAGGAAGTCCTGGGCAAGGGCGTCGCGCACGTCCAGCGTCAGCGAGCGGAGGATGATGTCGGGCTTGCTCATGGCGGCGCAGCTTAGCCGCCAGCGCCGGGCCTGGGCAGTGCCAGCGGGAAGGAGCGGCGGGCCGTCCCGCTGGGGGTGGAGGCGCCCTGCCCTGCGGGGCCGCGCCGCCGGTGAAGCGGACCCGCGCCACGCCGAGCCCGTGCAGGTGCCGTCATGCGGTCAGCCGGTCGCGCCAATGCGGCTTCAGCGCCTCCAGGATGCCGATGGTCAGCAGCCCCACGGCCACGGTGATGGCGATGTCATCCAGATGCAGCGGCCCGAATCGGAACATCCGCTGTGCCAGCGGCACCAGCAGCGTAGCCGCCAGCATCACCGTCACCACCAGCAGCACCCAGCGCAGCGCCATGTTGCGCCACCGGAAGGCGGTGATGATGGACGCGCTGAAGGAGCGGTTGACGAAGATCATGCCGACGATGCTCAGCACCAGGGCGAAGAAGGTCAGCGCGCGGGCTTCCGTCTCCGGCATGCCGCGGTTCAGCGCCACGACGAACAGGCCGGCGACCAGCCCCAGCGCAACCAGGCCCTGCAACACGCTCCACCACACCAGGCTGGCCGAGAACAACGGCGCCGCCGGGTCGCGCGGCGGCCGTTGCATGATGCCCTTCTCCTCGGTTTCCGCCTCGAAGACCAGGGTGCAGACGGGGTCGATCACCATCTCCAGGAAGGCGATGTGCATCGGCCCGAACAGCACCGGCAGGCCGAAGATCAGCGGCAGCAATGCCAGGCCGGCGATGGGGATATGGATCGCCACGATGAAGCCCATCGCCTTCCGCAGGTTGTCGAAGACGCGGCGGCCGAGCCGCACGGCGGTGACGATGGACCCGAAGTCGTCGTCCAGCAGCACCAGGGAAGACGCCTCGCGGGCCACATCCGTGCCGCGCCCGCCCATGGCGATGCCGATATGCGCCGCCTTCAGCGAGGGCGCGTCGTTGACGCCATCGCCGGTCATCGCCACCACCTCGCCATCCGCCTTCAGCGCGGTGACGATGCGCAGCTTCTGCTCCGGCATGATGCGGGCAAAGACGGTCGCGGTGCGGGCGCGGATCGCCAGGGCAGCGTCGTCCATGGCGGCCAGGTCCTCGCCGCCGACGATATCGGTCACGACCATGCCGGCCTGGCGGGCGATGGCAGCCGCCGTGGCCGGATAGTCGCCGGTGATCATGACCACCCGGATGCCGGCCGACCGGCACTCGCCCACCGCCTCGGTCACGCCGGGGCGGAGTGGATCGGCCAGCCCGACCAGGCCCAGCAAGCCGAAGGCAAACCCCGCCTGCGAGTCCGGCATGGCCTCGGCCGCCAGCGTGGTGCGGGCCACGCCCAACACGCGCATACCGTCCCCGGCCAACTGCCCGGCCATGGCGAGAAGACCGGCGCGGCCGGCCTCGTCAAGGCGGCATAGCGCGGCGATGGCCTCCGGCGCGCCCTTGGCGGTGACCAGCATGGCACCGCCGCTCGCCCCGGCGCGCCACACATTCGTCATCGCCAGCAGTTCGGGGCGCAGGCCGTAGCTGCGCAGCAGGTCCGCGGCTGCGGGCTTGGGCTCTGCGCAGTGGGTCTCGGCCAGGGCGTGGAAGGCCTGCTCCATCGGGTCGAAGGGCTCGGGCGCACTGGCCAGGCGGCCGGTGTCGACCAGGTGCCGAAACCGATCCGGCATGGCGCTTGCGGCATTGTCCTGCGGCCGGAAGGCGGTGCCGTCGGGCAATCTCAGCTCGGCCACCTTCATGCGGTTCTGCGTCAGCGTGCCGGTCTTGTCGGTGCACAGCACGGTGGCGGAACCGAGGGTCTCGATCGCCGCGGCACGCCGCGTCAACACGCGCGCCTTGGAAATCCGCCAGGCGCCCATGGCCATGAAGACGGTCAGCACCACTGGCAACTCTTCCGGCAGCATCGACATGCCGATCGCGATGCCGGCGAGCAGCGCTTCCAGCCAGCCGCCGCGCAGCGTGCCGTACAGCACCACCGCCAGCAGGCTGACGGCGGCGCCGAACAGGGCGCAGGAACGGACCAGCCGGCGCATCTGCGCCTGCAACCGCGGTGGCTCCACCTCCAGCGCGTTCAGCGACTGCCCGATCCGGCCGATCTCGCTGCGTGGCCCGGTTGCGGTGACTTCGGCCAGGCCGCTGCCCCGCACCAGCAAGGTGCCGGAATACACCCAGGGCAGGTCGTCGCCACCCGGGCGCATCGCCGCCGGCACGGCGCCGGCCTGGTGGGCGTGCTTGCGCACCGGCACCGATTCACCGGTGAGCAGCGACTCATCGGTCTGCATGTCCCGGGCTTCGACCAAGCGAGCATCGGCAGCTATCCGGTCGCCTTCCGCCAGCACCACAAGGTCGCCGCGCACCACCTCCCGGCCCGCGATGCGCTGCCGCCTGCCATCGCGGATTACGAGCGCGCGCGGGCTGGTCAGGTCTCGCAGCGCCTCCAGCACGCGTTCCGTCCGGCTTTCCTGCACCACCGTGATGGTGATGGTGAACAGCGTGAAGCCAATCAGGATCAGCGCCTCGCCCATGCTGCCCAGCAGCAGGTACAGCACGCCGCCGCCCAGCAGCAGCGCCAGCATGGGTTCTCGCAGCACCTCCAGCACAATGCGGAGAGGTGTCCGCCGACCAGCCCGCGGCAACTCGTTGTAGCCCTCCGCCCGCAGCAGCGCTGCCGCCTGCGCGGCGCTGAGCCCGGTGGCGTCCGTTGGGTGTGCTTCCGGCATGGCGGCAGTCCTTTTGGCAGCGGCCTGCAGGAAATCGGGCGCGCGTCGGCGACGCCTGCAACGCCGACACGATGCAACCGTGTCACCGCTGAAAAGATATTCCCCGAGCGGACCGCCGTTCCTCGCCTCGGCGCGTTGATCTGCAGCAACGACGGTACCGTCGTGCGACGCGCATCCGGTGCCAGGCGACAGTCGCCGGCTAGATCCGGCTCTCCGCTGCCGCTTCGACCTGAAGGAACGTCGTTGCTGGTTGCCGCAGCAACCGCCTGTTCCGCGCCGTGCGTCGCTTCCCACCGTGCCGCGGGCCGGTGGCGTCGAAGACAATGGAGATTGCCATGCAGGCGAAAGACCTGATGACCACCAACCTGGTGGTGGTGCCGCCGGAAATGCCGGTGACGGCGCTAGCCGAACTGCTTGCCGGCCGCGGCATTTCAGCCGCGCCGGTGGTGAGCGCCGAGGGCACGCCGCTCGGGATCGTCACCGAAGGCGACCTGATCCGACGGCTGGCCGATCAGCCGCCCGGGCCCTTCGCCTGGTTCCTGCAGCACTTCAGCCATGCACGGCCATTGGCCCAGCGCTTTGCCCGGGCGCATGGCGCCACGGCCCGCGACGTCATGTCCGCCGACCTGGTGAGCGTTACCGAGAATGAACCGGTGGAGCGCATTGCCCAGTTGATGGAAGCGCACGGCATCCGCCGCGTCCTGGTTGTGCGGGGTGGCCAACTGCTCGGGATCGTCAGCCGCGCCGATCTGCTGCGCGCGGTTCTCCGCGCGCACCCGGCAGACGGCCCCGCTGCCGACGACACCGCCATTCTGCGCGCCACCATGGCGGCCATGCGGGAACAGCCTTGGGTGGATACCTTCTGGGTCTATCCGGATGTCACGGCCGGTGTGGTGACGCTGTATGGCTTTGCGCGGCATGAGGCCGCGCGCCAGGGCCTGATGGCGCTGGCGCAGGCGGTTCCAGGCGTGACCTCGGTACAGGACAGGCTGGAGCCGATGCCGCTGATCCTGCGCGCGACGCTGTAGCGTGGAGGGTGACGATCATCCGTAGCGGTCCCAGCTCACAGTAGGCGTCAGGCAGCGCCAGCGTTCGGCGTAAGTGTCGCTGGCGCCTTGTGCAGGGTCATGGGAGGTGACCGTTGTTCTGCAGGCGCCGCGCGCCCTTGGTCGGGCACATCCAACAACGCCACGCCCCATGCTTCCGGCGCCGCCCGCTCAGTCCTGACGGACCCGCGCCGCGGCACCGGGACGCCAGGCGGATCACACCAGGATCAGGTCGCCGAAGCCGAGGGCCGTGACGCCTGCGAGCGTGATGCTGTCGCTCACCATGGTGATGACGGCATCGCCACCGACGATATCCAGCCGCCGCGAGAGGATGCCGTAGGTGGCGACGCTGACGGCCAGCTTGTCGACGCCGGCCGCGAAGTCCGTCACCCGGTCATGGCCGAAGCCGCGCGCCTCCATGGACCTGCCTCCGCTACGCTCCGGCACGCCCAGCCGGGCGCACCGTGGCGCAGGTCGAATCTCTCATGATCCGTGGTACCGAGATCCGGGGCAGATCCTCGGTCCCATTTGCTCCGCGGCGGAAAGGCAACGGCATCCGACGTGGCAAGGCGCCCTCTCGTGCTCGCGTCGCTGGTGGCGGCATTGGAACTGGCCCACTACGCGGTTTCCGAGCGCCCACGGCTTGCCCGACTCAGCCTTCGGGCGGGCAGTACAGCTCGCGCAGCACTTCCAGCAGCCGCGCCGCCTTGGGATCCGCCAGCCGATACCAGATGGTCTGCGCCTCGCGCCGCGTCGCCACCAGCCCGTCCTCGCGCAGCAGCGCCAGGTGTTGGGACAGCGCGGATTGCGAAAGCCCTACCGTGGCCACCAGGTCGCCCACGTTCATCTCCCCGGCGCCGGCCAGGTGGCACAGCACCAGCAGGCGCTTCTCATGCGCCAGCAGTCGCAGCAGCCGGGCCGCGTCGGCCGCGCGGTCCTGCAGGATTTCCAGCGCCAGGTCCGCCAAATGAACTGCCTCACTAATATTAGTTTGATCTGATTTATCCTATTCTAATATGATGCGCCCCTCGGTTCAACCTCACCGGAGGCCATCCAAATGCCTGCCCTTTCCGACCGGGCCTGGTCGCCCTACCTCGCGGGGGTGCTGATCGGCCTGTTGCAGATCCCGGCCTTCCTGCTGATGGATACCGCGCTCGGCACCTCCTCCTCCTACGTCACCGCCGGCGACAGCCTGGCCGTGCTGGCCGACCCGGGGTTGCGCGCGCTGGACTACGCCGCGCGCCACCTGGAAGGCGCCAAGAACTGGTGGCAGGTGGCGCTGGTGGTCGGCATCGCGCTCGGTGCCTACGTCTCCTCGCGCCTTTCCGGCACCCGGCGGCGGGGGGTTTCCACTGTCTGGGCACGCGCCACCGGTATCAGCCGCCCGGCGCGGCGCTTCGCCATGGCCTTCGGCGCCGGCTTCATCATGCTGCTCGGCGCCCGCATCGCCGATGGCTGCACCTCCGGCCATGGCATCTCCGGCATGGCGCAGCTGGCGGTCGGCTCGATCGTCGCGGTCACCGCCATGTTCGCCGGTGGCATCGCCACCGCCTTCCTGTTCCGTCGCGTCTGAAGGAGCCTCGCCATGTCCCTCTTCACCGCCATCCTGCTCGGCCTGGCCATGGGCGCGGTCTTCGGCCTGGCGCTGGAAAAGTCGCGGGTGTTCGAGCCCGGGGTCATCCTGGGCCAGATGCAGTTGCGCAACTTCACCATGCTGAAGATCTTCCTGACCGCCGTCGTCACCGGGCTGGTGGTGCTGGCGGTGCTGAACGGCCTCGGCCTCACCCGTCTGTTCCCCAAGGCCGCGCTGTATGGTGCGGACCTGGTGGGCGGCGCACTGCTGGGCGTGGGCATCTCGCTGGCCGGTGCCTGCCCGGGCACGGTCGCGGCGCAGATCGGCGCCGGCTACCGCGACGCCTGGTTCACCTTGGCCGGCGGCATCCTGGGCGCGGTGGTGTTCAGCTACCTGGAGCCGGTGCTGAACCCGCTGCTGCTGCAGGGCGGCCCCGGCAAGATCACCCTGGCCAACGTGACCGGCCTGCCCTTCTGGGCGCTGGCGCTGGGCTTCGCCGCGCTGCTGGTGCTGGCGCTGGTGGCGCTGGAAAAGTGGCGCCCCTGGCGCGGCGAGCTGGGCGCCAATGCCGATGGCCTGCTGCCGCTGCCGCCGCCCGGCCACGTGGCCAACGCCCTGGCCGCCGAGTAAGGGTGCGACCATGCCACAGCGCAGCCCCATCGCCATCGCCGTCCACTTCGCGGTCAGGCACGTCGCCATCGGCTTCGTGCTGGCCACGCTGCTGCTGGCGGCGCTGTTCTGGGCCGACCCGGGCGGCTTCGCCAGCCTGCTGCGGCGGGAGCCCAGCCACCCCTGGCCGGCGCTGCTGCTGTGGTTCTTCTGCGGGCTGACGCTGAGCGGGGTGCAGCTTGCCGTCGCCATCATGCTGCAGGACCAGCCGCCGGATGATGATGGCCCCGGCGGCGGCAGCCGAGAGTTCGACCTCGTTCCCGTGCGCGTTTCCGCCGACCGGCGCTGAGGCCGACGCTGACGCCGGCGGCCGGCGGGAAGCCCAGCCCGCGCCACCTGCCTGGCACGCAAGACCGGCCTCACTTGCGGTAGCGCAATGCCGATTATGTTAGGGATTACTCATATAATCCCTTCCGCCGAAGGATCCCCGCACATGACGGTACTGCTGCTGGCCGAAGTCCACGACACGCTCGCCGGCCGTGCGACGCGCGCCGCCGTGGCAGCGGCGCAGGCGCTGGGACCGGTGGACCTGCTGGTCTGCGGCCCGGCCGAAACCGCCGCCACCGCCGCCGGCTGGCCCGGCCTGGCCGCGGTGCTGCACTGCGCCGACCCGGCCTGCGCCCAGGGGCTGGCAGAGCCGCTGGCCGCCCTGCTGGCAGCGCTGGCATTGGGCTACACCCACCTGGCAGCGCCCGCCACCGCGCAGGGCGCCAGCGTGATGCCCCGCCTGGCCGCGCTGCTGGACCTGCAGCCGATCCCGAACGTGGTGGGCATCCTGGACGCCGAGACCTTCATCCGCCCGACCTATGCCGGCAACGCGCTGGTGACGGTTCGCAGCGCCCAGGCGCGGCAGGTGCTGACCATCAATCCGCTGACCTTCGAGCCTGTCGCTGCCGAGGGCGGCGCCGCCGCGCTGCGGCTGGTCACGGCGCCGCCCTTGGCCGGCGGCAGCACCTGGCTCGGCTTCACGCCGCCGCCGGCTTCGGCGCGGCCCGACCTTGGCACTGCGCGGGTGGTGATAGCCGGTGGCCGCGGCCTCGGCGGCGCGGAAGCAGTCGCGGCGCTGGAAGCCCTGGCCGACCGCCTGGGCGGAGCGGTCGGCGCCAGCCTGGCGGCGGTGGAGTCGGGCTACCTGCCCAGCGAAGCGCAAGTGGGCCAGAGCGGCCGCGCGGTGGCGCCGGAACTCTACATCGCCGCCGGCATCTCGGGCGCCATCCAGCATCTGGCCGGCATGCAGGGCGCCAAGGTGGTGGTGGCGATCAACCTGGACCCCGACGCCCCGATCCACGCCGCCGCCGACTACTCGCTGCTGGGCGACCTGAACGAGTTGCTGCCGGCGCTGACCGCGGCGTTGGGCTGAGACGGGGTCACGTCGGGTCGCGCAGCAGGGCCGGGTCGTCGCCAGTACCGCCAGCGTCTTCCTGGAGCCGCGGCCCCGGGCAAGGGCGGGCGCAGGCTTGCGCTGCCTCAACGCCAGCCCATTAGAGTTTACTTATGTAATGCCCTCCACGCGGTCGACGGAGCATGACGATGTACAAGGACTGGCCCGGCATAGCCGCGAACCTCTCGGCCCCGCTGAAGGAGTTGCGCGGTGGCGCGCCCGAGGTGATGCAGGGCTTCGGCGCCATGGCCCGCGCGGCACTGGCGCCGAAAACGCTGGACAGCAAGGCCAAGGAGCTGGTCGCGCTCGGCATCGCCGTGGCCATCCGCTGCGACGCCTGCGTCACCTTCCACGCCGAGGCGGCGCTGCGCCAGGGCGCCAGCCGCGACGAGGTGATGGAGGTGATGGGCATGGCGATCTACATGGGTGCCGGCCCCTCGGTGATGTACGCCGCGCAGGTGGTGGAGGCCTTCGACCAATACGCGGCGAAGGCCGCCGGCTGAGCCGATGCGCCTGAAACTCTTCGCTGGCCTCGCGCTGCTGGGTTGCGTCATTGGCGGCGGCATCTGGGCGCTGCGCCACCGCCCCATCACCCTGCCGGTGGCGGCGCTGGAGGCGGACGTGCCCGTGCGCGTCTTCGGCCTGGGCACCATCGAGGCGCAGGTCTCGTCCCGCATCGGCTTCGAGGTGGCCGGCACGGTGGTGGAACTGCACGCCGACCACGGCGACCGGGTGGCCGCCGGCCAGGTGCTGGCGCGGCTGCACCCGGCGGCGCAACAGGCCCGCGTGGCCAAGGCCGAGGCCGGGCTGCAGAGCGCCGAGGCGCAGCAGCTGCGCGTGGCCGCCGCGCTGGACCGCGCCACGGCCCAGGCGCAGCAGAAGCGCAGCCTGGCCAATCGTCGGCGCGAGCTGACCGCGCGCGGCACCACCTCGGTGGAAGTGGCGGAACTGGCCGAAACCGAGGCGACCGCCGCCGCCGCCGACCTGGGTGTTGCCCGCGCCGACCTGGCGGTGGCTCGTGCCGCCCTGGCCGACGCCCGCGCCACCCTGCTGGCCGAGCAGACCGCCCTGGCCAAGCACACGCTGGCCGCGCCGTATGACGCCGTGGTGGTCAGCCGCCAACGCGAACGCGGCAGCGCCACCGCGCCGGGCGAGCCGATCTTCACCCTCATGGACCCGGCCACGGTCTGGGCACTGGCCTATGTCGACGAAAGCCGCGCCGGCATGATCCGCGAGGGCCAGCCGGCCGAGTTGCGACTGCGCTCCCTGCCCGGCGAGGTGTTCCCCGCCCGCGTCATTCGGATTGGGCTGGAGAGCGACCGGGTGACCGAGGAGCGCCGCATCTACGCCCGCTGCGAACGCTGCCCGCCACGCCCGGTGCTGGGCGAGCAGGTGCAACTGGAGGTCGAGACCAGCCGCCTGCCCAGCGCCCGCCTGGTGCCGGAGGTGGCGGTGGAAGGTTTTGATGGCGCCAGCGGCAAGGTCTGGGTCATCGAGGACGGGGCGCTGCACCAACGCGCGGTGCGCTTCATCGCCCGCACGTTGGATGCGCGGCTGGCGCTGGCGCCGGAACACGCTGCGCTGGTGGTGGTCACGCGGCTGCCTCACGCGTTGCGCGATGGCCAGGCGGCGCGCGCCCGATGAACCTCGCCCTGCGCGACCTGCGCCACAACCTTGGGCGCTTCCTGCTGACCTGCGTCGGGCTTGGCCTGCTGCTGGGCGTGGCGCTGGCCATGGTCGGCATCTACGGCGGCGTGGTGGAGGAGGCGCTCTCGCTGGCCCGCAACATGCGCGCCGACCTGTGGGTGGTGGAAGGCGGCTCGCGCGGCCCCTTCGCCGAGGCCAGCCGCATTCCCGGCGATGTGCGTGAAGCCGTGGCCCGGCTGCCCGGCGTGCGTGAGGCCGGCAGCCTGACCTTCCAGACCGTGGAGGCCCGCCATGCCGGTGGTGCTGGTGGTGCCGCGCCGGATGAGGACCAGGTCCGCGAACGCGCCGGCGAGGCCGGGCGCCAGCGCATCGGCGCCGTGCTGCGCCTGCAGGTGGTGGGCTACGAACCCGACCGGCCGGGCGGCCCCCCAGGCATTCTGGAAGGTCGCGGCATCAGCCGTGGCCGGCTTGAGTTGGTGGCGGATCGCAGCGCCGGCCTGCCGCTGGGCGCCGTGGTGGAGATGGCCAACCTGCGCTACCGCGTCGTCGGCATCTCCACCCGCGCGGTCAGCACCGGCGGCGACCCGTTGGCCTGGATCACCCTGCGGGACAGCCAGGATCTGCAGTTCCGCCTGACGCCGCCGGCCGCGCGGCGTGCCCAGCAGGGCGGCGGCGGCGCGCTGCCGCAGGACACGGTGAATGCGGTGATCGCAAGGCTCTCGCCCCATGCCGATGCCGCCGCGGTGGCGGCCGAGATTCGCCGCTGGAAGCATTTCTCCGCCCTCACGGGCGCCGAGCAGGAGGACGTGCTGACCCGCAGCGTGGTGGACAAGGCGCGCAAGCAGATCGGCCTGTTCACCACCGTGCTGCTGCTGGTCTCCGCGGTGATCGTGGCGCTGATCATCTACACGCTGACCATGGACAAGATGCGCGAGATCGCCACGCTGAAGCTGATCGGCGCGCCGGATCGCAGCATCGTGGCGCTGGTGATGCAGCAGGCGCTGCTGCTGGGCGCGGTCAGCTTCATCAGCGGCGCGGCGTTGCTGCTGGCGGTGAAGGACCACTTCCCGCGCCGCGTCGTGCTCGGCGTCGAGGAAGTCAGCGGCTTCGGCGTGCTGGTCTTCGTCATCTGCCTGCTCGCCAGCCTGCTCGGCGTGCGCTACGCGCTGCGGATCGAGCCGGCCCAGGCGCTCGGCGGATGAGCGCACTGGTCGAGCTTGCCGGCATCAGCAAGGGCTTCGGCGCCGGCGAGGCGCGGGTGCAGGCCCTGTCGGACATCACGTTGAGCGTCGAGGCCGGCGAAGTGGTGGGGCTGCGTGGTCCCTCCGGCAGCGGCAAGTCCACGCTGCTGAACCTGGTGGCCTGCATATTGGAACCCGATGCCGGCACGCTGCGCCTGGCCGGCGAGACGGTCTGGGACGGTCGCTGGTCCCGCGCCGACCTGCGGGCGCTACGGCGGGAGAAGATCGGCTTCATCTTCCAGTTCCACAACCTGCTGCCCTTCCTGGACGCGACCGACAACGTGGCGCTGGCGATGACCCTGAACCAGGTGCCGTTGGCCGAGGCCCGCCGCCGCGCCCGAGCGCTGCTGGACCATCTGCAGGTCGGCAAGCGCGCCAACGCCATGCCGGCCAAGCTCTCGGGCGGCGAGGCGCAGCGCGTCGCCATCGCCCGCGCGCTGGCCAACAATCCGCGCATCATCCTGGCGGACGAGCCGACGGCGGCGCTTGACAGCGAGCGCGCCCAGGTGGTGATGGACCTGCTGCGCCAGGTCGCGCGCGAGCAGGCCGCGGCGGTGATCGTGGTGACGCATGACGACAAGATCTTCAGCCGCTTCGACCGGCTGGTGACGCTGCGGGATGGCCGCGTGGAAGCGTAAGGGTACGGCTTCCGCTATAACGAGTGGCCAGCAGCGCGGACACCTGCCTCTCGCCCACGGAGATCGTCGTGCAGCATGCCGCGGACCGGCACCCCGCGCCGCCCTGCTCCGCCTGCTCGCGCTGTGCGGCTGCTGTGCTGCTTGCCGCATCGGGCGGAAAGCGGCTGAAGCCGTTCGCGTCACCATGACGGCGACCGCTCATGAGCAACCAGCCTCGTTGGTGTAGTTCAGGCTGTACGGCGCGGTCAGCGTGGTGTGGTCGGCGCCGGTGAGCGAGAATACCGTGCCGCCGCCAAAGGTGCCGCCCCCCAGGGTAGTGCCGTACAGCGTGCCACCAGGGTTGCCACCGTCGCCCGAGGGCGAAGTCGTAGAGGGTAGTAAAGGTCTGGTGGTCGGCACCGCTCAAATCGAACACCGTACCCAGGCCCTGTGGTCACCCTGGCCGATGGCGACATCTCCGAACTACATGTCGGCCTGAAGGGCACGATGCCGGCGCTGTGCTTGAAGGATCTCGCGCAAAAGACGCATCGTGGCCTGGAAGGGCGTGTGCGGGCCGGCCACAGTGGCGGCGGGCTGAGGCTGCGGCTACCGCGTTGTGCGCCGGCTGCACGCCGATGGCACGATGATCACGGTTAGTACGGAGATCGTACAGGACGAGGCCGCGTTCGTGCGGCGCGTCTTTGCTGCCTACGCCGGCGGGCAGTCGCCGCGCGCCATCGCCAAGCGCCTGATCGTTGAGGGTGTAGCCGGCGTCCGTGGCGGCAAAGGGACGTCCGTGCTGCTGCTCAGCGGTGCCGAGCGCGAGACCGGTATGCTGCATCAAGGACCCCATGGGCAAGCTGGAGGCCCGCAAGGTGTTGCTGATTGATGACCTGGCCGGCGCCGCGGCCCCTGCCCCGCGGCTGCATCGCAGCTTGGCCGAGGTCTACCGCGCCCAGGTAGTGACGCTGACCGCCGCTCTGGCCGCCGACGACGGCGCCGACCTGCGAGAACAGGTCCCGCGCCCTGGTCGAGAGCATCCACCTGATCCCGGAGGACGGCCGGCTGCGGATTGAGGTGGCGGTGGTTGGGCGCGCGTTCGCGCTTGGCCGGGGGTGCCCGGAACGCGGAAAGGCCCGCGGGCGGTTGCCTGCGGGCTTGGTGTGTTGTTGGGTTTGGGATTGGGAGATGCGGGGACAGGATTTGAACCTGTGACCTTCAGGTTATGAGCCTGACGAGCTA
>CANGNF010000045.1 GCA_947455205.1 Acetobacteraceae bacterium | reverse complement strand
CTGGCCCCGCTGCCCGCCGCTCAGGCCCTGCTGCTGGCCAGCCGCGCCGCCGCCCGCGCGGTGCCGCCCGGCACCCTGCCGGTGCTGGCGGTGGGGGAGGCAACCGCCGCCGAGGCCCGCGCCCGCGGCTTCAGCGATGTCCGCGCCGCCGGGGGCGATGCCGCGGCGCTGGCCGCCCTGGCCGGCGCCACCCTGGACCCCGCCGCCGGGCCGCTGCTGCTGGCGGTGGGCGCGGGCTATGGCGCCGAGCTGGCCGCCGCGCTGCGGGCGCGGGGCTTCCGCGTGGTCCGCCGGGTGGCCTATGCCGCCGCCCCGGCCAGCGCCCTGCCGGCCGAGGCCGCCGCCGCCCTGCACCAAGGCGTCATCACCGCGGCGCTGTTCTTCTCGCCCAAGTCGGCGCAGTCTGCGCTGGCGCTGCTGCGGGCGGCCGGGTTGGCGGCAACGGCGCCGGGTATCCGGGCGTTGGCGATCAGTCCCCGGGTGGCCCAGGCGCTGGCGCCGCTGCCCTGGCTGAAGGTGCAGGTCGCGCCGCGGCCTGACCAGGACAGCCTGTTGCAACTGCTCGGCCCCGCGGTGACCCATGAGTGACACGCCCACGCCCACCCCGACCGCCGGTTCGGCCCCCACCGGGCCCCGGCGCTTCCACCTGCCGGTGGAGCCGGTGCTGATCGGCATCGGCCTGCTGGTGCTGCTGATGGTGGGCTACTGGCTGCTGGTGACGCCGCGCAGCACCGGCGCCGGCACCCTGCCGGACCCGCAGCGCCTGGCCACCCTGGAACAGCGCATTGCCGCGCTGGAGCCGCAGGTGGGCCCGCTGCGCGAACGCAGCGCCGAACTGGCCGAGCGCACCCGCCAGGTGGGCACGCTGGATGCCCGGCTGCGCGCGCTGGAAACCCGGCCCGCCCCGGCCGACCCCGCCGCCCGGCTCGGCCCGCTGGAACAGCGCCTGGGCGCGCTGGAACAACGCCCGGCCAGCGCCGATGCCACCCGGCTGGACGCGCTCTCGGCCCGCATGGACACGCAATCCACCCGGCTGCAGGACCTGGCCAAGCTGGAGGCCGACCATTTCGCTCAGCTGACCGCGCAGCTGCAGGCCGCCACCGCTGCCGCCGCCGGCCAGGTGCAGGCGGTGCAGCAGGAACTCGCCACCCGGCTGGAGGCGCTGGAGCGCGCCCAGCGCGAGGTTGTCGCCATGGAAGGCCGCATGGCCCGGCTGGCCGGGCTGGATGCGCTGCGGGCCGCGCTGGCCGGTGGCCAGCCGCTGGCCGCCGCCCTGGCCCGCCTGCCGGACCCGGACCCGGCGCTGGCCCGCTTCGCCACCACCCCGCCGCCGACCGAATCGGCGCTGCGCCTGGGCTTCGAGGAAGCCGCCGCCCAGGCCCGCGCCGCCGCCGAGCCGGCCCAGCGCGCCGATGGCAGCCGCTCCGGCGTGGTCGATTCGGCGCTGACTCGGCTGTCCGGCCTGGTCACCATCCGCCGTGGGGAAACCGTGGTCTGGGGCGATGTCGCGGAGGCCGAGATAGAGCGCGCCCGCCGCGCGCTGGAAGCCGGCGACCTGGAAGCCGCGGTGGCCCAGCTGGACAAGCTGCCGCCGGCCGCCCGCACGGCGATGCAGGACTGGACCGGCCAGGCCCGCGCCCTGCTGGCCGCCCGCGCCGCGCTGCGCCGGCTGGCCGCGGGCTGAGCCGATGCGCAACGCCCTCGGCATCCTGCTCGCCCTGGCCCTGGTGGTGGGCGCCGCGCTGGGTCTGGCCCAGCTGGGCGGCACGGTGGAGATCAAGGTCGGCGAGACCTGGATCGGCATCAGCTTCCCCATCGCCGTGCTGCTGCTGGTGGTCGCCTTCCTGCTCGGCCATGCGCTGCTGGCGGCCTGGGCGGCGCTGCGGCGCTGGCCGGCCAACCGCCGCGCCCGGCAGGAGGCCCGCCGCCGCACCCAGGGCGAGGCGATCCTGACCCGCGCCCTGGTGGCGCTGGCGGCCGGCCATGCCGAAGGCGCCCGGCTGGAGATGCGCCGCGCCCGCGACCTGCTGGGGGAAACCCCCAACCTGCTGCTGCTTTCGGCCGAGGCCGAGCGCCTGGCCGGGCGCGAGGACAATGCGGCGCAGGAATTCCACGCCTTGGCCAAGCTGCCGGCGGCGCGCTTCCTGGGCCTGCGCGGTCTGCTGCGCCAGGCCATGCAGCGGCAGGACTGGGACGCCGCCCTGGCCCTGGCGCGGGAAGCCGAGGCCGCCCAGCCCGGCGCCGCCTGGCTGCGCGAGGAACGCGCCCAGCTGGCGGTCCGCACCGGCAATTGGCGGGAAGCCCTGGCCCTGGCCGCGCCCGAGGCGCCGCGCGCCGGACTGGCCCTGGCCGCCGCCGCGCAGGAGGCCGACCCGGCGAAGGCGCTGGAGCTGGAGCGCCAGGCCTTCGAGGCCGATCCCGGCTTTGCCCCGGCCACCCTGGCCTATGCCGGCCGGCTGCGGGAAAACGGCAGCCCGCGCCGGGCCCGCGCCGTGCTGGAACAGGGCTGGCAGGCCGGCCCGCACCCCGACCTGGCCGCCCCCTGGCTGGCCGACGAACCCGACCCGCTGCACCAGGTGAAGCTGGCCGAGGAGCTGGTCCGCCGCAACCAGACCCACCCGGAAAGCCGGCTGCTGCTGGCCCGCGTGGCGCTGCATGCCGGGCTGACCGGCCGCGCCCGCACCGAGCTGGAAGCCCTGGTGCAGGAAGGCGCGCCCGACCGCCGCGCCTGGCTGCTGCTGGCCGAGCTGGAGGAAGCCGAGCAGGGCGAGACCATCGCCGGCCGCGCCGCCCAGGGCCGCTGGCTGCGAGAGGCCGCCCGCGCCGCGCCGGAACCGGCATGGCGCTGCGGCCATTGCGGCACCAGCCACGCCGCCTGGGCGCCGGTCTGCGACCATTGTGGCGCCACCGGGGAGATCACCTGGTCCAGCCTGTCCACGGCGCCGCTGCCCGGCTGACCGCCGCCCTCCACCGCACGCGCCGCGCGGGCCAGGGCATCGCTTCACCTATCAGGGCGATCGATCAGGCGTGATGGAGTCGCGGCCCCGAGCCTGCCACCATGCTGGTCCGAGCAGGAGGCTCCGCCATGCCCAAGCACCGTTCCATCCTGACCCTGGCCGCGCTGGCCGCCCTGGTGCTGCCCCAGCTGGCGGTCGCCCAGCCGGCCACGCCGGCACGCCCGGCCGTCGGCCAGCCGACCGCGCCAGCGCCCTCGGTCAGCGCCCCCGCTACCGAGGACACGCTGCAACGCCTGCGCGGCGCCCCCACGGGCCGCAGCGGCGCCGCCACCCGCGGCCTGGGCGTGCCGCAGGACCCGCCGGTGACGGCGCCGGCCACCCCGCCCACCACCGGCCGCTGACCGGCGACGGCCGGCCGGGCGATCTGTCCGGCCTCGGCGGTCAGCGCATCAGGCCGATGGCGTCCACCACCACCTTGCCCAGCAGGCCCTGCAGGTCCAGCCGGCGGAACGGCTTGTGCCCGACCAGGAAGGCGATGATGTCGGCCTCGCGGCAGGCGGTCGCCATGTCCACCAGAGTGACATTGTCCAGCCCGGCCAGCGCCGGCGGCAGCGCCGCCACATGCGGCTCCACCACCAGCAGGGTCAGGTTGCCCTGCCGCGCCAGGCGCTCGGCGATGGCGACGCTCGGGCTTTCCCGCAGGTCGTCCACGTCCGGCTTGTAGGCCAGGCCGAAGCAGGCCACGACCGGGTCGCGGAAGCGCGCCGCGTGGCGCAGGATGCGCTCGGCCACCCAGTCCGGCTTGGCGTCGTTCACCTCCCGCGCCGCGCGGATCAGCCGGGCGGTCTCCGGCACCGCCGCCACCAGGAACCACGGGTCCACCGCGATGCAGTGCCCGCCAACCCCGGCGCCAGGCTGCAGAATGGCCACGCGCGGGTGCCGGTTGGCCAGTTCTATCGCCCGCCACACATCCACCCCCAGCCGGTCGCCGATCAGCGACAGCTCGTTGGCGAAGGCGATGTTGACGTCGCGGTAGCTGTTCTCGATCAGCTTGACGAACTCCGCCGTGCGGCAATCCGTCAGGTAGCACTGGCCGGTGACGAAGCTCTCGTACAGCCGCAGCGCCGCCCGGGCGCAGGCCTCGGTCACGCCGCCGATGATGCGGTCATTGGCCACCAGCTCGCGCAGCATGCTGCCGGGCAGGATGCGCTCCGGGCAATGCGCCACGCGGATCTCGGCCTCGGCATCCTCCTCGCCATGGCGGGGAAAGCGCAGGTCGGGCCGCGCCGCCGCCAGCCGGGCGGTGACCGCCTCGGTGGCGCCCACCGGCGCGGTGCTTTCCAGGATCACCACCGCGCCGCGCCGCAGCAGCGGCGCGATGGCGTCGGTCGCGGCCTCCACGAAGGACAGGTCGGGCTGCTTGCCGGGGCCGAAGGGCGTCGGCACCGCCAGGATGTAGCACTCGGCCTCCGCCGGGGTGGCCTGCACCCGCAGCCGTCCGGTCTGCACCGCGGCGGACAGCAGCATCTGCAGGTCCGGCTCCTGGAAGGAGGCCTGGCCGGCGCCGACCATCCGCAGCGTGCGCGGGTTGATGTCGCAGCCGATCACCTCATGCCCGCGGCTGGCCAGCATGGCCGCCGTGGGCAGGCCGATATAGCCCAGCCCCACCACGCAGACCTGCATCATGCCTGGAAGAACCCCTCGATGGCCGTGACGATGCGGGTGGCGGCGCTGCCATCTCCGTACGGGAAGGCGGTGACGGCGCGGCGGGCATACAGCGCGGCGTCGTCCAGCAGCGCGTCCACCTCGCGCCGCATCAGCCCGGGGTCGGTGCCGATCAGGCTGACCACGCCGGTGGCCAGCGCCTCCGGCCGCTCGGAGACCTCGCGCATCACCAGCACCGGCTTGCCCAGCGCCGGCCCTTCCTCCTGGATGCCGCCGCTGTCGGTCACCAGCACGGCGGCGCGCTGCATCAGGTAGATCATGTCGGCGTAGTCCACCGGCGGGATCAGGTGGATGTTGGGGTGGTCGCCCAGCCGCTCCGTCACCACCCCCAGCACCCGCGGGTTCAGGTGGACCGGGTAGACCAGCTGCACATCCGGCCGCCGCGCCACCGCGGCCAGGCCGGCGCAGATCCGCTCGAACCCCTCGCCGAAGCTTTCCCGCCGGTGCCCGGTGACCAGCACCAGCCGGCGCGTGGGGTCGAGGAAGCCGTAGCGCGCGGCGATGGCCCGGCGCAGCGCCGGCTGGGCCGCGATGCGGGCGGCGACGAACAGCAGCGCGTCGATGCCGGTATTGCCGGTGACCACGACCTTGCCCTGCTGGTTGTACTCCCGCGCCAGGTTGGCGGCGGCGCCCTCGGTCGGCGCGAACATCAGCGCGGCCAGGGCGTCGATCGCCACGCGGTTGAACTCCTCCGGCCAGGGGCGGCGCAGGTCGTGGCTGCGCAGCCCGGCCTCCACATGCCCAACCGGCACGCCGGCGTGGAAGGCGGCCAGCGCCGCCGCCATGGCGGTGGTGGTGTCGCCATGCACCAGCACCAGGTCGGGCCGCTGCTCGGCCAGCATCCGGCCCAGCCGGTCCAGCACGCGGCCGGTGATGTCGCCGGGGGTCTGCCCGGGCGACATGATGTCCAGGTCGAATCCGGGCGCCTCGTCGAAGGCGGTGAACACCTGGTCCAGCATCTGGCGGTGCTGGCCGGTGACGCAGACCACCGGCTGCAGCCTGGCGCTGCGGCGCAGCGCGGCGATCACCGGCATCATCTTGATGCCCTCCGGCCGGGTGCCGAACACCGTCATGACCTTCGATGCCATCCGCGCCCTTGCCCACAACCGGCCCTTGCGGGCACCACCTGTGGGGCGACCGCCGCGTGCAGGGGCCGGATGAAATGATCGCGCACGATGATGTGGCCGGGGGATTTCAGTGCCAAGCGGGAAATTTCCCGATCTGCATCGAAATGCCGGGCGGACGCCGCCGCGCCAGCCCCACTTGCGGCCGGCGGTGCTTTCATCGTTCCATGCCGGGGAAGGCCCGAACGTGGCCACGAGGGGGAAAATGTCATGAAGGTGAAATCAATCCTGCTGGGCCTGGCGGCGGCGCTGCTCGCCGCCCCGGCCCTGGCGCAGGCACCGGCGGTGCCGGGCTGGGCCATCGGCCGGCCGGAAGGCTCCACCCTGGCGCCGCACGCGCCGCGCCTGACCGTGACGCCGCTGGAGCAGGTGCCGGTCGGCCAGGTCCGGCTGCCCGCCGGCTTCCATGCCGAGGTCTATGCCCATGGCATGCCCGGCGCCCGCATGATGACGGAAGGCCCGGGCGGCACCGTCTTCGTCGGCACCCGCGCCATCGGCCGGGTCTACGCGGTCAGCAAGAACGCGGATGGCACCACCCGCACCCGCGTCATCGCCCAGGGCCTGACCCAGCCGAACGGCGTGGTGATGGTCGGCACCAGCCTCTACGTCTTCGCGGTCAACCGCGTCCTGCGCTACGACAACATCGAACAGCACCTGGACGCGGTGCCGACGCCGGTGGAGCTGGGCAGCGCCTTCGGCCTGCCGACCGCCGAGGAGCACGGCGGCAACCATCACTGGAAGTTCACCATCCTGGGCCCGGATGGCCGCATCTACACCAATGTCGGCGCGCCCTGTAACGTCTGCGAGTTCGACCGCAGCCGCTTCGCCCTGCTGGTCTCCTTCAAGACCGATGGTTCCGACCGCCGCGTGGAAGCCCAGGGCATCCGCAACAGTGTCGGCATGGCGCACCACCCGGTGACCCGCGCGCTGTGGGCCACCACCAACGCGCGCGACTGGGCGGGCGACGACTGGCCCCAGGACACGCTGCACCACATCCGCCGCCCCGGCCAGGATATCGGCTTCCCGTTCTGCTCCACCGGCCAGTCGGACCCGCAGTTCAACGCCGGCCGCAACTGCGCCGACTTCGCCCGGCCCGAGGCCGAGCTGGGCACCCACACCGCCGCCCTGGGCATGCGCTTCTACACCGGCACCATGTTCCCGGAGAGCTACCGCAACGCCATCTTCATCGCGCGCCATGGCAGCTGGAACCGCAACCGCCTGGTCGCCTTCGACGTTGTGGTGGCGCGGCCGGATGCCAACGGCAACATCGTCGGCGGCGTGGAGGAGTTCATGACCGGCTTCCGTGACGACGCGGCGCAGCGGTTCTCCGACCGGCCGACCGACGTGCACATGATGCGCGACGGCTCGATGCTCGTCTCGGGCGAGCAGGCCGGCGCGCTGTACCGCATCACCTATCGCCGGTGAGACTGCGCGCGTACCTGGTGGCGGCCGTCCTGGCCGCCACTCTCCCCACCATCGCCGCGGCGCAGGACCGCGCCCGCGGCGAGCAGTTGGCGGCGGGCCGCTGCACCGCCTGCCACGGCGAGAATGGCCGCAGCCAGATGGAAGGCATTCCGTCGCTCGCCGGCCAGCAGCCGCTGTTCATCGTCACCCAGATGATCCTGATGCGCGAGGGCATCCGCCAGGTGCCGCCGATGGTGCCCTTCGTGGAGGGCATTGCCGACCAGGATGTGGAGGACCTGGCCGCCTACTACGCCAGCCTGACCGCCGGCCCGGCCGAGGATCGCAGCCCGCGCGACGCCGCCCTAGCGGCCAAGGGCGAGGCGCAGATGGCCACCCGCCACTGCACCGTCTGCCACCTGCCGACGCTGCATGGGCGGGAGCAGATTCCCCGCATCACCGGCCAGCGCGAGGAATTCCTGGCCCATACTTTGGCCGCCTACCGCGACGGCACCCGCGTGGGCGCCGACCCGCAGATGAACGACGCCGTGCGTGGCATGCCCGATGCCGATATCGCCGCCCTGGCGCATTACCTGGCGCACCGGGACTGATCGCGCCGTGCGCGCGAAAGGCTTGAACGCCACGGCCGATGCCGCCAGACTACCCACCCCAACCACAATCGGAGGATATGTATCATGGCCTGGAAGAAGCCCCGCATCGTCGAAGTCTCGCTGGCGATGGAAATCAACAGCTACGCCTGCGCCGAGATCGGCTGAGGCTGCCCGGCCGGGCGCCATGCCCGGCTGGCCCAATCCGCGTAGCCAGGCCGCGGCGGGGTCTCCCTGCCGCGGTTCTGCATTTCAGGGCATCGCATGAGCCTGCGCGCCATCGTCCTCGGCGCCGGTGCCGGCGGCGGCTTTCCGCAGTGGAACTCGGCCGGCCCCGGCTGCCTGCGCGCCCGCGCCGGCGACCCGCTGGCCAAACCCCGCACCCAGGCCTCGCTGGCCGTCTCCGCCGATGGCGAGCGCTGGCTGGTACTGAACGCCGCCCCCGACATCGCCGCCCAGATCGCCGCCACCCCGGCGCTGCACCCGCGGCCGGCGCCCGGGCGCCTGCGGCATTCTCCCATCGCCGCCGTGGCCATCACGGGGGCCGAGGTGGACACCATCGCCGGCCTGCTGACGCTGCGGGAGCGGCACGCCTTCGGCCTCTACGCCGCGCCGAAAGGCCTGGCGGCGCTGGCGATGAACCCGATCTTCAACGTGCTGGACGCCGGCCTGGTGCCACGCCGCGCGCTGCCGCTGGACGCACCCTTGGAGATTGCCGACGGCGCCGGCGCACCGCTGGGGATCACGCTGGAAGCCTTCGCCGTGCCCGGCAAGGTGGCGCTGTTCCAGGAACAGGCCGGTGCCGACCCCGGCCGCGCCGATGATGGCGACTGCATCGGCCTGCGCGTGACCACGACCGGCAGCGATCAGGCGCTCTACTTCATCCCCGGCTGCGCCGAGCTGACCCCGGCGCTGCGCGACCGCCTGCATGGCGCCGCCTGCGTCCTGTTCGACGGCACGCTGTGGCGCGACGACGAGATGATCCTGGCCGGCGCCGGGCAGAAGACCGGGCTGCGCATGGGCCACATGTCCGTGCGCGACACCATGGCGGCCTTCGAGGGCCTCGGCGTGCGCCGGCGCATCTTCATCCACATCAACAACACCAACCCCGTCCTGCTGGAAGACAGTGCCGAGCGCGCCATGGTGCGCGCCGCCGGCTGGGATGTCGCCGAGGACGGCATGGAGATCTCGCTGTGACCGACGCCGCCGCGCTGCTGCCGCCCGAGGAATTGGAGGCGCGGCTGCGCGCCATCGGCGAGGAGCGCTACCATATCCACCACCCGTTCCATCACCTGCTGCATGGCGGCAGGTTGAACAAGGGCCAGGTCCAGGCCTGGGCGCTGAACCGCTACTACTACCAGGCCAGCATCCCGGCCAAGGACGCCAGCATCGTCGCCCGCCTGCCGACGCCCGACCTGCGCCGCGAATGGCGCCGGCGGATCGAGGACCATGACGGCGACGGCAGCAAGCCCGGCGGCGTGGAGCGCTGGCTGGTGCTGACCGAGGGGCTGGGGCTGGACACCGACTACGTCACCTCGCTCGCCGGCCTGCTGCCGGGCACGCGCTACGCGGTGGACGCCTATGTCCACTTCGTGAAGGAGCGCAGCATCCTGGAGGCGGTGGCGTCCTCGCTGACGGAGATGTTCTCGCCCAACATCATCTCCCAGCGCGTCGCCGGCATGCTGCGGAACTACGATTTCGTCAGCGAGAAGACGCTGGCCTACTTCACGCCGCGTCTCACCCAGGCGCCGCAGGATGTCGAGTTCGCGCTGGGCTACGTGAAGCGCGAGGCCCGCACGCGCGAGCAGCAGGAGCAGGTGATGGCGGCGCTGCGCTTCAAGTGCGACCTGTTGTGGGCGCAGCTGGACGCGCTGCACCATGCCTATGTCGCCCCGGCGCTGCCGCCGCCCGGCGCCTTCCGGCCATGAACCCGGCACTGGTCCCGCAATTCGCCCCCGGCATGCGCCTGCGCCACGACCAGGCGCGCGACCGCTGGACGGTGATGGGGCCGGAGCGGATGTTCCTGCCCGACGGAACCGCGCTGGAAGTGCTGCGCCTGGTGGATGGCCAGCGCAGCGTGGACGCCATCATTGACGACCTGGCGGTCCGCTTCGCCGCCCCGCGTGAGGAGATCGGTGCCGACGTGCAGGCGCTGCTGGCGGAGCTGATGACCAAGGGCGTGGTGCGGGCATGACGCCCGAGCCGCCCCTGGCGCTGCTGGCGGAGTTGACGCATCGCTGCCCGCTGCAATGCCCCTACTGCTCCAACCCCGTCGCGCTGGCCGGGCCGGGTGAGGAGCTGACCACCGCCGAATGGGCCGGCGTATTCCAGCAGGCGGCGGCGCTCGGCTGCCTGCAGATCCACCTCTCGGGCGGCGAGCCGATGGCGCGGCGCGACATCGTCGACCTCACCGCCGCCGCCAGCGCCGCCGGGCTCTACACCAACCTCATCACGTCCGGCGTGCTGCTGGACGCGCCCCGGCTGGCTGCGCTGCGCCAGGCCGGGCTGGAGCATGTGCAGCTCTCGGTGCAGGACGCCGAGGCCGGCAGCGCCGACCGCATCGCCAACCTGCCCGGTGCCCACGCGAAGAAGCTGGCGGCGGCGGCCCTGGTGCGCGACGCCGGGCTGGCGCTGACGCTGAACGCCGTGGTCCACCGCCAGAACCTGGACCGCCTGCCGGAGCTAATCGAGCTGGCGCTGGCCATGGGCGCCGGCCGGCTGGAGGTGGCGCATGTGCAGTACTACGGCTGGGCGCTGGCCAACCGCGCCGCGCTGCTGCCCACGCGCGCCCAGCTGGACGCCGCCACCGCCACGGTCACCCGCGCCCGCGCGGCACTGAGCGGCCGGCTCGTCATCGACTACGTGGTGCCGGACTACCACGCCAGCCGGCCCAAGGCCTGCATGGGCGGCTGGGGCCGGCGCTTCCTGGCGGTGTCGCCGGGCGGCCGCATCCTGCCCTGCCACGCCGCCGAGAGCATCGACGGCATGGTCTTCCCGAACATCCGCGACACCAGCCTGCACGCCGCCTGGTACGGCGCCGAGGCCTTCGAGCGCTTCCGCGGCACCGACTGGATGCCTTCGCCCTGCCAGGGCTGCGAGCACGCCGAACGCGATTGGGGCGGCTGCCGCTGCCAGGCCTTCGCGCTGACCGGCGACGCCGCCGCCACCGACCCGGCCTGCCGCCTCTCGCCCCACCACGCCGTGCTGGCGGCGGCGCTGGAGGAAGCTGCGGGCTTCGACGGCAGCTTCCGCTTCCGCCGGCTTTAGCGCCCGGTCATCGCCGCGCCGCCGGCGTGGACGGCCCCGTCGGCATCACCCGCCGCACAGCCGCCGCAGCCGCGCGGCCGTCACCGCATCGGCGGGGTAGAAGGCCTCGATCGCCAGCTCCGCCAGCGTCACCTCGGTGGGGGTGCCGAAGACCGTGACGGTGCCGATCAACGACAGCGCCCCCTCCCGCGTCGCCAGTTCCAGCGGCACCGCAATGCCCTCGGCCGGCTCGGCCGCCAGTGGTCCGCCCAGCGCCGTCAACTCGGCATGCAGCGCCGCCAGCACCGGGTCCGCGCTGGCCTGCGCCTGGCGCTGCAGCCGGCCCAGTATATGCCCGCGCCAGACCGGCAGGTTCAGGATCGCCGGGGCCAGGCCGCCGGGATGCAGGCTCAGCCGCAGCACATTGACCGGCGGCGCCAGCAGCGCCGGCTCGGCCACGCCAGCCAGCAGCGGCGCCACCGCCTCGTTCGCCGCCAGCATGTGCCAGTGCCGGTCCACCGCCAGCGCCGGGTTGGGGAAATGCCCGCGCAGGATGGTCGCCACCACCTGGCTGGCCGGCGCCAGGGCCGGGTCGTCCAGGCCGCGCTCGGCGTAGCGCGGGGCAAAGCCGGCGGCCAGCAGCAGCGCGTTCCGCTCGCGTAGCGGCACCTCCAGCTGTTCGGCCAAGTGCAGCAGCATGTCGCGGCTGGGCCTGGCGCGGCCGCTTTCGACAAAGCTGAGGTGGCGCTGCGAGATGCCGGCATCCAGCGCCAGGTCCAGCTGGCTGCGGCGCCGGCGCTGCCGCCAGGCGCGCAGCTGGGCGCCGACCGGGGAGGCGGCGGAGGAGGCTTTGGCAAGGACGAGGGTCTGCGGCATGGCGCCAGCCTAACGCCCCGCCGCCGCAGGGCGATGACCTGCGAGGTAATCGCATTGCGGCGGCGGGCCGGTGCAGCATCCCCGCATCGCAACCGGCCGAGAAGGAGAGCCGACCATGACCACCCAAACCCCCCTGCTGCGCTTTGCCCTGCTGGCGGATGCCGCCGCCAGCGCCGCCGCCGGCCTGCTGATGGCGGCCGGCGCCGCCGCCCTGGCGCCGCTGCTGGCGCTGCCGCAACCGCTGCTGCTGGGCGCCGGCCTGGTCTGCCTGGGCTGGGCGGCCTTCGTGCTGCACCTGGGCCGGCAGGAGGCCCCGTCCCCCCGCCTGGTGCGGGCGGCGGCGGTGCTGAACGCGCTGTGGGCGCTGGACTGCGTGCTGGCCCCGGCGCTGGGGCTGCTGGCGCCGAACGGGCTGGGGCTGGCGCTGCTGCTGGGCCAGGCCGCGCTGGTCATGGGCTTTGCCGTGGCGCAATGGGCCGGGCTGCGGCAGGCGCAGGGCCTGCTGCCGGCCTGAGCGGATGACGCTGGAGTTTGCGACTATATTCCTATATAGTGCAGACCCCTTGGTGACTGATGAGACAGGAGCCTGATGCCCGACCGCCCCGCCCAGCCAGTCTTTCGTGCCCCTGGCGGGGCGGTTGCCCAGGTGGGCAGCGCCTGCGCGGGTGCGGCGCTGCGGTGGCGGGCGGTGGCGCCGGAAAGCGGATTTGTCCGAAGCGCACGCCTGGTCGCGCCAGGGCGGGGCGAGGCGCGCCGGACCTCGGCCAGGGAGAGCGTCCGCACCGCGAATCCTGTCCGAGGGCTGCCATCGGTCGAGGCCCCGACCGCCCCGCCCGCAGGATTTGTCCGAACGGCACGCCGCGGCTTCGAGCCGGCGCCCGCCAAGGCCACCGCCACCCCGCCCACGGTATTTGTCCGAACCGCGCGCCGCGCGCGCTGCCCAGAACGAGCAGGGGTCGCAGCCTTCCCATCCCAGGGATTTGTCCGAACCGCACATTGCGCCCTGCGACTGGCGCCGGGCAGCGTCCCCGCCACCCCGACCGTGGGATTTGTCCGAACCACGCGGCGCCTCCGGGTCGCATGGGCCACGGTCATCGCCGGCTCATCGAATGGATTTGTCCGAACATCGCGCGGCGCGCTCATGCTGACGCCGACCAGCGCTGCCGCCCGACCCATCGCCCATGTCCCAACTGCAAACCGCGCCCCTGGGCCAGCCGCCGCCACCCCGCCCCGGGGATTTGTCCGAACCGCGCATGGCGCGCTCATCCCGAAGCCGGCCAGCGCTGCCGCCCCACTCGGCGCGTTCATCCCAACCGCAACCCGCGCTCCCGCACCAGCGCCGGCCACTCCACCTGCCGAGTTCGTCCGAAACCCGCCCGGCCGCGCCGCCGCCTCAGGCCGGCAGCACCTGGGCCAGCACGCGGGCGAAGTTGCCGCCCAGCAGCTGCCCCACCTCGGCCTGGTTGAAGCCGATGCCCAGCAGTTCCGCCGCCAGCTCCGGCGTCTGTCGGTAATTGCTGAAGGCCGCGGTGCCCAGCAGCCCCAGCATGTCGCTGCCGATGCCGACATGCGCCACGCCCACCGCCTCCGCCATGCGGGCCATGCCCTCGGCGTAGCGGCGCAGGGTGGGGAAGATGGTGCTGGGCGGCCAGATGCCGATGACCCCGCCGGTGGCGGCAATGGCGCGGGCGTGCTCGGTGGTGATGGTCCGCGTCCGCCCCGGCGGGTTGTTGTTCAGGGAGGTATGCGACAGCACGATCGGGTGGCGGCTGGCCTCGGCCGCGCCGCGCACCGTGGCCAGCGTGGCGTGCGCCAGGTCCACCACCACGCCCAGCGCGTTGCATTCCCGCACCACCGCGGCGCCGGCGGCGCTCAGGCCGTTATGCTCGGCCCGGTCGGTCTGGATGTCGCCCAGCTCGTTGGCGCGGTAGTGCACCAGCTGCAGGTGGCGCAGCCGATGGCGGGCAAAGGCCTGGGCCAGGCGCTCCGGCCGGCCTTCCAGGAAGTCGGCGCCCTCGGCCGCCACCAGCACGGCCGGGGCCGCGCCATTGGCCCCACCCGTGGTCCCATGGGGTGCCATGGCGGCGCGCAGGCTGGCCTGGTCGGTCACCACCGCCAGCCCCTGGGTCTGCACCACCTCGGCCAGGCGGGCGAAGGCGGCTTCGGCATGGCGCGCCAGCTCGCCCGGCTCGGGGTCCCGCACCGCCTGGATGCGGGTGCCGTTGACCACCTGGGTCACCGGCGTATCCGCCACCATGGCCAGGGCGATCAGCCGCATGCCGCCGTCGCGCATCGGCTCCGCCACAGGGGTGAAGGGCCGCACGCCGCCCCGGCTGATGATGACCCGGCCGGCATGGCTGTGCAGGTCCATCGGCGTGGCGGCGGCCACCAGGCTGCGCGCCTGCCCCAGGGTCTCGGCCGCCGCGGGCGGCGGGGTATCGGCGCAGCCGGCACTGGCGGCCACGCAGGCCAGCGGCAGCCCGGCCAACGCGGCGCGGCGGCTGAGCCAGGGCCCCGGCGCGCTGACCCGGCCCAGCGGCCGGGCGGCGGCCAGTTGCCAGCGCCAGCCGGCGGCGTCATCGGCCGGCAACGGGGTCCAGCAGCCGGCGACGCGGATGGCGCCGCCGCTGGCCGCCGGCAGCGCGGCCTCGGCCAGGATTTCCACGGTATGCGCGGGGTTGGGCGGGCAGCCCAGGCAGCAATCCGGCTGCGGTACCAGCAGCCCGTAGCCGGGGGAGGGCGCTTCGGCCAGCGGCGCCAGCCAGCCCTCCAGCTCCACCCATTGCCCCGGGCTGGCGGCCGAAAGGCTGGCCCAGGAAAGGCGCATGCGACAAGGTCCCCGGCGGATTGCCGGCCCAGGGTGGCGCGCCGGCCGACAGGGCGCAAGAATCGCCCGTTGCCGCGCGGCCCCGGTGCGGCTATCAAGCGCGCCACCCAGCGCCCGTGCGCATGTGCCGACTTAGCTCAGGGGTAGAGCAACTGATTCGTAATCAGTAGGTCCGGGGTTCAATTCCCCGAGTCGGCACCACTTCCCCCCCCAGCGGGGGCACATCGGGGGCACAAAAAGCCGCCGCACCCTTCCCAAGGCAACCTCACCTACCCGGTCAGGACACCGACGCGCTCCTGTTCGAGCCGGTGACGAACCCGCGCCACCAGGGCAGCCCGCAGCGCCTCCTGCTGTTCCTCGGTCAGCTTCAGGCCGTCTTCGCGCTCGCTCCCCTCGGTACCGTTGAGGTCGAAGGCGACTCGCTCCATCCGCACCAGCCGTTCGCGGCACCGCACCAGCTTCTCGAACGTCTCGGCCAACCCGTCGACCTGCAACACGGTGTCGGGCGGGTTAGTCTGTACCGCGAGCTTGAGGTAGCCCATCAGGCCGTCGCACATGCTCAGGTCACGGGCGATGGCGCGCCGGTGCTGGCGGATCACCTCCACCTGGGTTGCAGCGGCGGCCTGGACCGCCTGGGCAGCCTCTGGGGCCGGCAGGGCCGATATGGCCATCACCATCGGAGCCGGCCGCGCCTGGGTGCCACAGGCGCCGTCGGGGGCATGCTGAAGGGCGATGCTGGTTGCCTGGGCGGCGGCCGGGCGGAGCGTCGGTTTCCAGCCCTCCCTGCGCGCCCTTTTCCGGATAGCCTCGTGGCTCACGCCGTACTTCAGGCCGAGGGCGCGAACCGAGGACAGCCCGACTTCGAAATCGGCCTGAACCTGGAGCCAGTCGACATCGGGCCGGCCAGGATGGGCCATGGCAACCTTGCGCATTGGGTACTGACAACCTTGCCGGCAACTTAGCATGACCAACGTCAGATTATGACATCGGCGATAACTCGAATTTCTGCACAGGGCGGAAAGCGGCGGTAGGCGGTCTCTGATCGGATGCCTTCTTTGCCCTCGAGAGCGGGCGCGAAGCAACCCTGGAGCAGACACCGTTGATCCTTGGCGCCTACGTCTCGTCCGGCACCCATATGGAACTGGTCGGCGCCTTCCGCCCGACGATGCGCGAGGCCGATGCCGCCCTGCTCGCTCGTGCTCGGCTGGTGGTTGACACTTGCCCTGTCTGGCTGAAGCGGACGATATCGTTGAGGCCATGGCGGCAGGCGCCTTCGGCCCCGACCACAACGCGGCCGACCTGTGCCGCGGTGAAGCGCCGGGCCGCACCTACCCCGCTGAGGTTACGGCGTTCAAAAGCGTCGGCTGGGCCGGCGAGCACCTGGCAGCGGCGATGCTGGCTTATTGCGGCTGAACCGTCACCCTACTGCTCGCTCAGCAACAGCATCTGGCGCTGGTTGTCCACCGACCAGGAACGAAATCGGCCGAGGAAGCTCTGCCCGAGCAGCAGGGGGCCACGCACGTCGCTGACCGAGGCCGTCACATTGAGCACCACCCGCTCCCCGACCCGCAGGCTGCGGATACGAAAGGTGTGGGAAGGCACGACGGTGCCGTCCGCCAGCCGATAGGAGCGCTGGCCAAGGAAGTCCTCCTCACGCACCGTCCCAGTGCGCATCAGTGTCAGCAACACATCGGCTGGTACCGAAACGTCGCTGGCTCCGCTGTCCAGGGTGAAATCCAGGGTCAGGGCGCCGTTGATCAATGCGGCGACGGTTAAGGTGCCGGCGCTGCGTTTCAGCTGTACCTCGCTGTTACCGCTGGTCTGCTGAGCGGTCGTCGTCTGCAGGCGCTGCAGGTTGGCCCGCGCGGCGGCCTCGCCTTTCTCGGCGGCCAACCGATAGAGCCGCAACGCCTCGGCGCGGTCAGGGGCGGCGCCGCGGCCGGCTTCCAGCATCTGGCCAAGGTTGTTGAGAGCAAGCGCATAGCCCTGGCCGGCTGCGAGGCGATACAGTCGGAGCGCCTCGGCGTCGTTGCGCGCTACGCCGCGCCCATCGCGCAGCATGGTGCCCAGGTTGTTACGGCCCTGCGCTTCACCCTGGGCGGCGCTCAGCTGGAACTGGCGTACCGCTTCGCGGTCGTCCCGCGGTACGCCGCGACCGAGCGCCAGCAGGAAGCCATAGTTGGCCTGGGCCAGGGCGTATCCGCTTTCGGCGGCCGCCCGGTACAGCCGGGCGGCCGCCTGGTAGTCCTGCGGAACGCCGCGCCCGTAGTGATGCATATAGCCCAAGGCGAATTGGCTTTCGGCGTCGCCCTGATCAGCTGCCAGGCCATACCACCGCGCTGCCTCGGCCAGGTCGCTCGAAACACCCATGCCATTCTCGTAAAGGTAGCCCACCATGTGCCGTGCCTTGGCGTTTCCCTGCTCCGCCAGCGGGCGGAATACCTGCATGGCGCCAGTGTAGTCTTGCGCGATGTAGAGGTCAGCGCCGCGCTTCAGCGCTCGCTCCTGCTCCGCAGGGCTGCTGACGCAGGCCGCGGATAGAAGCGCTACCAACACAAAGACGCCAAGCCTCGCCATCGTAGCCTCCTGCCCAGGTGGCAGCATCTCCTGGTCACACGGGATTGTGAAGACGTGGCGCCAGACGATGACGGTGGCAGCCTATGCCATGGCGCCGAGTTCCCCGGGCATCACCGCCCGAAGGAACACCGCATACATAACCTGTCGCTCTGCTCGCGACCGCCATAATTTGGCTCGCGCCCCCCCTGGCGGCGGTTGCGGTGCTGAGGGTGGTGCAGGCGCTGCTGGACCGCCTGCTGCGCGCCGAATTCGCCCCCGTGCTGCGCCGCATGACCCAGGGCGCCCGCCAGCCGCCACGCGCCGTGGTGGCGCTGGTGGCTATACTGGCGGTGCCGCCGGCTGCAGGCCTAACCAATACTGCCGCCGGCGCCAGCGGCCGGATCCTGGCCCTGGCCGCCGCGCTGGGCTGGACCATCACCGGCATGCGAGCGGCGATCTTCGACGCCTACGTGGACCGCGCCCAGGCACCCGGCGAGGACGAGTTCCATACCCGCAACGGCAGGACGGCGGGCTCATCCGCTACCAAGGCCCGCGCCTGGCGTGATCGAAGCTGGCGGCCGGGCTCGAACCGACGACCTAACCGCTACAAGGGGCTTGCTCTACCGACTGAGCTTCGCCAGCAATAAACCCGCAGGCGAAGCCGTTCCTGCCTGCGGGCAAATAGCCAGGAGGACGCCGATTTGGCGACCAGCAAGAACCATCACGCGACGATAGCCGGCGAGCGCGTCGCCGTTCTTTTGCGGACGATCTACCCTGCGCACCGCGCCAAACTGATCGCGCGCGACTTCGAGGCGTCCATACCCGTGGCCCAGCGCTGGCTGGCCGGCAAGCTGCCGACGTCGCGCCACTTGGCCGTTATGGCGGTGCTGTGGAGCCATCGGTTCATCGAGGTGGTTTTCCCTGAGGCCGTGGCGGCACACGACCGGAAGCGCGGCGTGGACGGCGATAAACCGGGCGTGCCCACATGGGCCGGAGATGCGGGAAGACGACCGATGATGATGCGGCTCCTGGCTCACCTCTGCCGCCTGTTTCCGACACCCGGGCATGCCGACAGCGCTGTTGGCTGGCGTCTGGCGCTGGCGGTCTGATCGGCGAAGACCGTAGCCGGCGGGGAGGATCGAACTCCCGACCTGTGCGATGGAGGCGCACCGCTCTGCCGCTGAGCTACGCCGGCGCCAGTCGTCGCGGGTAGGCAGGATGCGAGCCGGTGCTGGCGGGAGGGATCGAACCCCCGACCTATGGGTTAGAAACCCACCGCTCTATCCGACTGAGCTACGCCAGCCCCCATGGCCGGATGGGTAGCTGGCGAATGCTGGGCGAGGCGATAGGCGAGGGACATCGGAAACTGATGGCCGAGGCCGTGACCATGGGCGGTGCCCCTGACGATCAGCATGGCCTCCGGCATCAGCTTCATGCCGCGCAGCTGCGGCGTGCTGTCGACCGACCGCTGGTGAACCGACAGGACCGCGTAGGGCGGCATGCTCGCCAGCCGGGTCACCATCATAAATCAATGGGTTAGCGCGACGCGGTCAGGGCCGCTGTCGCCTTGCTTAACGACCATAACTGGGTCCGGGCGGGCTTTGGGAGGCGCTACGACGGTATTTATGATGCACGTTGGCAGGGTACAGCTCCGGCACGACGCATCGGGTGCCCCAGTTCTTTGACTGGTTACCCCCCCCCCCTCTTAATCCATGAAACTGCTTCTTACCCCCGTTCGTCGGCTCGCGGGCCGGTCAGTTCACCGCCATGCCGCCGGCCCGCACGACGCGCCCGAGCGCGCCGCGGTCCCGTTCCACCAGTTGCGCGAACTGCTCGACGCTGCTCCCTGCGGGTTCGAACCCGGCGCCGACGAGGGCCTGGCGGGTGGCCGCGTGGCCCAGCGCGTGGCGCAGCGCCGCGTTGAGCCGAAGGATGGCCGCCTGTGGCACGGCGGCAGGTACGAACAGCCCGGTCCAGCTGGTGACATCGCAGGCGAAGCCGGCTTCGGCAAAGGTCGGGATATCCGCCGCCACGCCGGATCGCCGTGCACCGGTCTGCGCCAGAACGCGGAACCGCCCCGACTGCACCACCGGGGCGGCGGACGCCAGTGTGATACAGGCGGCATCCAGCGCGCCGGTGGCCAGGTCCCGTGCCGCCTCGGCGCCGCTGCGGTAGGGAATGTGCTCCAGGCGTAGGCCGGTCGCCTGGCGCATGGCCTCGCCGGCAATATGCCCGGTGCTGCCGCTGCCCGGCGTGCCGAAGGTGATGGCGTTGGCCCTCCCGCGCATACGCGCGACGTAGTCGGCCACGTCGCGCGACGGATCGGCGCTGGCCACGCACCAGACATAGGGCTGGATTGTCAGCAGCCCGACCGGAGCGAAGGCCGTGGCGTAGTCCACCGGCAGCTTGAACAGCAGGTTGGAGACGGCGTGGTTGGCGCTGTCCTCCAGCACCGTGTAGCCATCGGCCGGGGCTTGCGCGACCGCCATCGCGCCGATGGTGCCGCCCGCGCCGCTGCGGTTTTCCACGATGACCGGCTGGCCCAGCGCTTCCGCCATGCGTGGCTGCACCAGGCGGGCGATGGCATCCCCGGCACCACCGGCACCGAAAGGGCAGATGATGCGCACCGGCCGCTCTGGCCAGGTGGCGGCGCGGGCGGCGGGAATCGCCAGCCCTGTGGCCAGCAGTGCCGCGCGACGGGTGAACGTCATCCCTGCCTCCCATTTTTCCTGCTCAGGCTGCGGCCGCGGGGCGGGCGCGGTCAAGCGTCGGCCCCCTAGCGCCGCCCGATGGAAGGCGCATGATGCGGCAACGGGAGGGCACCACATGGGCAGCACGCTGTTCGACAAGATCTGGGCGGCGCATGTCGTCAGCGACCTCGGCGACGGCTACGCGCTGCTGCATGTCAGCCGGCACCTGCTGCATGATGGTGGCGGCGCCAGCCTGAAGCAGCTGGCCGCGCGCGGCATGGCGGTGCGCAATCCGGACCTCAGCTTCGCCACCATCGACCACGTCATCCCCACAACGCCGGGCCGCACGCGCGAGACCAGCACGCCCTTCACCGCCCGCATCACCGTGCTGCGCGAATACGCGGCCAAGGCCGGCATTCGGTTGTTCGATGTCGGTGAGCCGGGCCAGGGCATCATCCATGTCATCGCGCCCGAACAGGGCATCAGCCTACCGGGCAGCCTGATCGTCTGCGGCGACAGCCACACCTGCACCCATGGCGGGCTGGGCGCCATCGCCTTCGGCATCGGCGCGACCGAGTTGCTGCATGTGCTGGCGACGCAGACGTTAGTGCAGCGCAAGCCCAAGCGTATGCGCGTGCGCTTCGAGGGGGAGCGCGGCCCGGGCGTGACGGCGAAGGACATGGTGCTGCACCTGATTGGCCATGTCCGCGCCGCCGGCGGTGTCGGCTACGCGGTGGAATATGCCGGCGCGGCTGTGCGGGCGCTTTCGGTGGAGGAGCGGCTGACGCTGTGCAACCTCTCGATCGAGCTCGGCGCCAAGATCGGCCTGATCGCGCCGGACGAGACCACCTACGAATACCTGCACGGCCGCCGCTATGCGCCGGCTGGCGCCGAATGGGACGCTGCGCTGGCATACTGGCGCGGCCTGCCGACCGACGATGACGCGGTGTTCGACCGCGAGGTGGTGATCGACATGGCCGCGGTGGCACCGCAGATCACCTGGGGCACCAACCCCGAGCAGGTGGCTGCGGTGGACCAGCGCGTGCCCGATCCGGCCGCCGAGCCCGACTTGGTGAAACGCCAGGCCATGCTGGACGCGCTGGACTACATGGGCCTGGTGCCGGGCACAGCGCTGACGGAAACGCCGGTGGACTGGGTATTCATCGGCAGCTGCACCAATTCGCGGCTGTCGGATCTGCAGGCGGCCGCCGCCGTGGCGCGTGGCCGCCGCGTGGCGCCTGGCGTAACCGCCTGGGTGGTGCCGGGTTCGGAAGCCGTGAAGCGTGCGGCAGAGGCCGAGGGGCTGGACCGCGTGTTCCGCGACGCCGGGTTCGAGTGGCGCGAGCCCGGTTGCTCGATGTGCCTGGCGATGAATGGCGAGACGGTGCCGCGCGGCCAACGCAGCGTCTCCACCTCCAACCGGAACTTCGTGGGACGCCAAGGCCCCGGGGCGCGGACGCATCTGGCCAGCCCGGCCATGGCGGCGGCGGCGGCCGTCACCGGCCATATCGCCGATGTGCGGAGCCTGTAGACGATGCAAGCCTTCACCACGCTGACCGCCATCGCCGCGCCGCTGCCCGAGCCGGATATCAACACCGACATGATCATCCGCGTGGAGCGGGTGCGCGACCTGAAGCCCGAGGAGATGGGCCGCTACGCCTTCGAGAATCGCCGCTTTCGCCCGGACGGGTCCGAGGCACCGGATTTTGTGCTGAACCAGCAGCCCTATCGTGCCGCGCGCATCATTCTGGGCGGGCCGAACTTCGCCTGCGGCAGTTCGCGCGAGGCGGCGGTCTGGGCTCTGGCGGGCTTCGGCATCCGCTGCGTCATCGCACCCAGCTTCGGGCCGATCTTCGCCAACAACTGCTACCAGAACGGCATGCTGCCGGTGGTGTTGCCGGAAGCCACCGTACAGGCGCTGACGGCCGAGGTGATGGCCAGCGGCGGCACAGCCGAGGTGACCGTGGACCTGGAGCGCTGCGAGGTGGTTGCACCCAGCGGGGCGCGCAGTGGCTTCAGTATCGATGCCCCGCGCCGCGCCGCCCTGCTGCAAGGGCTGGACGAGTTGCAGATGACGCTGAGGCGCGAGCCGGAGATCGGCGCCTACCAGGCGCGCGACCGCGCTGCGCGGCCCTGGCTTTACCCGACGAAGGAGACGACGCCATGACCGCCAACCGCCTGCAGGTTGCCGTGCTGCCCGGCAGCGGCATCGGCCGTGAAGTCACGGCCGAGGCTGAGCGCGTGCTGGCCTGGTTCGTGCGGCATCGCGGGCTGGAGGTGGATGTGGCGCACCCGGCCTATGGCCCCGAGGCCTACAAGGCGACCGGCCGCATGCTGCCGGATGTCTCGCTGGCCACGCTGAAAGGCGCGCATGCCATCCTGTTCGGCGCCGCGGGCGGGCCGGAGTACGACGTGATCCCCGCCGCCGAGCAGCGCGCCGGCGGGCTGCGCTTCCTGCGCAAGGAGCTGGACCTCTTCGCCAACCTGCGCCCGGTTAAGGCGCTGGAGGCGACGCTGGATGCCTCCACGCTGAAGCCCGAGGTGGTACGCGGCGTGGACATGGTCATCGTGCGCGAGCTGACCAGCGGCATCTACTTCGGCGAGCCGCGCGGGATCGAGACGCTGGCCTATGGCCAGCGCCGTGGCGTGAACACCCAGGTCTACACCAGCGACGAGATCATCCGCGTCGCCCGCGTGGCCTTCGAACTCGCGCGCAGCCGCAGCGGCCGGCTGTGTTCGGTGGACAAGGCCAATGTGCTGGAAAGCAGCGTGTTGTGGCGCGAGGAGGTGGTGAAGCTGCACCGCGCGGAATACCGCGACGTGGAACTCAGCCACCAATACGTGGACAACGCCGCCATGCAGTTGGTCCGCAATCCCAGGCAGTTCGATGTCATCCTCACCGACAACATCTTCGGCGACATCCTATCGGACTGCGCGGCGATGATCACCGGCTCGCTCGGCATGCTGCCCTCGGCATCGCTCAGCGCGCCGGATGCGCTGGGGCGGCGGCATGCGCTATTCGAGCCAGTGCATGGCAGTGCGCCCGACATCGCCGGCCAAGGCATCGCCAATCCGCTGGGGGCCATCCTCAGCCTGGCGATGGCGCTGCGGCACGGGTTGGGGCGAGAGGATGATGCTGCCCTGCTGGAGGCGGCTGTTGGCACGGCGCTGGGCCGCTGCCGCACCGGCGATATCGCCGCCGTCGGCCAGGCCCGCGCCTCGACCGCGGCGATGGGCCAGGCGGTGCTGGATGCGCTGGAGGGTTGACCTGGCAGCCTGCCGGCGGCCGGACCAGGCGCCGCACAGGACCACCCAGCCGAGTGGATGGTGCCGCAGCCGCGACCTACCATCGCGGGTGGGTGCTGCTTCCCTACGGACACTGGCCATGAATGTCATCGAGAGCATCGCCGCTTACCACCCCGAGATGACCACGTGGCGCCTGGACTTCCACGTCGATCCCGAGATCGGCTTCGAGGAGTTCCGGCTCGGCCGACGCCAGGGAGCGTGGTGCAGAGTGAAGGCGACGGCGCGACGGCAACTCTCAGGCCGGCCGGTGACCATGCCGTGAGCCGCGGTATGCGGCCCGGCGCGGGTGGTGGCGCGCCTAACCCCGGCTGATCCCACGCTCCTCGTCTAACTCGGGATCAGGGTGAGAGAAGACGTCGAGGACATCGGCCTGAGCCTAAAGGTAGAACGCGACCCGCCGTGCTTTTGCGGCTGCGTCCACGTCCGGTTTTTCGGGAACGGCGTAGGTGCCAATAGCGCCAGTAGCGCCAGTAGCCGGGGCGGGGAGCCCCTTGTGCGCAGCCCCGGCACTTTCGGCACTATTGGCATGGCCGTATTCCTCGCGGAGCGCGGCCAGGCGTGCCCGCCAGATACTCATTGGCTCGTTGCTCGCAGCTTGGGGTTCACCGCCCAGTCGCCACGCTGCCGCCCCTGGTTGCCGCCCTCCCGGCAAGGCGCCGGCCGCACCAGGTGCAACTCTGCAAGTTCGTACAGCGCGGCCTCGATACGCACCGGCGTCGGGATACCCGGCCCATTCGCCATGCGGCGCAGCAAGCGAGCGTTCAGCGTCAGCGGCATAGGGGATTGGCGCTGGAGCCACCGCGCGAGCCGTCGGGCGTCCCGCTCAGGTTACGGCAGCGCCGCCTCGCCGAAGGCGCGGCGCGCCATTGGCAGGGCGTATTCGAGCAAGAAGCCCAGCGCACGCACCAGGGCGTTGACGTCAGCCTAGCGCGGTCCTGCCAGGCATCATCAAAGGGCCGCTTGTCGCGGGTGTACAGCGCCAGCGGGCGGTAGCCAGCGCTCCACAGGTCGGCGCGCAGGCGCGCGACCTGCTGGATATCCGGGAGGTCGCTCACGGCGCGTTCTCCCGCGTCGCGAACTGGTCGGGGAGGACGACGGTGAAGACCGCCGAATGCCCGCAGTCGAGCATCATCGCGGCCAGCCGCGCCTGGCGGTCGGCCCATTCAAACAGGGGCATCGGCGCAGGCGGCTTCGAAGCGGGGCGAGGCGCGGGGCGCCGGTTACCCAGGTACGCTCAGCCTGGCGGATCTCTCGGCCTACCGGGCGAAGGAGCGCGAGCCGCTCTGCGGCCAGGCCTTTGGGCATCGGGTCTGCAGCGCGGCGCCCCCAGCCGCTTGCCTGGGGGAACGAGGCCATCATCTGCACCACAGACCAATCGCCAACGTTGGTTTACTGTAGGCTACGCCGTCTTGCCGCGCGGGGCGGCGTCGATGGCGGCGCGCAACTCCGAGCGCTTCCAGCGCGGCATGCGCGGGTTGAGGTAAAGCGGGGCCGGCAGGGTGCCGGTCTTCACGTCCCGCCAGAATGTGGAGACGGCGCGGCCGGTTTCGGCGGCGCCTTCCTCGGCGTTCAGCAGTGGGTCGTGAGGGATGTACGCGAGCGAGCGGGAGCGGCTGTTGCGCTTCGTCGCCGATGGCGTTTTGGCCTCAGACATTTTGGCTACCTCCGTCGACCAGGATCGAGAGGCATCTGTTGTGGTGCGAGCGCCAAGCAGCTGCTCCATGTAAAAATGCCGGGTCATACAAATTCGAACCATGCGAGGGTCTCAAATTTGCGAATGAGGCGCGCTCAGGATTGGCGTCCTGGCGCGTAACGTGGTTGCTGAAATCCATTTCGAAATGTCTTATATAATGGAGGGTGGAAGGGATTTAGCTAAACTGGGAATGCCAGGGGACTGATTTCAATATTGAGTTCCACAAAAAATACCGGACAAGCAAAAAATCCGATGCCGCAAGAATATTTCGATTTCCACGAGATTTGCACCGGGAATCGGTACAAAATTCTACTCTTGAGGCCCAGCATCTCAACTTTGCCATATTCGAAAAGGAAATTTCTTTGGCGGCCAGGGGTGGCTGTGAGGGCCGGAGATCAGCCGAAAATGCGGCGCGAATGCGGTATTCCTTGAGGTGACGTAGGGTGCCGGCACCGCGGTACTCAACAGGTCCGGCAGGATGGGTGCCGCGATGCGAGTTAGGAATGGATTCACGACGGCGTGCCGGTCAGCGTGCCCTGAAAACGCACCGGCGAACGCTATGAAACGCAATTTTTGCGTTCTCTCTGGTGAACTTTACCATATCTTATCGGGGACTTGCTGAGGCCATTGAGATCGCCGTTGCAGTTCACAGACTGCCACCAGCTGAGCCGGAGGCGGAGGTGCTGACGTCATGGCGCACACCAAGTGCTGGCTCCCCTCAGCGACATAGTTGCGTCTTCCTGCCTATCCGCCCCGTGGGTATGCCTCCCTGCTTGCAAAAATCGGCCGCCGTGGCGCAGGGCGGTCCCGGTTTGCTGCGATGACCACCTGCACGAGCAGCGGATCTGGTGCCGGGATGCTCCCGGCATGGCCTCGTGCCCTTCGGCCATAGCATTCCGAAGCGGTTGCGATCGACGCATGCCCCAGCAGGGCGGCAACCTCTGCCTCGCTCGCGCTGCGTTTGGCGGCGGCTGCAAATCGGTGCCGAGCGGTATAGAGCGTGACCCGCTTGGCACCGCGTCGAGCGAGCCGGGCATTTGCGCGCCGCAGCAGCCGGGCAACACGGCGCTGCAAATCGGCGAACTGCGCCGGGCGCAGTGGCGCCACCAGTTGAACCCAGGCCAGTACCGCATGGCGCTCCGCCGCCGCTAACGCCATCAGGTCCATCCGCCGCTGCGGCGCACAGCCCCGCCCATTCGTCGTCTTGGCGCAGGTGACCACCAGCCAAAGGCGGGCTCTTCCGGAAACGTCCGTCTCGCGCTGCAACCTGATGCCCAACCACTCGCAGGGCCGCAGGCCGGTGAGGCGGCCAGCGTGCCACCAGAGATGCGTGACAGCCGCCAGGGGCGAGCGCCGGTAGTCGCACTCGGCCACCTCATGCATTAGGCGTCGCAATGCCGATGGCCGGACTGCCCTCGTTCGTCCAGGCTGTCGTGCGGCACGTCGGGCGAGGCCCGCTGGTTGCGTTGTCGTCAATGCAGTCAATGCAGCCTGCCAGCCAGGTGGCTGCTGCCGCCGCAGTAGATGCGACACTGCCGCCCGATACTGCCGCCAGGTTGATCTGGCGCAGGCGACGCCACCATCAACGCCTGTGCAGTGCGCGACGAGCCAGGCGCTGAATGCCGACGCATTGCTCCACGCGACGCCATCCCGTGCCGCCCGTCTGGCCAGTATCAGGGCGGTGCGGATATAGGCGGCCTCGGTCGACGCCGTGCGCGTTGGCAGCGTTACCGCGCCGATCGAGCGCCCCCTGTTAGGCGCCCAATCGGCGGACACATCATAGGGCAGGCCGCCAGGATGTTGCTGCCGGAAATGTGGTGCTGGATTTTGCTCGTGTTGCATGCACTGTCCTCCAGGCACAGCATGCAACCAGGGTTGGAAACTCGAACGCGATAAACTGATGCCGCAGATCACGCTGCAGCAGTTGGATCCGTTGCCTGGTGGCCGAGAAACTGCAGCAGCGGTTGGCGGTAGGCCGTGAGGCCACCGATGCCCCCTATACGGGCACCCGAGACGGTCAAAACGCCCGGCATATTTTTCAGTACGCTCTGCCAGCCTCCAGCCCAATCAGTGCCATGCAGCGCCTCGCGTACCAGACGCGACCCGTGAGCCAGGTCGACGCATAGCTGCCCGGACAGGGGGCCGCGGGTCGGTGTCGTCAGGGCAATACCACCCACGCCCAGCGTCAACCGGGCGGTTTCATGCGCCACACCGGCCTGCTGGAGCCGTGCTCGGAGCCCATGCAGGTCCTGCCCTATGGTATCAACGCCTTGACCGGCGGCCAGGAGCAGGGCCTCGCCAACGCTGCTGGTAATATCAGCGAGTTGCCTGGTTTGCAGTCGGACTGGTTGTGCCAGCACCGCCTCGGCAATATCGCGGCCAGCACCACCTCTTTTTGAATCCACCAGGTGATCACGCATTCCACCGTGGAGCCAATGGCGCGTGACCTCCGATGCTGCCTGCGCTGAGGTTGGGGGAGTGTCGTGACTGAGCATCCAGGCGCCAGCCAGGGTTGGCGCGAATGCCGAGACCGCCCTGCCGCCCGCCCCTGCCGCTGCCAGTGCCGTACGGAATAAATCCTCAGCGTGCTCGAACTCATGCACCAGTTCCAGCATGCGCACGTAAACCGCTGCCGCCAATCCGCCAGCGTCGGCGTATCGGCGCTGCAGAGTTGCGAAGGCGTCAACCACCCGAGCAAACCGCTCGTGCCGCTGCCTATTGGCCACCAGATCATGCTCAGGTGGCGGCGCGCGTAGCCGCGCAATCACGATCCTCGACGCGTCGGCATTTTTGAGCGGTGGCGGTGCGATACTGGCCCAGCAGAACATGCTGGCGGCCGCGAATTCCATGGCATGCCCATCAGGTCCCCCTTTGCGCACTACGGCTCCAGAGGGATCCGCCGCGCCACGGGCGAGTTCGAGGTGCTGCTCAATCCGCATGCGCGACGCCGGATCCTGCACCTCCGCCTCATCCAGGACGTGCGGCAGCGAGGTCAGTCCGAGGCTCTGCCTGACGCCCGCCTCCGTCGTCGCGCCCACCGACTGCAACAGCCCGGCCACGCAACTGCCGATGAATCGCGTGAGCAGCTCGCCCTTGCCGGAGCCGTGCTCGCCGGTAATCCAGAGATGGGGGCGCCAATACCGGAGTGCCCCACCGAGCGCTGCGATTGCTGTCCAGCCGACGACGACGTGAGCTATGCTGTAGCCAGTGGCAGCCTGGCCGGGCGGGAGAAATTCCCAGGCGCGTGCGAGCGCACGCAGTCGCCGACCGTCGCGGGTACGCAGCCTGGCCGGCAATATTGGCGTGCCGCGGCTGTTTTGCTGCAGCGTCAATATGGGGCTTTGCCGCAGCCAGACATAATTCTCCAGGCGCGTGCCGGAGGGTAAGAAATCGATCGCCCCATCAGGTGCTACCCTGACCAGCCAATCCCCAATATTGGCGACGACAACGCTACCGACGCGCCAGGTTCCGGTGCCACGCAGCATCGTCCTACGGCAGGGAGGCATTGCCTCTGACGCACGGTTGAGGAGATCGGCCATGACCTGGCTATCAAAATGGCCGCGCCCCAGCCGAGGTGGCGCGTAGTCCGCGCAAACGGCGAGGGGCATGAGCGCCAACAGCGCCGAGGCGGTCAGCTCGGATTTTCCGACGCGGAAAATCTCCCTGGAACGAGGTGGCAAAAACACCAGATGGCTGCCGTCGCTGCCCAGCAATCCACTGTCCTCAACCAGACGCTGGTACACAACTGCATCGGGTATATTGATGAGCGGCGGCGTGTTGGCGGCCTGGACGATTGCACCCTCGGTGCGCACCAGGGTTCGCCAGCGGGCGATATGCCCACCCGCTACCTGCACGGCCCGCTCGAGTTGCAGATAATCGAGCCGGCGTTGTCCCGTCGCAGCCAGCAGGGCAGCGCTGCGGATGACCGCGCCATGCTCGGTGAGGCGGCGGTCAGCAGCGATCAACTCGAGCAGATTGGCAACCAATGCTGGGCTGGGCGCGGTTACCGCCTCCGCGAGCGGTGCCAGCTCACGCGCGATCCGATCAATGGCCGATCCGTGGTGGAGAGACGCAATCGCGTTCCCCCAATCTGATGTCCTGTCCGCGTGGCTCATCGTCGGCCACCGGCACTGGCGATTGGCGTCGCAGTCTCGCAGGCTGGCAGCGGTCTTGCATTTATCAGCGCCTCCAAAACCCGCGTGCTGCTCCACTCGTCGTGTTGGACGGCATCGGCGATATCCCAGCCGTCGCTGCGTTGTTGGTCTGGGTCCAGCCACCGCAAATCACGGACGCCGAGTTGCCGGAAATGCGTAGCGAGCGACCCCATTGCTCCCCGGCCAGCCGTATCAGCGTCAGGCCACAGCGTGATTGACGCCGATTTCTCCGCGATTATCCGCCAGTCGGTGTGCCGCCAGGCGCTGCCGCCGCCGATCCAACTCAGCGCGACGTAGCCAGTACCTGCCAGAGACCTCGTAGCGATTTCCTGACACCGCTCTCCCTCGACGAGCAATACCCTGGGCTGCAGGCTCTCCCGTTGTGCGGCCTGGAATACTTCAGCACCGTAGGGGTGGCGAGGTGCCGGACGGGCCCCATAGCTCCAACCCTCCGCCACACTGCCGTCATGCAACTGGACATCTGACGCCCAGACGATTGACGGTGTGAATTTCGACCCATCCCGCATGTTCCGTGCCCGAACCACATAGCCGAGCAGCTGCCCCGAGAAATCGCGGTAGGTGTGTAGGTGCTCGATTTTGAGCCGCTGCCGAACGGATTGCCCTGCCACGGCACCAGGACGGAGGATCTGCTGTGTCCACGACCTGTCGGGTGTGGTGATTGGCCTTGCCCCGTTTTCGTGGACACGGTTACGCGGCCAAATCGGCCGCTGGGGACGTCGTCGCCATCTGCTCTGGGGTGAGATACCCGATCGCGGAGTGGTGGCGCCGGCGATTGTAGAAGCCTTCGATGTACTGAAACACGTCCGCCCGTGCCTCGGCGCGGGTCAGATAGTCGCGTTGCTCGACCAACTCGCCCTTCAGCGTGGCAAAGAAGCTTTCCATGGGCGCGTTGTCCCAGCAATCGCCTTTGCGGCTCATGGAGCAGAGCATGCCCTGCGCCTGCAGCCGCCGCCGGTAGCCATGGGCAGCGTATTGCACGCCACGGTCGGAGTGATGGACCAACCCTGGCGCGGGGCGGCGGTTGGCGATGGCCATATCCAGCGCGGCCAGCGCCAGTTCGTGGCCGAGATGCTCGGCCATTGCCCAGCCAACGATCTTGCGGCTGAACAGGTCCAGCACCGCGGCCAGGTACAGCCAGCCCTCGGCGGTGCCGATATAGGTGATGTCGGCCAACCAGACCCGGTCAGGCGCGGCGGCGCGAAAGTCGCGCTGCAGCAGGTTGGGCGCCACGGGGTAGCCATGGCGGCTGTCGGTGGTGCAGCGGAAACGGCGCCGGCGCCGCGCCGCCAGCCCCATGCCGCGCATCAGCCGTGCCACGCGCTTGCGGCCGACGCGACGTCCTTGGGCGCGCAGTTCCGCGTGTACGCGCGGGCTGCCGTAGCGGCCGCGGCTGGCTTCGTGCGCGTCGCGGATCGCGCCGGCCAAGGCGCTGTCGGCCTGGGCCCGCACGCCCTCCGGCCGCTTGGCCCAGCCGTAGTAGCCGCTGCGGCTCACGCCGAGGGCCGCGCACATGGCGTGCACGGGGAAGTCGGCGACGTTCTCCTCGATGAAGGCATAGCTCACCTCCCGCCCGTCGCCTGGCCGAAGATGAGCGCCGCTCGTTTTAAGATGTCGCGCTCCATGCGGACCCGATCCAGCTCCCGCCGCAGCCGTGCAATCTCCGCCGCCTGGTCTGCCGGGCTGGGCCCCAGGCGACGCGCCGGCGCCGCCGGCTCTCTGGGGGGCGTCGGCGCCGGCGCGTCGCCTGCCGCCACAGGCCGCACCGCCGCCCAGCGCAGCCAGGCCCGCACCAGGCGGTCCGGCAACCCCAGCTCCGCCGCCACCTGCGCCACGGGCCGGCCACCTTGCACCGCGGCAACCGCCTCCAGCTTGAACGCGTCCGGAAACAACCGTCGCTTCCTGCCACTTTCCGTCATCAACACCTCCAGGCCCTTCAGCCTATCATGGGTGTCCACGAAAACGGGGGAGGGCCATGCCGCAGTTGGGCCGTGCAGGCGCGCAAGCCGGTTCTGGCAGAACTCAACCGATGCCGCCATGTGCTTGGTACGCTGTCACCTTTCGCCCCACCGCCTTGGTCACCATCGCCGCCTTCCTCGAGCGGAAATACCACCGCCACAAAGCGCCGCGGCCAGAACTGCGCCATGCGCGCAAGGTGCGGCACCGCCGGGGCCTGACCCGCCAGCCACCGCTCGGCCGTGGGCACCGAGACATTGAAGGCTCGAGCCACGCGCTTGGCGCGGCAGTCCGGGAAACACTCGCGCAGCAGCACGGCCACCCGGGCGCCAAGCCGTTGCACCGCCTCACCCGCAGAAATCTCTCGCATTGAATTCTCCACCCTAAGGGCATCGGAGAGGCTGGGTAGGCTTGCCCGCTAAGTTGCCGTCATCGGCCACATCCCGGTGTCGCGGCTGCCACCTTGCGTGGGCAAGCGGGTTGGCGGGGCAAGCGCCCGTCTCTTGATGCAGAGGCGTTCTTGTTGAAACCGCAACCCTGCCAGCAAGGCTGCTCCTCTCCCCCAGTTCAGCGGAAAGGCAGGCGCAGCAGAACCATCATGCTTTGATGGTTCTTGTCCTTGTCAGCGATTGCCGGCCGCAAGCCTGAACGGCCGCGCGGGGCGCGGGCATGGTGGTGGCTTCTGGCAGGGCAGGCGTCCTGAGCATGGCGTTACCATGCCTGCGCGAGGCTTTGCCACGCAAGCCGAATGGCCGCGCCTTTGCCCATCATTTTTTGAGGGTCGGCTTGGTCAGGCTGCCTGGATCTCGGCCTCAAGCTGCTCGCAGCCGTCCATTTCAATCAACGCGTTCAGTAGTTCCAGCGCGGGTTCCCAGACTGCATGGGGCGCGCAGCGCAACTCGCTGCCCAGCGCTTGGCAGGAAAGCAGCGCCGCCAGGCTGGGGTCTTCCTCCATCGCGGCGGCGGCCAGCGCCATGGCGGCGTCGGCGTGCAGCGCCATGCCGACAGGATGGAGCAGGTGCCGGGCCGCCGCCCGGTAGGCCGCCGCCACCTGCCGGCGGGTGCCCGCCGCCCAGATGCGGTTGCGCAGCGGTGCCGTCAGTCGATGCTGCATGCCCCGCAGCACCACATCCTCAATGGCACGCCGCAGCAGGGCCTCGCGCTGGCGGTCGGCGGCTGCGTCGGCACTGTTGAGCAGGCGCGGCAGGAAGGGCAGCAGGTGCTGTCGTGGGCCGTCATCCGCATTGTCGTTCAGGCAGCGCACCAGCGCACCGAGGACGATGGAGACGCCCTCCGGGACATCACTGCGGCATACTTGGCCCGCGAGCAGCGAAACCGCCCCCATGGCGCAGCATGCGTCACCCTCAACATAGCGGCTCAGGACCAGATCCCGCAGGTAGGCGGCGCGGAAGCTGGGGTCGAGGAGTTGCTGGTCGAGCAGCATCGGGGCCTCCATGGCGGTCAGTGTCGCCGGCAGCATCGGGGATGCGCCGCGCCGGACGCGAGCGCGGTGCGCCCTCATTTTTCGATGGGGCAGCGCCGCTGCCAGGGGGCGCGGCTTTGACCAGAATGCCGCTGCCGCTAGCACCCGTTCGGATGGCGATAAAAAAGACATGTCAAATAACTTGACAAATCGACATGACAAAATTACCTTCCCCAACATGATCGAAGCCGCCCCCGACCTCAGCCTCGCCGAACTGGCCGCCGCCTCGCGGGTAGATGCCCGCACCATCCGCTCCTGGGTGGCGCAGGGGTTGCTGCCGGGGCCAACCTCGCGCGGCCCGCTGGCCCGCTATCCGGCGGGCGCGCTGGAACGGCTGCTGGCCATTCTGGGCATGCGCGAGGCACTCGGCATGGCGCTGGCCGCCATTCGGCAGGAATTGCTGGTGGCAACGCCGGAGCAACTGCGCAGCCATGCCGCCAAGGGTGCCGAGCATGCTGCCCGCCGCCCGGCCGTGGCACCGCCGCCAGCGCCGCGTGGTTCGGCGCTGGACTATCTGCAGGCCCTGCGGGGGCCGGCACCGCCGCGCATGCCCGCCCCGAAATTTATGGCGGAGGCGCGCTACGCCTTCGACATGGCTGAGCCGGCGAATGGCTTTGAGGCGCTGGAGCAATATCTCGGCGCCCGGGGCAGCCGGCCGCAGCGCAAGGCGCGGGCCGAGGAATGGCTCCGCATACCCATCACCCCCGACGTCGAATTGGCTGTCCGCGGACGCCTCGACGCCGAACAGCGCGCACGCCTGGAACGCTGCGCCGACCTTGTCCGCGATATCCTGCTGGGGAAAGACCGATGACCGCTACCAAGCTCACTCTTGTTGCTGGCCTGGACCGCAACCTCGCCTGGCGCGAGGGCAAGTCCGTTCGCTATCTGGTTGCTGACTTGGCCGCCGAGGGCCAGCCTGCCGAATTGTCGGAGGCGCCCCCGTTGAACCTGGCGCTGGCCATCGATGTCTCCGGCTCCATGCAGGGCGAAAAGCTGGCGGCGGCCAAGCGCACCGCCATTGCCTTGACGGCGGCGCTGGGGCCGCAGGACCGGCTGAGCGTGGTGGCCTTCGGCTCGGCGGTGGAGGTGCTGCTGGCGGCGCGTGGCATGGATGCGGCGGGCCGTGAGGCGGCGGTTGCCGCCATCCGCCGACTGGATATCGCCGGCATGACCAACCTTTCGGGCGGCTGGTTGCAGGCGGCGGAACAGGTGGCGCTGGCGCAGCTGGCCGACCAGGCCGGGACGCACCGGATTCTGCTGCTGTCCGACGGCCAGGCGAATGAAGGCATTACCGACCGCGCCGAACTGGCCCGGCATGCCGGCGAGTTGCTGGCGCGCGGCCTGATCACCAGCTGTGTTGGCATTGGTGACGGCTATGACGAGGATCTGCTCAGCGGCATGGCCGAGTCCGGTGGCGGTCGCCTGCATGATGCCGCCGAGGCCAGCGAGATTGATGAGGTGGTGCTGGGCGAACTGCGCGAAGGCCGCGCCACGCTGGTGGAGCGCGCCACGCTGCGGCTGGCGGTACCGGCCACGCTGCGGGCCGAGGTGCTGGGCGCCTGGTCTCACACCGCCCTGCCGGGCGCGATTGAGGTGATGGTGGGCAGCCTGCTGCCCGACCGCGCAAAGCGCGTGGTGTTCCGGCTGCATTGTCCCGAGGGCGAGGCGGGCAGTGCCTTCCTGCTCGGCCTGACCGCCAATGGCGCCTTGCCGGATGCCAGCGGGCTGGCCGAGGCAGAGCCGGTGGAGGTGCAACTGCGCCTGGCCGGCGGCAGCGACAACAACGCCCAGCCGCGCGACCTGGACCGCAGCCTAGCCGTGCTGCGCGCCTGGCAGACCGATGTGCTGCGCCGCATGGTGGCGATGAACCGCGATGGCGATCACCGTTCGGCCACGCAGTTTCTGCAGCGCCAACTGAGCTACATGGAACGCTACGGCCGTGGCCTGCCGGGGGCCGAGCCGATTTTGGCCGAGTTGGTGATGGTGCTGCGCCACGCCGACGAGACCTGGAGCGAGCGCACCCGCAAGGGCGTGTTTGCCATGTCCACGCAACTCTCCCGTGGCGAGGATGACCTGCGCGCCGCCGCACCGCAGGCCATGTCGGAGCATTTCGAGCCGCGAGGGCGGCGGTGAGCAGGCGCTACCTTGCCTATGGCTCCAACCTCTGTGCTTACTCAATGGCCCAGCGGCGTCCCGCCGCGGACAGGCTTTCGCCAACGCGGGGTCTTTGCGGCGATCCAAACTGCGGTAGATGCGGACCTGCTGGCGGCGGGTGTCCTCGACCTGCTGCTTGCCGCAGAGAATACGGCCGCGTGGCGTGGATATGAACGCTGCAAAAGCCGGGACGGCAACGCGATCGACGCGGAGTCTCAAGGAGGACGGATGCGGGCCCTTTGGGTACGCGAGCCGCGTGGGTTTCCCGGTTAGCCGAGGAGGTAAGGTTGTTCTTGGCGTAAGGCTCTTGAGTTTCAGATTTCCAGGACACACTCATCGAAATTAACCAAAATTATTGAAGCTAAAAATATTGGAAATATTGTAGAGAATTTCCTTCTCCGGTTCCCACCGCTGCAGCAGTGGGAACCGGAGAAGGAAATTCTCTGGAGGGCAAGCACCACTAAACCTGACGCGCCGCTCAGTTCGGCTCCTTTTATTGGGAGAGGCTCACCTCTGGTCTACTGAGGAAGGGTCCTCGACCTCCTCCCCGTACGTGGGGAGGGGCGTGGCATTCAGTCAGACGTCGCCGCCCTATCCGGGGGCCAAAGTTTGCACAGGCGCTGCATCGCCTCGTGGATGAACTCGTTAGCTGAGACGTCGCGGCGCGCCATTTCCCATGGTACGACCCGGTAATCGTTACACTGTGGCAGCAACAAATCCACCAGGTCAGCCTCGGCCTCCTTTATGGACGCACGCAAGGCGCGTAGATTGAGCCCCGGCGGCTGCCTGCGCAACCGGACATAGACCCAGCGGAATGGCGCTAGCAGGTCCGGCGCATTGGCCGGACAGAACATCGACCAATTCTCCAGCGCGAAGCGGAGCCGGTTGCGGGCAGCCTGGCAACCCGCGTCTGCTTCCAAACGGACGTTGCCTGTCAGCGCCGCCAGCGGATGGCCCAGAGGCGGCAGAGTTGCTGCCAACCACTGCTGGACACCAGGCCGAACGCTTACCGTCTGACCACGCGCGGTGCAAGTACCGAGGTGCTTCCTCCAACGTTCATGGATGATGTGCCCTCGAAAGGCTGAACAGTAACTACCGATATACACCACCCGCTCCGCCCCGCCGTTGGCGGGCGTGAAAAGCAGCGCATAGATCCCTGGTCCATGGAAGTCGATACAACCCCGGGTATGAGTCTGAGGCTGGAAGTCAGTGTCGAGGAACGCCACGCCGCAGCGGCCTGTACGGCCAGACACGGCGTCGAGGACAGTCTTCGCATCTCGGATGATCACCTCGATGTCGCAACCGCTGGCCGTGTTCTCACCGCTGGGCGTGACTTCCGCGACGCCGCCCTCCCCTCTCGGATCGGGTTGCTGCTCGTCATCATCAGGCCCCTCCAGATCTGGTTCGCGGTCGGGGGCTGGCTCGTACGGGGGGGGTTCTACCGAGTCCGGATAGACGCCGTTCACCGCCTCTTGCTTATGCATAAATCGATAAATGTTGTCCTCTTTTATAATCCTTATTCCGTGCTCGCCCTCTAAGTGCCTGAGATGGTCACGCACTCCACCAGTCGTTCTGCCGCTAGACTTTATCATCTCTTTAATAGTAGCTCCGACTATTAAGCTCCTGTCGATCGCCGCAGATCCCTTAGAATGGCGTAGCCAGTTAGGTTCTTCCTGCGGCACTATCTGTGCTTCCAGAATTCGATAGGTATCTTGTGCATCGAATGGAATCCGCCCGCTGGTCATGAAGAGTGAGCTCCAATGTATTTAATTATTACTATAAGAGATTTTTTATTCTGTACCATGAGGATGTTTCCTACAATTTTCTGCATTCGATGCCAAATTAGATCAAGCCGCCTACCCTGCCAGTGAAGGCCAGTCCGCCACCTCCGCGCGCCAGCTAGGCTCTGCCGCCGCGGCGCCCTGCCAAGCGTAAGCGCTGCACAACGTGTTCACCAGCGCCAGATCCTGCACCTTGCCGCACTCCACCTCCAGCAGCCGGGGGCTGGCCAGCAGCACTGCAAGGCACTTGGCGCGAGAGACGGCAACGTTCAGCCGGTTGCGACTGAACAGGAAAGCGACGTCACGCGGCAGATCCTCGCCCGAGGAAGAGGTCATGGAAACCAGTACCACCGGCGCCTCCTGACCCTGGAACTTGTCCACAGTGCCGACCCGCGCGCCGTCCAGCAGCAGGCGGCGGATCAGGTTCACCTGGACGTTGTAGGGAGCGACTACCAGCACGTCCTCCGGCCCAATCACGCGCTCCTCGCCCTCCCGGTCGGTCCAGCGCTGCCCCATCAGGGCATGCCAAAGCCGCGCCACTTCTTGCGCCTCCTCAGGGCAGGACTGGGTCCGGCCCGCATGCTCCACAGGCAGAAATCGCAAGCCATGCGGGCCGAGCGGTGCCGGTGCCCCCGGCGCCAGAAGCAAGGCCTGGTCCGCCGCGCTCGGGTGCGCCCGCAGGCGGCCGTCGTACACGGCTTCCGACACCCAGCCGCACAGCGAGGGATGCATGCGGAAGGAGGTGTCGAGGAAGATGCCGCGATCCGGCGGCACCGTCGGCATCCCCTGCAGCAGGTGCTCCAGTGCGCTCACGCCCGTGCCGTCCGGGTGCGCCCCCTGGATCGGTTGGCCAAGCTGCTGCTGGTCCCCAACCAGCACGATGTTGCGCGCCGCAGTGCCCATGGCCACCAGGTTCGCCAGCGAGACCTGACCGGATTCGTCGACGAACAGCACGTCGAGCGCCAACTCCTGCTCCTCCCGCGCGAACAGCCAGGCAGTGCCGGCGATGAGCTGTGCGTCCTCCCCCACGTCGTCGTTGCTGATGACGGTGGTGATGAACTCGCCCTCGAAGGCCTGTTCGGGAATGCCGGCGGAGGCCTTCTTCACGCCTTCGAAGCTGAAGCCCGCTTCCTTCGCCGCCGCCTCGATGCCCTCAAGCAGGTTGTTGATCGCCTTATGGGAGTGCGAGGCGACGCCGATGCGCTTGCCCTGCCGCAGGAGCGCCACTGCGGCGCGGCTAGCCGTATAGGTCTTGCCGGTACCGGGCGGCCCCTGAATGAAGAGGTGGCTGCGGTCAAGCGAAGCGACTGCCCGTGCGGCGCCGGCCACAGGGTCCTCGCCCTTCGCCAGAATCGGCGTGCCGGGCGCCTGGCCCGCGATCCACGGCGGCTCTCGCCGCAGGATGCTTTCTACCGCACGAAAGCGGCCGTCGCCGCGCGCGACGGAGGCCGCAAAGCGCCGGACAGCGCTGCGAAGCACCTTGTCCTCCACCGGCATGCCGGGGCCAAGGCTGAGGGTCTCCGGCAGGTCGCCCTTAGCAGCGCCGCGCTTGAGCACTACGCGACTAGCCCCTGCGTCCAGATCCAGGATTTTTCCCGCGGCCTCCATGGTCGCGGCGATGGTAGGCCGGTCGCCATTACGCAACTTGGTGTCCTGCGGTGGGAAGCGGTAGGCTCGCACCCGAAAATTGCCATCTATCGTGCAAGGCCCGTCTGCCGCGAGGCCGCCGAGGCAGTCGGCGTCGTCGATCAGCTCTTCCTCGTCGCGGTCCATGCGATAAAACATTGCCCACCATTGCGGCTTCTGCTCGCGGCGATGAAACTCGCACAGCTCCGCGACGAGTTGCCGGTACGGGCGCTCTGCCTCCGGCACGCCTTCCAGCAGCGCCGACGTGATCGCGGCGCGTTCCACCTCGGCCAGGCGCTGCCGCTCCTCCGCCGCCGCGTCCGGCGCCGCCACTGCGGGATCGAACCAGGGGGCGTCGACCGGGCGCAACCCCAGCAGCCAATCACGCAATTCACCGGTCGAAATGCAGTCGATCTTGTTGTAGGCCTCGATCTCGGAGAGGATGCTCACCTCGCCGGTGTCGCAAAAGCGTTCATATGCGACGATGCTGTCGGCCGCGTTCTCCACCTCGCCGTCACGCCCGGCACGGAAGAATTTCTCAACATTCTTAAGTGAGTAGCGCGGCTCGCTGATCCGGAGTTGCTCTCGCACCACGACATAGAGATCGACAAAGCGCTGCCGGCGCAGCATGTCGTCCAGCATCGCCTCACGCGTGCCGTGGCGCATGGCCAGGCGCTTCAGCGCGGTCGGCTCGTAGTGGTTGTAGTGGTAGACGTGCGCGTCCGGGTGCCGTGCGAACTGCGCGGCCAGCCAATCCATGAATTCCTCAAAGGCGCGCTTCTCCCCGGTGCGATCATGCGCCCAGAACGGTAGGAAGGCCTGACCCACGACATGCGCGCCGAACAGGTATTCCAGCCCGCCATCGGGAAACAGCGGGTCACCTTCCATGTCGAAGAACACGTCGCCCTGGTCTGGCCGCCGAAGCCGGGCAAAGCCGCGGCCGGCAGGCGCCTCCAGGAGCACCAGTTTGCGGCCTTCCTTGCGGGCCTGGACCTGCAGCAGCGCCTGAGATTGCAGCTTGACGAAGGTTTTCGGAGCCAGGCCCGGAATGCGCTGGTCCTCAGGCAGCGCTGCCAGCGCCGCTGCGGTCTTCACCCCGGTGGTGCGCAGCCGGCGCATCTGACTGCCACGGATGTTGGCGACCAGGCTCAGATGGTCCGCCGCCTCCCATTCCGCCTCGCAGCGTGCGCTGAAGTCGCAGAGCGAGCAGTGGCCGCAGGGCTCGCTCGCGGTTTGGCGCTCGGTCTGCGCCAGAAAGTCCTCCAGCCGCCGGCCGGCCAGGCGCGTATAGTGGACGAAGTCGGCCGGACGCAGCACTTCCTCCCGCCCGGTGCCCAGGCGCACCCGCAGGGCCGGCGGCGGCACGCCCTGCACTGCCTCGACGAGATCGGCGTAGAGCGCCAACTGAACGGCATGAGAGGCCTTGGCGCGAGAGGCAAGCTT
>CANGNF010000044.1 GCA_947455205.1 Acetobacteraceae bacterium | reverse complement strand
TAGCCCTCCATCGCCGCCTGCAGCGCGCAGATCGGATCGACTTCGGATACCATCACGCGGCAGCCGGCGTTGCGGAGCGAGGCAGCGCTGCCCTTGCCCACGTCCCCATAGCCGGCGACCATGGCCACCTTGCCCGACATCATCACGTCGGTGCCGCGGCGGATGCCGTCCACCAGGCTCTCGCGGCAGCCATACAGGTTGTCGAACTTGGACTTGGTGACGCTGTCGTTGACGTTGATGGCCGGGAACAGCAGCTTGCCTTCCTTGGCCATGATGTACAGGCGATGCACGCCCGTCGTCGTCTCTTCGCTCACGCCCTTGATGGCGGCGGCCAGCTTGGCGAACCAGCCCGGCTTCTCGTTCACCAGCTTCTTGATCAGCGCGAAGAAGACGGTCTCTTCCTCGTTGGTCGCGTTCTCCAGGAAGGCGACGTCGCCCTGCTCGGCACGCAGGCCGTAATGGACCAGCAGCGTCATGTCGCCGCCGTCGTCCAGCAGCATGTTCGGCTCGCCGCCGTCCGCCCACTCCAGCGTCCGCTGCACGTAGTGCCAGTACTCCGGCAGCGTCTCGCCCTTGATGGCGAAGACCGGCGTGCCGGCGGCGGCAATGGCGGCCGCGGCGTGGTCCTGGGTGGAGAAGATGTTGCAGGAGGACCAGCGGACGTCGGCGCCGAGCGCCTTCAGCGTCTCGATCAGCACCGCGGTCTGGATGGTCATGTGCAGGCAGCCGGCGATGCGGGCGCCCTTCAGCGGCTGGGAGGCACCGTATTCGCGGCGCAGCGCCATCAGGCCCGGCATCTCGTCCTGGGCCATCTCGATCTCCTTGCGGCCCCAATCGGCCAGGGAGAGATCCTTCACCACATAGTCGGTCATCGCAGCCATCCTTGCCAAACTGGCGCGGCGGGTATCACACCGCGCGCGGGCTTTCCAGGGGGACCAATAAGACATAAGGATATATTTATGTAATGCCGAAGCTGAGGATGCCGCCGATGCGCCGCTACGACGCCGTGATGTTCGACCTGCTGACCGCGCTGCTGGACAGCTGGACGCTGTGGAACAGCGTGGCCGGCGGGGCGGAACCCGGCCTGCGCTGGCGCCGGCGCTACCTGGAACTGACCTATGGCTGCGGCGCCTACCGCCCCTACGAGACGCTGGTGGCCGAAGCCGCCGCCGAGACCGGCATGGCCCCCGCCGCCGCCGCCGCCCTGGCCACCCGCTGGGGCGAGTTGCAACCGTGGCCGGAAGCGCCCGCCCTGCTGGCCGGGCTGCACGGCGCCGGGCTGAAGCTGGCCGTCGCCACCAATTGCTCCATCCCGCTGGGGCGCCAGGCCGCCGGCCTGGTCGGCGTGCCCTTCGATGCCGTCATCACCAGCGAGGAAGCCGGCTTCTACAAGCCGCGCGCCGAGGTCTACCTGGCCGCGCTGGCGGCGCTGGGCCTGCCGGCGGAGCGGGTGCTGTTCGTCGCCGGCAGCGCCAGCGATGTGCCCGGTGCGGCCGGGGTGGGCATGGATGTGGTCTGGCACAACCGCGCCGGGCTGGCGCCGAAGGACGACACCCGGCCGCTGGCAATGGCCGACAGCCTGGCGCCGCTGCTGGCCGGGCTGAACGGGGCGCCCCCGCGCAAAGCCGGCCCTTTGAGGGGGCTCTGCCCCCTCAAACTCCCCGGCCAAGGGCCGAGAGGCCCTTGGAACCCGGGTTGAAGGCCGGCCCGCCAGGGCGGGAGTGGCAATGTCGGCCTTGATCGCGCGGCTGGTTCCCGCTGCCGTCAGCCGTCAGCCGTCAGCCGTCAGCCGTCAGCCGTCAGCCGTCAGCCGTCAGCCGTCGAAGCCGTTGCCGCGGTTGCCGCTGATCATGGTCAGGAACTCCTTGCGCGTGCTCGGGTCGTCGCGGAAGGCGCCGAGCATGCGGCTGGTCACCATGGTCACGCCGGGCTTGTGGATGCCGCGCGTGGTCATGCACTGGTGCGCCGCCTCGATCACCACGGCAACGCCCTTCGGCTTCAGCACGTCCTGGATGCAGTTGGCCACCTGGGCGGTCAGCTTCTCCTGGATCTGCAGGCGCTTGGCATAGACCTCCACCACCCGCGCCAGCTTGGAGATGCCGACGACGCGGCCGGCCGGAAGGTAGGCGACATGCGCCTTGCCGATGATCGGCACCATGTGGTGCTCGCAATGGCTCTCCAGCCGGATGTCGCGCAGCACGACCATCTCGTCGTAGCCGTCGGTCTCCTCGAAGCTGCGGGCCAGCAGCTCCACCGGGTCGGTGGCGTAGCCGGCGAAGAACTCCTCATAGGCGCGGGCCACGCGGGCGGGCGTGTCCAGCAGGCCTTCCCGGTTCACGTCGTCGCCGGCCCAGCGCAGCAGGGTCCGCACGGCGGCCTCGGCTTCCTCGCGGCTCGGGCGGGCTTCCAGGCTGGCCTGGTCGGCGGGCAGGGCATTCGCAGGGGTGATGACGTTCACGGGTGGACGGGCTCCTTCGGCGCCGGCACCTGACGCCGCGCTGCTCACGCTGTCGAGATGGGGACTGTCCGTAACCCCGCAATGGTCGTCCTGGTCATGGCTGATGTGCCGAATGGGATGGCCGGTCGGGTGATCCATCGGCTCAATGCACCCCGCCGGGCTGGTGCGGGCTGTCCAGGCTGAAGGCCGGGATGGTCACGTCGAACGGCTCGCCACTGTCGGTGGCGACCATGTGGTACTGCCCGCGCATGAAGCCGGACGGCGTCGAGAGCGGCGTACCGGAGGTGTATTCGAAGCTCTCGCCCGGCTCCAGCACCGGCTGTTCGCCGACCACGCCGTCGCCATGCACGCGCTGGGTCAGGCCGCGGCCATCGGTGATGTACCAGGTGCGCTTCATCAGCTGCACCACCCGGCGGCCCAGGTTTTCGATGCTGACGCGATAGGCCCAGACGAAGTGGCTGCGCTCCGGCTCCGACTGGTCGGCCAGGTACAGCGGCTGGACGCCAACACGGATATCGGCGGTGGTGGCGGAGAAGGCGGTGCCGCGCGACGGGGCCATGGCGTCAGCCCGTGACGGGCAGGCGCGCGGCAGGGCCGCGGCGGAACAGGGGCTGGTTCATGGGCAAAGGCTCCTCCGCCCCCAGCTTGGCACGGCAGGGGGGCGGCCGGCTACCGCGTGGCCGTTACCCGCCGTTGCACAACGCCTTGGCGCCGCCTTGTTCCGGCCGCGGCGCCGACGCCGGCGCTGGCCATCCTGTCCCTGCGCTCGAACCCAACAGGAGGATCAGATGCGCGCTACCCTCAAGACCAGCCTCGTCGCCACCGCCCTTACCCTGGCGCTGGGCCTCACCCCCGCCTTGGCTGCGGAAGGCGGCAGCCGCGCCGCCACCCCGGCGCCGGCCCAGGCCGCCACCCCGGCGATGACCGCCCCGGCCAGCGGCACCGTGGCCACCGCGCCCGGCACGGGGGCCCCCACCACGGCGGCCGCCACCACGGCGGTGACCGGCACGTCGCACCGCCAGGCCGAGCGGCACGCCGCCCCGCGCCCGGCCCAGCACGTCCGCCACGGCACGGCGCCCGCCACGCCGGCAGCCACCCCCAGCCCGGCGCCCGCCCCGGTGCGGGGCAGCTGAGCCCGGGGCAAGCCTGGCCCTGACCCGCTGCCGGGTCCGGGCCAGGCGCTTCCCGCCGCGGCCGGCTTCCCCTGCTCCCCCGGTCGCGGCGGGGAATGCCCTTGCGCCAGCGTCACAACTTTACCGTTGGTTTACACGCCGACGAAGTCACGGATTGACGCACCGCAAGGCGTCATGGGCAATTCCCCGGCAGTCACGCGCCAGCCAAGGCCACCCGAGGGAGACCCAACCATGACGGACGACACACTGATCGCCGTTAAGCCCGACATCGCCGCCCGCGCGCATGTCGACGCCGCCCGCCGCACCGAGATGGTGGCGGCCGCGACGAAGGACCCCGAGGGCTTCTGGCGCGAGCAGTCCAAGCGCATTGCCTGGATGACGCCGCCGACGAAGATCAAGAACACCAGCTTCACCGGCGATGTCTCGATCAAGTGGTTCGAGGACGGCATCCTCAACGCCTCGGTAAGCTGCCTGGATCGCCATGTGGAGGCCGGGCGCGGCGACACGGTGGCGGTGATCTGGGAAGGCGACGACCCCAACAGCGACGCCCGCTACACCTACCGCCAGATGCTGGAGGAGACCTGCCGCCTGGCCAACGCCATGAAGGCGCTGGGGGTGAAGAAGGGCGACCGGGTCTGCATCTACCTGCCGATGATCGTGGAAGCGGCCGTGGCCATGCTGGCCTGCGCCCGCATCGGCGCCATCCACAGCATCGTCTTCGGTGGCTTCTCGCCGGACAGTCTGTCCAGCCGGATCCAGGACAGCGACTGCGTCATGCTGATCACCGCCGACGAAGGCCGCCGCGGCGGCCGCAAGGTGCCGCTGAAGGTCAATGCCGACGAGGCGCTGAAGACCTGCCCGAGCATCAAGAGCGTGATCGTGGCGAAGAACACCGGCGGCAATGTCGCCATGCAGGCCGGGCGCGACCATGCCTGGGCCGATGTGGTCACGCCGGCCAGCGCCACCTGCGCGCCGGAGCCGATGAACGCCGAGGACCCGCTGTTCATCCTGTACACGTCGGGTTCCACCGGCAAGCCGAAGGGCGTGCTGCACACCACCGGCGGCTACATGGTCTGGGCCAGCTACACGCATGAGCTGGTGTTCGACTACAAGCCCGGCGAGATCTACTGGTGCACCGCCGATGTCGGCTGGGTGACCGGGCACAGCTACATCGTCTACGGGCCGCTGGCCAACGGCGCCACCAGCCTGATGTTCGAAGGCGTGCCGAACTACCCGGACAACAGCCGCTTCTGGCAGGTGGTGGACAAGCACAAGGTCAACATCTTCTACACTGCCCCCACCGCGATCCGCGCCCTGATGCGCGACGGCGAGGCGCCGGTGAAGAAGTGGAGCCGCAAGTCGCTGCGGATCCTGGGCAGCGTCGGCGAGCCGATCAACCCCGAGGCCTGGCTGTGGTACTACCGCGTGGTCGGCGATGAGCGCTGCCCGATCGTGGATACCTGGTGGCAGACCGAGACCGGCGGCATCTTGATCTCTCCGCTGCCGGGCGCGGTGGCGCAGAAGCCTGGTTCCGCCACGCTGCCGCTGCCGGGCGTGTTCCCGGCGTTGGTGGATGGCGAGGGCAAGCTGCTGGACGGCGCCACCGAGGGCAACCTGGTGCTGACCGACAGCTGGCCGGGCATGATGCGCACGGTCTATGGCGACCATGAGCGCTTCATCCAGACCTATTTCTCGACCTTCCCGGGCACCTACTTCACCGGCGACGGCGCCCGCCGCGACGCGGATGGCTACTTCTGGATTACCGGCCGCGTGGACGACGTGATCAACGTCTCCGGCCACCGCATGGGTACGGCGGAAGTGGAAAGCGCGCTGGTCGCCCACCCCAAGGTGGCCGAGGCCGCCGTGGTCGGCATGCCGCATGAGCTGAAGGGCCAGGGCATCTACTGCTACGTCACGCTGAAGACCGGCGAGGAACCGAGCGACGCGCTGAAGAAGGAGCTGGTGGCCTGGGTCCGCAAGGAGATCGGCCCCATCGCCAGCCCGGACGCGATCCAGTGGGCGCCGGGCCTGCCGAAGACCCGCAGCGGCAAGATCATGCGCCGGATCCTGCGCAAGATCGCCGCCAACGAGGTCGACGGGCTGGGCGATACCTCGACGCTGGCCGACCCCAGCGTGGTGGAGGAGCTGGTCAGCAACCGCGTTGGCTGAGGCGCCCGGCGGCCGGAGGGGCGAAGGCCCCGGAGGGCTGAATCGGTCGGCAGACACCGCCGTCATCGGCGCCGGCCCGGCCGGGTTGATGGCGGCGGAGGTGCTGGCCCGGGCCGGCGCCGCCGTGACCGTCTTCGACCACCTGCCCAGCCCGGCGCGCAAGCTGCTGATGGCCGGGCGGGGCGGGTTGAACCTGACCCATTCGGAACCGCTGGAGGCGCTGCTCCACCGCTATGGCAGCGCCCGCGCGGCGTTGGAGCCGGCGATCCGCGCCTTCCCGCCGGAAGCGCTGCGGGAATGGGCCGATGCGCTGGGGGCCGAGACCTTCGTCGGCTCCTCCGGCCGGGTCTTCCCCCGTGCCTTGAAGGCCAGCCCGCTGCTGCGCGCCTGGTTGGCGCGGCTGGCGACGCTGGGGGTGCAGCTGCGCCCGCGCCATCGCTGGCAGGGCTTCGGCCCCGATGGCGCGCTGCTGGTGAATGGCCAGGCGCTTCGCCCGGCGGCCACGGTGCTGGCGCTGGGCGGGGCGTCCTGGCCGCGGCTGGGCAGCGATGGCGCCTGGCCGGCACTGCTGCCGGGCTGCCAGGTAGCGCCGCTGCGCCCGGCCAACATGGGTTTTTCCGTTTCCTGGTCGCCGCAGATGGCGGCCCAGGCCGGCCAGCCGCTGAAGCGCATCGCCGCCCGCTTCGGCGCGCAGACGCTGCGCGGCGAGGCGATGCTGACCGCCACCGGCATCGAGGGCGGGGTCATCTACGCGCTCTCGGCCGCGCTGCGCGAGGCGATGGCCGCGGAGGGACCGCAGACGCTGTGGCTGGACCTGCGGCCGGACCTGGATATGGCCGCGCTGGCGGCGAAGCTTGGCGGCGGCGCCGGCTCGGCCAGCACCAGGCTGCGGCGCGCCGGGCTGGCGCCACCCGCCGTGGCCCTGGTGCAGGAGGCACTGCACGCCGGCGCCCCGCGAGGAGACCTGGCGGCGCTGGTCAAGGCGGTGCCGGTGCGGCTGCAGGCGCCGCAGCCCTTGGCGCGCGCCATCTCCAGCGCCGGCGGGCTGGCCTGGGCGGAGCTGGACGCACGGTTCATGCTGCGCCGCCACCCCGGCGTCTTCGCCTGTGGCGAGATGCTGGACTGGGAGGCGCCGACCGGCGGCTACCTGCTGCAGGCCTGCTTCGCCACCGGCGTCGCCGCAGCCAGCGGCGCCATCCAATACCTCGCGGCGCAGGGCGCGCAGGACCCGCTGGCAACCGGGCCGGCGACGCCAGCGCCGGGATGACCCAGGCTCTCGGCTACGGTCGCCGCGGTGGACCGGCCGCAGCCATCCCCTGGCAGCCGCTCAGGCCGTGCCGCTCTCGCCCCCGCTCGGCCCCTGTAACGGCGCGCTTCCCCGGCCGACCCCGTCGCAGCGCCGCAGGAGCCTGCCCATGCCCATTGCCAACCGCCTTGCCGCCGGGGCCTTCGCCGGCGCCTTGGCGGTGCCCTGCTTCCACCAGCCGGTGGCGGCCATCCTGGGCGCGCTGGGGCTCTTCCCCGCCCCGGCCTTCGCGCTGCCGGGGCTGTGGCGCGGCATGGCGTTTTCCATGCTGTGGGGGCTGCTGTTCCTGTGGCTGCGGCCGCGCCTGGCCCGGCTGCCCTTGGCGCTGGCCGGCGCGCTGTATGGCGCCACCGTGCCCATCGCCTACCTGTTCCTGGTCATGGCGCCCTGGCGCGGCTTTCCCGTCGCCTATGGCATGCCGCCACACCTGATGGGCGCGGTGGTGCTGGCGCATGCGGCCTTCGGCTTCGGCATCGCCGCCTGGCTCGCGCTGCTGCGCGGCGGGCTGCTCGGCCGCTGGCTGGCGCGCGGCGCCGAATAGCGCAAGACTGCGCCAGCGAGGGCCGGGAAAGGCCCCCTGGAGGAAGCCTCATGGCCATCAGCTTCAGCCCCGTCCACCCCGTCTTCGCCGCGGAATGCCAGGGCGTGGACATCAGCCGCCCGCTCTCCCCGGCCGACCGCGAAGCGATCCGCGCCGGCATGGACCAGTACGGCGTGCTGGTGTTCCGCCAGGGCACGCCGCTGACCACCGAGCAGCAGCTGGCCTTCACCACCAGCTTCGGCCCGATCGAGCCGCCCTATACCCAGATCCGCTCGGTGGAGGGCACCCGGCTGGACAACCCCGCGCTGTCCGACATCTCCAACCTGGCGCCGGGCGGCAAGATCATGGCGCGCGACGACCGCAAGCGGCTGTTCGGCCTGGGCAACATGCTGTGGCACAGCGACAGCAGCTACAAGACCACGCCGGCCGCCTGGTCGCTGCTCTCCGCCCATGTCATCCCGCCGGAGGGCGCGGATACCGAGGTAGCCGACATGCGCGCCGCCTGGGACATGCTGGAGCCGCGCATCAAGGCGGAGGTGCGCGACCTGGTGTGCGAGCACAGCCGCATCTTCAGCAAGGGCGCGCTGGGCTTCGGCTTCACCGAGCAGGAGCTGCGCGACTTCGCGCCCGTGCGCCAGCCGCTGGTGCGGCGCCACCCCGGCAGCGGCCGGCTGTCGCTGTTCCTGTCCTCGCACAACGGGCGCATTGTCGGCATGCCGGTGCCGGAGGCGATGATGCTGCTGCGCGAGCTGACCGAGCACGCGACGCAGCGCGCCTTGGTCTATTCCCACAAGTGGCGGGTGGGCGACCTGCTGGTGTGGGACAACCGCTGCACCATGCACCGGGCGCGGCCGTTCGACGACGCGAAATACCCGCGTGACATGCGCCGCACTACCCTGGCCGGCGAGGCCGCGGTGCCCGTCGCGCTAGCTGCCGAGTAGCGCGCCCGGGCGCTACTCCACCCGGATATTCGCCCGCCGCACCACCGGCAGCCAGCGCTGGATGTCCTGCTGCAGGTGGTCGGCGAAGGCATCCGGGCTCGCGCTCGGCTCCACCTCCAGCCCGGCTTCCTCCAGCTTGCGGCGGGCGTCGGGCTCGGCCAGCGTGGCGTTCAGCGCGGCATGCAGCCGCAGCACGCGGTCCGGCGCGGTGCCGCCGGTGGCCAGCAGGCCGTACCAGTTGCTGGCCATGATCTCGGGGAAGCCCTGCTCGGCCGCGGTCGGCAACCCCGGCATCACCGCGCTGCGCCGCGCCCCGGCCAGGGCGATGGCGCGCAGCTGCCCGGCCCGCAGCTGCGGCAGCAGCGGCGCCAGCACATTGGGGTACAGCTGCACCCGCCCCTGCAGCAGGTCGCTCAGCACCGGGCCGGAACCGCGATAGGGCACGTGGTCCACCTCGGCGCCGAAGACCTGGGCCAGCATTTCGCCCAGCGCATGGCCGGTGGTGCCGACGCCCGACGTCGCCAGCCGCAGCGGGGGCTGCGCCGCCAGCATCACCCGCTTCAGCCCCGCCAGGTCGGTGGCTGCGACGCCGGGATGCACCAGGATGGCGATGGCCGCCGTGCCCGCCAGCCCCACGGGCGCGAAGCCGGTGGCGGGGTCGTAGGGCAGGTTGCTGCGGACCAGGTGGTTCAGGGTGAAGCCGCCGCCGCCCAGCAGCACGGTGTGGCCATCCGGCGTGGCGCGGGCCACCACCTCGGCGCCGATCACGCCGGAGGCGCCGGAGCGGTTCTCCACTACCACCGTCTGCCCCAGGCGCTGGCCCATGCCATGGGCGATGATCCGGCCGATCAGGTCGTTGCTGCCACCGGGCGGCAGCGGGATCACCAGGCGAATGGCGCGGTCCGGAAACTCCGCCCGCGCCGGCAGGGCCAGCAGCAGCAGGGCGCACAGCAACAGCCGCATCGCCATCCTCCCCTCGGTTCTTGGCCGGCAGGATGGCAGCTTGGGCGCGGCGCGCGAAGCCCGTCGCTACAGGCTGATGCCGCCATCCACATGCAGCACCTGGCCGGTGATGTAGCCGGCCGCCGGCGAGGCGAAGAACGCCACCGCCGCCGCCACATCGGCCGGCAGCCCCAGCCGCTGCAGCGGAATGCGGGCGACGCGCTCGGCGAAGGCCGCCGGGGTCATCGCCGCATGCGCGCCGGGGTCCTTGCGGGTGAAGCCCGGCGCCACGGCGTTGACCGTGATGCCCGGCGCCCATTCGATCGCCAGCACTTTGACGAGCGCCTCCAGCGCTGCCTTGGCCGCGGCGCTGGCCGGGAAGAGCGGCGTCTCCAGCCGGAACACATGGGCGACGAAGGAACTTACCGCTACGAAGCGCGGGTCCCGCCCCGCCGCCAGGTGCGGCTGCGCCGCCTGGGCCAGGCGGAAATTGGCAAAGGCGATGCCATCCATGCTGGCGGCGAAGCCGGCATCGGTCAGGCTGGCGATGGGCGTGCGGTCGGCGAAGCCGGCATTGCTGACCACCACGTCCAGCCCGCCCAGGGCGGCGACGCTGTCCGCCACCAGCCGGGCCGGGGTTTCCGCCAGGGCCAGGTCGCCCAGCAGCACCTGCGCCGTGGCGCCCAGCGCCCGCGCCTCGGCGGCCAGGGCCTCGGCCCCCGCCTGGTTCTTCCGCGTATGCACCACCAGCGCCACGCCGGGCGCCGCCAGGGCGCGGACACAGCCGGCCCCGATGCCGCTGGCCGCGCCGGTGATCAGAATGCGTCGTTCGGCCATTGCGTCCCCCATGCTCGGCCCGCATCCTCGCGCCAAACGCAACCGGAGGGAACCGCGTGACACTGACCGTGCTGGAGCCGGAAGGCCTGTACCCCGATACGCAGCTGGAAAAGGACATCCTCGGCCCCGGCGTGCGGCTGCTGCAGGGCAATGCCAAGGCCAGCATCGCGGAGCTGCCGGACAGCCTGCTGGCCGATGTCGAGGGGCTGATGACGCTGCGGATGGCGGTGCCGGCCGACCAGATCGCCCGCTTCCCCAAGCTGAAGGTCATCGTCCGCATGGGCGTGGGGTATGACAGGGTGGACCGCGTCGCCGCCGCCGCGCGCGGCATCAAGGTGTGCAACGTGCCGGACTACGGCACCATGGAGGTGGCTGAGTTCGCCGTGCTGCTGGCGCTGAGCCTGCGCCGTGGGCTGATCCTGTATCACGACACCCAGCGCGGCCCGAACCCGGCCGGCTGGGCCAAGATCGAATCCCCGCTGCACCGCCGGCAGCAGGCGCAGACCTTCGGCATCCTCGGCCTCGGCCGCATCGGCACCGCCGCCGCGCTACGAGCAAAAGCCTTCGGCTACCGCGTGGTGTTCTTCGACCCTGCGCTGCCGAATGGCTGGGACCGGGCCGTGGGCATCGAGCGGGCGCCGAGCCTGGAGGCGCTGCTGGCGCAATCCGACGTGCTGAGCATCCACACCCCCCTGACCCGCCACACCCGCGACCTGATCGGCGAGCGCGAGCTGCGGCTGATGCCCAAGGGCAGCGTGCTGGTGAACACCGCGCGCGGTCCGATCGTGCAGATCGACGCGCTGGAGAAGGTGCTGCGGGACAACCACCTGGCCGGCGCCGGGCTGGACGTGATCCCTGTGGAGCCGCCGGTCGCCCCGGTGCCCGGGCTGCTCCAGGCCTACCGCAACCGGGAGCCCTGGCTGGAGGGCCGCCTGGTCATCACCCCGCACATCGCCTTCCACACGCCGGAGGCCTGGGACGACATCCGCCGCCTGGGGGTGGAGACCATGCGCGACGTGCTGGTGCGCGGCCTGGAGACCAACGTGATCCCGCCCGAGAGCGACTGAGTGGCAGCCGGGCCGGGCGGTGCGAACGACCGCCCCGGCCCGGCGTTCACGCCGCGCAATGCTGGCCCGCGGCCGGCTGGCGCGTTAGCCTTGCCGACAACCACCGACCGGATCGGGAGAATGCCATGCAACGCCGTGCGCTGCTCGCCAGCCCCCTGCTCGCCGCCCCCATGCTGAGCGAGGCGACGGCCCAGCCCGCCGCCGGCCTGGTGACCGAGGAGTTCATGATCCCCTCCGGCGATGCGGGGATCGAGCTGTTCATCCGCAACAAGCGGCCCTCGGCGATGACCGGCTTCTCGCCCAGCCGCACCGTGCTGTTCGTGCATGGCGCCACCTACCCGGCCAGCACCGCCTTCGACCTGCCTTTGGGTGGGCAGAGCTGGATGGACTACATCGCCGCCCGCGGCTTCGACGTGTGGCTGGTGGATCTGCGCGGCTATGGCCGCAGCACCCGCCCGCCGGAGATGGCGCAGCCCGCCGCCGCCAACCCGCCGATCGTGCGGGGGGAAACCGCGGTGGCCGACATCGCCGCCGCCGCCGCCCACATTCGGCAGAAGCGCGGGCTGGGCAAGCTGACCGTCATGGGCTGGTCCTGGGGCACCGCGCTGATGGGCCGCTACGCCGCCGACAACGCAGCCCTGGTGGAGCGCGTGGTGCTCTACGCCCCGGTCTGGCTGCGCCAGGGCCGCAGCCTGACCGACAACGGCCAGGCGCTGGGCGCCTATCGCACCGTGACCCAGGCCCAGGCGAAGGAGCGCTGGCTGACCGGCGTGCCGGAGGACCGCAAGGCCGCGCTGATCCCGGCCGGCTGGTTCGAGCATTGGGCCGGGGTGACCTGGGCCACCGACCCCGAGGGCGGCCGGCAGAACCCGCCGGTGCTGCGCGCGCCCGCCGGCGTGGTGCAGGATGGCCGGGAGTTCTGGGGCGCCGGCCGGCCGTTCTACGACCCCGCCAGGATCACCGCGCCCACCATGCTGGTGCTGGCGGAATGGGACCAGGACACGCCGCCCTACATGGCCAGCACGCTGTTCCCGCTGCTGAAGAACAGCCCGGGCAAGCGGATGGAACTGCTGGGCGAGGGGACGCACAGCATCTGCATGGAACGCAATCGCGGCGCGCTGTTCCGCGCGGTGCAGGTGTTCCTGGAGGAAGCCTCGGCCTGAGCCACCGGGCCAGCGCTAGAGCAATATCCGTTCTGATGGAATCATCAGAACGGATATTGCTCTAGTTTCAACAAGTTATAGAGCACGAAATGCGCCCGACAGGGCGCAAAGTGCTCTAGCGGCGCGGCGGCTTGACACCCCGCGCCGCCGCGCCAAGGCTTCGGGCGAAATCAACAGGGGAACGTCATGGCCGGCAGCGACCAGACCAAGAAGCATTTCCGCCTCCGCAGCCAGCGCTGGTTCGACGACCCGGAAGACCCCGGCATGACCGCGCTCTATGTCGAGCGCATGCTGAACTACGGCTTCACCCGCGCCGAGTTGCAGTCCGGCCGTCCCATCATCGGCATCGCCCAGACTGGCAGCGACATCGCCCCCTGCAACCGCCACCATATCGAGCTGGCGGAGCGGACCAAGCAGGGCATCCGCGATGCCGGCGGCATTCCGCTGGAATTCCCGATCCACCCGATCCAGGAGACCGGCAAGCGCCCGACCGCGGCGAATGACCGCAACCTGGCCTATCTCAGCTTGGTGGAGGTGCTGCACGGCTACCCGATGGACGGCGTGGTGCTGACCACCGGCTGCGACAAGACCACGCCGGCCTGCCTGATGGGTGCGGCGACGATGAACATCCCGGCCATCGTGCTGTCCGGCGGCCCGATGCTGGACGGCCACTACCAGGGCCGCCTGACGGGGTCCGGCACCATCGTCTGGGAAGCCCGCAAGATGCTGGCGCGGGGCGAGCTGGACTATGACGGCTTCATGGAATTGGTGGCGAGCAGCGCGACGTCCGTCGGCCACTGCAACACCATGGGCACCGCGCTGTCCATGAACTCCATGGCGGAAGCGCTGGGCATGAGCCTGCCCGGCTGCGCCGCCATCCCCGGCCCCTACCGTGAGCGTGGCCAGATGGCCTACGCGACGGGCAAGCGGATCGTCGAGATGGTGCACGAGAACCTGCGCCCGTCCGACATCATGACCCGCGCGGCGTTCGAGAACGCCATCCTCGCCGCCAGCGCCATCGGGGCTTCCACTAACTGCCCACCGCACATCATCGCCATTGCCCGCCACATGGGCGTGGAGCTTGAGATCGAGGACTGGGACAAGATCGGCCACGACATTCCGCTGCTGGTGGATTGCCAGCCGGCCGGGCGCTTCCTGGGCGAGAGTTTCCACCGCGCCGGCGGCGTGCCTGCTGTCATGCATGAGCTGCTGAAGGCCGGCGTGCTGCGGGGCGACGCCAAGACCGCCAACGGCCGCACCATGGCGGAGAATGTCGCCGATATCGCGCATGTGGACCGCGAGGTGATCCGCGACTACGCCAACCCGATGAAGCCGCATGCCGGCTTCGCCATCCTGCACGGCAACATTTTTGATAGCGCCGTGATGAAGGTCAGCGTCATCGACAAGGCCTTCCAGGAGCGCTTCCTGAACGACCCCAAGGGCGTCTTCACCGGCAAGGTCGTCGTCTTCGAGGGGCCGGAGGACTACCACGACCGCATCGAGGACCCCTCGCTCGGCATCGACGACCACACCGTGCTGGTGATCCGCAACTGCGGCCCGGTGGGCTACCCCGGCAGCGCCGAGGTGGTGAACATGCAGCCGCCGGCCAGCCTGCTGAAGCACGGCATCGACAGCCTGCCCACGATGGGGGATGGCCGGCAGTCCGGCACCTCCGCCAGCCCCTCCATCCTCAACGTCTCGCCGGAAGCGGCGGTGGGCGGTGGCTTGGCGCTGCTGAAGTCGGGCGACCCGATCCGCATCGACCTCAACACCCGCCGGGTGGACGTGCTGATCCCCGAGGCGGAGCTGGCCGCACGCCGCGCTGCCTGGGTGAAGCCGGCGCTGGTGCACAAGACGCCGTGGGAGGAAATCCAGCGCGGCATCGTCGGGCAACTCGGCACCGGCATGTGCCTGGAACCCGCGACGATGTACCTGAACATCCTGGAGACGCGCGGCGAGAGCCGGCACAACCACTAGCCGCCCTCAGACGACGGGCGGCGGCATCCGCCGCCTTGGCTTGCGCGCCATTGGGCGCGGCCGCCGTTCGGCGGCTCGGCCCGCCCGAGTGCGGGCCGTTCATCTTGGCGTGGCGTTGGCAGCCGTGGTGTCTGCTTCACGCCGCCGGTGACTCCATCGGCGGCGATCAGACGCTACGCCGGCTGCGCCACCCGCCGCACCGTGGCCAGCAGGCTGTCCATCGCCGCCTGGAATTCCGGCCCGGGCAAGTAGCCATCGGTGTCGCCGGCATGCTCCAGGAAGCGCTGCCACAGCGGCGTCCGCATCGCCTGGCGGAAGCGGTCGTGCAGGCTCTGCACCGCCGCATCCGGCGTCGCCGCCGGCACCACCCAGCCCTTCATGTTCTCGATCACCACATCGAAGCCGAGCTCCTTCAGCGTCGGCGCATCCGGGTATTGTGGCGCGCGTTCGGCGCTGGCGACGGCAAGGACACGGATCTCGCCGGCATCGGCCATGCCGCGGAATTCCTCCGGGTGCGCCGCGGCCAGGTCGATCTGCCGCGCCACCACCGCCTGCACGCTGGGCGCGCCGCCAGTATACGGCGAATGCACCATCTCCAGCCCGCGCGCGCGCTCCATCACCAGAAAGCCCGCATGCGGAATGCTGCCGATGCCGGAGGTGCCATAGCTGACCGAACCTGGCTGGCGCTTCGCCGCCTCCAGCACCTGCGCCATGCTGGTGAAGCGCCCCTTGGCCGAGGTGAAGAAGAACAGCCGCTGCCGCATCAGCCGCATGACCGCGCGGAAGTCGCGCTTGGGGTCGTAGGGCAGGTCGCGGAAGGCCGGCAGGCTGGTGCTTTCGGTGCCGCCGCCCATGAACAGGGTGTGGCCGTCGCCCGGTTGTGCCGCCACGTATTGCGCCGCAATGGCGCCGCCCGCGCCCGGCTTGTTGCTGATGACCAGCGGCTGCGGAAACAGCGGCGAGGCTGCCTCGCACACCGCGCGGCCGATCTGGTCCGCGCCCCCACCAGGCGCGAAGCCGATGATGCACTGGATCGGCCGGCTGGGCTGCCAGCCTGCCTGCGCCAGCGCGGGAGATCCCAGCGCCGAGGCGCCGAGCGAGGCAAGCAGGTGGCGGCGATGCAGCACGGTGGTTCCTCCGGTTATTGCGCCGGAGGATAGGACCGGTTCAGCCCCCGAGCGAATAGAAACGTGCGGCGGTGCCGTGGAACAGCGCGGCGCGCTCATCGGCCGACCAGCCGGTGGTCACCCGCTTGTACGCGTTCCACAACGCGCCGTAGCTGCAGGCGCCCTTGTCCACCGGGAAGTTGCTCTCGAACATGCAGCGCCCGGCGCCGAACACCTGCACGCACCATTCGATGTACGGGCGCCAGGCGTCGGCGAGTTGCTCCGACGAAGGCGGCAGCTCCTGCCCGTAGCAGTCGCAGTTGAACAGCCGCATGCCGAAGCCGCCGAGCTTGATGTGCACATTCGGCAGCGCCGCCAGCGCCTGCATGCTGGCGCGCCACTCGCGCATCACATGCGGCTGGCGGCTGTGATATGGCCCGATGTTGAGGGGACCACCGACATGGTCCAGCACGATTTTCGTGGTCGGGAAGGCATCGGCCAGGTCGCGCAACTCGGCCAGCTGGGTATGGAACATCCAGGCGTCGAAGGTCAGGCCGAGAGGCGCCAGGCAGGCAAAACCGGCGCGGAAATCCGCGTCCAGCAGCAGCCCCGGCGGCGGGCTGGTGGAACTGCCCTTGGCCGCGGGGTCCGGGTGCCAGGCGCTGCTGTGCCGCACGCCCTTGAAGCGGCCCTGGCCGGTGGCGACATGCTGTTCCAACAGCGCTGCGGCGCGCGCGCCGGCGCGCAGGTCGACATGGCCAACAATGCCCAGCGCGGCTGGGCCGCTATGGCTGGCGGCGGCGAAGGCGGTCTCGCCCAGCGGCGCTTCCAGCGGGTCGCCCTCGGTGCGGTAGCGCGCCTTGCATTCGATGAAGACGGTGCCGACGACGTTGTGGCCGCTCTCGGTGATGTCGGCCAGCAGGTGCTCGGCGTGGTACGGCTTGCCGTCGCGCTCCCACAGGTGGTGATGCGGGTCGATGATCGGCAGCGCCGGCTCCAGCGCCGGCTCGGGCCGCAGCGCCAGCCAGTCGGGGCGGATCGCCAGGTGCGGGGAGGGGGCCTGTGCCATGCTCAGGCGGCCTTGCGACGGAAGGCGTCGAGCGAGCCGGCGCGGATCAACTCGCTCGGCAACTGGTGGCCGACGATGCGCTCCGCCATGCGGCCCACTTCGATCAGCGCGTCGAGATCGACGCCGGTGGCGATGCCCATCTCCTCGCACAGCAGCACCAATTCCTCGGTGCAGATATTGCCGGCGGCGCCCTTCTGCCCGGCGAAGGGGCAGCCGCCCAGGCCGCCCACGGTGCTGTCGAACCGGTTCACGCCCATGCGCAACCCGGCATGGGCGTTGGCCACCGCCAGGCCGCGCGTGTCGTGCAGGTGCAGGCTGAGGCGCTGTTCCGGCCAACGGCTCCGCACCTCGCCCAGCAGGCGTTCCACGCGGATCGGCGTCGCCCAGCCCATGGTATCCGCCAACGAGATGATGGCCGGCTTCACCCCGGCTTCATCGGCAATGGCGAAGCCATCGGTCAGCACGCGGATCACATCGGCGGGGGTGATATCGCCCTGGTAGTTGCAGCCGAAGGCCGCCTGCACGGAGATGCGCCGGATCTCGATGCCATGCGACAGATGCAGCGCTGCCTGCTTGCGCTGCGCCACCATGTTTTCAGCATGGCTGCGGTTGAGGTTCTTCTGCGTGAAGGCCTCCGACGCCGTGGTGGTGATGGAGCCGTAGAGCGAAAGCCGGTCCCTGTGCGCCAGCGCACGTTCCAGCCCACGCCCGTTGAACCACAAGCCCGTGTAGTGCACGCCGTCCTTGGGCCGGAAGCCGCCCGCCACCGCATCGGCATCCGCCCAGCGAGGCACCAGCTTCGGGTTGACGAAGCTGCACACCTGGATGTGCTGCAGCCCGGTTTCCGCCAGCGCCTCGATCAGCGCGATCTTGTCCGCGCTGCTGATCGGACCGGGCTCGATCTGGAAGCCCTCGCGCGGGCCTTCCTCATGGATGTCGATGCTCTTCGGCAGGTCGGTCATGGCGGCGTTCCCCTCAGGTCGGCAGGCGCAAGGCGCGGATGGTCGCTTCGTCCTGGCGCATCAGCGCGAGCAGGTCCGGCCCGCTGCGGAAATCGATCTCGACATTCATCTCGTCCAGCACCTGCTTCAGCGCCGTGGATTGCATCACCTGCGCCAGCGCGGCGCCCAGCCGTTCCCGCACCGCCACCGGCAACCCGGCGGGTGCCACGATGCCGCGGCGCGTGCCGGAGACGACCTCAAAGCCATTCTCGCGGAAGGTCGGCATGTCCGGTGCAAAGCGCGTGCGCTCCGCCAGCGTCACCGCCAGCGCCTCGCCCTGGCGTTCGCGCAGCATGATCAGCACTTCCGACAACGGGAAGATCGCGGCGTCTATATGCCCGCCCAGCAGTTGCGTCTTGGCCGGCGCGCTGCCGGTGAAGGGCACCTGCACCAGCTCTATCCCGGCCTTGCGTTCCAGCAGGGAGAGCGCGATCTGGTGCGCCGTGCCGATGCCGGCATGCGCGACGGAAAGCCCGCGCTGCCGCGCCTTGGCGATGAAATCGGCGAAGTCGCGGAAGCTGCCGGGGCGCGCCACGATGGCCGATGGCTCCACCACCAGCCCGGCCAGCCAGGTGAAACTATCAAACGTCACGATCGGCTTTGGCGCCATCACCACATGCGCCGCCACCGAGTTGGTGATGATGCCGAGCGTGTAGCCATCCGGCTGGCTCGCCGCCACTTCCGCCAGGCCGATATTGCCGGCGGCACCCGGCTTGTTCAGCACCACCACGCCGGGTTCGCCCAGCGCCTGATTCAGCTGCTGCGCCAGCACGCGGGCGAAGTTGTCGCTCGGCCCGCCCGCGTTGAACGGCAGCACCAGCGAGAGCGGGCGCTCCGGCCATCCCGCCGCTTGCGCCGGTCGCAGCGCCGCGGCGCCCGCCATGCCCAGCAGCAATGCCCTGCGAAATGTCACACGCGTTCCTCCGAGGCCAAAATTTCCCACATCCCGTCCCCGGGGGGAAGTGGCCAGCTTTGCCCGCCGGTGCCAGACTTGCCGCAACCACGGGAGAATGCGTCCGAGATGGCAAGGCTGCTGGAAGGGGTCCGCGTCCTGGACCTCAGCAATATCATCGCCGGCCCCTTGGCCTCGTTGCAGATGGCCATGCTGGGGGCCGAGGTGATCAAGGTGGAAGTGCCCGGCAGCGGTGACCTGGCGCGCAAGCTGGGCGCCGACCTGGAACTGAGCAGGAAACTGATGGGCACCAGCTTCCTGGCGATGAACGCCGGCAAGCGCAGCCTGACGCTGAACCTGAAGGATGCGCGCGGCAAGGCGCTGTTCCTGCGGCTGGTGGCCAAGGCCGACATCGTCTTCGAGAATTTCCGCCCCGGTGCCATGCAGCGCCTTGGCCTCGGCTATGACGAGCTGAAGGCGGTGAACCCGCGCATCATCTACTGCGCCGTCTCCGGCTTCGGCCAGGAAGGCCCGCTGAGCCAGCGGCCGAGCTACGACCAGATCATCCAGGGTTTCTCCGGGTTGATGAGCGTGACCGGCACCGCCGAGACCGCGCCGACCCGCGCCGGCTACGTGGTGTGCGACAGCATGGCCGCCATCGTCGCCGCCTTCGCCATGTCCTCCGCGCTGTATCGCCGCAGCGTGACCGGGGAGGGCGAGTGCATCGATGTCGCGATGCTGGACGCCACGCTGAGCACGATGGCGGCCTGGCCGGTCAGCAACTTCTACAATGCCGGCATCACGCCGAAGCCGATCGGCAACGAGAACCCGACCTCGTCGCCCTCCGGCACGTTCCGCTGTGGCGAGGGCCAGATCAACATCGTCTGCAACGAGGAAAAGCAGTTCGACGCGCTGTGCGAGGCGACCGGCATCGCCTTCCGCGCCGACCCGCGCTTTGCCAACCGGCCGCAGCGCCTGGCCAACCGCGTGGCGCTGCGGGAGGTGCTGGAGGCCAAGCTGGCGGAGGCGAGCGCGCTGGAGTGGGAAGCGCGGTTCAGCGCCGCCGGCGTGCCCTGCGGGCCGATCCTGACGCTGCCGGAGATGCTGGCGCACCCGCATATCGAGGCACGGAACGTGGTGCAGCACTTCCCCGATGCGCCGGGCGTGGACCGCGACATCGCCGTCACGCGCCCCGGCTTCCGTCTGGCCAGCGGGCTGCCCGGCGTGGCCACGCCGCCGCCGCAGCTGGGCCAGGACACGGAGGCGGTGCTGGGTGAGCTCGGCCTGGACGCCGAGGACATTGCCGCGCTGCGTGAGCAGGGGGTGGTGTGATGCCCGAGATCATCGAGACCACCGTCTTCGCCACCATCCCCGACAGCCTCCGCGCGGTGGCGGCCGACCCACGCAGCGGCAGCGCCAGGCGCAATTCCCTGGAAGGCCCCAGCTTCGACCGCGACGGCAACCTGTGGTGCGTCGATACGCGCCTCGGCCGGCTGCACCGCATCTCGCCCAGCGGCCATTGGGAGATGGCGCTGGAATATGATGGCGCGCCGAACGGGCTGAAGTTCCACAAGGATGGCCGCGCCTTCATCGCCGACCGGCGGCGTGGCCTGGTGGTCTTCGACCCCTCGACCGGCACGGTGGAGACGCTGGTCGGTGGCCCCGCGCCGGGCGAGAGCTTCAAGGGCCTGAACGACCTGGTGTTCCACAGCAACGGCGATGTCTGCTTCACCGACCAGGGCCGCACCGGCTTGCAGGACCCCAGCGGCCGCGTGTTCCGCTACAGCGCCGCCGGCAAGCTGGACTGCCTAATCTCGAACGCCCCCAGCCCCAACGGGCTGGTGTTCGACAAGCGGGAGACCGCGCTGTTCGTCGCCGTCACCCGCGCCAACGCGGTGTGGCGCATCGCCACCCATGACCCGACCGAGCAACTCCGCACCGGCCTGTTCGTGCAGCTCCCCAGCGCGGGGCCGGATGGGCTGGCGCTGGACGAGGACGGCAACCTGGCCGTGGCCCACCCCACCGCCGGCGTGGTCCGGCTCTACAATCGCTACGCCGAGGAATTGGCGATCGTGAAGACCTGCAAGGGCCGCAGCACGGTCAACATCGCCTATGGCGGCGAGGATAATCGCAGCCTGTTCATCACCGAAGCCGAGAGCAGCACCATCCTGGTGGCGCGCATGCCGAAGGCCGGCAAGCGCATGTTCTCTCACCACTAAGCGGGAGGCCAAGATGCCCGAGACCCAACGCCCCATCGCCGCGCTGCACCACCTGCTGGGCCTGGCCGGCCTGCATGGCGACGTGACCTTCACCGGCGCCGACCCGGTGCTGCCCACGCGCTATCGCCTTGGCGCCGCCGGTGCCGCCTCGCTCGCCGCCGTCGGCGTGGCGGCCAACGCGCTGTGGTCGCTGCGGCACCCCGCGCAGCAGCTCAGCGTGGATGTGACGGAAGCCGTGGCCAGCCTGCGCGGCCACCAGTACCTGCTGCTGGACGGCGCCTCGCCCGCGCATGAACGCGACCCGTTCAGCGGCTTCTACCCCACGGCGGATGGCCGCCACATCTTCCTGCACTGCAACTTCCCGCATCTGCGCGACGCCAACATCAAGGCGCTCGGCGTCGCCGCCGACCCCGCAGCGGTACGCGCCGCCGTGCTGACCCGCGCCGGCGAGGAATTGGAGACCGCCATCCATGAAGGCGGCGGCGTCGCCAGCTTCGTCCGCACGCCGGAGGAATGGGCGGCGCACCCGCACAACGCCGCCGTAGCCTCGCTGCCGGTGATCGAGATCGAACGCATCGGCGATGGCCCGGTGCAGCCGCTGCCCGTCGCCGACCGCCCGCTCGGTGGCATCCGCGCGCTGGACATGACGCGCGTCATCGCCGGCCCGGTCGCCTGCCGGACGCTGGCGGAACACGGCGCCGATGTGCTGAAGATCAGCCGCCGCGACCTGCCCGGCGCGGGCATGCTGGATATCGACACCGGCATCGGCAAGCGCAGCACCTACCTGGACCTGCGCGAGGCCGACCAGGCCGACAAGCTGCGCGCCCTGGTGCGGGACGCCGATGTCTTCATCCAAAGCTACCGCCCGGGCACGCTGGCCCGCCGTGGCCTCGGCTTCGAGGAACTGGCGGCCATGCGCCCCGGCCTGGTCATGGCGACGCTCTCCGCCTGGGGCCGCGTTGGGCCGTGGAGCCAGCGGCGCGGCTACGACACCATCGTGCAGAGCGCCACCGGCATCGCCCATGCCACGGGCAAGCCCGGCGCCCCGGCGCTGCTGCCCTGCGCCGCCATCGACTACATCAGCGGCAACCTGATGGCCTTCGGCACCATGTTCGCGCTGCATCGCCGCGCCACCGTGGGCGGTTCCTGGCTGGTGCGGGTCTCGCTGGCCGGCATTGGCCACTGGATGCGCGCCCAGGGCCAAGTCGAGGCCGAGGCGGCCGCGCGCATGCCCGGCGACCTGCCGGACAAGGCCACCGCCGCCATGATGGACGTGGAGATCCCCGGCCCGCTGGGCCTGCTGCGCTGCATGCGCTCGCCGCTGCGGATGAGCGCGACGCCGCCGCGCCCGACCTTGCCGCCGGTGCCGCTGGGCACCCATGCGCCGGAGTGGCTACCGCGTGGCTAGCCGCCGCGCGCTGCTGGCCGGGGCCGCGCTGCTCGCTGCCCCGGCCTACGCGCAGTCCTGGCCGGACCATCCCATCAGGCTGGTGGTACCCTTCGCCCCCGGCGGCAATGTGGACAAGATCGCTCGCTTGTTGGCTCCAATATGGTCTGAAAGGCTGCGCCAGCCCTGCGTGGTGGAAAACCGCGCCGGCGCCGGCGGCAGTCTGGCCGCCGGGCTGGTCGCCCAGGCGCGGCCGGATGGCCATACGCTGCTGGTCGGCTCCGACGGCGCGCTGCTGCTGGACCCCAAGGCGGCGGATGGCCTGCAGGACCCGCTGCGGATCTTCGCCCCCATCGGACTAATGAGCCGCTCGCATTCCGCCGTCATGGTGCCGCCGCGCGGGCCGGCCGACCTGGCCGGCTTCGTCGCCGCCGCCAAGGCACGGCCGGGGCAGCTCAGCGCCGGGCATCCCGGCGTCGGCACCTCCGGCCAGGTGCTGCTGCGGCAGTTCAGCCGCCAGGCCGGGATCGAGTTGGTGGAGGTGGCCTATCGCGGCGGCGGCGAGGCGCTGGCCGATGTGATGGCCGGCAATATCGACGCGCTGTTCACCGAGCTTTCCACCCTGCTGCCGCTGGCCCAGCCCGGCGGCGGGCGCATCCTGGCGGTGGCCTCGGCCGGGCGGGTCAGCGTGGCCGCGGCCACCCCGAGCTTCACCGAACTCGGCTTCCCCGGCCTGGTGGAGGGCGCCTTCGTCGGCCTGGTCGCACCGCTGGGCACGCCACCCGCGGTGCTGGGGGTGCTGGCGGAAACGCTTGCCGCCAGTGTCGCGGCCCCGGGCATGGCGGCGGAATACAACCGGCTGGCGATCGAGGCGCCGACGCCGGTGCAGGCCACGCCGGCAGGGCTGCGCGACTTCCTCATTCAGCGGCTGGCGAAGGCCCGCGCCGGCTGACCGGCACCACCGCGAAGATAGCGGCCAGTACGCCCATGGCCGCCGCCAACGGGCCGAACCCGGCAAAGCCCTGCGCCACCATCATCCAGCCGCCGAGCGAGGCGGCGCCGAGCCAGCCGAAGCTGGCGGCGGTGACGTTCAGCCCCAGCACGGTGCCGCGCACCCCCTCCGGCACATTGGCCAGGGAGGCCATCAGCGCCGGCCGCGCCATGGCGGTGACAAAGACATAGCCGAAGCCGAGCGCGACCGAGGTGGCCAGCCCCGGCGTCCAGCGGAACAGCGGCAGCGCCATCAGCGCGGAGCCGAGCATGGCGCCGGCAAAGGTGGACAGACGGTTGGGCAGCCGGTCCGCCAACTGCCCGCCGGCCAGGGTGCCCAGGATGTTGCCGGCGGCGAACAGCGCCAGCGGAATGGCGACGGCGCCGAGCGAGAGGTCGTAGGTCACCTGCAGGAAGGTGGCGAAGTACACCGCCGTCAGCGCGTAGCAGATGCGCTCCGCCATCCCCATCAGCAGCAGCCGCAGCACCGGGCCGGTCAGCGCCGCGCGGTAGCCGGTGGCCGCGCCCCTGCCGCCGGCCCGCGCCGCCACCGGCCGCCTGGTGGTGGCGAACAGCCCGGCCGCCGCCGCCAGCGCCAGCGCGCCGACGCAGAGATTCACCCCGCGCCAGCCGATGAACACGCCGATCCAGGCCGCCAGCGGCACGCCCACCAGCAGCGTCATGGACTGCCCGGCCATGACCCAGCCCAGCGCCCGGCCGCGCTGGCGGTCCTGCACGCGCGACGAAGCCTCGGCCATGATCACGCCGGTGAAGGCCCCGGCGCAGCCACCGCCCAGCGTCGCCCACAGCGCCACCTCCCAGAAGCTCTGCGCCAGCGCCACCAGCACCATGCACAGCGCCACGCCCAGCGGCCCGCCGATGAGGAAGGGCCGGCGGCCGAAGCGGTCCGACCCGGCGCCGGCCAGCAGGGAGGCCAGGCCCCAGGCGATGGAGGTGCCGGCCACCAGGTTGGCCACCAGCGGCAGGCTGGTCGCCAGGTCTCGCGACATGTCCAGCAGGAAGGGCGCGCGCGAGGTGCCGGAGGAGGAGGCGGCGAACATGCCGAGCGCCGCGGCGGCGAGCAGCGCCCAGGGCATCTTCGGCGGTGAAGCAGGAAAGGGCGCATGGGGCATGGCCCTGCTTAGCCCGGCTGCGGCGGCTGCCCAAATGCGCCCCCCTTGCCCCGCCTGCCCGCGCCGTGGTCTGAAGCCCCAGTGAGAGGCCAAGGAGAGACCCCATGACGGATACCAAGATCGGCACCGGTGCCGAAGCCACCGCCGGCCAGCGCATCTCGGTGCACTACACCGGCTGGCTGTTCGACGAGAGCAAGCCGGAGAACAAGGGCAAGAAGTTCGACAGCTCGCTGGACCGCGGCCAGCCCTTCCAGTTCCAGCTTGGCGTCGGCCAGGTGATCGGCGGTTGGGACCAGGGCTTTGCCGGCATGAAGGTGGGCGGCACCCGCACGCTGGTGATCCCGCCGGAGCTGGGCTACGGCGCGCGCGGCGCCGGCGGCGTCATTCCGCCGAATGCCACGCTGATCTTCGAGGTCGAGCTGCTCGGCGTCGGCTGAAAGGGTGGGGAGGAAAAAGCCTTTCCTCCCCAAACCCACAAAAACAGATGAGGGGTTCGGGGAGAATACCTTCTCCCCGACCCTTTTCGGCTACCGATACACGAAGGCTGCGTCGTCCAGGCTGGTCTTCGGGAACTCGTCCTTTTCCGCCCAGTAGTCCTGGTTGTGCTGCCATTCCGGCTTGTCGCCGCGCTTGGGCAGCAGGTGCATGCCGCGCATCAGGTAGCCTGGGTTGAAGTTCTCCGGGTCGATCCAGGGCAGGATCGGCATGTCCTTGTCTTCCGGCCGCAGCGCCACGTCCACCTGGCGCACGCCCTTGGCGTCCATGTGCTTCAGCATGCGGCAGACGAAGTCGCCCACCAGGTCCGCCCGCAGCGTCCAGGACGCCCGGAAGTAGCCGAACACCCAGACCATGTTCGGGATGCCCGTGAACATCATGCCCCGGTAGGTCACGGTGTCGTGGAAATCGAGCGGCTTGCCGTCGATCTCGAAGGCGATGTCGCCCAGCACGTTCAGGTGGAAGCCGGTGGCGGCCACGACGATATCGGCCTCCAGCTCCTGCCCGCCCTTGGTCAGCACGCCCTTCGGCGTGAAGCGCTCGATCTCGTCGGTGACCACGCTGGCCTTGCCGGCCGCGATGCCCTTGAACAGGTCGCCATCGGGCACGAAGGCCAGGCGCTGGCGCCACGGGCGGTAGCGCGGAGTGAAGTGCTTCTCCACCTGCTCGGGGCCGATCGCCTGGCGCAGCGGCTCCAGCAGGAACTCGGTCGCCGCCTCCGGCTGGCGGAAGGTCATTCGGGTGAACTTGTCCTGCTCGAACAGGATCTGCCGGCGGCTGACCTCATGCACCCAGGCCTCGTCGATGCCCAGCTTGCGCAGCTGCTCGGCAATCTCGATGGCGTTGCGCCCGATGCGGAAATAGGTCGGGCTGCGCTGCAGCATGGTCACGTGCTGCGCCTTGGCCGCCATGGCCGGGATGATGGTGGCGGCCGTGGCGCCGGAGCCGATGACCAGCACCCGCTTGCCGGCGTAGTCCAGGTCTTCGGGCCACTCCTCGGAATGCACCAGGCGGCCCTGGTAGTCGGCGGTGCCCGGCCATTCCGGCATGTAGCCCTGGCGGTGGCGGTAGTAGCCCTGGCACATGTACAGGAAGCCGCAGGTGAAGCGGCGCGGCGTGCCGCTGGCCTTGTCCGTCGCCTCGATAGTCCAAAGCTTCGCTGCGCCGTCCCAGGATGCCGCGCTGATGTGGTGATGGTAGCGGATGTGCCGGGCCAGGTCGTTCTCGTCGATCACCTCGCCCATGTAGCGCAGGATTTCCTCGGCGGTCGCGATCGGCGCGCCGCGCCACGGCTTGAAGCGGTAGCCGAAGGTGTGCAGGTCGCTGTCGCTGCGGATGCCCGGATACTTGTGCGTCCACCAGGTGCCGCCGAAGGTCGCCTCGGTCTCCAGCACCACATAGGATTTGTCGGGGCACTGGGTGCCCAGGTGGTAGGCGGCGCCGACGCCGGAAATGCCGGCCCCCACGATCAACACGTCGAAATGCTCGGTGCCCGGTGCGGTGGCGGGGCGGCTCAGGCTGGCGGTCTCGGACATTGGCTGGCGATTCTTCTTGGCAGGGTGCGGGTGGCGCCGGGGGTCAGCCCCCGTTGGCCTTGTGGGGCCGAGGCTAGCGCGAGAATCCCCATGGACGGAAACGCCAAAATCCGCGCGGCTGCTTCGTGAACGCCCGGCAATGCTGGCCTGGCGGCTTGGTTGCCTGCCGGCGCCGGCTGCCGCAGGGTGCCCGCGTTGCGGCCGCAAGGCCCGCCGGCGACGCGGAGCGACCGATGCGCAAGACCAACCCCACCCCCTGCCGCCACCCGCCCGCATGAAGCGCCTGGCCAAGCTGGCCCTGGCGCTGCTGGGGCTGGCCCTGCCGCTGGGCGGCTGCTCGCTCAGCGGCACCATCGGGCAGCACGGCATCGCCTATAACGGCAGTGTCGAGGACGCGACCAACGCCGTGCTGGTGATGAACGTGCTGCGCGCGCGGGACCGGGCGCCGCTGCACTTCACCACCGTGGGGGCCATCCACGGCGCCTTCAACCTCTCGGCCGGGCTGGGCTACGACCTGACGGCGGTGAACAACGGCACCCAGCCGGCGCTGCTGGCGGCCAGCAGCCCCAGCTTCGACATCGGCCCGCTGGACCGGCAGGAATTCGCCCGCGGCCTGATGCGGCCGATGGACCCGACGCTGCTGCGCCTGCTGTCGGACCAGGGCATGCCGGACCGGCTACTGCTGCACCTGCTGGTGGCGCGGTTCGACGAAGGGCCGGGCGGCCGGGCGGTGCCGAACGACCCCGCCACCCGGCGCTGTGCCGAGGCCACCCCGGCCTGCGACCCCTTCGGCGCCGCGGTGGAGGCGGTGCTGCGCCATGGCCGGCTGCAGTTCAACGGCTATACCCGCCTGGTGCCGCTGGGCCCGGTGCTGACCCGGGTGGAGGCGGCCAAGCCGGAGCTGCTGGCGGCGCTGCGCGAGCCCGGGGTGACCATGCGGCCGGACCGCGGGGGCTGGCGGATGTACCGGCTGGTGGACCAGCTGGTGCTGTGCGTGCCGCAGGCGCCGGACCCCACCGGCCACCGGCCCTACCAGGCCTATGCGCTGGACACGGCGGCGCCGCAGGTTTCCCCCCTGCTGCCGATGGGCAACCCCTGCAAGGCCGACGAGGTGGCCGATACCTCGGCCCCGGCCGGGCATGCCGCGGTCGGCGGCACGGCCTGGTACCTGCGCTCGGTGCACGACCTGCTGGGCTATCTCGGCGCGCTGCAACGCCTGGCGGAGGCGGGGCAGCCCTATCGGCTGGAGCTGGGCGACGGCCAGCGGCCCGTGCTGCTCCAACTGCACCGGCACCGCCCGGCCGAGCCGCGGCTGGAGGTCAGCCATGGCGGCCAGCGGTGGTGGGTGGCGGCGGATGACGGCGCCGAGGACCTGACGCTGCGCGTGTTGGCGCTGACCACGCAGCTGCTGAACCTGCAGAAGGCGGCGGGTGAAATTCCCTCCACCGGCACGCTGCGGCTGGTGCGGTAGCGGAAGCGTGATCCCCCGGATGGGGTCGCGCCCCGGCTATTCCAGCCGAATGCCGGTGGCGCGGATGACCTCGGCGAAGCGGGTTCGCTGCGCCCGGGCGTAGTCGAGGAACTGCTCCGGCGTGGAGCCCAGCGCATCGGCGCCATTGGCGATGAAGATGTCGCGCACGCCGGGGTCGGCGGCGGCGGCATTGGCGGCGGCGTTCAGCGCCCGCACCACCTCGGGGGGCGTGCCGCGCGGCGCCACGATGCCGACCGCATTGGCCATGTCGAAATCGCCGAACCCGAGTTCGCCAAGCGTCGGCACCGCCGGCGCCGCGGCCGTGCGGGCGGCGGTGGAGACCGCCAGCAGCCGCAGCCGCCCGGCCTGCGCCATCGGCAATACCGGCGTCAGCCCGTTGAAGATCAACTGCACCTGGCCGGCCACCGCATCATTCACCGCCGGCGCGCCGCCGCGATACGGCACGTGCAGCAGCTCGATGCCGGCGCGCTGGCGGAACAGCTCCCCGGTCAGGTGCATCAGCGTGCCGATGCCGGTACTGGCGTAGCTCAGCGCCCCCGGTCGTGCCTTGGCCAGCGCCACCAGCTGCGCCACGTCCTGCGCCGGTAACCCGGCCGTGACCGCCAGCACCACCGGGGTGGAACCGAGCAGCGCCACCGGCAGGAAGTCGCGGTCGATGTTGTAGGGCAGTTGCCGGTCCAGCAGCGGGCGCAGCGCCATCTCGCTGGTGCTGACGAAGAGCAGCGTATGGCCATCGGCCGGGGCCGCCGCCACCGCCTGGGCGCCGATGGTGCCGCTGGCGCCTGTACGGTTCTCCACCACGATGCCCTGGCCCAGGCCGCGCTGCATGTGGCCAGCGATGGCGCGGGCCATCACATCGGTGCCGCCACCGGCGGGGTAGGCCACCACCAGGCGCAGCGGCCGGTCCGGATAGGCCAGCGCCGGCGTCGCCAGCAACGACCCCAGCAACGCCCGCCGGCGCATCAATGCCAGGCCCATGGCTGGCGGCTATTCCGCCGCCTGCTTCACCTCGGTCACGCGGTGGCTCGGGATCAGCGTGCGCCAATGCGCCCCGGTCGGGCGCGGCGCGTCGATCGCCTGGATCAGCCGGTGGTCGGCCTGCACGCCCACCGGGTCGCCGCCGCGCTCCATCGCATCCACCGAATCCAGCAGCCGGCGGCGGAACCGCACCACCGCCATGTCGGAGGCGATCAGGTGTTCCGTGCTGCGGTCGTAGATCGGCCCCTGCGAGGTGGCGATGGCGGCGTCCTCGGTGGCGATGCCGCGCAGGCCGGAGAAGTTGGCGTCCATGATCGCGCGGTTCTGCTTGTAGTCGCCGCGCGACATCTTCAGCTTGTTGTCCGCGAAGCTGTAGATCTCCGGGTCGTCGAAGCCGGTCTCGCGGTGGCGCTCGGCCGCGTCGATCGGCTTGCTGCCGTAGCGCACCGAATAGGTCGCGGTGTGCTCGTCATCGATCGGTATCTCCAGCACCAGCGTGGCATTGCTGGCGCCCTGCAGCGCGCCGCCGGGGATGATCCGGCCGGACGGCATGACGAAGGGCACGATGCGGCAATTCTCCGCCTCGCCCGGCCGCGCCGGGCGGCGGAAGGCGGCGTAGTGGTAGCCGAACTCGGTCTCCTCCAGCTCCAGCTGCGGGCCGGTGTCGTCGAAGGCGCCGACCTGGTCGCTGCTCTGCCCCAGCCAGCCCGGCCGCGCGCCGTTGGTGTGCAGGATGGAGACGTGCGAACTGTCCAGGCCCCCCTCGGTCGCCTGGACCCAGTTGTAGTGGCTGTCCACCCGCATCACCACGCGGTGGGTCTCCGGCACGTCCAGGTACTGCCAGTGCGGGAAGGGTGGCTGCTGCTCGGCCGGGCCCAGATAGGTCCAGATGATGCCGCCGGCCTCCACCACAGGATAGGCCTTGGCCTTCAGCTTCGGCGGCCGCTTGCCCGGCGGCATGTTCATGATGTCGAGGATCTCGCCATCGGTGCCGAACTTCCAGCCATGGTACAGGCAGCGGACGCCGCAATCCTCCACCCGGCCCAGCGCCAGCGAGGCGCCGCGATGCATGCACAGCTCGTCCAGCACGCCGACCTTGCCCTGCCGGCTGCGGAACACGACGAAGTCCTGGCCCAGCAGCACCTCGTGCCGCAGCGCGCCCGGCTCGGCCACCTTCTCGGCCAGCGCGATCGGCATCCAGTAGCGGCGGAACAGCGCGCCCATCGGCGTGCCGGGGCCGATCCGGCACAGCCGGTCATTTTCCTCGCGCGTCATCATCGGGCGTCACTCCCCTGCTGCCGGGCCGTTGACGGGCCGGTTCCGCCGCCTGTCCGGGCGGCTGGTGGCCAGCCCTGGTTCAGGCCGGCGCCGGCATTGGGGTCCGGCCGGCGGCGCCTGTCAATCGCCGGCTCTCCCCTTGCCCCGTCGCCGATTGCGCCGCGCCGGACGGCTGCCTAGTGTCGCCGCAGCGCGGAAGCAATCCGCCGGAGTTCGGGAGGATGCGTGACGTGACTGCGACCCAAGGGCGCCTGCCGCGGCGTGGCGTGCTGGCTGCCGCCGCCAGCCTTCTCGCCGTGCCCGCCGTGCAGGCGCAGCCGCAGCGCTTCCCCAGCCAACCCATCAAGATCATCGTCGGCTTCCCCGCCGGCGGCACCTTCGACAGCCTGCTGCGCGTCATCAGCGCCGAGCTGCGCGAGCTGTTGGGCCAGAACGTGGTGCTGGAGACGCGCTCCGGCGCCGGCGGCGCGGTCGCCTTCACCGCGGTCAAGGCGGCGCCGCCTGATGGCTACACGCTGGGTGGCCTGTCCACCGCCGTGGTCAGCTCCGCCCTGCTGGAGAACGTGCCCTACGATCCGCTCAAGGACTTCACCTACATCTCCAGCCTGGTGGAGATACCCTTCGCCGCCGCGGTGCCGGCGGAGAGCCCGCTGAAGAGCTGGGACGACCTGATGGCCTTCGGCCGCGCCCAGCCGGAGCGGGTGTTCTACGGCTCGGCCAGCGGGCTGGCGCAGACGCCGCATCTGCTGATCTCGGAGGTCGCGACGCGCGACAACCTGCCCTGGACCGTGGTGCCGTTCCGCGGCAGCGCGGACTGCATGGTGGCGCTGCTGGGCGGGCAGCTGACCTTCGCCATGGATACCATGGTCAGCGTGCTGCCCTTCGTGCGGTCCGGCCGGGTCCGGCTGCTGGCCATCGGCAGCGACCGCCGCACCCGCAGCCTGCCCGCGGTGCCGACCCTGGCGGAGCTGGGGTACTCCACGCTGATCCGCAGCTTCTACGGCGTCGGCGGCCCGGCCGGGATGAACCCGGAGGTGGTGCACACGCTGCAGGAGGCGCTGCGCGTGGCGGTGCATCGGCCGAGCGTGCTGCACATGCTGCAGGAGGCCGACCAGGACCCGCGCTACCTGGATGCGGCCGGCATGACCGAGCTGGTCGCCAGCACCATGCGGACCCAGGGCGAACTGATCACCCGCTACGGCCTGGGGCGGCGGGCGGCGCGGTAGCCCCGGCCGGGCGGCGGGCCGCCGCCCGCACGCCATGGGCCGCGGGCCGGGCCGGCCGCTGCCTTCAGCCCACCAGCAGCCCGCGCTTCCGCAGCAGCGGCGTCACCTCGGGGTCGCGGCCGCGGAAGGCGCGGTACAGCTCCATCGGGTCGCGGGTGTCGCCGGCCTGGTAGATGTCCCGCAGCCCCGCCGCCAGCCCGGGGTCGAAGGCATCGCCCGCGTCCTCGAAGGCTGCGAAGGCGTCGGCGTCCAGCACTTCCGCCCACATGTAGGTGTAGTACCCCGCGGCATAGCCGCCACCGGCGAACAGGTGCTGGAAATGCGTGGGGCGGTGGCGCAGCACCATCGCCTCGGGCATGCCGATGTCGGCCAGGAATTCCTGCTCGAAGGCATCGATATCCAGCCCCGCCGGGTCCGGGTGGGTGTGCAGCGCCAGGTCGATCAGCGCCGAGGAGACGAACTCCACCGTGGCGAAGCCCTGGCCGAAATTGCGCGAGGCCAGCAGCCGCTGCAGCAGCACCTCCGGCAGCGGCTCGCCGGTTTCATGGTGGCGGGCGTGCTCGCGCAGCGTCTCCGGCACGGTCAGCCAGTGTTCCAGCACCTGGCTCGGGAATTCAACGAAATCCGCCAGCACGTTGGTGCCGCTCTGCGACGGGTAGCGCGCGGTGCTGAGCAGCCCATGCAGCGCATGGCCGAACTCATGGAACAGCGTGCGCGCCTCGTCGAAGGAGAGCAGCGCCGGCTGCGCCTTGGCGATGTTGTTGTTGTTGACGATGATCGGCGTGACCGCGCCGGCGAAGCTTTCCGCCACGCGGTAGCTGCTCATCCAGGCACCGGACCGCTTGCCGGCCCGCGCAAAACTGTCCAGCAGGAACAGGCCGCGATGCTGGCCATCCGCGCCCAGCATCTCGAAGGCGCGGACATCCGGGTGATACAGCGGGATGTCGTGCCGCTCGGTGAACGTCACGCCGAACAGCCGGCCGGCGGTGGCGAAGGCGGCCTGCAGCATGCCCTCCAGCGGGAAGTAGGGCTTCAGCGCGCTTTCGTCGAAGTCGTGCAGCGCGCGGCAGGCCTGCTCGGCCCAATGGCGCCAGTCCCAGGCTTCCAGCCGGTCGTTGTGCCCGGCCTCCCGCGCCCGCGCGGCCAGGGCGGTGCGCTCGGCCTCCAGCTGGCGGGTGGCGGGCGCCCAGACCTGGCGCAGCAGCCGGTCCACCGCCTCCGGCTCGCGCGCCATGTTGTCGGCCAGGCGCCAGCGGGCGAAGTCGGCATGGCCCAGCAGCCGGGCGCGTTCGGCGCGCAGGGAAAGGATCTCGCGGATCAGCGGCCGGTTGTCGGTGGCGCCCGCATTGGCGCCGCGCGCCACCCAGCCGCGCCAGGCGCGCTCGCGCAGGTCCCGCCGGGTGGAGAAGGTCAGGAACGGCTCCACCGAGGAGCGCGACAGGGTGATGACCCAGCCCTCCAGCCCGCGCTCCGCCGCCGCCTGGCGCGCGGCCTCACGGGCGAAGCCGGGCAGCCCGTCCAGCTCGGCCTCGGCCAGCAGCATGTGCCAGTCGGTCTCGTCGCGCAGCACGTTCTGGCCGAAGGCGGTGTGCAGCGTGGCCAGGCGGGTGGAAAGCTCGGTCAGCCGGGCGCGGGCGGCCGGGTCCAGCCCGGCACCGGCGCGCACCAGGCCGGCATGCAGGCGGTCCAGCAGGCGCTGCTCATCCGGCGCCAGGGCCAGGCCCGCGCGCTGGGCGTGCAGGGTGGCGATGCGGGCGAAGATCGCGGGGTCCAGCGTGACCTCGGCGCGGTGCCGGGCCAAGCGGGGGGCGTAGTCGCGCTCCACCGCCTGCAGCGCGTCGCTGGACAGGCTGCTGACCAGGTTGAAGAAGCAGGCGGCAACCCGGCCCAGCAACCGGCCGGCCTGCTCCAGCGCGGCGACGGTATTGCCGAAGCCCGGCGGCGCCGGGTCGGTGGCGATGGCCGCGACCTCCGCCTTGTGCGCCGCCATGGCCTGGTCGAAGGCGGCGGGGAAATGCTCCGGCCGGATCAGGTCGAAGGGCGGCACGCCGAACGGGGCGGTCCAGGGTTGCAGCAGCGGATTTTCGGGCATGGGCCTTCCGGCGATGGGGTTGGCGGCAGACTACACCATCCACCCCGGCGCTGGCTGCCGCCGTTGCGCCCGGAAGGTCAGCGCCGGGCCTTGCCGCGGCCTATCTCGCGCTCGATCGTGCTGCGCTCGATCGAGCCGGTGCTGCGGACGATCTCGCGGATGATGGCGGGGGAGACGCGGTGCAGCTTGGCCATGTAGGCGATCTCGGCCTCGGCCTTGGCGGCGGCTTCGGGGTCGACGGGGGCTGGCTTGGTGCCTGGCAGGGCCATTGGGGCAGTTCCTGTGGTTGCCGCGCAACTGGGCGGACGGGGAGGATAGGCGAGTAACGCGGCAGGGCCCGGGTCGGCTCTGCGGCGTACGGCACGGCGAGGCGGAGGCGCGGAAGCGAAGCAGGTCCTGCTGGTGCCGGGCCTTCCTGCGGCCGGCAGCCTTGGCGCTACGGCCGGCGGAGGCGCGGCTGTGCAGCGGCGTGTCGCAGACCTGGCCGCGACCGTCAAACCGCGCTGATGTCCGGCCCGGCGGCAGCGCCGGCCGAAGTGCGTCGGCCGGGCCGGGTTATCCGTGCCTGCTCAGCCGCGCCGGGGCGGGTCGCGGCTCAGCCCCTTGGCGGCCAGATCGGCCTCATAGGCGGCCCAGCGCGTGGCGTGCTCCTGCCCCAGGGTGCGGAGGTAGGCGAAGGAGAAGATCCCGCTGTCGTGCAGGTCGTCGAAGATCAGCCGCACCGCGTAGTGGCCCACCGGCTCCACCCGCATGATGCCGACCTCTCGCCGGCCGCCGACGGTGGTCTTCTGGCCGGGGCCATGGCCCTGCACCTCGGCGCTGGGGCTTTCCACCCGCAGGTATTCCGCCGGCAGGTGGAAGCGCGCGCCGTCGTCATAGGCGACCTCAAGCGCGCGCTCGGCCCGCTTGAGGCGTATCTCGGTGCACTCGGTCATCAATCCTCCAGCGGCCGCGCCTCGTCCGGCAGCATGATCGGAATGCCGTCGCGGATCGGGAAGGCCAGCCTGGCACGGTCGCTGACCAGCTCGCCACGGGCGCGGTCGTAGCGCAGCGGCCCCTTGGTGACGGGGCAGACCAGTATTTCCAGCAGCTGCGGGTCTACCGCGCCGCCGGCGGGGGCCTCGGTGTCGCTCATCGTCGGGTTCCTCTAGCTCGGCTTGCTGCCGGGCGGCGGTTCATTGTGCGCGCCGGGCTGGCCGCCCATCAGCAGCAGCGCCAGCAGCAGCCGGGCGCGTTCGTCCGGGCCGTGGACTTCCAGCAGCGCCTGCTTCTCGCGCGGCTCGAACGGGCAGACCATGCAGAGCGAGGTCAGCAGCGCGTCGTCCGGCGTCTGCTCGATCCCGCTCCAGTTCGCCTCGATCCCGCGGGCGCGGAAGAAGCCGCGCAGCGCCGCCAGCAGGCCGGCACGGTCCGCCAGCTGCGGCCGCGCGGCCAGGTCCAGGTCGGCGTCGAAGCCGGTGTAGTCGGGCCGCACCACCCGATGCAGCCGGGCCAGCGGCAGCTCCGCCGCCACGCGGAAGCGGATCACCCCGGTCAGCGTGATCAGGAAGCGGCCATCCTCGGTCTCGGAGAAGGAGGAGAGCCGCCCCAGGCACCCGGCCTTGAACAGCGCCGGCCCATTGGCCCCGGCGGGCTGGCCCGGGTCCGGCTGGATCATGCCGAACATCCGGCCCTGGCCCAGCGCGTCCTCCACCAGGTTCAGGTAGCGTCGCTCGAAGATGTTCAGCGGCAGCCTGCCCTGCGGCAACAGCAGGGCGCCGGGCAGCGGGAAGATCCCGATTTCGGCCGGCAGGTCCCGCAGCGCCGGGTGAAAGGCTGCCATGCCGGCGGCCTAGCGGAACAGGACCGAGGACAGCTTGCGCCGCCCGGCCACGCTGGCGGGGTCGGAGAAGCCCCAGGCCTCGAAGAACTTCACCAACTGCTTGCGGGCGGCCTCCTCGTTCCAGGCGCGGTCGCGCTTGATCGCCTCGATCAGCTGGTCCACCGCCTTGTCGCGCTCCTCCGCGCTGTTCAGCGCCACCGCCAGGTCGATCCGCGCGGCGTGGTCGTTGGGGTCGGCGGCCAGGCGGGTCTCATATTCGCCGAACTTCTCCCGCGCCTTGCGGCCTTCCGCGGCCAGCTCCAGCGCGCTGCGGACGCTGCTGATCTCGGCGTGGTCCTTGATCTTGGCGGGGACGTCGTTGATGACCTCCAGCGCCTGGTCCTCCTCGCCCAGCGCCATCAGGCAGCGGGCGATGCCGGCGAAGGCGTCGGCATTCTCCGGCTCCTGCTGGATCAGCGCGCCGAAGATCTCGATGGCGCCCTGGTGGTCGCCCTGCTCGGCGGCCTGCTTGCCCTCGGCCAGCAGGTCGGCGGTGGGCATCTGCCCGCCGGCCACCTTCAGCAGGCCCTCGACGAACTTCTTCACCTCGGATTCCGGCAGGGCACCCTGGAACATGTCGGCGATCTGGCCCTGCCAGAAGGCGACCACGGTGGGCACGGACTGCAGCGGCAGGCCCATCTGGGTCAGCTGGGCGACCAGCTGCTTGTTCTTGTCGATGTCGATCTTGACCAGGCGGACGCGGCCACCGGCCGAGCGGACCACCTTCTCCAGCGCCGGGGTCAGGGTTTTGCAGGGGCCGCACCAGGTGGCCCAGAAATCCACCAGGATGGGGACCTCTCGGCTGCCCTGGACCACGTCCTGCATGAAGCTCTGCTGGTTGCCGTCCGACACCGGGTCGGGGCCGCCGGGGGGGGCGCCATTCGGGGCCGGTTGGCGGGCGGGGTCGAAGAGCACTTCCATGGCGGCGGTCCTGTTCCTGGCGGTCGCCCCGGAGGGGCGCGGCTGAAATGCACCCCCGGAGGGGCGCGGGCTGTGTGCACCCCCGGAGGGGTGCGGCTGAGGTGCACCCCAGGGGGGTGCGGATTGAAGGGCACCCCTGGGGGCGCGGGTTCGAGCGGCGCCCTGGATGGACGCGGTTCGAGCATAGATGCGCCTCCCGGCCGTTGGCGCAAGCCGGGGAGGCTAGGCGGCGGGGGTGCCGATGCTGTCCAGGTCCAGCAGCGCCGGCCGATGGCCCAGGCTTTCCAGGAAGCGCAGCAGCTCGGCCGGGCGGATGGTGGTGGTGGCCGTGTTGACCAGCGGGTGGAAATTCACCCACTCGTGGTCCTGCATCAGGCCACGGTCGAACACCACCTGCACGGCCCCCGGGCGCGCGTTGACCAGGCCGAAGGGGGTGACCGAGCCGGGGGTGACGCCCAGCTGGGCCTGCAGTTCCTCGGCCGAGCCGAAGCTGACCCGCCCCACCCCGGCGGCACGGCCCAGCGCATTGACCGAAACCTGCCGGTCCTCCTGCAGCACGGCCAACAGGAAGGCGCCGGCCTTGGGCTTGAGGAACAGGTTCTTGGCATGGCCGCCGGGCAGCTGGCCGCGCAGCGCCTGGGATTCCGCCACGGTGAACACCGCGGCGTGCTGCGTGGTGCGGGCTTCGATGCCGAGCGCGGCGAGCCGGGCCAGCAGGGTTTCCTGGGTTTCCATGGGCTGCGCCGCCGTGAGGGAAAGGGGTTGGGGAAGCCAATGCGATAGGCCGCGCAGGAAATCTGCGCAATCTGCTGTTGCCCCGCTTGCATTCCCCGCGAGGCATGGTAGAAGCCGCGCCCTCGACGGAATGCGGGCGTAGCTCAGGGGTAGAGCACAACCTTGCCAAGGTTGGGGTCGAGGGTTCGAATCCCTTCGCCCGCTCCAGTCGAGATCACCACAAATAGTCTCCCCCTCTGGGGGCACCGCGCTGAGGCGCAGGTTTGGCCGCGATTTGCGCGCAAGGCTTGGGAGTGGTCCCTCAAATATGGCGGTGGTTTCTCTCTCTGAGAGGCCGGCTATCTCCGCACCTCGGGACTTGGACGATTTTTCCCCAACCCCATAATTCATTGATTTCTTGATCTTTTCTTGGGGGCGGCAGGGCTGAGAGTTGCGTTCGCCATCGCCTGGCGATGACAATCGGGCACAAACTCGTAGCTCGCAGCACTCGACCTCGTGCCGCCTACATCGGCCAATACATAGTGTCGGTGATGTTGGCCGTCGGGAGCTTCCTGCGAGATGGCGCGCGCCGAGAAGTCTTCACGAACTCGAGGTAGACTACCAACACGCCCCTCAGCCGGATGGCGAGTTATTTTTCTAGGCCCGGATTATTCATCAGGGCGCGACTGGTGGCGGCGCCAGTGGTCGTTGGTCGGCGGTATTGGCTGGGCGCCCGGCTGCAATGCTCCAGCGCTCCACTGTTACGTGCAGGAGCCAAGCCACCGGAAGAATTAGACCCAGCGCCATCAGCAAAGCAGCGCCGTAGGACCACCCCCAGAGCACCATAGCAAAGCGAAGCGCCGTATAACCCACTACTGCGTGGATGAGGTAGAGCGGGTAGCTGATAGCCGCTAAGGCATCCAGCAGTGGTGTTGGGCGGAACCGGTCGCGGAACTGATATGCTAGTCCGAACAGGAGCAACGCCAACGTATAGCTGGCCAGAATGGCAGCTTCACCTTCACCAGCCGGACCTAAGACTTTCGAAAGAACAAAGCTGAGGAGACCGGCCCCCAGCAGACCGGCGAAGGCCGACCGGCCGAGCACGCCACGCATGGCGAGATGAAACACGCAGCCTAGCGTCATGAACGCCAAAGAGGACACATAGACGGAGGCGGTCGCTAACTTGCTCGCTAGGCTGGGCACTAGGGCGGACGCCCAGGCCATGCCCGTATTGACCAGCACGCAGGACAGCCAGAACAACGCCAGTGGCCAGCAGCGACCAGCCCGCAACCAAGGCGCTGCAAGCCCTGCCAGCCCATAGAAGGCAAGTTCCACCACAAGGGTCCAGTTGACGGTGTCGATCGAACTGACATGGAACAGATTGAAAGCCAGCGCCGCATTGGCCAGAATGCGCTGCCAACTGAGTTGGTCCGGTAAGTCCCAGAACGAGGCCGAAGCGGCGATGACAGCCACCTGTAACGCCAAGCCAACCCAATAGGGCGGCAGAATCCGCAGCAAGCGCGCACGCGCGAATTCGCCGACTGAGAGCTTCGCCAACGAAAACGGGATAACGAAGCCGCTAATGAGGAAAAAGATCGCCACCCCAAGCGGGCCAAGGCTGATCTGCGGCAGGCCCGCCAGCAGGACGGACACCCACGGCGGCGGTACTGTGGGTGCGGGTGCGGCGACGCTCAGCGTGACAAAGCTTGGCGCGGCCCAGAAGAGCACCACCAGATGGCTCACCATCACCAGAACCACTGCCAGCCCGCGCAGCTGGTTGGCAAATATGACCCTCGCCTGGATAGGCATCGTGGTTCCCACGCGTCCTGTAGAGCTACCTTGCTGTAGGGTAGCTTGCCCCGGCGGTCGGAACGTGTCAACGCCAATGAGACAGCCGGTCTTCGAGATTAGGCTTGGAGTTTCAGCTTCTGCCCAGGCGGGTTGATCCAGACCACGGTGGGTTTTTGAGGTGGCGCGGGAGGTTTGTTAACGAAGCGGTTCGGGTTGGCGCGGAAAGCGAGATCGAGGATGGTCTGGCGTGTGGCATGGACCTCGTTGGCCTGGCCGAAATGGACCTGATCGGGTGTCATAAGTCCGATGCCGAGATGGTGGTGGTGGTGATTGTACCAGTCGAAGAAGGCCCGGCAGAAGCTTTTGGCGTCGTGGATGCAGCCGAAACGCTTGGGGAATTGGGGCTGATATTTTAGGGTCTTGAAGCAGCTTTCGGAGAACGGGTTGTCGTTGGAGGTGTGGGGTCGGCTGTGCGATTTGGTGACGCCGAGGTCGGCGAGCAGCAGGGCGGTGGCCTTGGCTTTCATGGAGGGGCCGCGGTCGGCATGCAGTGTGAGTTGGCCAGGTGATACGGCGTGCTGGTCGACGGCGCTCTCGAACAGGGGCTTGAAGAGAGCAGCACTCTCGGTGTCGGCGACGCACCAGCCGACGACCCTTCGGCTGAAGATGTCGATGATGACGTAGAGATAGAAGTAGGTCCATTTGCTCGGTCCCATCAGCTTTGTGATGTCCCAGGACCAGACCTGGTTCGGGCCTTCGGCGAGAAGTTCCGGTTTCACATAGGCGGGGTGGCGGAGTTGCTGTCGGCGTTCGCGGACCTCACCGTTCTCGTGCAGGATGCGGTACATCGTGCGTATCGAGCAGTGGTAGAGGCCCTCGTCGAGCAGGGTGGCATAGACCTCGGCCGGGGCCTGGTCGGCGAACCTCTCCTCGCGCAGCAGGTCGAGGACGCGGCTGCGTTCGTCTGCGGCCAAGGCCCGCGCCGGTTTGGGCCGGGCGCGTATGGGCGCAGGCGGATTTTTCGCCGCTCGCTGACGGCGATGGAAACTGGCGCGCGACAGCCCGACCGCGGCACAGGCGGCGGCGATCACGCCGGTCTCATGCGCCGTGTTGGCCATGGCATCCATCAGGGCGCCTCGTCGGTCGGGAAGGGGGTGCCCAGCAGTGCCGCAACTTTTTTTTGGATATCGATGACCGCCTCGGCGCGGCGAAGCTGGAGGGTCAGGCGCTTGTTGTCGCGCAGCAATTGGGCGTGTTCGGCCGCCAGCGGATGGGCGGGGGCGCGCTTGGGTCCGCGCTTGACCGCCTTGAGTGCCTCATAAGCTCCGGTGTCGCGCTGGCGACGCCAGTCGGTCAGGGCCGAGGAATAGAGCCCCTCACGTCGCAGGATGGCTCCGCAGCCACCGGGCCCGGCCCGGTCGATCTCGGCCAGGATCCGGACCTTGTCGGCCGCGGTGAATGTCCGTCGGCGGCGCGGCCGGTCCAGGAGTTCGGGCGAGGCCGCCGGTGGCGCTGAAACCAGCGTCGGCCTGGGGCCTTCCTCGGTTTCAGCGCCACCGGCGGATGGGAGGGCTGCGGCTGCCGTGCGGGGCATGACCATTTCGATGTCTCACCTGTCGCCCTCAAGGGTAAACTTCCGGGGGGTCGATGTCTCATCGTTGTTGGCACGGAGGGGTCTTGCCAGTTGGGTAGGGAGCACTCTTCGCGGCCGGCCTTTTTAATCGATGTATTCCATCCGCTCGACTTGGTGGCTGGACTGCGCGCCGCGATCCGTCAGGCTGCCCGAGGCAGCATCGAAAGCTCTGGGACTGGGGCATGGTGAGTTTTTACGGCTAGATCAGCCGAACTGCAACGTGGCCGGCCGGCGTTCGGCAGCCAATGCGGCTTCCTGCTGGTGCCAGCATGCCGGAAGGGGCTGGAGCAGGCGTGGCAGCCCGGGATCGCAACGCCCCTCCAGGATTGCCTCGACCAGATCTGGCGCCAGCAGCGTCAAGCTGAGGAGCTTGCCCAGGAAGGATCGGTCTAGGTTTTCGGCAGCCGCCAGTTCGGTCAAGGATTCGTGGCGACCCTGGTCGAGCATGCGCTGGTAGCGGAATGCCCGTGCCATCGCCTTCACCAGCGCCGGGTCGGCGCGCGTTGGGACGGCCGGAACGCCAGCCAGCGCCATTGGTGTCACGACAGTCTTCCGCCCCGGCCGATGCCGGATCCTCAACGGCACCCGGACCGTGATGCTGGTAGCGGCCGTCATGCCGCGGCCCTCAGCGCAGCCGGCGCGATGGCGGTCAGGTCGCGGACCAAGCCGCCGAGCCCATCCAGCCGCAGCCGAATGTCTGCACCGGCCGGACCAACCACCACCCGTTCCACTAGCGATCGGATGATCCTGACCTGCTCGGCAGGGAATAGCTGATCCCATAGCGGGTCGAACCGGTGCAACGCGTCGTGAGCTTCGGCCTCGGTCAGGTCCGGCGCCTCTAAGCGCGCGGCCCGCCAGGTACCGACCACCACCTCGGGCTGGCGCAGCAGCGCACGCACCTGGTCGATCACCGCCGTCTCGATCTCTGCCGCCGACACGCGCCGCAGGATGCTGGCGTCGCCGGCGGCGTCCCCCTTCAGGACGCGCTGGGCCACGTAATAGCGGTAGAGCCGGCCATTCTTGCGGCAATGGGTCGGCGACATGGCTCTGCCATCCACCCCAAAGATCAGTCCCTTCAGCAGCGCCGGCGTCTGCGCCCGGTTCTGGTTGGCGCGCACGCGTGGGCTGACCTGGAGCACGGCGTGGGCCCGGTC
>CANGNF010000043.1 GCA_947455205.1 Acetobacteraceae bacterium | reverse complement strand
TTCCAGTGGGTGTCGGTGCGCCAGTACATGTCGCCCTCGGCCTTGCCGGCCAGCAGCGCGCCCAGCGAATCCACCGGCTGCACGCCGTGCCCCCGCAGCAGCGCGGCGAAGGCGCCGTAGCGCGCCTGCGCCTGGGCGGACCACGGCGCGCCGCACAGCGCCTCGGCCTGCACCCGCGCCTTGTCCGGCGTCACCGCCACCACCAGGGCGATTCCCTTCTCGCGCAGCGCCGCCGCCACGCGGGCCAGGCCGGCGGCGCGTTCGGCCATGGCCGCCTCGGCGCCCGGCCAGGGGCGCAGCTCCTCGGTCAGGAACAACCAGTTGTCGCAGCCCAACCGCAACTGCGGCCCGCCGGAGCCGAACACGCCCCAGCGCAGCACGCCGCCGGCCGCCCGCAGCGCGTAGTCCGCCGGCAGGGCATGGGCCATCACATGGTTCACCGCCGCGGCGGTCCGGCCGCCCAGGAAGGCGTCCCAGCTCAGCGTCTCGCGCAGCCGGGCCAGGCTTTCCGGCGCCGTCAGCGCCGCCAGGCCCTGCCACAGCCCCCACAGCATCACCAGCACCATGGCCACGCCCTGGCCCCGTGCCGCCGCCCTCGCACCCTTCCAGGCCATCGGCGCGCTCCTCAGAACTGGAAGTACAGGAAGGGCACGGCGGCGCGGCTGTACAGCAGCACCACGCCGAACAGAAAGCCCGCCAGCGGCGCCGCCACCCAGGCCGCGCGCCAGGCCGGGTGCATCGCCGCCACCGGCTGTTCCCACGGCAGCCAGCGGGCGCCCAGCGGCACGGCGCAGACCAGCACCGCCAGCAGCCCGGTCCACCATTGGTCGGACATGACCTGCCAGGCCAGCATGTCGGAAAGCCCCACGCCGTGCAGCCCGAGCATGCCGCCATACATCCGCCAGGTCGTCGCCAGGTCCGGCGCGCGGAAGGCAACCCAGCCGATCACGACGGCCAGCATGGTCAGCGCCAGGCCGGCGGGGTAGCGCATCGGCCCATGCCCGGCCGCGCGCCACGCCCGATGGCAGGCCAGCAGCCCGCCATGCCAGAACCCCCAAAGTAGAAAAGTCCAGTTGGCGCCGTGCCAGAAGCCGCCGATCACCATGGTGGCCAGCAGGTTCAGGTAGGTCCGCCGCTCCCCGCCGCGATTGCCGCCAAGGGAGATGTAAAGGTAGTCCCGCAAAAACCGGCTCAGCGTCATGTGCCAGCGCTGCCAGAACTGCTGGATGCTGCCGGAAAGGTAGGGAAAGGCGAAGTTCTCCGGGAAGTGGAAGCCCATCATCAGCGCCAAGCCGATGGCCATGGCGGAATAACCGGCGAAGTCGAAATACAGTTGCAGCGTATAGGCGATGGCGCCGGTCCAGCTATCCGCCAGCGTCGGCGCCTCCAGCGCGAAGACCGCGTCTACCACCGGGGAGAGCGTATCCGCCAGGCAGACCTTCATGGCGAAGCCGATCATGAAGCGCCGGGCGCCCAGGCCGAATAGCTCCAGCGTATGGGTGCGGTGCTTCAACTCCTGCTCGATCTCGGCGTAGCGCACGATGGGCCCTGCGATGAGCTGGCTGAAGATGGCCTTGTAGGCCGCGTAATTGACGAAGCTGCGGCTGACCGGGACATCGCCGCGCCACACATCCACCAGGTAGCTGACGGATTGCAGCACGTAGAAGCTGAGGCCGATCGGCAGCAGGATCTCCGACCACCCCATCGGTGCCATGCCGAGACTGGCGAGCAGGTCGTTGAAGGCGCCGACGCCGAAGTTTGCGTACTTGAAGTAGGCCAGCACACCGAGATTGCCGACCAGCCCCACCGTCAGCAGCCGCGTGCCCGCCCGTGTTTTGGGCCCAACGCGGTCCATGGCCATGACGGTGGCGTAGGTGAACACCGTGACCGCGGCCAGCAGCGCCAGGAAGTCCACGCGCCACCAAGCATAGAACCCCCAGGACAGGATCAGCACCGGCCAGTTCCTGTAGCGGAACGGCGTCAGGTAGTAGACCGCGAAGAACAGCGGCAGGAACAGGAACAGGAACTCGAAGCTGGCGAAGATCACGGCGTCGGGGCCTCCAGCGCGCGGCCATCGGCGGCCGTCGGGCCGCGCCGCCGCCCCTGCCCCCTGCAGAACTCATGCTCGACCATGCCGCCGGGTCTCCGCTGCGCGCCAACGCGACAGGGTCGTTTAAAAAACCAAAACGTCAACCAAAAGTCGTCATGCGGCCGGGGATCATGCAATTCGGCACAGGGCGCGCCGCAACGGGGGCCACCGCAGCGTCCCCGCTTGGCAAGCTGCCCCGCCCGTCCCTAGGCTGGCCGCAACCACCTGGGAGCTGCCGCGGACCATGGCGCAGGATGCCGACCACTTCGACTACGTCATCATCGGCTCAGGCGCCGCCGGCTCGGTCCTGGCCGCCCGGCTGACCGAAGACCCCGGCGTGACCGTCTGCGTGCTGGAGGCCGGGCCGCCCGACACCAACCCGTGGATCCACATCCCCGCCGGCTTCATCAAGACCCTGTCGGACCCCAGCGTGACCTGGCAGTTCAAGACCAAGGCCACCGCCAATACCGGCGGCCGGCAGATCAGCACCACGCAGGGCCGCACCCTCGGCGGCTCGTCGTCGATCAACGGCATGATCTACAACAGGGGCCAGCCGGCCGACCTGGACAGCTGGGCGCAGCGCGGCAACCGCGGCTGGGGCTATGCCGATGTGCTGCCCTACTACCGCCGCAGCGAACACCGGATCGGCTATGGTGAGGAACAGCGGCGCGGCCGCGCCGGCAGCCTGCCGGTCACCGACATGGACTGGTTCCACCCGCTGACCGAGGCCTTCATCAAGGGCTGCGAGGGCATCGGCATTCCCCGCAACCCCGACTACAACAGCGGCAGCCAGGCCGGCGTCGGCTACTTCCAGCGCGCCATCGTCGGCGGCCGCCGCGTCTCCGCCGCCCGCGCCTTCCTGCACCCGGCGGTGGCGCGCGGCGGGGTGGAGGTCCGCACCAACGCCCGCGCCTGCGGCATCATCCTGGACGGCAAGCGCGCCGTGGGCGTGCGCTACCTGCATGAACGCGGCGGCGCCCCGCGCAGCGTCATGGCGCGGCGCGAGGTCATCGTCTCCGCCGGCACCGCCAATACCGCGCGGCTGCTGCAGGTCTCCGGCATCGGCCCGGCGGCGCTGCTGCAGTCCATCGGCGTGCCGGTGCTGCATGAGGTCAAGGGCGTCGGCGAGAACTTCCGCGACCACTACGCGTCCCGCATCGTCATGCGCGCCCGCAAGGGCGTGACCACGTTGAACCAGCTGGCGCGCGGCCTGCGCCTGGCCGGCCAGGTGGCGCGCTGGGCCAGCGGCAAGCCCAGCATCCTGGCAACCGCGCCCAGCCATGTGCATGTGTTCTGGAAAAGCTTCGAGGGGCTGGACCAGCCCGACCTGCAATGCGTCTTCACCCCCGGCAGCTACGCCGAGGGCAAGGTCTACGTGCTGGATGACGTCCCCGGCGTGACCGCCGGCGCCTGGCAGCACCGGCCCGAATCCACCGGCTGGGTCCGTGCCCGCAGCGCCGACGTGTTCGAGGACCCCGAGATCAACCCGAACTACCTGTCCAACCCAATGGACCGCCAGGTCCACCTGGGCGGTATCCGCCTGCTGCGCCGCATGCTCTCCACCCCGGAGCTGAACCCCTTCCTGGAAGCCGAGACCCTGCCGGGGCTGAATGCCCAGAGCGACGACGAGTTGCTCGACTTTGCCTACCGCAACGGCAGCACGACCTACCACCTGATCGGCACCGCCCGCATGGGGCCGGAGACCGACCCCACCGCCGTGGTCAGCGACCAGCTGCTGGTCCACGGCTTGCAAGGGCTGCGCGTGGTGGATGCCTCGGTCATGCCGCACATGCCCAGCGCCAACACCTACGCGACCACGCTGATGATCGCCGAGAAGGCCGCCGACATGATCCGCGGCCGCCCGGCGCCGGAAGCCGAGATACTCGCTGCCTGAACCGGGTCAGCCGACCCGGGCCGCCTGAAGGAGACGCCAATGCGCCTGGTTCTCGCCCTTGCGGCCCTGCTGGGGCTCGCCGCCCCGGCCGGCGCCCAGCCCAACGTGCTGCGCGCGGTGCTGAACCTGGAACTCCAGGTGCTGGACCCCATCATCACCACGTCCAACGTGACGCGCGCCTATGCCTACCTGGTCTACGACACGCTGGTCGCGCTCGACAGCAAGGGCGAATACCGGCCCCAGATGCTGGAGGGGTGGGAGGTCAGCGCCGACCGGCTGACCTGGACCTTCAAGCTGCGCGAAGGGCTGGAATGGCACGACGGCCAGCCCGTGACGGCCGAGGATTGCGTCGAGTCGCTGCGCCGCTGGGGCGCCCGCGACGGCCTGGGCAGCCGGCTGATGGCCGCCAGCAAGGGCCTGCGCGTGGTGGATGCCCGCAGCTTCGTGCTGGAACTCAACTGGCCGTTCAGCCAAGTGATCGAGGCCATCGGCAAGCCGGCGGCGCAGATCCCCTTCATGATGCCGGCCCGCCTGGCCCGCAGCACGCCCGTGACCCAGGCGGTGCCTGAGACCATCGGCAGCGGCCCCTACAGCTTCAACCGGGCGGAATGGCGCAGCGGCAGCCTGGCCATCTTCCGCCGCAACCCGCGCTACGTGCCCCGCGCCGAGCCAGCCGATGGCTTCGCCGGCGGCAAGCGCGCGCATATGGAGCAGGTCCACTTCATCTCCATGCCGGATATCGCGACGCGCATCTCCGCGATGACCGCCGGCGAGGCCGACTACCTGGAGCTGGTGCCCGGCGACTTCATCGAGAGCTTCCGCCGCAACCGCAACATCCGCCTGATCGAGCCGCCGCCGCTGGGCAGCATGATCGGCGCCATCGCGATCAACCACCAGCACCCGCCGTTCAACAACCCGCAGGCGCGCCGCGCCTTCCAGCTGGCCATCGACCATAACGAGGTCGTGGCCGCCCTGGGCCTGCCGCGGCAGATGACCTACGGCTTCTGCGCCAGCATCTTCATGTGCGGCTGGCCCTATGCGTCGGAGGCGGCCGTGGCCCCGCTGCGCGTCGCCACCATCGAGCAGGCCCGCGCCGCGCTGCGCGCCAGCGGCTACAACAACGAGCCGCTGGTGCTGCTGCACAGCATGGACAGCACCATCCTGAACCCGACCAGCCTGGTGGTCGCCGAACGCGCCCGGCTGGCCGGCTTCAACGTGCAGGTTTCCTCGGCGGACTTCTCGACGCAGGCGCAGCGCCGCAACAACACGGAACCGGTGGAGCGCGGCGGCTGGAGCGCGATGCCCGTGGTGTTCACCGGCTACGACATGGTGAACCCGATCGCCAACTACTCGGTGGCCTACAATTGCGGCAACAACTACCCCGGCCGCTACTGCGACCCGGGGCTGACGCCGGTCATCGAGGCTTTCGAGCGCGAGGCGGACCCGGCCAAGCGGCGGGAGCTGGCGGCGCAGATGCAGCAGCACGTGCACGAAGCGGGGCTGATGGGCTTCTACGGCCAGTTCTACCTGCCGGCCGCCCACCGGGCGGAAGTGACGGGCGTGCTGCCGATCGGCTTCCCCGTCCTGTACAACATCCAGCGGGTCCGCTGACCGGCGGCCGGTTCACCTCTGCGGCCGCTTCGCGGCTCCGAGGATCGGACGCTGAAAAACCCGGGATCCAAGGGCCTCTCGGCCCTTGGCGGGGAGGGTTCGGGAGGGACAGCGTCCCTCCCGATTGCGCCTGCTAGGACCGACGACGCGCCGGCGCGGCCGGCCGATGCGGCGCCGGAGCGGGTGCCGCGGCAGGCGGGGGCGGCGGCGGTGCGGGCGGGGCTTCCACCGTCACCGCCACCTGAACCGTGGCATTGCCCGGCGCCAGCTTCACCGCGAAGCTGTCGGCGCCGGAGAAGCCGGGATCCGGCACGTAGTCCACCCGCGTGGTGTCGCCCACGGTGTGGATGGTGATGCTGCCGTGCTCGGCGCGCTTCATCACCAGCCCGTACAGGAAGGGCTCCCAGCCCGGGGTCGGGCGCAGCAGGTCCACGCCGCACCAGCCACGGTCGTTCAGAATCGCCATGGTGCCGGAGACGGTGGCGCCATCGGCCGGGCGTTCCGCCACCTGCACGGCGCACTTGGCGGCCTTGCCCTGCTGGTCGAAGGCGAAGATGCGCGAGGCCGGGCGCTGCGGCGCGGCGGGGCCGAGCTCGGCGCAGGCGCCCAGCGCCAGCAGCGCGGCCAGGGGAAGAAGGCGCTTCACCGGCGGGTCCTCCGCGCCGGCGGGGCCGGCGGCGTCTCGCAGGCCGGCAGGTCGGCCGGCATCATGTTCTTGCCGGCGGCGTAGGCCGCCAGGTCGGACCCGGAGGGCAGCGCCGAGATCTCGGTGAACAGCAGGCTGCTGCGGGCGCAGTAGTCACCGCCCACGCGCTGCGCGGCGCGGGACCGCTGGTTGGCCAGCTCGGTCACGAAGGATTCGATCTTCAGGTTCAGCGTCCGGCCGGTGCCGAAATGCGCCCGGTACCAGGCCACCACGCGGCCATCGGCCTCGATCAGCTGCTGGCGGAAGCGGTTGATGAAGGCGTTGTAGTCGGTCTCGCGCCGGCACTCGCTGCTGACAGCCATCAGCATCAGCTCGGTCTTCAGCGCGTTGACGTCGAACGCCGCCTGGTCCTGGTCGGCGGCGCAGCGCGCGCTGGCCGGACCGGCGATCAGGCTGGCGGCCAGCACGCCGGCCAGCAGCCGGCGACCCCGCCGTTGAGTTGCGTTGAGCAAATGTCCCACCTTTTTCGATGCCCCTCTGGCGTCCGCCCAAACCCCTTGGGCTGACATGAATATAGCATACCGGCAGCCCAGCGCGAGCCGCGCCGTACCTGTCCCGGTGGCAAACCGCGCGAGGCGCCCTGGCTCAGTTTCGCGCGGCCAGGGCGCGCAACTCCGCGGCGATATCGTCCAGTTCCAGCAGCGCCAGCCGCGCGGGGTCGCTGCTCTCGGACGGCTCCGGCAGCGGCAGCTCGCCATTCGGCGGGCCGCCCTCGGCCAGCCCACCGTCCTTCAGCAACCGCTGCACGCCCTTGATGGTGTAGCCCTGGGTGTACAGCAGGTCGCTGATCCGGCGCAGCAGGCCGATATCCTCGGGCCGGTAGTAGCGCCGCCCGCCGCCGCGCTTCAGCGGCTTCAACTGGGCGAACTTGGTCTCCCAGAAGCGCAGCACGTGCTGCGGAATGTGCAGGTCGTCGGCAACCTCGGAGATGGTGCGGAAGGCCGAGGGCGCCTTGCGCGCCCGGCCGGCGCGCCCGGCATCATCCTCGTCGGTCACGCCTCGGCACCCTCGGGCGCTTCATCGCCGTTGATGCGGGCCTTCATCACCTGGCTGGGTCGGAAGGACAGCACCTTGCGCGGTAAAATCGGCACTTCCACGCCGGTCTTCGGGTTGCGGCCCACGCGCTGGCCCTTCTGCCGCACCACGAAGGTACCGAAGGCGCTGATCTTGACCGCCTCGCCGGCTTCCATCGCCGCCGACATCTTCTCCAGCACCGATTCCAGCAGGGCGGCGGACTCGTTCCGGCTCAGCCCGACCTGGCTGTAGATGGCCTCCGCCAGTTGCGCGCGCGTCAGCGTGTTCATGACTGAGCCGATCCCACCAAGTCCTTCAAGTTGCATGAAAATCGGGTTTCGGCCCCGGCGTCAACCGTCCAGTGCGGAACGGTCGGCTCAGAACCGCGCCAGCGTGGCGCCCCAGGTCAGCCCGCCGCCGATGGCTTCCATCGCCACCAGGTCGCCCGGCTGGATGCGGCCGTCATTTACCGCCTCGGCCAGGGCCAGCGGAATGGAGGCGGCGGAGGTATTGGCATGGCGGTCCACGGTCACCACCACCCGCTCCGGCGGCAGCTTCAGCTTCTTGCCCATGGCGTCGATGATGCGGCGATTGGCCTGGTGCGGCACCAGCCAGCGCACGTCGGCGTGGCTGAGGCCATTGGCCAGCAGTGCCTCGTCCACCACGGCGGCCAGCTTGGAGACGGCGTGGCGGAACACTTCCTTGCCGGTCATCCGCAGCTTGCCGCATTCGCCGTTGGACCCCGGGCCGCCATCCACCAGCAAAATCTCGCCGTGCCGGCCATCCGAATGCAGGTGGCTGGAGAGGATGCCGCGATCGGCCGAGGTGCCCTGCCCCTCGCCCGCCTTCAGCACCACGGCGCCGGCACCGTCGCCGAACAGCACGCAGGTGCCACGGTCGGTCCAGTCCATGATGCGGGAGAACACCTCGGTGCCGATCACCAGCGCGGCCTTGACCTGGCCGGTGCGGATGAAGCTGTCGGCGATGTTCAGCCCATAGACGAAGCCGGCGCAGGCGGCCGAGACATCGAAACCGAAGGCGGTGGTATTGCCCAGCAGCGCCTGAATCCGCACGGCGGTGGAGGGAAACGCCGAATCCGGCGTCGCCGTCGCCACCACGATCAGGCCGATCTCGCTGGCATCCATGCCCGCGCGTTCCAGCGCGTGGCGCGCGGCGGCGGCGCCCAGCGTGCTCGCGGTCTCCTCCGGCGCGGCCAGGTGGCGGCGGCGGATGCCGGTACGCTCGACGATCCACTCGTCGCTGGTATCCAGGTTGTAGGCCTGGGCCAGTTCAACGTTGCTCAGGCTGCGTTCGGGCAGGTAGCCACCACAGCCGACGACCAGGGAACGAACAGTCATGGCGGTGGCTCCGCGTCAGCTCTTGGCCGAACTCAGGTTGGGCTCCGGCAGCGCCGAAAGCCGGGCAAGGCCTTCCCGGATGCGATCGTTGAAGCCGTGCGTGACCATGTCCATTGCCACGTCCACGGCATGGGCGAAACCCAGCGCATCCGTGCCGCCGTGGCTTTTCACCACCACGCCGTTCAGCCCCAGCAGGATGGCGCCGTTGTAGCGGCGCGGGTCCATCCAGTCGCGCAGCTTGTCCAGCGCAGAGCGGGCCAGCAGGTAGCCCAGCTTGGCCATCAACGAGGAACTGAAGACCTGGCGCAGCAGGTCGCGCATCAGCTTCAGCGCGCCCTCCCCGGTCTTCAGCGCCACGTTGCCGGTGAAGCCATCGGTCACGATGACATCCACGGTGCCGGCAAGGATGTCGTGACCCTCGACGAAGCCGTGGAAGCCGCTGCTGATATGGCTCGCGCGCAGCACCTCGGCGGCCTGGCGCACCCGCTCGTCGCCCTTCAGCTCCTCGGAGCCGACGTTGAGCAGGCCGATGGAAGGTTGCGGCAGGCCAAGCACGGCACGGGCGAAAGCGTCGCCCATGATGGCGAACTCCACCAGGTTGCGCGCGTCGCACACCACGTTGGCGCCAAGGTCGAGCATGACCACGTCACCGCGCCCGGAAGGCGCGATGGCGGCCAGCGCCGGCCGGGCAATCTCCGGCAGGGTCTTCACCACGATGGTGGCCATGGCCATCAGCGCGCCGGTATTGCCGGCCGAGACGACGCCCGAGGCTTCCCCGGCCGCCACCGCATCGATGGCGACTCGCATGGAGGAACCACGGACGCGCAGCGCCAGCGTCGGCTTCATGTCGCCGGGAATGGTCTCGGCGGCGTGGCGAATCTCGCACGCCTTCGCCGCGCGCTTGCGCTGGGCAAGCAGCGGCGCCAGGCGTGCCTGGTCACCCACCAGCAGGAACCGGGCCTGCGGGTGACGCTCGGCGGCTATTTCCAGGCCATCGAGCACCACGTCGGGCGCGCCGTCGCCGCCCATGGCGTCAATCGCCAGGGAGAAGGTCAACGGTAAGGACCTGGACACCTAGCGTTGTTCCCCCATGGCCAGCGGACCAAGTGAGCTCAGTTGCGCACGGCCGCCTTGAGGGCGTCGCCGGCAGGCACCACTTCGCGACGGTCGTAATGACCGCAATGCGAGCAGATGTGGTGCGGCCGCTTCAGCTCACCACAGTTCGAGCACTCAGCATGAGCCTCGCCGGACAGCGCATCATGGCTACGGCGCATGCCGCGGCGAGAGGGCGAAACTTTTTTCTTCGGAACGGCCATTGGCGCCGAGCCTTTCGTGTAACAAACGAGTTGGTCGTAAAGAGGGCGGGGCATTAGCACCCCACCCCCCACTCTGCAAGCCGTCTGAGCGGCAGCGCCTGTGCGGCGCCCCGTTCAGTGTCGCGGCTTGCCGGCCTTCAAAGCCGCCAGCGCCGAGAACGGGTTGTCCTCGGGGTCGCTGGCCTCGGGCGGCAATGCGGCGTCAGGGTGGCGCGGATACGGGTTCAACGCCAGCGCCACTTCTTCGGCCACCAATTCGCCGAGGTCAACCTGGCCGCCGGATTCGATCTCATCCACCAGGTCGTCGGGCGTATCGGTCGCGCCGCGGCCGGCGGGCAGCAACCGCAGGCTGACCCGCGCCGACACCTGCTCCACCACCGGCTCCTGCGAAACGACGCAGAGCTGCACCACCTCGGCGCTGATCTCGCCGGTGACCATCACCGGGCCATTATCCTCCGGCAGCAGGCGCAGCCGCGCCTCCAGCCGGCGCACCTCCTCAATGCCGAATCGGGCGGCCAGGGCCACCACCTCGGCTGGGCTGGCGGTCAGCGTCACCTCCCGCCCCGCAGCCGGCACCTGGCCCAGCACCAGCGGGCGTGACATCTCAGGCGGCATGCGGGCTGCCCTCCACGGGGGTGGCGGGGAAGCTGGCATTGCCGCGCAGCAGCCCGGCCAGCGGCTGCTCCGCCAGTTGCGCCGCCACGGCCAGGGTGTGCCCGGCCAGCGCCAGGGCTTCCGCCCGCGGCCCGGACTCGGCCGGCTCCTCGCGCCACAGGTTGCGCTGCAGCGCCCGCGCCAGGGCGTCCGCGTCGGCGGCCGTCACCGCCGCCTCATAGGCGCGGGCGCGGCCGTGGAAGGCTTCCCACATCGCCTTGACCTTCTTGCCGACCGAAAGGTCGCCGACGCCCATTTCCCGCAGATTCACATCCATGTCGGCGAACATGGCGTCGAACACCGCCTGGGCCAGCGCGGCGCCGCGCGGGTCCGGGTCGGTCCGCAGCCGGCGGATCAGCAGCGCCACATGCAGCCCCACCGTGTCGAACCGGCCGTCCAGCGTGTCCGGCACGGCCAGGGCGCCGTAGAACCATCCGTCGCGCGCCGCCGCCACGGCGCTGCCGTACAGCATGAAGCCAGGCCTTTCATGCGGCTTGCGGCGGAACAGGCTGAACAGGTTCATGCTGGGTATATCCGGGGTTGGGCTCCACCGGGCCAAGGCTTCAGTTGACCGGGCGGCGGCGGAGTGGCATTCGGCCCTCACATGGAACGCCCTGCCCGAGTGGTCAACGCGATGCCGCTGTCCCCTGCCCTCCGCCGCCCTGGTTTCCGGGGTTCCGCCGCATCCCGCGGGGTGCTGCTGGCGCTTGCGCTCGGCCTGGGGGCGTGCAGCTACATCGACGCCCCGCCGGTCTCACGCGGGCACCTGGTGACCGAGGAGCAGCTGAAGGAGCTGGTGCCCGGCGTGCAGGGCCGCGCCGACGTGCAGGCGCTGCTGGGCTCCCCCACCGCGCGCGGCACCTTCGACGACGCCAACTGGTACTACATCAGTGCCATCAGCCGCGCCCGGCCGATGCAGCAGGAATCCATCAGCCGCCAGCGCGTGGTCGTGGTGGAGTTCGACGACGGCGGCAAGGTGAAGGGCGTGCGCGAGCTGGACGAGGGCGCCGGCCGCAGCGTCAGCTTCGTGTCGCGGGAAACGCCGGTGCCGGGCAACGAGCGCAGCCTGCTGCAGGCGCTGTTCGGCAATGTCGGCCGGTTCAACCCGCTGGGCGCCGGCCAGGGCGGCATCAACAACACCAACCCCGGCGGCACCCAGCCGAACAGCACGCGGATCAACTGATACGCGATATTGGCGCTGCCAGCGCCGGTCCGCGTGCGGGCACGCAGATCAACTGATTCGCGGTATCGGCGCTGCCAGCGCCGGTCCGCGTGCGGGCACGCAGATCAACTGATTCGCGGTATCGGCGCTGCCAGCGCCGGTCCGCGTGCGGGCACACGGATCAACTGATCCGGCGGTCGCCACGCTGCCTGCGCTGATCCGCGTTCGGGCACGCGCATCAGCTGAGCCGCCTACAACCGGGCTTGTGGCACTGGTCCGCCCGGATACCGGGACAGCTGAACCGCCTATGGCCGCGCTGCCAGCACCGGCCCGCGTGCGGGCACGCGAACCAGCTTACCCCCCGCCAGCGCCGCTCCGCCCACGCGAAGCGCCGGCTGTTCGCCCGGCGCCCTTACTCCGCCGCGGCCACCGCCGGCGGGCGCTGCCGCAGCCGCTGCCAGGCCAGCAGCCCCAGCACCGCCAGCAGCGGCGGCACCAGCGAGAAGTTCATCGCATTCCACCCCGCCCCCGCATGCAGCGCGCCGGACAGGAAGGCGGTGCAGGCCACGGTGCCGAACACCAGCAGGTCGTTGGCCGCCTGGGCGCGCACCCGCTCCTCCGGCGCATGCGCGCTGCCCAGCAGCGTGGTGGCGCCGACGAACATGAAGTTCCAGCCCAGCCCCAGCAGCCCCAGCGCCAGCAGGAAGTGGGCGTAGCTGCGCCCTTCCACGCCGATGCCCAGGCACACCAGGTTCAGCACCACCCCGGCCACGATGATCCGCCGCGCGCCGAAGCGCTGGATCAGCCGCCCGGTGAAGAAGCCCGGCGCATACATGGCCAGCGCATGCACCTGGATCACCGTGGCCGAAGCCCCGACCGCGAAGCCGCAGAGCATCATCTCCAGCGGAGTCGAGGTCATCAGCAGGTTCATGCTGCCGAAGGCCACCATGCCGGCGGCGGCGGCGGCAATGAAGGCTGGCCGGGCGATGATCTCGCTGACCGGCGCACCCCCGGCATCGCGTGCCGGCGGCGGCGGCAGCCGGGTGAAGGTCAGCAGCCCCAGGCACAGCAGCGGCAGCACCGCCATGGCCAGGTAGGTGCCCAGGAACAGATGCGGCATGAACAGCTGCGTCGTCGCCTTCACCAGCTCCGGCCCCAGCCCGGCGGAAAGCACGCCCCCGGTCATCACCAGCCCGATGGCCCGTGCCCGATACGCCGGCGGCGCCACCTCGGAGGCGGCGAAGCGGTAATGCTGGCCGATGCCGAAGCCGAGCCCCGCCGGAATGGCACCCAGCGTGTAGATCAGGAAGTCACCGGCCCAGACGCCATAGGCGAAGATCAGCGACCCCGCGAAGGCCGCCAGCGCGCCGACGGTGAAGCCGGCCCGGCGCCCCAGCCGGCCGAAGATGATGCCGGCGGGGATGCTGGCCGCCATGGTCGCGGTCATCTGGATGGCGATGGGCAGCGTCGCCAGCGCCTTGTTCTCGGCCAGGCTGTGGCCGATCAGCGCCGCCATGACGGCCTGGCCGACGATGGTGGTGTGCATCAACGCCTGGCAGAACGTCAGCAGCCAGACTTGGCGTTTCAGCGCCGCGTCGTTCGTCATTCTAGAAGTGACTCCATCCCCCCCGGGGCAGCGCCATTTCCGCGCCGTCCGACCCCAGCACAGTGACCCCTGGCGGGCCGGCCGCAAAGTGGCCGATGCATGCAACCGGCACATGCGCGCCCCGCGCGGCGGCGCGAATGGCCTCGGCGGCCTCGGGCGGGGCGGCGAACAGCAGCTCGTAGTCATCGCCGCCGGTCAGCACCAGGGGCAGCAGCGCGGGGTGGGCGGCGGCGCCGGCGGAGAGCGGCACATCCCCGGCCCGCAGCGTGGCCGCCAGCCCGCTGGCGCGGCACAGGTGTCCCAGATCCTGCACCAGCCCGTCCGAGACATCCATGCAGGCGGTGGCCAGCCCGACCAGCGCCTGCCCCAGCGCCAGGCGCGGCCGCGGCAGCCGGTAGCGTTCCGCCAGGAAGGGGTCGGACGGCAGCTTGCCCTGCAGCACCCGCAGGCCCAGGGCCCCGTCGCCGATGCTGCCGGAAACCCAAAGCTGGTCCCCTGCCCTCGCACCGTTCCGCCGCAGCGCCCGCCCCGGCGCGCAGGTGCCCAGGATGGTCAGAGACAGCGTCAGCGGCCCCGGCATGGAGACGGTATCGCCACCCAGCACCGCCAGCCCGAACTCCGCCTGGTCCAGCGCCAGACCGGCGGCGAAGGCGGCCACCCAGGCGTCTTCGGTGCCCTTGGGGAAGGCCGTGGTCATCAGGTAGCCCAACGGCGCCGCGCCCATGGCCGCCAGGTCCGAGAGATTGGTCCGCAGCAGCTTGCGGCCGATGGTCCCGGCGGGGTCGTCGGGCAGGAAGTGAACGCCCGCCACCATGGCGTCGGCGGCAATCACCAACTCCCGCCCGGCCGGCACCGCCAGCACCGCGGCGTCATCCTCCAGCCCCAGCGCGCCCGGCCCGGCCAGCGGCCGGAAGTGCCGGGCAATGAGCGAGAACTCCGCCGGCAGGCCCACGGGCGAACCATGTCCGTCTCGCATTCGCTCGCCCGTCATGGTCCACCCCCTTTTCTGAGCGGGTGATTCACACCTAAGGCCGCTGCGCGCCTGCGGCGATCACGCGCTAGCGCCGCGTGGGCTGGCCGGCGAATTCCTCGGCCCGCAGCGTCCGCGCCATGGCATCCAGCACGCCATTGGCAAAGCGCGGCTCCTCGCCGCCGAAGAAGCCGTGCGCGATGTCCAAGTACTCGTTGATCACCACCCGCGCCGGCGGCTCCTTGCCGCCCCAGAACTCCGTGGCCGCCGCCCGCAGCAGCGCCCGCAGCACCGGGTCCAGCTTGGCCAACGGCCAGTCCTTGTCCAGGTGGGCGGTGACGATGCCGTCGATGGTCTCGCCATTCTGCGCGGCCTTGCGGACCAGGCTGGTGAACAGCGGCACATCGGCCTCCGGGATGCGCCCGTCATCGAAGCCGCTGCTCCCCGGGAACACGCCGATCCGGTGGCGGATGAACTGGTCGATCACCGTCTCCGCCGATTCGCCCATGTAGTCGCTCTGGTACAGCGCCATCACGGCGGCGACGCGAGAGCCGGTGCGTGGCCGGCCGCGCGGCTTGGCGTCGGTCGGCGGCTTGGTCTTCTTCGCGGTTGTCACTGAATTCCCCAACGCCGGCGCAGGCCAACCTGGGTCAGCAGCGCGTGCATCGCCTCGGCGCCCTTGTTGTGCTTGTCGTCGCTGCTGCGGGCGATCGCCTGCTGCAGCGTGTCCACCGTCAACAGGCCAAAGCCGATGGCGGCGCCGGTCTCGGCGGAAATGCCCATCACGCCGTGGCTGATGGCGTCGCAGATGAAGGTGTAGTGGTCGGTCTCGCCCTTCACCACGCAGCCCAGCAGCAGGTAGCCGTCGTAGCGCGTGGCCTTCTGCAGCAGCGCCATGCGCAGCGCGGCGGGCAACTCGTAGCCGCCGGCCACGTCCACCACGTCCAGCGTGCCGCCGGCCTCGGCGCAGACCCGTTCGGCGCCGGCGCGCATGCCGCCGACCACCTGGTCGTAGTACGGCGCCTGGATCAGCAGCAGCCGCGGCGGCGGGCCGGGCAGCTTCACCGCCTCGCGCGAAGGAGCGTGGATGATGCTCACAGCTTGCCCTCCCGCGGGATCGGCCGCGTTTCCAGCACCTTCAGGCCATAGCCCTCAAGCCCCACGATCGGCCGCGGGTTGTTGGACAGGCGGATCAGGTCGCGCGCGCCCAGGTCGGCCAGGATCTGCGCGCCGATGCCGTAGTCGCGGATCATCGGCAGCGCCACCTGGCGGTCCTTCCCGCGCTCGATCTGCTCGCTCATGTTGGTCGGGCGCCAGTCACGGATGATGACCACGGCGCCACGGCCGAACTCGCTGATCATCCGCATCGCGGTATGCAGGTCGCGTGCGCCGCGCCCCATGACCGTATCGTTCAGCAGGTTGGCGGCGTGCATCCGAACCATGGCCGGCTGCGGGGCGGAAAGGTCGCCCTTCACCATCACCAGGTGCTCGGCGTATTCCAGCGTGTTGGTGTAGGTGATCAGCCGCCATTCGCCGCCGACCTCGTGCTCGATCTTGCCCTCGACCACGCGCTTCACCAGGCGTTCCGTCCGGCGCCGATGCCCGATCAGGTCGGCGATGGTGCCCAGCTTCAGCCCATGGTGCTGGGCGAAGGCCACCAGGTCCGGCATGCGGGCCATGGTGCCGTCGTCGTTCATGATCTCGCAGATCACGCCGGACGCGTTCAGCCCGGCCATGCGGGCGAAGTCCACCGCGGCTTCCGTATGGCCGGCGCGGATCAGCGTGCCGCCATCCCGCGCCACCAGCGGAAACACATGCCCCGGCGTGGTGATGTGCTCGCGGCTCATCTCCGGGTTGATCGCAACCGCCACGGTATGGGCGCGGTCGGCGGCGGAGATGCCGGTGGTGACACCCTCCCGCGCCTCGATGGAAACGGTGAAGGCGGTCTGGTGCCGGGTGCCATTGCTCTGCGCCATCAGCGGCAGGCCCAGCTGCTCCACCCGGTGCCGCGTCATCGCCAGGCAGATCAGCCCGCGGGCGAAGCGTGCCATGAAGTTGATGGCGTCCGGCGTGGCGAATTGCGCGGGGATGACCAGGTCGCCCTCGTTCTCGCGATCCTCGTCATCCACCAGGATGAACATGCGGCCGCGCTTGGCCTCCTCCAGCAATTCCTCGGTCGGCGAGAGGAACTCGGCGTAGCTGGTCTGGTGCGGTACTGGCGCGGAAGGCATCACTCGGTTTCCTTGAGACGCGCCACGTAGCGCGCCAGCGTATCGATCTCGATGTTCACCCGCGCACCCGGCTGCAGGGTGCCGAAAGTGGTGTGCGCGGCGGTATGCGGGATGATGTTGACCCCGAACACGGTTCCGTCAACCTCATTGACCGTCAGGGAAACGCCATCGATGGCGATGGACCCCTTGGCGGCGACGAAACGGTGCAGCCCTTCCGGCAGCCGGAAGCGCCAGCGGACCGAGGCATTTTCCGGCACCGCCGCCATCACCTCGCCCACGCCATCGATATGGCCGGAGACCAGGTGGCCGCCCAATTCATCGCCGAAGCGCAGCGCGCGCTCCAGGTTCACCCGGCTGCCGGCGCGCCAGGTGCCCAGCGTGGTCTTGCTCAGCGTCTCGGCCGAGGCATCCACGGCAAACCAGTCGCCGCCCATGTCCACCACGGTCAGGCACACGCCGGAACAGGCGATGGAGGCGCCCAGCACCGCCGGCGCCGGCTGCTTGAGGAAGTCGGGCGAGGTGCCGAGCACCAGGCGCATGTCGTGCCCCGCGCCCAGCGGCTGGATTTCGCGGATCGTGCCCAGGTCGGTGACAATGCCGGTGAACATGGCTCAGGGCTCCTCGCGCTCGAACTCGGTCAGCCAGTCGACCCCAAGGGGCCGCGACGCTACCCGGCGGAATCTGGGCATGGCTGAAAGCAGGGCAAGCGGCAAGGCCTGCACCGCCGCCAGTCCGTCGCCGCCGATGATGCCGGGGGCATGGAACCACGCGATCCGGTCCACCAGCCCGTCCCGCAGCAACCCAGCGGCGATGCCGGCACCGCCCTCGGCCATGACCCGGGTGATGCCGCGCTGCGCCAGCGTGGCCAGCAGCGCCGCCAGGTCCAGCCCGGCCGGCTTGCCGCGCGGCACGGTCAGCATCTCCACGCCCGCCTGCTGGTAGGGCGCCAGCTCCGCCGGCTTGTGCCCGGGGGCGGTGGCGATCCAGGTGGGCAGGGAGCGCGCGGTCTGCACCAGCCGTGCGGTGGGCGGCGTCCGCAGCCGGGCATCCGCGACCACCCGAGCCAGGGGTACGTTTTCTCCCCTTGGGGCCATGCCGGGCAGCCGGCAGGTCAGGTCAGGGTCATCCGCCAGCACCGTGCCGCTGCCCACCAGCATGGCGTCATGCCTGGCGCGCATGGCGTGCGCGGCGCGGCGGGCTTCCGGCCCGGTGATCCACTTGCTCTCGCCACGGGCGGTGGCGATGCGGCCATCCAGCGTCGTCGCCAGTTTCAGCAGCACCACCGGCCGCCCCAGCGTGACCCGGCGAGAGAAGCCGGCGTTCAGCGCCACGGCCTCGGCCTGAAACAGCCCGGTCTCCACCTGCACGCCGGCTTCCCGCAGCCGGGCCAGGCCGCGGCCATCCACGCGGGCGTCGGGGTCGCCGGCGGCCACCACCACCCGCTTCACGCCGGCGCGGATCAGCGCGTCGCAGCAGGGCGGGGTGCGGCCCCAGTGGCTGCATGGCTCCAGCGTGACATAGGCGGTGGCGCCCTGCGCCGCCTCCCCTGCCCTGGCCAGCGCCTCGGTTTCCGCATGCGGCCGGCCGCCCGGCTGGGTCCAGCCGCGCCCCACAACCTGACCGTCGCGCACCAGCACGCAGCCCACCGCCGGGTTGGGCCAAGTATTGCCCAATCCGCGCCGGGCCAGCCCAAGGGCTGCCCGCATATGCGCCGCGTCATCGTGTCCGGACATCAACCCAATCTGGCGCGCCAGCCCCGGCGCCGCCAGCCGCTACTTCTTCTTGTCCATCTCGCCGAGGAACTCGCGGAAGTCCCGCGCCTCGCCGAAGTTCTTGTAGACGCTGGCGAAGCGGACATAGGCCACCTGGTCAACGTCCTTCAGCGTCTCCATGACGATCTCGCCGATCTGGCGCGACGTCACTTCCGCCTCGGCCTCGGTCTCCAGCTTGCGCTGGATGCCGTTGACGATCCGCTCCAGCTTGTCCTGGTCCACCGGGCGCTTGCGCAGCGCCACGCGGATGCTGCGGGCCAGCTTCTCGCGGTCGAACGGCTCGCGCTGGCCGTCGGTCTTCAGCACCGCCAGGTCGCGCAGCTGCACCCGCTCGAAGGTGGTGAACCGGCTGTTGCATTGCGGGCAGGACCGGCGCCGACGAATGGCGGCACCGTCCTCGGCGGGGCGGCTGTCCTTTACCTGCGTGTCTTCACTGCTGCAGAACGGACAGCGCATGCCGGGTCAGCCCTGGTAGATCGGGAAGCGCTGGCAGAGCGTCAGCACGCGGGCCTTCACCGCCTGCTCCACCGCCTGGTTGGCTTCCGGCGCGTTGGCCTTCGCCAGCCCGTCCAGCACCTCACCGATCATCTGGCCGATCTCGACGAACTCCGCGGTGCCGAAGCCGCGCGTGGTGCCCGCCGGGCTGCCCAGGCGCACGCCGGAGGTGGTCATCGGCTTCTCGGGGTCGAAGGGGATGGCGTTCTTGTTGCAGGTCAGGTGGGCGCGGTTCAGCGCCGCCTCGGCCGCCTTGCCGGTCAGCTTCTTCGGCCGCAGGTCCACCAGCATCAGGTGGTTGTCGGTGCCGCCGGTGACGATGCCGAAGCCATTGCCCAGCAGCGTGTCGGACAGCGCCTTGGCATTGGCCACCACCTGGTGGGCATAGGCCTTGAACTCCGGCCGCAGCGCCTCCGCGAAGGCCACCGCCTTGGCGGCGATGACATGCATCAGCGGGCCGCCCTGGGTGCCCGGGAAGACCGCGCTGTTCATCTTCTTGGCCAGCGCTTCGTCATTGGTCAGGATCATGCCGCCGCGCGGGCCACGGAGCGTCTTGTGCGTGGTGGTGGTGGCGATGTGCGCGTGCGGGAACGGCGAGGGATGCGCCCCACCGGCCACCAGGCCGGCAAAGTGGGCCATATCCACCATGAACCAGGCACCGACCTCGTCGGCAATCTCGCGGAACCGCGCGAAGTCCCAGAACCGGGCATAGGCGCTGCCGCCGGCCACGATGATCTTCGGCTTCGATTCGCGGGCAATGCGCGCGACCTCGTCCATGTCGATCATCTGGTCTTCGCGCCGCACCGTGTATGGCGCCACCTTGAACCACTTGCCGGAGATATTGACCGGCGAGCCATGCGTCAGGTGCCCGCCCGCCGCCAGATCCAGGCCCATAAACGTGTCGCCTGGCGAGAGCAGGCTGAAAAACACGGCGCCATTTGCCTGCGCGCCGGAATGCGGCTGCACATTGGCGAAGGCACACCCAAAAAGCTGCTTCGCGCGGGCGATGGCCAGGTCCTCGGCCACATCGACGAACTCGCAGCCGCCATAATAGCGCCGGCCCGAATAGCCCTCGGCGTACTTGTTGGTCAGCACCGACCCTTGGGCTTCCAGCACGGCGCGGGAGACGATGTTCTCGCTGGCGATCAGCTCGATCCCGTCCTGCTGGCGGCCCAGCTCATGGCTGATGGCCGCGGCCAGTTCCGGGTCGGCGCTGGCCAGGGCGGCGGAGAAGAAGCCAGGGGCGGTGAAGGCGTTCATGGCGGTTCAGACCTCGGGAGAGAGCTTCGACAGGCGACGGTCATGCCGGCCGCCTTCATATTCGGTCGCCAGAAACACCTTCAATGCCTCCTCGGCAAGCTCAACGCCGGTCAGGCGGGCGCCGAAACAGGCAACATTGGCGTTGTTGTGCGCCCGGGTCAGGCGCGCGTCGGTGCCGTGGTGCAGCACCGCGGCGCGGATGCCGGCATGCCGGTTGGCGCTGATGCACATGCCGATGCCGGTGCCGCAGACCAGCACGCCGAAGCGCGCCTCCCCGGCCTCCACCGCGGCGCAGACCGGGTGGGCAAAGTCGGGGTAATCCACGCTGGCGGTGCCATGGGTGCCGAAGTCGGTCACCTGGTGGCCAGCGGCGCGCAGCATGGCGGCCAGCTGGTTCTTCAGCGCCTCGCCGCCGTGGTCGGCGCCGAGCGCAATGGGGGTGTCTGCCGGGTTCATGCCGGGCACCTACCACTTCCTGCGTCGGGGCGGAAGAAAACCCCAACCCCTTGCGTGCAACCCCGCCATGCGCCGGCCGGCGGGTTACCCCTTCCGTTCGCGGGCACGAAGTGGCACCAAACACGCCACAAAAACCTGGGAGATGCCTGCCATGACCAAGCCGGTCTTCACCAACCCCGAAACCCTGGCGCTGCACGGCGGCAGCCACCGGGCAGACCCGACCACCGGCTCGGTCGCGGTGCCGATCCACCAGACCACCAGCTTCCAGTTCCAGGACACCGGCCACGCCGCCCGGCTGTTCGGCCTGGCCGAGCTTGGCAACATCTATACCCGCCTGATGAACCCGACGACGGATGTGCTGGAGACGCGCATCGCGGCCATGGAAGGCGGCGTCGCCGCGCTGGCCGTCGCCTCCGGCCAGTCGGCCACCAGCTTCGCGGTGATGAACCTGTGCGAGGCCGGCGACAACATCGTCTCCTCCACCGACCTGTACGGCGGCACCTGGAACCTCTTCGCCAATACCTTCAAGGCCTTCGGCATCGAGGTCCGCTTCGTCGACCCCGCCGACCCCGAGGGCTTCGCCCGCGCGACCGACGCCCGCACCCGCTGCTATTATGCGGAGACCCTGCCGAACCCGAAGCTGCAGGTCTTCCCGATCGCGGAAGTCGCCGCCATCGGCCGCAAGCAGGGCGTGCCGCTGATCATGGACAACACCGCGGCCCCGGTGATCTGCAAGCCCCTGGCGCTCGGCGCCGCCGTGGTCATGCATTCCACCACCAAGTACATCGGCGGCCACGGCACCAGCATCGGCGGCATCATCGTGGATGGCGGCAACTTCGACTGGGAAGCCGGGGGCAGCCGCTTCCCCACCCTGAACAACCCGGACCCCAGCTACCACGGCGTGGTCTGGACCCAGGCGGTCAAGCCGCTCGGCCCCATCGCCTATATATTGAAGATGCGGACCACGCTGCTGCGCGACCTCGGCGCCGCCATGGCCCCGTTCAACGCCTTCATGTTCATCCAGGGGCTGGAAACCCTGCCGCTGCGGATGGAGCGGCACTGCGCCAACGCGCTGAAGGTCGCCGCCCACCTCTCGGCCCACCCCAAGGTGGCCAAGGTCATCCACCCCAGCGTCCAGACCGGGGAAGCCAAGCGCCGCGCCGAAGCCGCGCTGAAGGGCGGCATGGGTGCCCTGCTGGGCTTTGAGCTGAAGGGCGGGCTGGAAGCCGGCCAGGCCTTCATCAATGCGCTGCAGATGTTCTATCATGTGGCCAATATCGGCGACGCGCGCAGCCTGGCGATCCACCCGGCCAGCACCACCCACAGCCAGCTTTCCGTGGAAGACCAGGCCAGCACCGGCGTCACCCCCGGCTATGTCCGCCTCTCCATCGGCATCGAGCATATCGACGACATCCTGGCCGACCTCGACCAGGCCCTCGACAAGGTCTGACCCGCATGAGCTTCACGCCTGGTTCCTTCCCCGCCATCCGCATGCGCCGCAACAGGTATGACGCCTGGACCCGGCGCCTGGTGGCGGAGAACACGCTTTCGGTGGACGACCTGATCTGGCCGATCTTCGTCATGGATGGCAGCAACGCCGAAAGCGATGTTGCCTCCATGCCGGGCGTGAAGCGCGTGACGGTGGACCGCCTGGCGGCCCATGTGGAACCGGCGGCGAAGCTCGGCATCCCCGCCATCGCCATCTTCCCGATGACGCCGCCGCACCTGAAGGACGCCGAGGGCAGCGAGGCGCTGAACGAGAACAACCTGATCTGCCAGTCCGCCCGGCTGCTGAAGCGGGAGTTCCCGGGCGTCGGGCTGGTCGGCGACGTGGCGCTGGACCCTTATACGGACCACGGGCACGACGGCGTCATCCGCGGCGACTACGTGCATAACGACGACAGCCTGGAGGTCCTGGTCCGCCAGGCCGTCATCCAGGCCCAGGCCGGCATCGACGTGATCGCGCCCAGCGACATGATGGACGGCCGCATCGGCCGCATCCGCCAGGCGCTGGACTCCGATGGGCTGATCGACACCCGGATCATGTCCTACGCCGCCAAGTATGCCAGCGCCTTCTACGGCCCGTTCCGCGACGCGGTGGGCAGCGGCAAGGCGCTGCGCGGCGACAAGAAGACCTACCAGATGAACCCGGCCAATACCGACGAGGCGCTGCGCGAAGTGGCGCTGGACCTGGCCGAGGGCGCCGACATGGTGATGGTGAAGCCAGGCATGCCCTACCTGGACATCGTCCAGCGGGTGAAGGAACGCTTCGGCGTGCCGACCTTCGCCTACCAGGTCAGCGGCGAGTACGCGATGATCATGGCCGCGGTGAACAATGGCTGGCTGGAATACGAGCGGGCCATGCTGGAAAGCCTGCTGGGCTTCAAGCGCGCCGGCGCCAATGGCGTGCTGACCTACTTTGCGGTGGAAGCGGCACGCGCGCTGAAGGGTTGACCCGGCCCAGCCATGGCCGTCTCATCCCGGCATAAAGGCAGGGAGAAAACGCCATGGCCCACTGGCTGCAACTGGAAGGCAAGCGCGCCGTCGTCACCGGCGCCGTCGGCGGTATCGGCCGCGCCATCGCCCTCTCCTTCGCCGAGGCCGGCGCCGCCGTCGCCCTGCTTGACTACGACGCGGAAGGCGCCGCCCGCCTGGCCGCCGAGATCAACGCCGCCGGTGGCCGCGCCGCGCCCTTCCACTGCGACACCTCCAACCAGGCCAGCGTGAATGCCGCCGCGGCCGGCGTGCTGCGGGACCTCGGCCCCGCCGACATCCTGGCCAACAATGCGGGCATCCTGCGCTCCGGCCCGCTGTCGGAGCTCAGCCTGGAGTTGTGGAACCAGTTGCTGGCGGTGAACCTGACCGGCTACCTGCTCTGCGCCCAGGCGTTCCGGCCGCAGATGCTGTCCCAGGGCGGCGGCGCCATCATCCACACCGCCTCCATCGCGGCGTCCAACCCGCAGCCGCGCTCCGGCGCCTACAGCCCGTCCAAGGCCGCCGTCGCCATGCTGTCCCGCCAGCTGGCGTTGGAATGGGGGCCGGAGGGCATCCGCAGCAACATCGTCAGCCCCGGCTTCATCCGCACGCCACTCTCCGAAGCCTTCTACCAGGCCCCCGGGGTGAAGGAGCGGCGCGAGGCCATGGTGCCCGCGCGGCGCATCGGCACCGGGCAGGACATCGCCGACGCCGTGCTGTTCCTGGCCAGCCCGCGCGCCAGCTACGTGACGGGCGCGGAGATCCTGGTGGATGGCGGCGTGGACCAGTCGATGATGGAGATGGCGCCCCGGCCGGGCTTCTGACCCCATCCCGCTAAAATGACAATTTAGCACTTAATTAAATCTAGTCTCAAAAACTGAAACGCGTTAGGGTTTCGTCAACCAATCGGACGAAGCCCCATGACGACAACCGCCTCGACCGCCGACCTCCTGGCCTTCCCCTCCCGGCCCGAGGACCGCCTCCGACGCGCGCTCCGCAAGCTGGAGGCGGCCCTGACCGAACAGGGCGTCGCCATCGCCGGCTTCCGCGCCGATCTCTCGGCGCTGTCCACCGCGGTGGTCGGGCTGGACCGCTCGATGGCGGATTACCGCGGCAAGCTGGGCGAGGTGGCCACCACCGCCAGCCGCGCCACGGACGAGGCCCGCAAGCTGGAGGCCCGCGCCGAGGCGATGCTGGCGCGGAAATAAGCCGCGGAACCTTCCCGGGCATGGGATGACCCCGCCGTCATCCTCTGGCAGTCTCCGCTGGCAGGCTTCGTGCTTGGCGCGGGGCCGGACCCCAGGGGATGTTCATGCTTCGCTTTGCCATCGCGGCCTGTGCCGCCCTGCTCGCCATCGTGCCGCCCGCCAACGCCCAGGAAACGCGCACCATCCGCGTCGGCAGCGTGCTGGACCCCCAATCCCCGGTCATGACCGGCGCCGCCGCCATGGCCCGCGCCATTGAGCAGGACACCGGCGGCCGGCTGAAGATCGCCCTCTTCCCCGCCAGCCAGCTCGGCGCCCAGCGGGAGATGTGGCAGAACGTCCAGGCCGGGTTGCTGGACGGCATCATCGACGCCTCCGCCAGCATGGTGAACTTCGTGCCGCAATTCGCGGTGCTGGACCTGCCCTTCCTGGTGCCGGACCGCGACGCCGCCTTCCGCCTGCTGGATGGCCCGGTCATCCAGCAGGAGCTGGTCGCCCGCGCCGCGGAGAAGCAGTTCCGCGTGGTGCGCTTCTGGGAGGCCACCTTCCGCAACATCTACACCCGCCGCCCGGTCACCAGCATGGCGGACCTGCGCGGCATGAAGATCCGCGTCATCCCCAACCCCAGCTTCATCGCGCTGTTCCGCGAACTGGGCGCGGCGCCGACTCCGATGGCCTTCGGCGAGATCTACACCAGCATCCAGCAGGGCGTGATCGACGGCGCCGAGAATGACAGCATCACCTACCTGGGGTCGCGCCATATCGAGGTGGCCCGCAACATCGCGCTGACCAGCCACATGATGCTGATCAACACCTTCGTCATGAACGAGCGCCAGTGGCAGCGCCTGCCCGCCGACCTGCAGGCCGCGCTGGGCCGCGCCTCGCTGGTCGGGCGCCTGGCCACGGTGGCCGACCGTGACCAGAAGGAAGGCACCATCCTGGCCGACATCGCCGCCGCCGGCGCCACCATCACCCGCCCCGACCTGGCGCCGTTCCGCGCCGCCGGCCAGCGCACCCATACGCAGTTCGAGGAGCGCCTGGGCCGCGACCTGGTGCAGCGGGTAACCGCCGCGGCGCGCTGATGCGCGCCGCTGGATTGGGAATGCGCTGATGCGCGCCGCCCTTGCCCGGCTGGATGCCGGCATCGCCTGGGTCGAGGGCCTTGCCCTCGGCCTGCTGGTGCTGGCCATGACCGGGGTCACGCTCTCCCAGGTGTTCTGGCGCTATGCGCTCAACGCGCCGCTGATCTGGTCGGAGGAAGCGGCGCGCTACCTGTTCGTCTGGGTTGCGCTGGTCGGTGCCGGGCTGGCCATGCACCAGGGCGGCCACTACGCGCTGGCGGCCATCACCACCCGCCTGCCCGCCCCGGTCCAACGCGCCGCGCGCGGCGTGGCGGTGGTCGTCTCCGCGGGCTTCCTCGTCATCCTGCTGCGCGCCGGCATCGCCGAGACGCGCCAGGCGGCGATGCAGGACAGCGCCACCCTGCCGATGACGATGGACCTGGCCTACCTGGCCATTCCCGTCGGCGCCGGGCTGATGCTGTTCCACCTGCTGGCCGGGCTGTTCCGCCAGGAAGACGCCGCATGATCGCCCCCTTGCTCGCCTTTGCCGCCTTCGTGGCGCTGGCGGTGCCCATCGGCTTCGCGCTGGGCGGTGGCGCCGCCATCGGGCTGTGGCTGATGGAGGGCGTGCCGCTCGACATCGTCGCCAGCCGCACCTTCGGCGCGATGGACAGCTTCACCTTCCTCGCCATCCCCTTCTTCATTTTGGCCGGAGAGCTGATGGAAACCGGCGGCATCTCCCGCCGCCTCATCGTCTTCGCCTCCTCCATGGTCGGCCACATCAAGGGCGGCCTGGGCAACGTGGTGGTGCTGGCGATGATGCTGTTCTCCGGCATCTCCGGCTCCACCAACGCGGATGCCGCCGCCGTTGGCTCCGTGATGATCCCCAGCATGAAGGAGCGCGGCTACTCCGGCGCCCGGGCCGGCGCCATCGTTGCCGCCGCCGCCGGCATGGGCATCCTCGTGCCGCCCTGCCTGACCATGGTGGTCTATGGCAGCGTCACCAATACCTCGGTCGCCGCGCTGTTCGCCGCGGGCTTCCTGCCCGCCTTCGCCATGGCTGGCGCGCTGCTGGTGCATCTGCGGCTGCAACCGGGCGCCGACGGTACGGTGCCGGAACCCCGCGTTTCCTGGGCCGGGCGCGGCCGGGCGCTGCTGGATGCCGGCTGGGCGCTGCTGCTGCCCGCCATCATCTTCGGTGGCATCCTCGGCGGCATCTTCACGCCGACGGAAGCCGCCGTGGTCGCCGCCGTCTACGCCATGCTGGCCGGCGGGCTGCTGTACCGAGAGATCACCCTCGCCTTCTTCTGGCGCGCCCTGGTCCGCACCGGCGTCACCACCGGGGCCGTCATGCTGATGGTCGCCGGCGCCAACATCCTGGCCTGGCTGATGACGGTGGAGCAGGTGCCGCAGTCGCTGGCCCAGCTGATCGCCACGGTGGGCGGTGGCAAGCTCGGCTTCATGCTGTTCAGCGTCGTCGTCTTCCTGGTCATCTTCGCGCTGCTGGACGGCATTCCCGGCATGCTGATGCTGGTGCCGGTCTTCGTGCCCATCGCGCGGGAACTCGGGATCGACCTGCTGCACTACGGTATCGTCATGACCTCGGTCATGGGCATCGCGCTGTTCATGCCGCCCATCGGCGTCGGGCTCTACATCGTGCTGGGCATGGCAGGCGCCTCGCTGGGCGACATATCCCGCCACCTGCTGCCCTATCTCGGCACCATGCTGCTGGTGACGCTGTTGATCGCCTTCTTCCCGGCGCTGGTCTTCCTGCTGCCGGACCTGCTGAGGCTGCACGGCCAATGACCCATATCGGCCAGCCTCTGCCCCGCGCTGCAACGCTCCGCCTGGTTGCCGGGCGCGGCAGCTACATGGACGACGTCTCGGCGCGCGGAGAACTCCACGCCGCCTTCCTGCGCAGCCCCTACCCGCATGCCGGCTTCCGCATCACCGGCACCGCGGCGGCCAGCGCCCTGCCCGGCGTGGTCGCGGTGCTGACCGAAGCGGACCTGGCCCCGGTGTGCCAGCCCTGGCAGACCAGGACCGGCAGCGCCCCCGGCATGGTCTCGCCGACGCAACGCGCCCTGGCGAAGGACGAGGCCTGCTACCAGGGCGAACCCATCGCCATGGTCCTCGCCCTGTCCCGCGCCGTGGCCGAGGACGCCGCCGAACTCATCGAGGTGGAATGGCAGGAGCTGCCCGCCATCACCAACCTGGCCGCCGCGCTGGACGCGGACGCGCCCCCGGCGCACCAGGGCCTCACCTCCAACCTGGCCTGGACCACGGAGATGAAGGGCGGCGACATCGACGCCGCCTTCGCCGCCGCCGCCCTGGTGGTGGAGGACCGCCTCACCTTCACCCGCAGCACCGGCGTCACGCTGGAACCGCGCGGCGTCCTGGCCCAGTACAACCCGGCCAGCCAGGCGCTGGAGGTCCGCATCAGCCACCAGATGCCGCACCAGTTGCAGCGCCATTTGGCGGACCTGCTCGGCGTCTCGCTGGCCCGGGTGCGCGTGATCTGCCCCGATGTCGGCGGCGGCTTCGGCCTGAAGATGCACGTCTACCCCGACGAGATCGCTACCTGCGCCGCCGCCCGCCTGCTCGGCCGCCCCGTGCGCTTCGTGGCCGACCGCGCGGAAGCGCTGCTGTCCGACATCCACGCCCGCGAGCATATCGTTGACGCCCGCATGGCGGTGGACGCGGGGGGCCGCATCCTCGGCTTCGACGTGCAGGACGTGCAGGGCCTCGGCGCCTATTCCATCTTCCCGCGCTCCTCCACCACGGAGGGGGTGAGCGCGCTCCGCAGCCTCGGCGCGCCCTACCGGTTCAGCGCCTATCGCGGCCGACTTCGCAGCGTGTTGCAGAACAAGGTGCCCACCGGCCAGTACCGCAGCGTGGGGCATCCGGTGGGCATCGCGGTGGCGGAGCGCCTGGTGGACCTGGCCGCCGCCGCGCGCGGGGAAGACCCGCTGGAATTCCGCCGCCGCAACCTGGTGGCGGAAGCAGAGATGCCCTGGGTGAACCCACTCGGCGCCCGCATGGCGGAGCTTTCGCACCAGCAATGCCTGGCCAAGCTGGAAGCCCTGCTGGACCTGCCGACGCTGCGCGCCGAAATCGCCACCCTGCGCGCCGCCGGCCGCTGCATCGGCCTCGGCTTCGCCAGCATCGTGGAGTTCACCGCCACCGGCCCGGAAGGCTATGGCCGCGCCGGCGTGCTGGTGGCGGCGGTGGATACGGTGGTGCTGTCGCTGGAACCCTCCGGCGAAGTCACCGCCCGCGCCAGCATCAGCGAGATCGGCCAGGGCACCACCCAGGGCCTGGCCCAGGTGGTGGCAGATGCCTTCGGCGTGGCGCCCGACCAGGTGCTGATGGGCAGCGGTGACACCGCGACCACCCCGCATGGCGGAGGTGCCTGGGCCTCGCGCGGGGCCGCCATCGGCGGGGAAGCCGCCTGGGGCGCCGGCCGCAAGCTGCGCGCCGAAGTGCTGGCCGCCGCCGCCGCCCTGCTGCAATGCGCGCCGGAAACCCTGGACATCAGCGATGGCCGGATCATCGACGCCAGCGGCCCCCGCATGACCCTGGCGGAGTTGGCGGAGACCGTGACCTTCCGCGGCTACGAACTGCCCGCCGGCGTGCAGCCGCAACTCACCGTGGCGCACCACTACCGGCGGGAACAGGACACCGCCCTGACCACCAACGGCTTCCAGGCCAGCCTGGTGGAGATCGACGCCGACACCGGCATCATCACCCCATTGCGGCACTGGGTGGTGGGTGACTGCGGCCGGCTGCTGAACCCGCTGCTGGTCGAAGGCCAGGTCCGCGGCGGCGTGGTCCAGGGCATCGGCGAGGCGCTGTTCGAGGCCTGCCGCTACGACGAGACCGGCCAGTTCCTCAGCGGCACCCTGGCCGACTACCTGCTGCCGATGGCCGGGGAGATGCCGGACATCACCGTAGCCCATGTCGAGACGCCCTATTCCGGCAGCGTCCTCGGCGCCAAGGGCGCGGGCGAGGCAGGCACCGCAGGCGCCCCGGGCGCCATCCTCAACGCGGTCAACGACGCGCTGGCGCAGCACGGCGCGGCGGTCAGCGAACTCCCCGTCACGCCGGGCGCCATCCTCCGCGCACTGGGCCGCCTGCCATGAAGCCCGCCCGCTTCGACTACGCCCGCCCCGCCACGCTGGCGGAAGCGCTGGCCCTGCTGGCCCAGCCCGAAGCCGCCGTGCTGGCCGGCGGCCAATCCCTGATGCCCATGATGAACCTGCGCGTCGCCCGCCCGGCGCTGCTGGTGGACATCAACCGCCTGCCCGGCCTCGGCGAGATTAGGCTGGCCGGCGGCGTGCTGCGTATCGGCGCCCTGGCCCGCCATGCGGAGGTGTTGGCCTCACCGCTGGTCGCCCAGGCCGCGCCGCTGCTGCCGCAGGCCCTGGCGCAGGTGGCCCACGCCGCCATCCGCAACCGCGGCACGCTGGGCGGCAGCCTGTCGCTCGCCGACCCCGCCGCGGAACTGCCGGCCTGCATGCTGGCGCTGGACGCCACCCTCGTCGTCGCCTCGGCGCGGGGGGAACGGCGCATCCCCGCCGGCGCCTTCTTCCACGGCCTGTACAGCACCGCCCTGGCCGCGGACGAATTGCTGCTGGCCGCCGAACTCCCCGCCGCCGCGCCCGGCTGGCGCTTCGCCTTCCTGGAGGTTGCCCGCCGCCATGGCGACTTCGCCATGGCCGGGGTCGCGCTCGCCCTCGGCCCCAACGCCGCCCGCCTGGCGCTGTGCGGCGTGGAAGCCGGCCAGCGCCGCCAACCCGCCGCCGAAGCCGCCCTGGCCGCCGGCGACCCCGCCGCCGCCATCGCCGCGCTGGCCAGCACCGACGCGATGGACGGCCCCGACCTTCCCGCCGCGCAGCGCCGCCATCTGGCCCAGGTGCTGCTGCGCCGCGCCCTGGCGCAATTGGAGGCCGCCGATGCTGCCGCCTGACGAACCCACCGCCGGGATCACCTGCTCGGTGAATGGCCAGGACATCCGCACCCAGGTGCCGCTGCGCCGTTCCCTGGTGGACTGGCTCAGGCACGACGTCGGCCTCACCGGCAGCCACGTCGGCTGCGAGCACGGCGTCTGCGGCGCCTGCCATGTCCGCGTGGACGGCCAGGTGGTGCGCGGCTGCCTGATGCTGGCGGTGCAGGCCGATGGCGCCCGCATCGAGACCATCGAGGGCGCCGCCGACCCGCTGACCCTGGCGCTGCAGGACGCCTTCTTCCGCCACGCCGCGCTGCAATGCGGCTTCTGCACGCCGGGCATGATCCTGCAGGCCGCCGAGTTGCTGGCAGCCAACCCCACGCCCAGCCGCGCCGAGGTGCGCGAGGCGCTTTCCGGCAACTACTGCCGTTGCACCGGCTACCAGCCCATCGTGGACGCGGTGATGGCGGTCAGCGCGGATATGCCCGCCAGGCAGGCATAGAAGTCAGTCGCAGCCCAGGAAGCGCGCACCCCGGTCGCCAAAGCCACGCATTCCACTGGCACACGGTTTGCACCGCAGCATAGGCCCGCGGCGCCCTTTGCTGCTGCCCCGGGAACCAGGCGTGCCAAGGGCGGCGCGTCCTGGGCGCCGTCCAGAACCCGCGGACCAATGAGGGTCCGCACGCCGCACCTCCGCGCGGCCATTTGGACCCTCAAGCGCATGAACATGCTGTCTCCCCAACGCCAGCGCCTGGTTGTCATCGGCAACGGCATGGCGGGCATGCGAACGGTCGGCGAGCTGCTGGCCCGCACCCCGCACCGCTACGACATCACCGTCTTCGGCGCCGAGCCGCATCCGAATTACGACCGCATCGCGCTGTCCTCGGTGCTCGCCGGGGAGAAGACGCTGGACGAGATCGTCATCAACAGCCGCGCCTGGTACGACGAGAACAACATCCGCCTGATCACCAGCGACCCGGTGGTCAGCATCGACCGCGTCGCCCGCACGGTGACGAGCCAGTCCGGCCTGGTCGCGCCCTATGACAAGCTGCTGCTGGCCACCGGCAGCAAGCCGCTGGTGCCGCCGCTGCCCGGCCTCACGCTGCCGGGCGTCTGCACCTTCCGCGACATCGCCGACGTCAACCAGATGATCACGGCCAGCGAGACGCAGCACCGCGCCGTCGTCATCGGCGGCGGCCTGCTGGGGCTGGAAGCCGCCTGGGGCCTGAAGCGTCGCGGCATGAGCGTGGCCGTGGTCCACCTGATGCCGACGCTGATGGAACGCCAGCTGGATGTCGCCGCCGGCACCCTGCTGCAACGCGACCTCGACGAGCGCGGCATCGCCTTCTTCACCAACGGCCAGACCGAGGAGATCACCGGCACCGAGCGCGCCACCGGCGTGAAGCTGTCCGATGGCCGCGAGGTGCCGGCCGATATCGTCGTGGTCGCCATCGGCATCCGCCCCAACGTGGACCTGGGCAAGGCGTGCGGGCTGGAGGTCAATCGCGGCATCGTCGTCGGCGACGACATGGCCACTGCGGACGCCAGCATCTACGCTGTCGGCGAATGCATCGAGCATCGCGGCCAGGTCTTCGGCCTGGTGCTGCCGATCTGGGAGCAAGCAAAAGTCTGCGCCGCGCGGCTGGCGGGCGATGAGGACGCCAGCTACGTCACCCCGCCGCTCTCGACCAAGCTGAAGATCACCGGCATCGACGTCTTCTCCGCCGGCGCGCTCTCCGCCGCCGCCGAGGAGGACGAGGAGCTGATCTACCAGGACAGGAAGCGCGGCACCTATCGCAAGCTGTTGCTGCGCGACAACCGCATCGTCGGCACCGTGCTGTACGGGGAGGTCAAGGACGGCCCCTGGTACTTCCAGCAGATGCGCGACGGCACGGATATCGAAGCCATCCGCGACCGGCTGATCCTGGGCGAAGCGGCGGCGTCGCTGACCGGCACGGTGGACCCCACCGCCAAGGTCAAGGCGCTGGCCGACAGCGCGGAGATCTGCGGCTGCAACGGCGTCTGCAAGGGCACCATCACCGCGGCCATCACCGACCTGAAGCTGACCACGCTGGATGGCGTCCGCGCCCACACCAAGGCCAGCGCTTCCTGCGGTTCCTGCACTCCGCTGGTGGAGGGCCTGCTGCTGCTGACCACCGGCGTGGATGCCAAGGCCGCCGGGCCGAAGCCGATGTGCAAATGCACCAGCCACGGCCACGCCTTCGTCCGCCGCGCGATCGTGGCCGAGGGCATGAAGACGATCCCCGAGGTGATGCACCGCCTGGGCTGGCTGCGGCCGGATGGCTGCCATTCCTGCCGCCCGGCGCTGAACTACTACCTGCTCTGCGCTTGGCCGGGCGAGTACGTCGACGACGCGCAGAGCCGCTTCGTCAACGAGCGCAACCACGCCAACATCCAGAAGGACGGCACCTACTCCGTCATTCCCCGCATGTGGGGCGGCCAGACCAACCCGCGTGAACTCCGCGCGATCGCCGACGTCGCCGACAAGTTCGGCATCCCCGAGATGAAGGTCACCGGCGGCCAGCGCATCGACCTGCTGGGCGTGAAGCGGGAAGACCTGCCCGCGGTCTGGGCCGACCTCAACGCCGCCGGCATGGTCAGCGGCCACGCCTACGGCAAGGCGCTGCGCACGGTGAAGACCTGCGTCGGCAGCACCTGGTGCCGCTTCGGCACGCAGGACAGCACGTCAATGGGCGTGGCGCTGGAGAAGATGACCTGGGGCAGCTGGCACCCGCACAAGGTCAAGCTGGCCGTCAGCGGCTGCCCGCGCAACTGCGCCGAGGCGACCATCAAGGACTTCGGCGTCATCGCCGTGGACAGCGGGTGGGAGTTGCACATCGCGGGCAATGGCGGCATCCACCTGCGCGGCACCGACCTGCTGTGCAAGGTGGAGACGCCCGACGAGGTGCTGGAGTACTGCGGCGCCTTCCTGCAGCTTTACCGGGAGGAAGCCTACTACCTCGACCGCACCGCGCCCTACGTGGAGCGCGTCGGCCTGGACTACGTGAAGGCGCAGGTGGTCGAGGACGCCGCCAATCGCCGCGCGCTGTATGAGCGCTTCCTCTTCGCCCAGACCTTCGCGCAGCACGACCCCTGGGCCGCGCAGAACGAGAACACCACCTTCAAGACCCTGGTGCCGGCGGAGTGAGCGACATGGACGGCAGCATCCTCAGCGGCGCCTGGGTCGAAGTGGCCCGGCTCTCCGACATCCCCCGCCTAGGCAGCCGCGTGGTCGGCACGGCCAAGGGCGACGTGGCGATCTTCCGCACCAGCGACGACCAGGTCTTCGCGCTGGACGACCACTGCCCGCACAAGGGCGGGCCGCTCAGCCAGGGCATCGTGCACGGCCACAACGTGACCTGCCCGCTGCACAACTGGGTCATCGACCTGAACAGCGGCGAGGCCCAGGCGCCCGACATCGGCTGCATCAAGCGCACCCCGGTGCGGCTTGAGGGCGACCGCATCCTGCTGGCGTTGCGCGCTTGACCGGCCGCGCATCCCTGGTCGGCGCCGGCCCGGGCGACCCGGAACTGCTGACGCTGAAGGCCGCCCGCATCATCGGCGAAGCGGATGTGGTCCTCTACGACAAGTTGGTCAGCGCCGAGGTCCTGGCCCTGGCCAAGCCCGGCGCTCGCCTGGTGGATGTCGGCAAGCGCTGCGGCCGTCACTCCATGCAGCAGGACGCCATCAACCGCCTGATCCTGACCCACGCCCGCGCCGGCCGGCACGTGGTGCGGCTGAAGGGCGGCGACCCCTTCGTCTTCGGCCGCGGTGGCGAGGAGCTGGAGACGCTGCGCGAAGCCGGCGTCCCCGTGGAGGTCGTGCCCGGCATCACCACCGCCCTGGCCGTCGGCGCGGCCCTGCAGGTGCCGCTGACGCATCGCGGCGTCTCCCGCAGCCTGCACATGCTGACGGCGCACAACCACGCCGACGCGCTGCCGGACCACGACTGGGCCGCCCTGGCGCGCGGCGGCACCCTGGCGGTGTACATGGGCGTCCGCACGCTGCCGCTGCTGACCGCCCGCCTGCTGGCCGCCGGCATGGACAGCGCCACGCCAGCGGTGGCGGTGCAGAACGCCACCCTGCCCAGCGAACAGCGCCTGTTCGGCACGCTGGCCACCATTGCCGCACAAGTGACCGAAAGCGGCGGCGATGGTCCCACCATGGTGCTGATCGGTGCGGTCGTCGGCATGGCGCGGCAGGACGCGCTGGGCGATACTGCGCTGCATGAAGCCGCCTGAAGCCGAGGACGAAGGCCCCGAACACCCCTTCGCCCAGTACGTCCGCACGCTGGGGCGCGGCCCCGGCCGCTCCCGTGCGCTGACGCGGGAGGAAGCGCGCATCGCGCTCCGCATGGTGCTGCAGGGCGACGCCGACCCGCACCAGGTCGGCGCCTTCCTGATGCTGCTGCGCTATCGCGGCGAGGACACCGAGGAGATCGCCGGCCTGGTCGAGGCCGCTCGCGCCAACGCCCACGCCGCGCCCGGCCCAGCCGAGCTGGACTGGCCCAGCTACGGCGCCGGCCGCACCCGCGGTGCGCCGTGGTACCTGCTCTCGGCATTGGCGCTGGCGCAGGCCGGCCACCGCGTGCTGATGCATGGCAGCAACGCCTTCTCAAGCGGCATGCCCACCGATGTCGGCCTGGCCATGCTGGGCCTGCGCCCGGCGGCCAACCGAGAGGACGCGCTGGAACTGCTGGAGCGCGACAACTTCGCCTACCTGCCGCTCACCACCCTGTCGCGTGGCCTCGACAAGCTGCTCGGCCTGCGCGCGCTGCTGGGCCTGCGCTCGCCCATCAACACCGTGGCCCGCTTGCTGAACCCGATGGACGCGCCCGCCAGCGTGGATGGCGTGTTCCACCCGCCCTACATCGCGCTGCACCTGAACACCGCCCAGGCGCTTGGCCGCCAGCGCCTGCTGGTGCTGAAGGGCGGCGGCGGCGAGGCCGAACGCAACCCGGCCAAGCCGGTCGCCGCGCATCTGCTGGCCGGCGGTGCGCAGGGCGAGTTCAGCCTGCCCGCGCTCTCCTCCGCCAAGCCCAGCGGCGCCGACCTGGCGCGCGTCTGGGCCGGCGACGCCGCACCGCAGGAGGTCGCCACCGTGCAGGCCACCATCGCGCTGGGCCTGCTGGCCATGGGCAAGGCGGCGCCGGAGGCCGCGGATGCCGAGGCCGCGCACATCTGGGCCGCGCGCCGGCCCTTCAGGTAGCTAGTCGAAGCTGATCGCCGTCCGCTTCGCCAACTCGCGGAAGCCGGCGATCTGCGCCTGCACGAAGCCGCGGAACTCCTCCGGCGTATTGCCCACCGCCTCGGCCGAGGCATTGGCCAGCGCCCGCACCACTTCCGCCGAAGGCAGCGCGGCGACGCAGGCTTCGCGCAGCGCCCGCACCGTCTCGGCCGGCATGCTGGACGGCGCCACGAAGCCGAACCAGGACCCCGGCACCACGCCGTTGATGCCGGCCTGCGCCAAGGTCGGCACATCGGGCAGCGCCGGCACGCGGTGGGCGTTGCTGGTCGCCAGGGCGCGCAGCTTGCCTGCCTCCATCAACGGCCGCGCCACGCCGACGCCATCGATGACGAAGTCCACCTGCCCCGCTGCCAGGTCGGTCATGGTCGGCGCACTGCCGCGGTACGGCACGTGCACGCCCTTGAAGCCTGCCGCCGCGCAGAACTGCTCGCCCTGCACATGCTGCACGCTGCCCACGCCGGAACTGGCGAAGGTCAGCGCGCCCTCCTTCGCCCGCCCGGCCGCCACCAGCGCCGCCACGTCACGCCAGGGCGCGCCATCCCGCACCAGCAGCAAATGCGGCTGCAACGCCAGCAGGCTGATATAGGCAAAGGCGCGCTCGGCATCGAAGGGCAGGCGCTGGGCGAAGGCCGGCGCTATCGCCAGCGCGGTCGGGTGGCCCATCAGCAGGGTGTGGCCATCGGTCGCCTTGGCCACCGCCTCCGCCCCGATGATGCCGGAAGCCCCCGCGCGGTTCTCCACCACGAAGGGCTGGCCGAAATGCGCCGCCAACCTGGTGGACATCACCCGCGCCAGCACGTCGGTCAGCCCGCCGGGGGCGAAGCCGACCAGCACCCGCACCGGGTATTGCGGCCAGGCACCTTGGGCCCGCGCCGCACCACCCACCAAAGCCGGCACCGCCAGCAAATGCCTGCGCCGCAGCATGACGCACCCTCCCCGCCTGTTTGGCGGCAAGGCTACGCCGCCCCGGCGCGCCGGGCTACAGCCCCAGCAGCTTGCGCGCGTTGCCGCCGGCCAGCGCCGCGCGCGTGGCCGGGCTGAAGCTGCCCACCGAGTTGATGTGCCCGACCGGGTCGCTGTCCGCCATGTCGAACGGATAGTCGGTGCCCATCAAAATCCGGTCCTCGCCGAACACGTTGACCAGGTAATCCAGCTGGTGCGGGGTGAAGACGATGGTGTCGAAATACACCTTCCGCAGGTACTCGGTCGGCGGGCGCGGCAGCCCGGCGCGGGCATCGCTGCGGGCGCCCCAGGCGTGGTCGATGCGGCCGGAATAGGCCGGCAGGTAGCCGCCGCCATGCACCGCCAGGATCTTCAGGTTGGGGTAGCGTTCCAGCACACCGTCGAAGATCAGGTAGTGCAGAGCCAGCGTGGTCTCGAACGGGTTGCCCACCACGTTGTTGAAGTAGTGCCGCGTCAGCCGCTGGCCCTCGGTGAAGCCATTCGGGTGGATCATCACCAGCGCGCCCAGCCGCTCGGCGGCGGCCCAGAACGGCTCGAAGGCCGGGTCGGACAGCTCCCGCCCGTTCACGTTGGTCAGCAGCTCCACGCCCTTGAAGCCCAGCGGCCCCATGCAGCGCTCCAGCTCCGCCACGGCCTCGGCCGGCTCCTGCATGGCCACGGTGCCGAGCCCCAGGAACCGGTCCGGCCGCTTGGCCACCCAGGCGGCGATGCCGTCATTGACCATGCGCGTGGCCGGCACTGCGATCTCCGGCTTCACGCTGAAATAGCACTGCCCCGGCGGCGGCGCGACGACCTGGATGTCGATGGCGGCCTCATCCATATCCTTCAGCCGCGCATCGACGGACTGGAAGAACACCTCGCGCCGGTCGGCGTCCTGCTTGCGGTTCAGCGCCTGCGTTGCCGGGGTGGCGAAGTGGACCAGCGGAATGGTCGAGAGATCCACATGCGGCGCGGCGAAGGCGCCGGCTTCCGGCACCAGCACATGGGCGTGGATGTCGATGGTGGTGCCCGCCGGTCGCGCCTCGCGCCCCGGCCTGGCGTGCACGCGCGCGGACGTGGCGCCGTAGTGGTTGGTTTCCTCGGCCATTGCCGTTCCTCCTCAGACAAAAGACAGCGCCTGATCCGCGTAGGCGCGAAGCGGCCGAAGCGGTGAATCAGTCGCTCAGACAAAGGCTAGGGCATTCATGCCCTAGCGGCGATCCGCCGCTTCCGTTCCCCAGCCGCGGCCATAGCGGCGTTCCAGCCGGCGCTGGAAGAAGTCCCAGATCGTCGTCAGCACCAGGTAGTAGAGCGCGGCGACGATGAACAGCTCCAGCACCATGAAGCGTTCCTGGATGAGGATCTGCGTCCGCCGCAGCAGCTCCTCCAGGCTGATGGTGGAGCAGATGCTGGTCGTCTTCAGCAGCCCGTTCACCGAATTGCCCAGCGGCGGGATGATGACGCGCAGCGCCTGCGGCCAGACCACCAGGCGGAACACCTGGCGTGGCCTGAGCCCCAGGGCAAGCGCCGCCTCGCGCTGGCCCTTGGCGACGGACATGATGCCGGCGCGCACGGTCTCGCTCAGGTAGGCGCCCTCGTTGAGGGAAAGCCCCAGCAGCGCCGCCTGCCACACGCTGAACTTCAGCCCCAGCAGCGGCAGGCCGGTGTAGATGACGAGCAGCTGCACCAGCAGCGGCGTGCCGCGGAACAGCCAGCAATAGGCATGCGCGAAGCCCGCCAGCACCGGCCGGCCGGACAGCCGCATGACAGCGATGCCCACGCCGATCACCAGCCCGCAGGCCAGCGACGCCACGGTCAGCACCACCGAGATGATGGCGCCTTCCAGCAGGTAGGCGTTCAGCAGGTAGTCGAAGAAGCCGTCCCAGTGCCAGACCTGCATGCGCCGGGCCTAGCGCCCGACCCGCCGCCCGAAGGGGACCCGTTCGGGCACTAGTTCGGCCCCACCACGCTGTACGCCTCGTCCCAGCCCTTCACGCCGTAGCGGTCGAACAGCCGCTGCGTCCAGCCATCCTGGCGCATGCTGGTCAGCGCCACCGCCACCGCCTCGGCCAGCGGCTTGCTGCGGAAGCCGAAGTTGATCGGCGTGCCGAACAGCCCGCTGATCGCGCGCGTGAAGTCGCCGCGGTCGTCATATTCCTTGCCGGTGCTGTCTATCGAGATCGCCGCCTCGATCTGCCCCGCCCGCAGCGCCTGGAAGCTGACCGCGAAGTTGTCGAACGGCCGGATGGTAATGGGCCGCAGCCCCTTGGTCTCCAGCTCCTTCAGGATGTCCCGCGTGCGGGCGAACTCGAAGCCGCCCTGCTCCACGCCAACGGAAAGCCCGGCCAGATCCTCCAGCCGGCGGATGTTGCGCGGGTTGCCGCGCGGCACGCTGATGCTGATGGCCTGGTACTCATACCGCACCAGGTGGATCAGCCGGGCGCGTTCCTCGGTGTAGAACATGCCGGTGTTGATCATGTCCCAGCGGCGCGCCGCCAGGCCGGGGATCATCGCCGCGAATTCCACCCGCACATGCTCCGCCGTCAGGCAAAGCCGCTTGGCGATCTCGTCGCCCAGTTCCACCCGCATGCCCACCAGTTGCCCTTGGGCGTTGACGAACTGCATCGGCGGCAGCGTCGGGTTGGTGGAAAGCGTCAGCGTGCGCGGCTTGACCAGCTCGCTGTCCGCCACGCGGGGCGTGCAGGTCTGCGCCAGGGCAGGCAGGGCAAGCGACGCCAGCGCGGCGCCCAGCAGGAAACGGCGGATCATCGGTCTCTCCTATTCGGCGGCGGCCTTGGCGCCGGCAATGGCGCCCATGTCCTGCAAGACCTGCGCCAGCGCCGGCATATCGGCGGCCGGCAGCGGCAGGCGGGGCGGCCGCGGCGCGCCCATCTCCATGCCCATCAGCCGGAAGCCGGCCTTGGTACCGGAGACGTAGCGCGGCCCGCCCACCCAGGGCAGCAGCGGCGCCAGCCGCTTGTACAGCGCCAAGGCCTTGGCCTGGTCATGCTCGAAGGCCGCGGCGGCGAACATGTCGCGCGACAGCCGCGGCACCAGGTTGGAACACACCGCTACCCAGCCGATGGCGCCCAGCCAGGCGCTCTCGTACCCCAGCACGCCGGCGAAGACCTCCATCCGGTCGCCGCACAGCGCGATGATGTCGCGCACCCGCGTCACCTCCAGCGTGCTCTCCTTCACGTAGAGGCAGTTGGGAATCGTGCTCAGCCGTGCCAGCGTGGTGGGCAGCAGGTCCACATTCGCCGTCGCCGGGTTGTTGTAGACCATGATCGGAATGCCGATCGCATCCGCCACCGTCTTGTAGTGGTGGTACAGCTCGTCCTCGGTGGGCACGGAATAGAACGGCGGGATGATCATCACCCCATCCGCGCCCAGCGCCTCGGCCTCGCGGGAAAGCGCCACCACGTCGCGCGTGTCCTCGGCGCCGGTGCCCATCAGCACCGGCACGCGCCCGGCCGCCGTCCGCACCACCGTCTCGGTGATCGCGGTCCGCTCCTCGCGCGAGACCGACAGGAACTCGCCGGTGGAGCCGAGCGGGATCAGCCCCTCGATCCCCTCGGCGATCTGGAACTCCACCAGGCGCTCCAGCGCCTTCAGGTCCACCGCACTGCCATCGGCGGTGAAGGGCGTGATCAGCACCGTATAGGTGCCGCGAAATGGCTTATGCATGTGCTTGCCCTCGCTCGGCCGCGTGCGACACTGCGATCCCAACCCAAATGCCGCAGCGGGGCAAGTGCATGCGTCTGAGCCACCCGCATATCCAGCCCGCCGTGGCCCCGGTGCGCTTCAGCTTCGATGGCCAATGGATCGAGGCGCTGCCCGGCGAGACCGTCGCCGCCGCCCTCGCCGCCGCCGGCATCGACACGCTGCGCCACACCGCCAGCGGCGCGCCGCGCGGGTTGTGGTGCGGCATGGGCGCCTGCTTCGACTGCCTGGTCACCATCGACGGCCGCGGCAGCCAGCGCGCCTGCCTGGCCAAGGTGGAGGCCGGGCAGGACATCCGCAGCGCCGCGCCCAGCCCGCCCGCCCCGCTGGCGCCACCGCCCGAGGATATTCCGGACCGCGCCTGCGACGTGCTGGTGGTGGGCGCCGGCCCGGCCGGGCTTTCCGCCGCGCTGGCCGCCGCCCGCGCCGGCGCCGAGGTGGTGGTGCTGGACGAACGCGACGCCCCCGGCGGGCAGTACCTGAAACCGCTGGCCGCCAGCCACCGCCACGCCCGGCCGGACCGCCAGTTCCGCCAGGGCGACACGCTGCGCCGCGCCGTGCTGGGCGCCGGCGTCACGCTGCTGCCGGGCGCCACCGTCTGGGGCGCCTTCGGCCCCAACGAGATCGCCGCCATCGTCGCCGGCGCCGCCACCACCTTCCGGCCGCGCCGGCTCATCCTGGCCCCCGGCGCGCATGAGGCCCCGGTGCCGATCCGTGGCTGGACCCTGCCCGGCGTGATGACCACCGGCGCCATGCAGACCCTGGCCCGCGCCAACCGGGTCTCGCCGGGGCAGCGCGTGGTCATCGCCGGCAATGGCCCGCTGAACCTGCAGCTGGCGGTGGAGCTGGTGCAGGGCGGCGTGGAGGTCCTGGCCGTGGTGGAGGCCACGCCCGAGCCCAGCGCCGCGCAATGGCGGGACGCGCTGCGCCTGCTGCACGCCGCGCCAGAGCTGGCCTGGGACGGGTTTTCCTACCTGCGCCAGTTGCGCGCCGCCGGGGTGCCGGTGCTGTGGGGCTGCCGGCCGCTCTCCGCCGAGGGCACCGACGGCTTCACCGCGCTGCGCCTGGCCACGCCGCAGGGCGAGCGCACCATCCACGCCGATGCCTGCGCCCTGAACATGGGCTTCCAGCCGGAAACCGGGCTGGCCCGCGCGCTGGGCTGCGCCACGCGCTTCGTCGACCAGGGGCTGGGCCGGCTGGAAACCGTCACCGACGAGGCCGGCCGCACCGGCATCCCCGGCGTCTTCGCCGTGGGCGACGGCGCGGCGCTGGGCGGCGCCCGCGTGGCGTTGGCGCGCGGCACC
>CANGNF010000042.1 GCA_947455205.1 Acetobacteraceae bacterium | reverse complement strand
TGGCCAGGGCCTGCGGCGGTGCCTGCAACTCGGCGCCGCACAGCAGCGCCTGGGCGCCGTTGCCGGCCAGCAGCGCCGCCGGCTGGGCGCCCAGTTCCAGCGCCGCGGCATAGCCCGTCCCGGCGCAGGCCAGGCGTGGTGCCTCGGCCAGGCCGGGGCAGGTGGCACCCGGCGCCCGCGCCGCCATGGCCAGGCCCATGCAGGCCTCAGCCCGCAGCAGGTGCAGCGTCGGGCAGGCCGGGTTGCCGGCCGGGCAGGGGCCCACCACCGGCTCCGCCGCCAGCAGCGCCGGCGAGGCCCCGCGCCAGCGCGCCAACTGCCCCAGGGGCGGGTCCACCTGGCTGGCGGCAAGGGCGCAGCCGGCCAGCAAAGGCAGGGCGAGCAAGGTCCTCATGGCGTCAACTCCCGCAGCGTTGCGATCGGGTCCAGTTTCCGCGCCCGCATCTCCCCCACCAGCAGGCCCAGCGCCTGGACGGCCGGGGCCTGGGCGCTGCCGGCGGCGGCCAGCACCTGGCGGGCAGTGGCGGCATCGGCGCCGGGGGCCAGCGGCGCCAGCGCGGCGGCCAGGCCTCGCACCGCGTCCGGGGTCACATCGGCGGCGACGCGCTCGGCCAGCAGCGCCCGGCGGAACTCCGCCAGCCCCTGTGCCGCCTCGGCCGGGGAAGCGAAGTCGGCGCCATGCCCGGCCCAGAGCCGCGCCGCCGCATCCTCCCGCAGCACCAGGTCCAGCAAATCCGCCATGAAGCCCGGCTCCGCCGCCCGCGCGGCGAAGACGCGGGCGAAGACCGGCGCTTCCGCCAGCCGCAGCGCGGCGGCCGAGGGCGTCAGGCTGCCGGCCTCGAACACCGCGGGGTCGTGCGGCGCGTCCAGCACCTGGGCGCGCCAGCGATGCCAGGCGGCGCTGCCGGCCTGCCAGCCCAGCCCCACCAGCAGCGCAGCGGCGCCCAGCGGCCCGCCGGCCGCCGGCAGCACCGCCCCGGCCGCCCGCAGCAGCGCCGGGAAGGGGCCGGACGCCCCGGTCAGCCCGGCCAGCGCCTGGTTCAGCTGGGCCAGCGTGCCGGCATCGGCCTGGCCCGCCGCCAGCCGCCCGGCGGCGGCGGTGGCATCGCGCGCCTGGGCCAGCGCCTCGGCCGCGCCTTCCGGCAGCAGCCCCGGCGGCAGGGCGGGGCCCAGCGTTTCCACCAGCGTCTCGGCCACCGCGATCTGCCGGGACAGGCTGCCCAGCGCGCCCGCCACCTGGCCCGGCACCGCCGCGCCGGCGGCCTGCTGCGCCAGCGCGGCATTCTCGGCCCGCAACTGCTCCTGCGCCTGGGTGGTGGTGGCCAGCGCCTCGGTGGCGCGGCGCGCGGTTGCCGCGTCGCCAGCCCCGCCACGGGCGCCGAAATAATAGCCGAACACCCCGGCGATGATGCCGTTGACGTAGCCCGCCACCGCATCCGGCAGGCGCAGCGCCTGGCTGAACAGCAGCAGCGGCAGGCCGATGACGCCGACGATCAGCGCCAGCACCGCGCGCACCGTGCCTTCCGGCAGGGCCAGCGGCAGGTCGCGCAAGCTGGCCAGTTGCGCCGCGGTGGTGGCGGGGTCGCGCAGCAGGGCGAAGCTGCGCGCCGCCAGCCACCACAGGAAGCCGGCAAAGCCGAGGCCCACGGCGAAGACCAGCACCGCCGCGATCAGCGCCGGCTGCGCCGCCAGCGCCTGGGCGAAGCCGCCCAGCCCGGCCCATTGCGCCAGCACCAGCACCAGCAGCCCGGCCAGCCCGCAGCCCAGCACGCGCAACGGTGCCTGCCAGATCGCCGGGGGTATCAGGGGGGAGAGATCCATGCGCCGCCTCCGGTGGGAACCGTGGCGGTTATGTTCCGTATTTGTTCCTGCGTCAAGCAGATATAGGAAAACAGTCCACGCGCCGGGCAAAAGAAAAGGGCGGCGCCGGCGGCACCGCCCTGGCCGCGCCGCCGCGACTCAGCGCGCCGGCTTGCCCAGCATCCCCCGCTCATGCAGCAGCTCCGCCACCTGCACCGCGTTCAGCGCGGTGCCCTTGCGCAGGTTGTCGGCCGAGCACCAGAACGACAGGCCGTGCGGCACCGTCGGGTCGCGCCGGATGCGGGAGACGTAGACCGCGTCCTCCCCCACCGTCTCGATCGGGGTCACGTAGCCACCGTCGTCGCGCTTATCCAGCACGATCACGCCGGGGAAGTCGTGCAGCGCGCGCTGCGCCTGCTCCTCGGCGATCGCGCTCTCGAACGCCACCGTCACCGCCATGCCATGGCCGATGAACACCGGCACCCGCACGCAGGTGGCCACCACCTGCACGTTGGGGTCCAGCACCTTGCGGGTCTCCACCGCCAGCTTCCATTCCTCGGTCGTGGCGCCGTCGTCCATGAAGCCGCCGACATGCGGGATCACGTTGAACGCCATCTGCTTGGTGAACTGCTCCGAGGCGCCCAGCTCGTTCACGAACAGCCCGCGCGTCTGGCTCCACAGCTCGTCCATCGCCGCCTTGCCGGCGCCGCTGACCGCCTGGTAGGTGCTGACCACCACGCGCTGCACCCGGGCCAGGTCGTGCAGCGGCTTCAGCGCCAGCGCCAGCTGCACCACCGCGGCGCTGGGCGTCGCCACCATGCGCCGCTTGGCCGCGCGCGCCAGCACCTGCGGGTTCACCTCCGGCACCACCAGCGGCACGTCGAACTCCAGGTGGAACTGGCCCGACAGCTCCACCACCATGCAGCCGGCCGCCGCCGCGCGCGGCGCGTGCTGCGCCGCCACCGCCGGGCTGGCGCAGAACATCGCCAGGTCGGTGGTGGCGAAGTCGTGCTTCTCCAGGCTTTGCGCCTTCAGCACGATCTTGTCGCCGAACGACAGCTCGGTGCCCAGCAGCCGGCCGGACGCCAGCGCGACCATGCCGTCCACCGGAAACGCCCGCTCCGCGAGGGTCTTGATGACCTCCCGCCCCACCGCCTCGGTGGCGCCGACAACCGCGACCCTGTAGCCCATATGCGCGCACTCCCGAACCGGCTGGCCCGCCCTCGTGGCTCGGGGTCTAGGCCCCGCCGGCCCCTGGTTCAAGGCGCGCCTGCGAGAGGGCAGCAAAGGCTTAATCGTTCGTGGCCAGAATGGTCCGCCCTGCCTTCGGAGCCTGCCATGTCCCTGAGCGCCCGCGTCACCGCATTGGTCCTGCTGCTCAGCCTGTGCCTGGCCCTGGCCATCGGCCAGCAGGCGCACCAGGCCTGGCAGGCCTTCGACCAGGCGCAGCTCAGCCGCGGCCTGAACGCCACCTCGGACCACCTGCTGCGCGGCGCCGTGGCGCTGGCGGCGGAACGCGGCGCGACCAATGGGCTGCTGGCCAACCCGGCCGCCGCCACCCCGGCCGGCTGGCAGCGCGCCCGCACCAGCCGGGCGGAGGCCGAGGCGGCGCTGGCCGAGGCGATGCCGGCGCTGGCCGCGCTGGCCCCGCGCCACCCCGCGGTGGCGGCGGCGCTCGGCCGCGCCCAGCAGGCGACGGAGCGGGTCCAGGCGCTGCGCCAGGCGGCCGATGCCGGTGGCGCCGCCAGCCCCACCGCCGCCGCCTGGTTCGCCACCACCTCGGCCCGGATCGAGGCGCTGATGACGCTGCGCCGCGCCGCCGAGGCGGCGAGCGAGGCGACCACCGAGGCCCGTTCCCTGGTGGCGCTGCGCGACGCGCTGGCGGAGCTGGCGGAATATGCCGGCCAGGAGCGCGGCCTGCTGAACGGGATGATCTCCACCGGCCGCGCGCCGGCCGGGGCGCAGCTGGTGGCGCTGGGCGCCGTGCGTGGCCGGGTGGAAGGCGCCTGGGCCCGGATCGAGGCGGTGCTGGCCGACACGCCGCCCGCCGTGGTCACCGCGGTGGAAGCGGCGCGTGAGGGCTATCTCCGCCGGTTCGAGGCCAATGTGCGCGGCCCGGTCCTGGCCGCCGCCAGCACCGGCGGCGCCTGGCCGATGGATGGCAGCGCCTGGTTCACCGCCGCCACCGGCGCGCTGGACTCGGTGCTGCAGGCCGGCCGCGCCGTGGGCGCCGCCGCCGACGCCGCCCTGGCGCGGGACGCCGCCGCCCGCCGCCAGCTGATGCTGGCACTGCTCGGCGGCGCCGGGCTGGTGCTGCTGCTGGCGGCGCTGACGCCATGGTCGGTGCGCCGTGCCGTCACCCTGCCGCTGCGCGGCGCCATCTCCGCGCTGCGCCGGCTGGCCGGGGGCGAGCTGGATGCCGCGGTGCCGCCCGCGCGCGGCGCGCCGGAGGTGGCGGAGCTGCTGCGCGCGACCCAGCACTTCCAGGCCGCCGCCCTGGCCAACCGCGCCCTGCAGCAGGAACGCGACGGCCTGGCCGCCAAGGCCATCGCCGCCCGCGACGAGGGCGAGCGCGAGATGGTCGCGCTGCTGGAGGCCGAGAGCGCCCGCCTGGTGGAGAATGTCGGCCAGCACATGCAGGGCCTGTTCGACCAGTGCCAGCAGATGGAGACGCTCTCCGCCGAGACCCTGGCGCTGACCCGCGGCGTGGCGGAGGAAGCCCAGCGCAGCCTGACCGCCGCCAATGCCGTGGCCGAGGAAGCCACCGCCCTGCCGGAGCAGATCAACCGCATTGCCCAGGACATGGTCCGCGCCGGCGGCGCCACCCGCGACGCCGTGGCCAAGACCGAATCCGCGCGCCGTACCTTCGACGTGCTGGCCGCCTCGGTCGGCGAGATCGGCGAGGTGACGCGGCTGATCGCCGACATCGCCCAGCGCACCAACCTGCTGGCGCTGAACGCGACCATCGAGGCGGCGCGCGCCGGCGAGGCCGGCAAGGGCTTCGCGGTCGTGGCCTCGGAGGTGAAGGCGCTGGCCGGGCAGACCGCCCGCAGCACCGAGGAGATCGGCCGCCGCATCTCCGCCATCGACGCCACGGCGAAGGAAGCCGTGGGCGCCATGGCCGATATCGGCGCCGCCGTGGCCGCGCTGGACGAGGTGGCCGCCAGCGTCGCCGGCGCGACGGAACGCCAGGGCAGCGCCACCGCCAGCATCGCCCATTCCGTCGCCGAGGCCGCCCGTGCGGCGCGCGGCGTCTCCACCCGCATCGGCGAGGTGTCGCAGGTGGTTGGCAGCAACGGCACCGCCATGGCCAGCCTGCGCGCCACCGGCCAGCATGTGGCGCAGGAAGTGGCGGCGCTGAAGGGCCGGCTGGTGCAGCTGATGCGGACCCGCAGCCGCGCCGTGGACCGCCGCGGCGACCCGCGGCTGGAGATGGACCTGGCCGCCAGCATCATCCACGCCGAAGGCCGCAGCCCCGGCCGGCTGCGCGACATCTCGCCCGGCGGCGCCGCCTTCATCGGTGACGTGCCGATGGTGGGGGAGGCGGTGCTGGAGCTGCCCGGGCATGGCCGCTTCCCCGCCCGCGTGGTGGCGCAGCCGCCGGGCGAACTGCACCTGGCCTGGCGCGAGCCGTTGCCCGCCGCGGTACTGGCGGGGCTGCAGGCCCGGCAGCAACAGGCCGCCTGAGACGCGCGCGACGGGCGGCGCGTAGCTGGCCGCGGGTGCCACGAACGCGACCGCGTTCGCGCGTGCGACGACCGGCCTACTGGCCGGCCGCGCAGGGGGCGACGACCGGCCACTGGCCGGTCGCGCCGAGCGTGCTACCCTCCCCGCAACAGCGGCCCGCCATCGGCGACCGCGCAGCAAGGGAAACGCGCCATGCGCTTCGGCGTCTTCGACCACCTGGACCGCGGCCCCGGCACGCTGGGCGAGGATTTCGAGCATCGGCTGATGCTGGGCGAGATCTACGACGCCGCCGGCTTCCACGCCTACCACCAGGCCGAGCACCACAGCACCCCGCTCGGCGCCGCCTCCTCCCCCAGCGTCTTCCTGGCCGCCCTGGCGCAGCGCACCGAGCGGCTGCGCTTCGGCCCGCTGGTCTACACGCTGCCGCTGTACCACCCGCTCCGCCTGTTCGAGGAGATCTGCATGCTGGACCACATGTCCGGCGGCAGGCTTGAGATCGGCGTCGGCCGCGGCATCTCCCCGCACGAGGTGCGCTTCTACGGCCTGGAGCCCGACAAGGTGCAGGCCCAGTACATCGAGGCGCTGGGCGTGATCCTGCGCATGCTGGCCAGCGAGGGCCAGGAGCTGACCCACCACGGCGAGTTCTACCACTTCGACGCCGTGCCCATCACCGTCGGCCCGGTGCAGAAGCCGCACCCGCCGCTGTGGTACGGCATCGCCCGGCCTGATGGCGTGCCCTGGTGCGCCGAGAACCAGGTCAACGTCGTCGGCAACCTGCCGGCCGGCCCGATGCGCGCGGTGGCGGACCGCTACCGCCAGGAATGGTCGGCGCTGGGCCGCAGCGACGCCACGCTGCCGATGATCGGCACCAGCCGCCACCTGGTGGTGGCCGAGACCGACGCGGAAGCCCTGGCCCTGGCCCGCCGCGCCTACCTGAAGTGGATCGAGAGCTTCATGTACCTGTGGAAGCTGCGCGGCGGCATTCCACCCAACGCCAACTTCCCGCCCACCTGGGACGACATGGCCGCGCGCGGCCAGGCCTTCTGCGGCTCGCCCAGCACCATGCGCGACATTCTGGCCAAGGACATCCCGGCCAGCGGCATCAACTACCTCCTCTGCCGCTTCGCCTTCGGCGACATGGTGCCGAGCGAGAGCAAGCGCTCGGTCGAACTCTTCGTCCGCGAAGTGATGCCCGCCTTCGCGCGTGAGGCCGTGGCGGCATGATCCGGCTGGTCCTGGCGCTGCTGCTGCTGGCCGCGCCCGCCTTCGCCCAGCCTATCCTCCCCGATCGGCCGATCCGCATGATCATGACCGGTGCGGCCGGCGGCGGCACCGACGCGCCGTCGCGCCTCGTCGCCTCGCTGATGCAGGAGCTGCTGGGCCGCACCGTGGTGGTGGAACCCATGCCTTCCGGTGGCGGCGTCGTCGCCGTCACCACCGTGGCGCGGGCGCGGCCGGATGGCATGACCATCCTCTCCGCCACCTCCGCCATCATGACGCTGCCGCATATCGAACCCGAGACGCCCTATCGCGCCCGCCGCGACCTGGTCGGCCTCAGCCAGATGAATGCCGGCGGCAACATCCTGATGGTCAACCCGGCCATGGTGCCGGCCACCTCGCTGGCCGAGTTCGTCACCTGGGCCAAGCGCCAGCCGGACGAGATCCCCATCGGCAATTACGGCCACGGCTCCTCGGCGCATCTCTTCGCCGCGCTGTTCGGCCAGCAGGCCGGGCTGCGCTTCACCCATGTGCCGATCCGCAACGGGCTGCTGACCAACCTGCTGGGCGGCCATGTCTGCTGCGTGTTCATCGACACCTCCTCGGCGTCGTCGCAGCTGCACACCGGCAACCTCCGCATCCTCGGCACGTCTGGCCCCGGCCGGCTGGCGGCGCTGCCGCAGGTGCCCAGCTTCACGGAGCTTGGCTACCGCAACTTCAATCCGCTGATCTGGCAGGGCTTCTTCGCCCCCGTCGGCACCCCGCCGGAGATCGTGGAACTGCTGGGCAAGGCGATCCACGACGGCCTGCACCAGCCGGCCGCCGCCCAGCGCGTGCGTGACTGGGGCTTCGAGCCGGTGGGCAGCCTGCCCGCGCAATTCAACGCCCGGCTGGCCGAGGAAGACCGCATCTGGGGCGAGGTCGCCGCCGCGACGGGGATCCGCGCCGCGCGCTGAGGCGCGACAGGCATCCGCGCCAGATCGCGGCGCGTGATGCGGGAGCGCAGCCGGCGCAGAACGCGCCACCGTTGGATGGTACGCCTCGCCGCTGGTTGGGCTGCAGGTGCCCGCCACATCGCCGGGCGCCCCGCCTTGGCAGTCCCGGCCCCCGCACCGCGCGGGCCGGGTAGCGCCGCTACTCCACGATGGAAGCGTGCGCCAAGTTGGAGAGCGTCTCCATCCGGCCATTGTGCCAGGCGCCGCCATCCTGGTCCTGCCGGCAATTGCTGAAGAAGGCGAAGGACAGCCCGCTCTCCGGGTCCGCCCAGCAATAGCTGGAGCCAACGCCGCCATGGCCGAACGTCGCCGGGTGCGCCAGCGTGCCCAGGCCGCGGATCACGTCCTGCTCGCCGCGCGAATGCGGGCCCAGGCCGCGGTTCATCGCAAAGCCCATGTTGGTGTCCAGCCGGTCGCCGGTGAAGTTGCGGGTGACGTATTCCATCATCCGCGGGCTCACCAGCCGCACGCCGTTCAGCTCACCGCCATTGCCCAGCGCCTGGTAGAAGGTCGCCATCGCCCGCGCCGTGCCATAGCCGCCGCCACCGGGCACGCCGGAGAGCTTGAAGGCGCTGGTCGCTTCCGGCGCGCGCACGGTGAACTTGTGCGGCCCGGTGGTGTCGTAGATGTCGGCGCAACGCCCCTGCTCGCTCTCGGGCGTGCCGATATACAGCTCCTCGCCCAGCCCCAACGGCATGATGATCCGCTCGCGGATCACGTCGCGGAAGTCGCGGCCGGTCAGCTCATTGATGATCGCGGCGCAGACCCAATGCGCGGCGGTCGGGTGGTAGTGCACGCGCGAACCAGGCGTCCATTCCAGCGTGAAGGCACAGACCTGGCGCCGCAGCTCCGCCTGGTCGCCCCACACCTTCGCGTTCGGCATCGAGGACGGGAAGCCGCCCTGGTGCGACAGCAGCTGGATGATGGTGATGTCGCCCTTGCCGTTCGCCTCGAAGCCCGGCAGCACGCTGGCCACCGTATCCGTGAAGCGCAGCAGCCCGTCTTCCACCAGCTGCCAGATCGCGCAGGTGGTGACGACCTTGGTGTTCGAATACATCAGGAACATGGTGCGGTCGTCCGCCGCCTTGTCCGGCCCGATGCTGGCCTTGCCGAAGGACTTGTACAGCGCCATCTCGCCATGCCGCGCAATGGCCAGCTGCGCGCCGGGGTGATAGCCCTCGGCGATGTGGCGCTCGATGGTGGCGCAGAGCCGCGCGAGCGGCGCGGGGTCGAGGCCGAGGGCTTCCGGATTCGATTCAGGCAGCATGGCGTTGATCCTCCTGTTCCCGCAGCGCGGGCATGATTTCATTGGCAAACAGCGTGGCGCTGCGCAGCGCCTGGTCCGGCGTCATGTCGCCGAAGGCGAAGCGGCTGACGACGTAGTTCGCGCTGGTCTCGCGCGCCTGGGCCAGCAGCGCGTCGCGCACGGTGGAGACGGTGCCGGCGAAGCCGGTGCCCGCCTCGATCATCTCGGCGAAATCCTCCGGCGTGCGCGCGTATTGCGGCATGCTGCCGTGGCGCTTCCACAGCACGTAGAAGCTTTCGCTGTAGCGCTTCCAGCCGATACGCGCCTGCTCCAGCGCCTCGGCATCGGTTTCGCCGATCACCACCGCGCGGGATAGCCCCAGGCAGGGCAGGGTGGCCGCCGGCTTGCCCAGCGCCGCCCATTCCGCCTTGTAGCGCGCCACGATCTCCGCCACGCGGCCGACCGGCCCGTTGCAGACGATGTTGACCGCGTTCTGCGCCGGCCACACCGCCGCATCGGCAGCGGAGACGCCGTACCACAGCGGCGGATGCGGCTGCTGCACCGGGCGCAGCACCATCGGCACGTCCTTGTAGGTGTAGTACTGCCCGGCGAAGTCCACGCTCGGCTGGGTCAGCGCCTGCAGCAGCACCTGCAACGCTTCCCGATACATCGGCACCGCCACGCTGGGGTCCACGCCGTGGTGGCGGAGCTCATGCGGCACCGCGCCGCGGCCGATGCCGAGTTCCAGCCGCCCGCCGGACATCTGGTCCAGCATGCAGATCTCTTCCGCCAATTGCAGCGGATGCCGCAGCGGCAAAATATACACCAGCGGCCCGAAGCGCAGCGTCTTGGTCCGTTGCGCCACGGCGGACAGGAACACGCCGGTGGAGGGCGTGTAGCTCAGCGGCGTCGCGTGATGCTCGCTCAGGTGATAGGTGGTGAAGCCCAGCCGGTCATAGGCCTCGCACAGCTTCAGCCGCGCCTCGTAGTGCTCGCCGAATGGCAGCACGCCGGCGTCGTTCTGGTCGAAGATGCCGAACTTCATCAGTCATGCTCCAGGTAGGGCGCCAACAGGGCGGCGGTTGCGGCTGTGATGGCAGGTGGCGACGCACCCTCGGCGCGCAAGCGGTTGCGCTGCGCCGCCGCGGCTTCCAGGTGCTGTTCCCATTCCGGGCCGAAGCGCTTTTCCAGCCATTGCCGCAGGATGCGCGCGACAGCCGGGCTCTTGCCTTCGGTGGAAATCGCCAGCACCAGGTTGCCCCGCCGCACGGTGGCCAGCGCATAGGCGTCGCACAGATGCGGCACGTCCTCCGCATTGCACAGCACCCGATGCGCGCGGCCAAGCGCCACCAGGCGCTCATTCTCGGCATCCGGCAAACCCGCCAGGAACAGCACACGCGCCGCGATCACCTCCGCGTCGGTCGGCATGCGCGGGATCACCCCCGGTGCCGCCGCGCGCAGCGCCGCCGAGGGTTCGGCCGCATACACGGTCAAATCCGCAGCGCCGGAAGCCCGCAGCAGGTCCAGCCGCTTCAGTGCCGCCGGGCCATCGCCCACCAGCAGAACCGGCCAGCTGCCGAGGTCCAGCGCCAGCGGCAGCACGCTACTCGGCCGCGTGCTTGTGCGCGTTGGCCAGCAGCGGCACCTGGCCAGGCAGCGCGTCGCTGTGCCACAGCGCGTCCAGCAGCGCGGTGGAGGCCGCCTCACCGATCACCGGCACCGTCAACTCGGAGAACTTGTCGCCGAGTTCGGCATCGGAAAGCGGCGCGTCCGGGTCGCCCTTGCGGGTTGGTGCGTAGTGGTACAGTTCGCGCCCATCCTTCAGCGTGATCCACACCTTGGCGGCGCGCTTGCCCGGGTAGGCGTCGGCCAGTTCGGGGTCCATGCTGACGCTGACCTTGGGCATCACGGCGCGAATGGCCGGGTTGTTCAGGTTCGCCGGCTCAAACGCCGCCACGCGCACGCCGCCCAGCACCAGCATGGCGCCCACGGTGTACTGCGCCGAGAAGCGCGCTTCCTGCTCGCTGTTCACGCTCGGCCGGTCGCACACATCCTTGGTGGCGGAGTAGCCACCGATATGCACCTTGGCCACATCCTCGGCCGCGAACTTGTTGGCCAGCTGCAAATCGCGCACGCCATCCAACCCGGCAAAGATATGGCCGCAGCAGCCATGGTTCTTGAACGTCATCTCAGTGATGCAGACGCGGTCGAGATCGGCCAGCGCCTTGTGCCACTTGCCGGTATCCTCGCTGGTCGCCGCCGCAAAGCCCACCGGGCCATGCAACACGTCCAGCGCGCCGGTCACGCCGGCCGCGCCGGCAATGCCCGCCAGCGCGCCGGCATCGGCGGCGTGCCCCGGATGCAGCGGCTTGCTCATGCCGTCGCTGCGGAACGCCTGCTGCAGGCCGCCGGCAAAGGTGGCGGCGGTGGCGATCGCATGCGCTATCCGCTTCTCATCCGCGCCCAGCAGCAGCGCCACGGCGGCGGCGGCGCCGAAGGTGCCGACCGTGCCGGTGGTGTGCCAGTACTTGTAGTGCGAAGGCTGCACCGCCATGCCGATGCGGCAGCTCACCTCATACCCCGCGGTGATCGCCCGCAGCAGTTCCTCCAGCGTGGACCCCTGGGCCTGCGCACAGGCCAGCGCCGCGCCAATCGTCGGGCAGCCCGGATGATACCCGGCATCCCGGAAGATATCATCGAACTCAACCGTGTGGCTGGCCGTGGCGTTCAGCAGCGCGGCGTAGCGCGTGCCGCCGGTATTGCCATCCACGTAGTTGATCGCGCGCCCGGTGCCGCGCTCGCCCGCCATCGCCGCGCTCAACAGCGTCGCCGGCGGATGCAGGCAGCCCGGCAGCAGCGCTGCGAACCAGTCGATCAGCGCGCGCCGCGCATGATGCGCCACATGCGGCGTCAGCTCCCGCGTGCGCCAGGAAGCGCCATGCGCCGCCAGCGCGAGGAGGGGATTATCGGTTGCCACGCAGCACCTCCTGGTTGATCACCACATCGGGGTCCAGCCGGTTCTCGAACACCTGGATGATGCTCTCGGCGCAGCTCATCGCCATGCGGTACAGACCCTGTTCCGTCGCGGCGGCGCTGTGCGGCGTCATCACCACGTTCGGCGCCTTCAGCAGCGGGTTGGCCGGGTTCATCGGCTCCTCCCAGAACACGTCCAGGCCCGCCGCCTTCAGGTGGCCGCTGGTCAGCGCGCCGGCCAGCGCCGCCTCATCCACCAGCGTGCCGCGGGCGGTGTTGATGTAGGTCGCGCCCTGCTTCATGCTGGCGAAGAACTCGCCATTCACGCTGCCGCGCGTCTTCTCGTTGCTCGGCAGATGCGTCGTCACCACGTCCGCCTCGGCCAGCCCCTCGGCCAGCACCTTGCACGGGATGAAGCCGGCGCCCTTGATGGTGTTCTGCGGAATGTACGGGTCGTGCACCAGCACCCGCATGTCGAAGGCCTTGCACAGCCTGGCCACGCGCCCGCCGATACGCCCGAAGCCCACCACCAGCACGGTCTTGCCGCCAAGGTCGAAGGTCGTCGGCACCGGCGGATTGCTCCACTCGCCCTGCTTGGTCTTGCGGTCATACTCGAAGGTGCCGCGGGCGATGTTCAGCATCAGCATCATCGCGTGCTCGGCGACGCTGGCGGCATTCGCATCCGGCGTCACGGTCAGCGGAATGCCGCGCGCGGTCAGCGCCGGCACGTCCACCGCGTCATAGCCCACGCCGTGCCGCGCGCAGATCCGCAGCTTCTGCGCATGCGCCAGGAAGGCGGCGTTGATCGGCGTGGCGCGCACGATGATCGCCTCCGCATCCGGGATGCGCGCGGCAATCGTCGTCTCGTTCACGGGGTCCAGCACCTCCACCGTGTGTCCGGCTTCGCGCAGGCGCGCCTGGGCATCGGGGTGGACGGGGCGCAGGCAGACAACATGGGCCATTTTCTTGCTCGTTCCTCGTATCGGGCGGTGCGATTCAGACCGTCGCGCCGGAAGGCGCTTCGGTCATCGCACGGCTAGTCGGCGGTGGCGCCCGAAAGCCGGACGATCTCCGTCCATTTCGGGATGTCTCTCTGGATGAAGTTGGCGAACTCGTCGGGGTTGCTGCCGACCGGCTCGCTGCCCTGCTCGGCCAGCTTGTCGCGCAGTGCCGCGGTGCGCAGCACGGCGGCGGTCTCGGCGGCCAGGCGCTGCACCGCGGCCACCGGCGTGCCGGCCGGCGCCATCAACCCGCTCCACAGCGCAATCTCGAAGCCCGGCATCGTCTCGGCAATCGTCGGCACGTCGGGGAACAGCGGAGACCGCCGCAGCGTCGTCACCCCCAGCGGCTTCAGCGTGCCGGCGCGGATCTGCGGCAGCACCTCCACCAGCGGCGACATGATGAAGTCGATCTTGCCGGAGACGAGATCGGTATTCGCCGGCGCGCCGCCGCGATACGGCACATGGATCATGTTCAGCCCGGCCCGCTGCGCGAACAGCGCGCCCGCCATATGCTGGCTGGTCCCGATGCCGGCACTGCCATAGGTCACCTCGCCCGGCCGCGCCTTCACCCGCGCGATCAGGTCGGCAATCGAGGTCGCCGGCATGCTCGGCCCGACCACCAGGATGTTCGGCACGAAGGCCACCTGGCTGATCGGCGCGAAGTCCTTCACCGGGTCGAACGGCAGCGTCCGGTACAGCGCCTTGTTGGCGCCGATGATGCCGGAGGTCGCCATGAACAGCGTCTGCGCGTCCGGCGCCGCCCGCGCCACGGCCTCGGCGGCGATGTTGCCGCCGGCGCCGGGCCGGTTCTCGATCACCATCGGCTGGCCCAGCCGGTCGCTGAGCGCCTGGGCCAGCAGCCGCGCGGTGATGTCCGTGCTGCCGCCGGCGGCAAACGGCACCACCAGCTTGATCGGCTTGTCCGGCGCCCACCCCTGCGCCCGCGCGGCGAAGGGCGCTGATGCCAGCAGGGAAAGCAGCGTGCGCTTCTTCATTCTTTCCTCCCCACGCCGCGACGCGCGGCAGATGCTATCGCCGACCCGCGCGGTGCGGCGCTACTGCAGGTGCGCCTCCGGCCCCATGATCGCCTCGCGCATCCGCGCCTGCAGGATGCTCGCCTCACGCGGCGGCAGCACCAGCGGCTGGGTGCCCTCGTCGATCTTCACCTGGGCGAAGAGCGGCCCGTTGCCGGCGTGGATATCCGCGCGCAGCTTCAGCAGTTCCTCGGCGGTGCGTACCAGGCGGCTATCGGCAATGCCGGCGCCCTTGGCCATCATCACCAGGTCCACGCCGTGCTTGGTGTGGGTCTCCTGCATGCCGGTCTCGCCGTAATGCTCGTTGTCCAGCACCACGATGCTGAGGTTGCGCGGCCGCTGCACCGCCACCGTCGCCAGGCTGCCCACGCCCATCAGCATCTCGCCATCGCCGGTGATGACGCAGACCTTGCGTTCCGGCTGCGCCAGCGCCAGGCCCAGGCCCATGACGGCCGCGCCACCCATGCCGCCCCACAGCGGCAGGTTCAGCGGGCTGTCACCCGCCGCCGTAATGTCCCAGGCCGGCGCGCCCAGGCCACCGATGGCCAGCATGCCGTCCCGGTTCTCCAGGAGCGCCTTGACCACGTCGCGCCGCATCAGCTTGCCCGTCGGGCCCACAGCAATCTCGGTCATGGCGTCACTTCCCGAAGGTCTTGGCGCCCAGCAGACGCTGGCCGAGCAGCGTCGCGGTCGGGCGATAGGTGTTGAAGGCCAGCCGCAGCGTGGCATTCACGGTATCGGCCACATCCTCGGGCCGGTCGGCGCGCTTCACCAGCGTGCCCATGGCTTCCAGGCAGGCCTGGGTGGCATTGCCCATCGGCACCTGGAACGGGTTGAACTCGCCGAAGTCGCCGCGCATCGTCACGATGATCGGGCAGGGCGTGCGGTGGGCGATCGCCACGCTCAGCATGTTGATGATGTTGCCGACGCCGCTGCTCTGCATCAGCAGCACGGACTTCTCGCCGCCCAGCCAGGCGCCGAAGGCCAGGGCCACGCCCTCTTCCTCGGTGGTCAGGCTGACCACCTTCATGTCGTTGTCGGCCAGGCAGCGCTTGATCAGGCGGGCATGCCCGGCATCCGGCACCAGGCCCACCTGGCGCACGCCGTGCTGCTTCAGCAGGTCATAGATCTGGTCGGGCCAGGCCTCGGCGGCCGTGGGCGCCGATTCAAGCTGTTCGCGTTGCATATCGTCCTCTTGGGCGTTGGCCGGGAACATCCCCCGCCTTCGCCTTGCTGGCAAGGCGGCTCCGCCGCCGGGTTGCAGGTCGGCTCCGCCGCTGGGTTTAAGGCCGGCTCCGCCGCTGGGCCGCGCTGGCAAGCTGGCGCGGCCTTGGGCACAATGCGGCCATGCCCTTCGCCCACGCCATCGGCGGCACCCGCTACGGCTTCCCGGACCTGAAGACCCTGTTGGCGCGGGCCACGCCGCCGCGCTCGGGCGACCAGCTGGCCGGGCTGGCGGCCGGCTCGGCCGCGGAACGGGTGGCCGCCCAGCGCGCGCTGGCCGACTTGCCGCTGCGTCACTTCCTTACCGAGGCGGTGATCCCCTACGAGGCTGACGAGGTCACCCGCCTGATCCTCGACCGCCACGACCCCGCCGCCTTCACGCCGGTGGCGCACCTCACGGTTGGCGGCCTGCGCGACTGGCTGCTGGCCGAGGCCGATACCGCCAGCCTCGCCGCGCTCCGCCCCGGCCTGACGCCCGAGATGGTGGCCGCCACCAGCAAGCTCTGCCGCCTGCAGGACCTCATCGCCATCGCGGCGAAGTGCCAGGTCACCACCCGCTTCCGCAACACGCTGGGCCTGCCGGGCACCCTCTCCACCCGGCTGCAGCCCAACGACCCCGTGGACGACCCGCGCGGCGTGGCCGCCGCCATCCTGGACGGGCTGCTGCTCGGCGCCGGCGATGCCTGCATCGGCATCAACCCCGCCACCGACAATGTGGACGCCACCTGCCGCCTGCTGGAGCTGCTGGACGGCGTGATCCAGCGCTTCGGCATCCCCACGCAAAGCTGCGTGCTGGCGCATGTCACCACCTCGCTGCTCGCGATCCAGCGCGGCGCCCCGGTGGACCTGGTGTTCCAGAGCATCGGCGGCACCGAGGCGACCAACACCAGCTTCGGCATCAACCTGGCCCTGCTGCGGGAAGCCCACGACGCCGCCCGCAGCCTGAAGCGCGGTGAGAACGTGATGTACTTCGAAACCGGCCAGGGCAGTGCGCTGTCCGCGGAAGCGCATCACGGCGTGGACCAGCAGACCATCGAAGCCCGCGCCTATGCCGTGGCCCGCGAATACGCCCCGCTGCTGGTCAACAGCGTGGTCGGCTTCATCGGCCCAGAATATCTGTACGACGGCAAGCAGATTACCCGCGCCGGGCTGGAGGACCATTTCTGCGGCAAGCTGCTCGGCCTGCCGATGGGCGTGGATGTCTGCTACACCAACCACGCCGAGGCCGATCAGGACGACATGGACGCGCTGATGACCCTGCTCGGCGTTGCCGGCGTCACCTACATCATGGGCGTGCCCGGGGCCGACGACGTGATGCTGGCCTACCAGAGCACCTCCTTCCACGACGCCCTGTACCTGCGCGCCGCGCTGGGCAAGCGCCCGGCACCGGAATTCGAAAGCTGGCTGGAACGCATGGGCCTGGACGCAGCCAGCCGCGCCGGCACCCTGCCGCTGACCCCCGCGCTGCTGGGGCTGACATGAGCGACGTGCCCGCCCTGTGGCGAGACCTGCGCCGCCACACCACCGCCCGCGTGGCGCTGGGCCGCGCCGGCAACGGCCTGCCCACGGCGGCGCATCTGGACTTCCAGGAAGCCCATGCCCGCGCGCGGGACGCGGTGTGGAGCGCGCTCGACCTCGACCGCCTGGAAGCCGATTGCGCCCCGCTGGGCCTGCCCGTCCATCGCGTGGCCAGCCAGGCCGAGGACCGCCGCAACTACCTGCTCCGCCCCGATCTCGGCCGCCGCCTGCGAGAGGCCGACGCGACCAGGCTGGCGCGGTCGCCGACGCCGGGCGCTTTTCTGATCGTTGTCGCGGACGGGCTCTGCGCCGAAGGCGTGCAGGCCAACGCGTCGGCGCTGCTGGCCGCGCTGGTGCCACTGCTCAACGCGCAGCGCATGGCCCCCGGCCCCATCGTGCTGGCGCAGCAGGCCCGCGTGGCGCTGGGCGACGAGATCGGCGAGGCGATGCAGGCCGCCATGGTCGCGGTCCTCATCGGCGAACGCCCCGGCCTTTCGGCCACCGACAGCATGGGCATCTACCTGACCTGGGGGCCGCGCCGGGGCCGCCGCGATGCCGAGCGCAACTGCCTCTCCAACATCCGCCCGGGCGGCCTCACCCCGGCAGAAGCCGCCGCCAAGCTGGCTTGGCTGATGCAGGCCGCCATGGCCCGCGGCGGCAGCGGCGTGGCGCTGAAGGACGAAGCGCCGACGCTGGGCCTGCTCGCATGACGCTGGTCCCCGTCACCCGCAGCATCTCGCTGGACGAGAAGGAACTGCACGAGGACTTCCTGCGCAGCTCCGGCCCCGGCGGGCAGAACGTCAACAAGGTGGAAACCGCCGTCCAACTGCGCTTCGACGTGCAGAACAGCCCCAGCCTGCCGGAGGGCGTGCGCGACCGCCTGCTGAAGCTCGGCGGCCATCGGCTGACGCAGGACGGCGTCCTGGTCATCACCGCGCAGCAGCACCGCACGCGGGAACGCAACCGCGACGACGCGCTGGAACGCCTGCTGGAGTTGATCCGCGAGGCCGCCAAGCCGCCGCCGCCAAAACGCCGCCCGACCAAGCCGACGCTGGGCAGCAAGGTGCGGCGGCTGGACGGCAAGGCCAAGCGCGGCGACATCAAGAAGGGCAGGGGCAAGCCGAGCTTTGAGTGACCCCGTCCCCTCAATCCACGATGAACAGCTTCACCCCCGTCGCGGTGAACGACCGGTGCGGCGAATCCCCGAAGTCGCTGACCTGGTAGCTCATCCCCGGCTTCAGCGTGAACTTGCGCCCGTCCTTCAACTCGCTGACCAGCTCGCCTTCCAGCACGTACAGCACGTGCCCGCGGTCGCACCAATGGTCGGCCAGGTAGCCGGCCGAATACTCCACCTGCCGCACCCGCAGCTCGCCGATGTTGATCGTGCGCCACAACGCCTCCCCGGTCTCGCCGGGGTGGCTCGTCTGCGGCACCGTCGCCCAGTCCGTGACGGTGAAGGTCGACGCAGGAAGCTTCACAGCAGCTGCCCCCCATCCACGATGATGGTCTGCCCGGTCACCCAGCGCGCGCCGCTGCTGGCCAGGAACATCACCACCTCGGCCACCTCCTCCGGCGTGCCCAAGCGGCCGAAGGGAATGCTGCCCAGGATGGCGTTGTACAGCGCCGGCGCGCTGGTCTTGCGCTCCTCCCAGCTGCCACCGGGAAACTCGATGCTGCCGGGCGCCACGCCATTCACTCGGATGCCCTTGGGCGCATGCATCGCCGCCTGGCTCAGCGTGTAGTTGATCAGCAGCGCCTTGACCGCGGCATAGGCCGGGGTGCGCGTGCTGGACTTGTAGCCGCTGATGCTGCTGACGTTGACGATGCTGCCCTTGGACGCCTCCAAAAAGGGCAGGGCGGCATGGCTGGCCCGCACCGTCGCCATCACATCCACCGAAAGCCCGGCCGCCCAGCCTTCCTCGGTATCCGGCCCGCCGAAGCCCGAGGCATTGTTCACCAGCACGTCCACCCCGCCCAGCGCGGCGGCCGCGGCGGCCACGTAGCCCTCCACCGCCGCCTTGTCGCCCAGGTCGCAGCTGGCGGCATGCGCCTGGCCGCCCAGCGCGGCCAGCTCGGCCCGCGTCGCCTCCAGCGGTCCCGGGCTGCGTGCGCAGATGGAAACCGCCGCCCCCGCCTGGGCGAAGCCCAGCGCCACGCTGCGCCCGATGCCCCGGCTGCCGCCGCACACCACCACCCGCTTGCCCTTGAAGTCGTGCATCCGCCTGTTCCCATTCTGCGGCCGGCAGGCTGGCGAAGCCCCGCCGGCCCGGCAAGCCCGGAAACGCCACGCGTGAATCGGCTTGCGCCGCGGGTGCGTTTGCGGATCATTCCCTTATCGGCGCGGATTGCACGTGTCGCGCGAGTGGACCGATTCGAATACTACCATCACGGTGTTGTGCTGGCTGTCACAAGGCGTAAAAGTCGCCTCACGATAGATAGTCTTGTCCAGAATTTGAAACTGCTGCCTGGCTCCCCCCCCGGCCCGGCGCAGGCAAGGAGAAAGCAGATGGCGCATTCCCCCCGCCGCCGCTGGCGCTTCCTCGCCGGGCTGGTGCTGCTGGCCAGCCTGGTGCTGCCGGCATCCGGCGCCATCGCCAACTCGCTGCGCGAACTCGGCTTCCCCGAAGGCTTCGTCATGCGCGGCCCGCGCGCCGAGGTCGAGGCCTTCTTCCCGCTGCCCACCAGCCCCGGCCGGGTGACGCTGGCGCTGGAACTCCAGCCCTCGCCCATGCTGGACGCCTTCTCCTCCATCGTCGTCTACATCGGTGAATCGCCGCTGGTGGCGCTGCCGCTGAAGGATGGCGCCCGGATCGAGCGCATCGACATCCCGCCGGCCCTGGCCCGCGGCGAGTTCCTGCAGGTCCGCCTGGTGGCCGACCAGGCGCTGCGCCGCGACGACCTCTGCTTCGACAACGACAGCCCCGGTGTCTACACCCGCATCGGCGCCGACAGCCGGCTGGAATACTCGGTCGAAGGCAGCGAGGGTGTCGGCACCGTCTGGCGCCGCCTGGCCGGCCGGGTGCCGATGTCGCTGCCCGCCCCGCCCAGCCTGCCGGACCTGGAGGCCGCGGTCACCCTGGCCACCGCGCTGTACAACCGCGGCGCCGAGCCGGTCATGGTCGGCCCCAACGACCCCAGCGCGCTGATCCGCATCGGCCGCGCCAACACCCCCATCGCGCTGGAACAGGTGGCCGGCAGCCCCGGCGCCTGGCGCCTGCGCGTGGCCGATACCAGCGCCGCCCGCGCCCTGGTTTCCGCCGCGCCGCTGATGCGCACGCTGGACAGCGTGGTGGCGCGCGGCGAGCCCGGCTCGGTCGCCATCGCCGCCTCGGCCGAAAGCGTCGCCTTCTCCGAGATCGGCCTGCGGCCGCAGCAGGTGGCGATCTACAGCTCCGGCACCCTGACCTTCGAGCTGCCCTTCGACCGGCTGCCCCCTGGCCGCCACCCGGTCGCGCTGCAGCTGTTCGGCCGCGGCCCGATGACCCCGAACGACGAGGCGATGGCGATCTCGCTGAGCGTCGGTGGCCGCCTGCTGTGGAGCAACACCTACCGTGGCGCGGTGGAGCTGGATGGCGTGCAGGTTGCCCTGCCGGCCGACCTGCTGCGCCACCGCATGACCGTCACGCTGCGCCTGGCCCGGCTGGGCGCCCGCCGCGCCTGCGGCAGCGACGACGCGCTGGCCTTCCAGCTGCGCGACACCTCCCGCGTGATGCTGGCCGACGGCTATGCCGGCGCCAGCGACTTCGGCGGCTTCGCGGTCAATGGCGAACGCCCGGCGCTGGTCCGCGTGGACATCCCGCCGACCGACGCGGTGTCCGCGGTGCCGCTGATGGGCCGCCTGCTGAACGGCGCCGCCGCCCGGCCCCAGGCCATTGAGCTGACCAGCGGCGCGGCGTTGAGCCGGCCCTTCATCCTGGTCTCCCGCGCCGCGCCCGCCGACATCGCCGGTGCCGGCCTGCTGCGGCCCGACCTTGGCCGCGTGGTGCTGGATGACCAGCGCAACGGCGCCCGGGTGGAGGTGGCCCCCGCCGCCGGCATGACCCTGGTGCAGCTGGTCGCCGCCGGCAGCGTCCCCGGCCTGTGGGTCAGCCCGGGGTCGGAGGCCAGCCTGCGCGACCCGGCCGGCCTGACGCTGGGCAATGTCGCGGTGTTCGACGGCCAGGTCCGCCCGGTGGTGTTCGACACCCGCCGCCCGAGCGTGGCGGTGGAGGAAGCCCGCTTCACCACCGAGACCACGCTGCTCGACCGCTGGCGGAACGAGCTGTTCATCCTCGCCTGGGTGCTGATCATCCTGCTGGCGGTGGTGGCGGTGGTGCGGCTGCGCCGGCGGCGCAGCTAGCGCCATGCAGCCCGGCCCGCCGCCCGAGGACGAGACCCTCGCGCACCTGATGCTGGCGCAGCGGCTGGATTCCGCTGCGCTGACCCGGGCCCGCGCCCAGGCCCGCGCCTGGGGCATGACCATCCATGAGACGCTGGTGGCCGATGGCGCCATCAGCCCGCGCGACTGGGCCGAGGCGGTGGCGGCGGTCAGCGGCCTGCCGCTGGCGGACCTGGTGGCCCACCCCTGCGAGGAGCCGCTGCTCAACCACGCCGAGCGCGACTTCTACCTGGGCCACGGCGTCATCCCCTGGCGGCAGGACCCCGACGGCGGCGTGGTGCTGGCCGCCGTCCGCCCGCGGGAGCCGGAGGCGCTGGCCTGGGCGGCCGAGGCCTTCCCCGGCGTGCCGATCCGCTGGGCGGTCACCGCCAAGTTCGACATCCTCTGGACCCTGCAGCACGTCTTCGACCACCTGGCCGACCTGGCGGCGCGGGAAGCGCTCTACCTCCGCACGCCGGAGCTTTCGGCCAAGGTGGTGTTCACCCCGGCGCAGGTGATCTTCGCCGCCATCATGGCCTCCCTGCTGCTGCTGGGCCTGTGGGCCGCGCCGGTGCCGACGCTGATCGCCGGCTCCGCGCTGGTGACCGTGTTCTACCTGCTCAGCTTCTGCTTCCGCTTCCTGCTCACCTGGGTCGGCGCCCGGCATGACGTCGGCATCGCCGTGGCGGACCACGAGATCGAGGCGCTGAAGCCCGAGGAACTGCCGACCTACACCGTGCTGGTGCCGATGTACCGGGAGAAGGAGGTCCTTCCGATCCTGGTGCACTCGATCCGCCGGCTGGACTATCCGCGCGCCAAGCTGGACGTGAAGCTGGTGCTGGAACAGGACGACGAGGAGACCATCGAGGCCGCCAAGGCGCTGCACGCCGAGGGCATCTTCGAGATCATCCGCGTGCCGACCAGCCTGCCCAAGACCAAGCCCAAGGCCTGCAACTACGCGCTGCACTTCGCCCGCGGCGAGCTGTGCGTGGTGTTCGACGCCGAGGACATGCCCGAGCCCGACCAGCTGAAGAAGGCCGTCGCGCTGTTCAAGCGGTCAGGGCCGGAAGTGGCCTGCGTCCAGGCCCGGCTGAACTACTTCAACCGGCGGGAAAACTTCCTGACCCGGATGTTCACGCTCGAATACTCCAACTGGTTCGACTACCTGCTGCCCGGCCTGCACATCCTGCGGGTGCCGATCCCGCTCGGCGGCACCTCCAACCATTTCCGCACCCAGGTGCTGCGCGACCTCGGCGCCTGGGACCCCTACAACGTGACGGAGGACGCCGACCTCGGCGTGCGGCTGACCCAGGCCGGCTATGAGGTCGCGGTGGTGAACTCCACCACCTTCGAGGAAGCCAATGGCGTGCTGCGCAGCTGGATCAACCAGCGCAGCCGTTGGATCAAGGGCTACATGCAGACCTGGCTGGTGCACATGCGCCGGCCGGTGCAGCTGTATCGCCGGCTGGGCAATGTCGGCTTCTGGGGCTTCCAGTTCTTCGTCGGCTTCCCGGTGCTGACCGCGCTGCTGAACCCGCTGCTCTGGGCCACCACGGCGGCGACGCTGATCTGGGGCTCGGCCGCGATCGACCGCTTCTTCCCGGCGCCGATCATCTACCTGGCCATCTTCAACCTGGTGGTCGGCAACGCGATGTATGTCTACCTGACCATGGTGGCGGCGGCGAAGCGCGGCTGGTTCATGCTGATGCCCTGGGCGCTGCTGGCGCCGGCCTATTGGGTGCTGCACTCGGTCGCCGCCTACAAGGCGCTGTGGCAGTTGCTGCTGCGGCCGCACTACTGGGAAAAGACCCAGCACGGCACCTCCTCGGCCACGCAGGAAGCGCTTGCCGCCATCGCCAACCCGGCGAGCGGCCGATGAGCAGCACCACGGTCTCCGCCGACTACACCGACAGGCAGGACGGCCACGCCTTCGGCGGCGCCCTGGTCATGGTGGCCGGCACCATCTGGTACGCCTGGGTGGCGGACCTGCTCTTCGCCTCCGGCCACCTGGACGCCATGCTGGAACGCGTCTGGCTGGTGACGGAGGACCCCGCCGCCATCGCCGGGCAATGGCTGGCGGCCATGCTGCTGTCACTCACCCGCCATGTGCCGGATGCCGGGCCGCAGACCCTGGTGATGCTGACCGTGCTGGCCGGCGGCTTCACGCTGGGGGTGTTCTACTGGCGGCTGCGGCGGGTGCATTGGGGCCTGCTGGAAGCACTGGCGGCGACCGCGCTGCTGGGCCTGCACCCGGCCACGCTGATGCTGGCCACCACCGGGCAGACGCTGCTGCTCTCGGTGCTGCTGGTCGGCATCGTCGCCCTGGCGCTGGACCGCGCCTCCTCGATCGGCGACGCCCAATCCCTGATGGCGCTGGGCCTGGCGCTGGCCGCGCTGGTGTTGACCGCGCCGGACGCGCTGTACATCGCGCTGCCGATCATGGCGCTGCTGCCGTTCTGCCTGCGCGACGTGCGCGACAGCGGCAGCGCCGTGGCGCTGTTCCTGCTGACGCTGTTTCCCGCGGTCATCGCGGTGGGTGGCATCCTGCTGGCCGCCGCCACCTTCGGCGAGGCGCCGACCTATGCGCTGAACCGCTGGGTGGCGCCGATGCACGGCTTTGCCGAGGCGGCCAACACGCCCTGGCTGGTGCGCTTCGGCGGCAGCTTCTTCGCGCCCCTGGTCGCGCTGCTGCCGCTCTGCGCCGTGGCCATGCCGCCGGCGGTGCTGCCGCTGATCTCCCTGCTGGTCCGGCCGGAGGAGCGCCAGCGCCCCGCGACCGCGCTGCTGGCGCTGCTGGGCGGCCCCATCGCCGGCGCCGGTGCCTCGTTGTTCTGGCACACCGCCGGGCCGCTGCCGGCCATCGCCACCGGCATGGCCGCGGTGGTGGCCTGGACCAGCAGCCGCCGGCTGCAGACCGCGGAACGCTGGCTCTGGCTGCTCTGGCTCGCCATCGGCGTGGTCCTGTGCTGGATCACCACCTGGGCCTGGGACGACCCGGACCGCCTGGCCTGGCGCGTCGCGCTGTTCCACTGAGGCGCGGCGGCGCTGCCGCCCCGCCCTACGGCTCCCGCAGGTCCTGCTTCGCCGCGCGGTAGGCCCGTTGCAGCGACGCCGCGCGATGCCGCTCGACCTCCTGCGTCATCCGGTCCCGGCTGACCCCCAGCGCCGCCATCTCGCTGCTCAGCTTGCGGTAATGCTCGAAGCGCTCGGTCGTCAGCACGCCCGATTCCAGCGCGCCACGGACCGCGCAGCCCGGCTCGTTGCCATGGCCGCAATTGGTGAAGCGGCATGCCAGCGCCAGTTGCTCGATATCGTCGAACACGGTGCCCAGCCCCGCCTCGGCATCCACCAGCCCCACTTCGCGAATGCCGGGCGTATCCAGGATCAGCCCGCCGCCCGGCAGCAGCACCAGCTGCCGATGGCTGGTAGTGTGGCGCCCGCGGGCATCCCCGGCGCGGATATCCTGGGTGGCCATCCGCGCCTCGCCCAGCAGCGTGTTCACCAGCGTGGACTTGCCGACGCCGGAGGAGCCGATCAGCACGCAGGTCTCGCCGGGGCGGATCTGCGCCTTCAGCCCGTCCAGCCCCAGCCCCTCGCGCGCCGAGACCACCAGCACCGGGCAGCCCGCCGCCAGGGTGGCGATCTCGGCGGCCTGGGCCTCGGGCTGCTCGCTCAGGTCGGCCTTGGTCAGCACCACCACCGGCTTGGCGCCGCTCTGCCACGCCGCCGCCAGGAAGCGTTCCAGCCGGCGCGGGTTGAGGTCGGCGTTCATCGAGGTGACGACGAAGACGACGTCGATATTGGCGGCGATGACCTGCACCGTCTGCGCGCTGTCGGCGGCCCGGCGGATGAAGGCGGTGCGGCGCGGCAGCACGGCATGCAGGGTGGCCTTGTCGTCGCCGGCGGTGGCGGCCAGGGCCACCCAGTCGCCGGCGGCGGGGTAGCCGGCCGCCCGTGCCTCATGCCGCAGCTTGCCGGAAAGCCTGGCGCTCAGGGTGCCCAGGTCGGTCGCCACCAGGTTCGCCTCGCGCTGCTGCACGACGATACGGCCGGGGATATGGCCGGCGCGGGCATGCGGCTCGAAGGCCTGCCGCAGCGCGTCGGTCCAGCCATACTCGTCGATCAATGGCGGTACTTTCACCGGGGGTGGGTGGGGTGGGCGGGCACCGCGCCCACGCGCCAGGCCCTGCCGGGCCGGCGGGCGGGACCATAGCCCCGCGGCGCGCCCGCACCAAATCACGGATGCCGCGCCGGTGACCCGGCCGGGCGGCTCAGACCAGGCCGTTCCTGATCCAGCGGAGATAGCCGGGCCGTTCGGAAAGCCGCGCGTAATACGCCTCAAGCGCCGGCAGCGGCGTGCGCGTCACGCCGGGCATGGCGTACCAGCGATGCACCACGAAGCCCGCGGGCACATCGGCCAGGGTGAAGTCGGCCCCGGCCAGGAACGGCCCGCCGCGCGCCAGCTCGGCGTCCAGCACCGCCATCCGCGCACCCCAGTCGGCGCGGCCCTGGGCCACGAACCAGGCGTTGTCCCAGGGCTTCAGCCCCAACTCGCCGCCCAGGTAGGCGCCGCGCATCGGCTGGGTCATCTCATAGGCCACCCAGTCCATCCACTGCTCCACCCGCGCCCGGGCGGCCAGCGCCTCCGGGTACAGGGTGAAGGCGCGCTGCCGGCTGGCCAGGTAGCGCAGGATCACATGGCTTTCCCGCACCACCACGTCGCCGTCCAGCAGCACCGGCACCGTGCCCAGCGGGTTCAGCGCCAGGAATTCCGGCACGGCGGTGGGGCGGAAGTCGCGGCCCCAATCCTCCTGCTCGACGTCCAGCCCCAGCTCCTCCAGCAGCCACAGCACCTTGCGGACATTGAAGGCGTTGTGGCGGCCAAGGAGCTTCAGCTTCGACATCAGACCGGGCGCTCGCCCTTCACCGTCACCCGGTTGCCGTAGCGGCGGTTGGGCCAGTAGTCCCACATCGCGCGGTGCTGGGCGCAGCGATTGTCCCAGAAGGCGATGCTGTTGGCCTGCCAGCGGAAGCGGCACTGGAACAGCGGGTTGGCGGCATGTTCGTACAGGTAGGCCAGGATGCCCGCGCTCTCGTCCGGCGGAATGTCCATGATCCGCCGGGTGAAGCCCTTGTTGACGAACAGCGCCTTCTTGCCGGTCACCGGATGGGTCCGCACCACCGGGTGCAGCGCGCGCGGGTAGGTCGGCTTGTCGCTGACGCCGAAGTTCTTGTAGGTGCCGCGGTAGTTCTCCTCGCCGTCGTGCAGCGCCTTCAGCCCCTCCAGGTAGGCCTTCATCCGGTCGCTCAGCGCGTCGTAGGCGGCGTACATGTTGGCGAACAGCGTATCGCCGCCATTGGGCGGGCATTCCTTGATGTACAGGATGCTGCCCAGCGGCGGCTCCTCGTCGCAGGAAACGTCGCTGTGCCAGCCCTCGCCATTGGCGCGCGGGCTGTCCTTGTCGGCGGTGATGATCATCAGCTCGGGGTGCCCCGGCTCATGCGGCGCCGCGGGGTGCAGGTGCAGCGGGCCGAACTTGCGGCCGAAATCCAGGTGCGCCTCCTGGCTCAGCTGCTGGTCGCGGAAGAAGATCACGCAATTCTCGGCCAAGGCGCGATGGATCTCGTCCATCTGGCGGTTGCTGGCCTTGTTCAGGTCCACGCCGCCGATCTCGGCGCCGATCAGCGGCGTCAGCTTGTCCACGGTGATGGTCTCGTAGGGCGCGCCGGCCTCGGTCACGTGGCGGATGCGCGGGCCGTTGTGGCGCATATGGATGCTGTCGGACATGGCTTGGGTTCCTCCGTGGCGCCGAGGCTAGCGCCGGCCGCAAGCCCTGGCAATCCTGCATGCGATGATGCTACAACATTGTCGACAATCCTGGGCGCCCCATGCCGGACATCTCCACCCTGAACGCCGACGCCGCCGGGCGCGACTTTCCGGCCATGCTGGCGGCGCTGCGCGACAGCATCCTGTCCGGCGAATGCCCGCCCGGCGCGCCGCTGCGCGAACAGGCGCTGGCCGAGCGATTCGGGGTCTCCCGCGCCCGGCTGCGGGAGGCCCTGGCCGCGCTGGAACAGGCCGGCCTGGTGGAGCGCGTGGCCAATCGCGGCGCCGTGGTCCGCCGCAGCAGCGCGGCCGAGCTGCTGCAGGTGTTCGAGGTGCGCGAGGCGCTGGAAGGCCTGGCCGCCCGCCTGGCCACGCAGCACGGCACGCCCGCCCAGTGGCAGGACCTGGTGCTGCTGTTCGGCGCCCGCACGGGCGCGCTGGTGGAGGCGGGTGATGTCGCCGGCTACCTGCGCCACCTGGAGACGCTGCGCCGCCGCACGCTGGAGGCCGCGGCGAATCCGGTGCTGACCGCCAGCCTGCAACCCCTGCTGGACCGCACCAGCCCGGTGATGCGCCGCCTGCTGCTGGCGACGGACCGGCTGAAGCGCGCTCTGGATGAGCACCGCGCGGTGCTGGCCGCCATGGCCGCCGGCGACGCCGAGGCCGCCGAGCGGCTGAAGCGCGCCCAGGTCCGCAGCGCCCGCCAGGACTTCGAGCGCTACAGCAGCTTCATCCTGTAGCGGCCGGTCGCCCGCATCACTCCAGCCGCATCCCCGCCTGGCGGATGATCCGCCCCCAGCTCTCGATCTCGGAGCTGGTGAAGGCCTGGAAGGCCGCCGGCGTCGCCGGCACCGCGCGGGCGCCGCCCATCTGCTCCAGCCGGCCCTGCACCTCCGGCAGCGCATAGGCGGCGGCGATATCGGCCTGGATCTTCGCCACCACCTCAACCGGAGTCGCCTTCGGCGCGTAGATCCCGGTCCAGGTGGTGAAGGCGAAGCCCGGCAGCCCCGCCTCCGCCCCGGTCGGCACCGCCGGCAGGGAATGGAAGCGCGCGCCGTCGCTGATCGCCAGGGCCACCACCTCGCCCCGGTCCACCAGCGGCTTGGCGCCCACCACGTCCACGCTCATGAAGCTGATGCGGCCCGACAGCAGGTCCGGAAACCCCGCCTGGTTGCCGCGATAGCCGACATGGGTGATCTCCACCCCCGCCAGCATGCGGAACAGCTCGGACGCCACGCGCGACGGCACGCTGCCCTCGCCGAAGTTGTGCCGCCCCGGCTCGGCCTTCAGCTTGGCGATCAGCGCCGCCAGGGTCGGCGTGCCCAGCGCCCGGTTGGCCATCAGCACGAAGGGCGAGTTGCCGAACCGCGTCACCGCCGCGAAGTCGCGGATGGGGTCGTAGGGCAGCCGGTCATACAGCGCGGGGTTGGCGGCATGGGTCATGGCGGAGGTCGCCAGCAGCGTCAGCCCATCCGGCCGGGCGCGGGCCACCATCTCGCAGGCCAGCACGCCATTGCCGCCGCCGCGGTTGTCCACCACCACCGGCTTGCCCCAGCTCTGCGCCAGGCGCTCGGCGAAGACGCGGGACACCAGGTCCACCGAGGACCCGGCCGGCAGCGACGTGACGATGGTGACCCGGTCCCCGGGCCAGGCGCCCTGGGCGCGGCCCAGGCGCGGGGCGGCCAAGGGCGCGGCCAACAGGGTGGCCAGGCCGGTCAGGTGGCGGCGGCGGAACATGCTCCCCCCCTGGGGCGACGCCCCGCGGTTTTGCCGCAGGCTAGCGGGTTCCGGCGCCAGCGCCATGCGCGAAAATGACCGGGAAGCGGCGGCGGCGCCCTAGGGCCCGGCCTTGACCCGGCCCGCCGCCTCGCCCCGCTGGCCCTGCACCAGCGCCAGCGCCGCCAGCAGCCGGTCGATCTCGAACGGCTTCTGCAGCAGCGCCACCGGCGGCCTGGCCTGGCCGCGCAGTTCCTGCGCCGCGGCGGGCGAAAGAAACCCTGTCATGACAACCACAGGCAGCATCGGGTGGCTCTGCCGCAGCCGCTGGATGAGTTCCAGGCCCCCCAGGCGGGGCATCGCCAGGTCGGTCAGCAGCAGGTCGAAACTGTCCCGCCCCGCCAGTTCCAGCGCCTCGGCACCATCCTGCGCCAGCGCCACCACATGCCCTTCGCTGGTCAGAACATCCTCGATCACCAGGGCCGCCAGGGGTTCGTCCTCGGCAACGAGGACCTTGAGGCCCCGCTTGGAATGTACCGGCATCTGCTAGCCTCGAGCCTTACCCGGGGGGAGCCCCGCCGCGGAAGCGGCCGGGCCGGAGCGCTTATCTCACCTCTCCATGGATACCCCTGGCTGCAAACCCGTGCGTATCAAACTTCAGGGAGCGGTGAAGCGGATGGACCCGTCGCGGTTGCGTTCAGGACGGGCGCATGGCCGGTCATGCAAGATCCGGCAGGTTGCGTCGGCGACATTTTGATACCCAGGGTTGTGGCGTAGCGCGATTCTTCCTGCTACCTTGCGGAAGGTTCACAGGCTAAATCAACCATAGGATGCACCGGATGAGCGCCGCCCCGTTGAGCACCAAGCCCACCGGCACCAGCACCGTCGAGCAGAATGCCGGCGGCATCGCGCTGATGCTGCTGCGCCTTACCCTGATGGGCTGCGCCGTGGCCCTGGTCGGCACCCTGCTCAGCATCGCCTGGAAGGCCATCAACTGAGCCCCCAGTCGCGGATCGCCGCCAGGTAGGCCTCGGCCGAAAGCGCCACCGAGGCCTCGGCCCGCGCCACCAGCATGGCTCGGCGGCCCTTTGCCGCCAGCCCGGCGCGGTCCGCCAGCAGCCCGCCCAGCCGCGCCGCCAGGCCCGGCAGCGGGTCCGCCGAGAAGGCCAGCTTGAACACCGCCTCGTCGGGCCATTCCGCCGCCGGCCCATGGTCGAAGACCAGCGCCGGCAGGCCCATCCCCAGCGCCCGCGCCAGCGTGCCGCTGGTCTCTCCCCCCACCGGAAAGCGCAGGTTCACCAGCAGGTCCGCCGCCCGCGCCCAGGTGAAGAAGGCGTCCTCGGCCAACCAGCCGGTCAGCGTCACCCGCCCGGCCAGGCCCAGCTTCTCGACCAGCCGCGGCAGTTCCAGCGCCGCCTCGGCCGCGCCGCCGATCACGTAGTGGAAGTCCTGCCCGGCCTCCCGCAGCCGGGCCAGCGCCCGCAGCACCAGCGGCAGTTGCTTCGGCCCGGTGGCGAAGCCCAGCGAGAGCAGCAGCGGCACCTCCGGCGCCACGCCCAGCCGGCGCCGCGCCTCGGCCTGGCTGACCCCGTCCCAGCCCCACACCGCCGGCGAGACATGGTGCCGCACCACCCGGACCCGCCCCGGCCGCGCCCCGCGCAGCCCGCCGGCGGCATGCGCGCTGTGCACCAGCACGCCCCTGGCCGCCGCTACCATCTGGTCGTGCAGCGGCATGCGGTAGCGTTGCGCGTCCGAGAACACCCCCAACTCGCGCAGCCGCGCCACCTGCGCCCCGGCCGCGCCATGGCAGTGCCGCAGCACCGCGGCATAGCCGTCCCGGTCGCCCAGCCCCAGGGTCAGCTCCTCCACCAGGTGGTGCAGCACCGGGTCGTGCAGCACCAGCAGCCCCGGCCGCCGCAGGCAGGCGTGCAGGACGAAGCCGTGGTCGGCGTTGTTGCCCAGCTGGTACACATGCGGCAGCGCCGCCAGCCAGGGCGCGGCGGCCAGCCCGGCCAGGCAGGTCACCTCGGCGCCCGGCAGGTCCACGATGTCGGCGGCGCGTTCCACCACCACCAGCACCCGCCGCCGCCGGCCCAGCGCCGCCACCAGCTCCGCGGTGTAGGCCGCAATGCCGGACCGCCGCGGCGGCAGCGGCGAGACCATCACCAGCTCGCGGTCGAGCAGGCTCACTGGGCGAAGTCCATCGGGGCCGTGCTCACCGGCGCGAAGCCCACGCCGGGCCACGCTGACCGGGGCAAGCCCCACCGGCAACGCCTCACCCGGGCGGCAACCGCGCTTCCAGCTGGCGCAACCGCTCCTCCAGCGGTGCCAGCCGGGCGGTCACCTGGGCGGTAACTTGGGCGTCCAGCAGCCGCGCCAGCCCCAGCGCCAGGCTTTCCAATCCCGGCTCCGCCACAGCCAGTCCCGGCTCCGCCATCGGCAGCCCCGGCTCCACCGCCGGTGCCGCGCCTGCCTTCACCTCGGCCAGCTCGCGCCGCAGCGCGTTGATCTCGCCGCGCAGCTCGGCATCGCGGGCCTCGGCCAGCTCGCGTCCCAGCTCGGCCACCTCGGCCCCGGCCACGCCGGAGAGCAGCGCGACCGCCTCGCGCAGCCGCTCGATATCGGCCTGCAGCACCTCGGTCCGCACATCCATCATGGCGTCGCGCGCCAGGTTGGGGTCGGCCGGCAGCGCCTGCTCGGGCACCGTCACCAGCGCGCCCAGCCGTCGGGCTTCCTCGCTGCCCGCCACTTCCCGCAGCGCGTCCATCCGCCGTTCCGGCCGGTTGGCGATCAGCCCCAGGAAGCGCCGATACCCCGCCGCGTCCGGCCAGCGCCGCAGCGCCGCCAGGTACATGTTGACGATGAACTCATGGTCGGTGCCGTGCAGCAGCTCGGCGGCATCCAGGCGGCGCGGCGGTGCGGACATGCGCTTTCCCGTTCAGGCCGCCGGCGGCGGCACGCCCAGCGAGGTGTACAGCCGGCCCAGCCGCTCGGCATAGCGTTCCGGGCTGAACAGCGCGGCGCGTTCCGGCCCGGCGGCGGCCAGCCGGGCGCGCAGCCCGGGGTCGCGGTCCACCGCCTGGATCGCCTGCACCAGCTGCGCCACGTCGTAGGGGTCCACGGTCAGCGCCGCATCGCCCACCACCTCCGGCAGGGAAGAGGTGTTGCTGGTGATCACCGGCGCGCCCAGCAGCATCGCCTCCAGCGCCGGCAGGCCGAAGCCCTCGTACAGCGAGGGGAACAGCACGGCGCGGGCGCCGCGGATCAGATTCACCAGCAGCCGGAACGGCGCGTAGTCCAGCAGGATGATCTTGCGCCTGGTGCGCAGCTGGTTGTTCTCCAGCACCATGCTGCGGATGTGGTCGTCGAAGATCAGCCGCAGCTCCTCCTCGCTCTTCCACGCCTTCTTGCCCACGATCACCAGCGGCGCGTCCACGCCCGAGGCCAGGTAGGCCTGGATCATCCGGCCGACATTCTTCTTCGGCTCGATGGCGCCGAAGAACAGGTAGTAGTTGTCCGGCTCCAGCCCGAAGCTGCCGCGCACCTCGGCCTGTGCCATCTCCAGCGGCAGGTTGCGGAACTTCGCGGGGATATCCACCGCCTGGTAGGTATTGGTCACGCGGGAAGGGTCGCAGCCCAGCAGGTTGATGATGTCGCGGCGGCTGGCTTCCGACACGGTGACGATGTGGTCCGCCTTCTGGGTCAGCATGCGGTTCAGCTTCCAGTAGCGCCGCTTGTTGTCCAGCGTGGTGTAGGGCAGCCGCAGCGGCACCAGGTCGTGCAGCGTGTAGATGTTCAGCGCCCCCGGCAGCCGCAGCGCCAGCGGATAGGTCCAGTGCATCAGCTTCGGCCGGTCCGCCACCCTGGCCGCCAGCCGGTTGCCGTAGAAGCGGAAATGCGCGGTGGATTGCTGGAACAGGTCGCGCGCATTCCAGATCTCGTCGAAATGCGGCAGCCGGTCGTTGAAGGTGGTGCTGATGACGGTGCCGGTGATCGGCACCCGCCGCGCCACCTCACCCAATGGCGCGCGGAACAGGCCGCGCACCCGGCGCGCCAGCTGCAGCCACAGCGCGGTGTCGCCGACGCGTTCGTCGAAGAAGGCGATCTCGCGGATCAGCGGGTTGATCGAGGGCGCGGCGCGGGTGCCGTACAGCACCCCCGTCTCATAGCCCAGCCGGCCCATGGCAAAGCTGAGGTTGCGGGCATAGGTCGCCACCCCGGTGCCTTGGTCCAATGCCAGGTTGTAGCCATCCAGGAAGACCCTTGGGCGTGCCGTCATGCCGTCTCCCTGCAACCATTGCGGCGCCGCCGATCCCGTGCCGCGCCGCGGCGGCACATTAGGCGGTCGGCCGCCGTTGCGGAAGCCGGCGGCCGGCGGGTCGCACCTCACGCGCAAACCGCGCGCGCGGCGCCGATTTCCCTTGTCAGGCGAACCCCGTCCAGGCTTCATCCCGCCCTGCGGGAACCCTCCCGCTGCGGCTATCCGTGAGGCAATTCGGTGCAGTCCACGCGACATACGGTTGACCTGGCCGCCGTGCCCGGCCTGGCGGCGCGCGGCGCCGGCGAATGGCTCGCGGCCTTCGCGGTGCTGCTGCTGCGCGGCCTGGCGGTGCTGGTGCTGGCTTCCCCCCTGGTGCTGGCGGCGGCCTGGCTGCTGGGCTGAGGCCTGCCACGCCCCCGCCCTCGGCAACGATTGGCGATTGCTTTACCGCCGCCCGGCGACGCTGGGGCGGAACCCGCGCCGCCGCCGCGCGCACTTGCCTTCAATTCGCCGCCGCACTGCGCGATGATCGCCGCAGTCGCCCATGATATGGGGCGGCCTTGCCAGTGAGGATTCCATGGCCGCGTCCGACCACCGCATCGTTCCCGTCATTCTCTGCGGCGGCACCGGCACCCGGCTGTGGCCGTTGTCGCGGGAAAGCTTCCCCAAGCAATTCCTGCCCCTGGTGTCGGACCAGTCCATGCTGCAGCAGACCGCGCTGCGGGCCATGGGGCCGGGCTTCGCGCCCCCCGTGGTGATTTGCAACGAGGCGCATCGCTTCCTGGTGGCCGAGCAGCTGCGCGCGGCCAATGTGCCGGGCCCGCGGATCATGCTGGAACCGGTGGGCCGCAACAGCGCCCCGGCCATCGCCGCCGCCGCCGTCGTGGCCGGGGAAGCCAGCCCGGAGACGTTGTGCTGGATCATGGCGTCGGACGCCGTGATCGCCGATGTGCCGGCGCTGCACGCCGCGCTGGCCCAGGCCGCCGTCGCCGCCCGCGCCGGCCGGATCGTCACCTTCGGCATGCAGCCGACGGCGCCGGAGACCGGCTATGGCTACATCGAGACCGGCGCCCCGCTGGCCGAGGCCCCCGGCGTGCTGGCCCTGGCCCGCTTCGTGGAGAAGCCGGACGCCCAGCGCGCCGCGGACTTCCTGGCCGGCGGCAAGCACCTGTGGAATTCCGGCATGTTCGTCGCCACCGCCGGCACCCTGCTGGCCGAGCTGGAACGCTATGAGCCGGCGCTGCTGGCCGCGGTGCGCCAGGCCGTCGCCGCGGCCAAGCGCGACCTGGACTTCATCCGCCTGGACCCCACCGCCTTCGGCCAGGCCACCTCGGTTTCCATCGACTACGCGGTCATGGAGAAGACCAGCCACGCCGCCGTGGTGCCGGCCAGCCTCGGCTGGTCCGACCTGGGCAGCTGGGCCGCCATCTGGGAAGTCGCCGACAAGGACGCCGCCGGCAATGCCAGCCAGGGCCCGGTGGAGATGCTGGACAACGACCGCTGCTATGTCCGCAGCGAAGGCATCCTGACCGCCGTGGTCGGCATGCGCGACACGGTCGTGGTGACTACGCCGGACGCGGTGCTGGTGATGCGCCGCAACCACGCGCAGGACGCCAAGAAGATCGTGGATCGGCTGCGCGCCAAGGGCATCAAGCAGGCCACCGAGCACCAGCGCATGTACCGCCCCTGGGGCCATTATGAAGGCCTGATCATGGGCGACCGCTTCCAGGTCAAGAAGATCAGCGTCCGCCCCGGCCAGAAGCTTTCCCTGCAGAAGCACTTCCACCGTGCCGAGCATTGGGTGGTGGTCAGCGGCACTGCCATCGTCACACGCGACCAGGAGGAAATCCTGCTGCGCGAGAATGAGAGCGTCTACCTGCCGCTGGGCTGCGTCCACCGCCTGGTCAACCCCGGCAAGATCCCGCTGACACTCATAGAAGTGCAGGCCGGCAGCTACCTGGGCGAGGACGACATCGTCCGGATCGAGGACACCTACGGGCGCAGCTGATGCCGGCTGCCTTGCTTGCCGAAGCCGACGCGCTGCACGCCACCGGCGAGCTGCGCGCGGCCGCCAGCGCCTACATCGCCTACCTGGACCGCGTGCCGGCGGATGCCAAGGCCTGGCGCCGCTACGCCGACTGCCAGCGCGCCGCCGGCGACCTGCCCGCCGCGCTGCTGCTGTACCGCCAGGCCGAGCGCCTGGCGCCGCGCGACCCGCTGGTGGCCCGCCGGCTGGCCGAGGCGCTGGCGGAGCTGGGCCGGGCCGAGGAAGCCGCCGCGCTGTTGGCCGCCACCCCCGGCGCCGCCGCGGCCACGCCGCCCGGGGTCATGCTGTTCGATGTCTCCGACCTGCTGGATTATTTCCGCGCCTGCCGCACGCCCACGGGCATTCAGCGCGTCCAGCTCAACATCCTGCGCGAGATCCTGGCCGCGCCGGGCGAGGCGCTGGTCGCCGCCTGCGCCTACCACCTGGACAGCGCCAGCTGGAAGCTGGTGCCCTCCGCGTTGTTCCTGCGCCTCGCCGCGCTCAGCCGCACCAGCAGCGCCATGGAGGAGCCGGACTGGCAGCAGGCCCTGGCCGCCATCGCCGAGGCCGTGCGCCACGCCGCGCCCTGCCGCTTTGCCCCCGGCGCCAGCCTGGTCAACCTGGGCAGCAGCTGGTGGCAGCCGGACTACATGCGCCGCGTGGCCGAGCTGAAGCGCCTGCACAGCATCCGCTACATCCCCTTCCTGTACGACTGCATCCCGCTGCTGCAGCCGCAGCACTGCGCCGCCGCGCTGGTGGATGAGTTCGCCCGCTGGTTCGCCCAACTCTGCCTGCTGGCGGACGCCGTGGTGGTGATCTCCGACAGCACGCGCCGCGACTTCGAGCGGCTGCGCGCGACGGTGCTGCCCGGCATCGCCATCCCCACCTTCACCCTGCCGCTGGACGCCGATGACGGCAGCGCGGCGGCCGCCGGCGCCGAGGCCCCGGGAACCCCTTCCGCGCCGCCCGCGGCGACTCCGCCCGCGCCGCCCACGGCGACCCGCCCCTACATCCTGTTCGTCGCCACCATCGAGGGCCGCAAGAACCACCTGATGGTGTTCCGCGCCTGGCAGCGCCTGCTGCGGCTGCACGGGGCCGAGGCGATTCCCGAACTGGTCTGCGTCGGCAAGCGCGGCTGGCTGGCCGAGCCGGCGCTGGAGCTGCTGGCTGCCGACGACGCGCTGCAAGGCCATGTCCGCCTGCTGCACGGCGTGCCGGATGACGCGCTGGCCGGGCTCTATCGCGGCTGCGAGTTCACCCTGTTCAACAGCTTCTATGAAGGCTGGGGCCTGCCGGTCACCGAGAGCTTCGCCTTCGGCAAGGTCGCCCTGGTCGCCGACAACTCCTCCTTGCCGGAGGCCGGGGCCGGCGGCGCGGTGTTCTTCGCCACCGACGACGTGCCCGACCTGGCCGCGAAGCTGGAGGCCATGCTGTTCCAGCCCAGCTTCCGCGCCGCCGCCGAGGCCCGGCTGCGCGCCGAGGTCCGCCTGCGCCCCTGGTCGGCGCTGGCCAGCCAGCTTGCCGGCCATGTCGCCGCCGCCGCCGGCATGGCGCCGCCGGCCCGCCGCCTGGCGCTCCGCCCCGGCGAGGTGCTGGACTTCCGCACCCTCACCGGCCCGGCGCCGCGCCTGGCCATGGCTGCCGCCGAGCTGGTGCGCGAGGGCGACAACTGGATGCCGCTGGAGAACTGGGGCTGCTGGTGCCGGCCCGGCCGCATCTCGCTGCGCCTGCCGCTGGCGGAGATGGCGGGCACCGCGCCGCTGCGCGTCATCGTGCAATTCGTCGCACCGCCGGCGCCCTGGCGCATCGGCCTGCGCGCCGGCCCCGCCGGCGGCATCACCCGCCCCTTCGGCTTCATCGAGGGCGTGCCCCGCCAGGTGGTGTTCTGCGCCATGGAGGTGCCGGGCGATGCCTGGCCGGAAGTGCTGGTGGAGATCGACGCCCCGGAGGCCGTGCCCCTGGCCAACATCACCCCGGGCGACACGCGCGAGGTCGGCTGCGGCGTGCTGAGCGTGATGGTCAGCCGCACCGACGACTTCGCGGCCCGGCTGGATTACCTGGAACAGCGCAGCCTGCACAGCTTCGCGCGGGTCTAGCCGCGCGACGCCGTCACGGCGACGGGCTGCGCGGGCAGGCGCGTCACCGCACCGCCCGCGCCCGTCAGCTCAGACGAAGTCGAACACCGCCACCCCGGCGGAGTACAGCCCCACCACACTGCCGGCCAGTTCCACGCCGTTATGGCCCACGCCGTCCACGTACAGGTTGCGGTCGGTCTCGGCCGTGCCGTCGAAGCGGTCGTTCAGGAAGGCCACTTCCAGCCGATGCGCCCCGGCGCCGAAATTGCCGGCCAGCGTCACCACGTCGTCCTGGCCCTGGCCGTGCCAGGCGCCGGCCACCTGCACGCCGCCCTGCTGCACGCCGTCCAGCCGCACCACGTATTGTGCATCCCCCAGGTAGCTGTCCTGGCTGATCCGCAGCACCAGCATGTCCGTCGCGCCACCCAGGCTGACCAGCTTCGGCGCCGGGGCGCCCAGGTCGGTGAAGCCGAAGGCCGCGCTGCCATTGCCCCACAGGTCGGCGCTGCCACCGGCCTGCGCCAAGCCGTTGTAGCTCACCCCGTCCACATGCAGGTTGCGGTCGCCGCCGACGCCTACCGCGTCGTTCAGGAAGGCCACGCTGACACTGTGTGCCCCGGCGCCCCAGTTGCCATGCACCGTCACCGCGTCGTCCAGCCCATCGGCGTGCCAGGCGCTGACCGTCAGCGGGCTGCCGATCTGCACGCCATCCACGCTGATGCTGAACTGCGCATTGCCCTGCCAGGCATCCTGGCTCAGCTGCAGTACCAGGCTGTCGGTGCCGGTGCCCACCACGGTCGTGGCCGGCACGGCATGCACCGGCGCCGCGACGCCCAGGAAGCTCAGGCTGGAAGGCCCGGCGCTCATCAGCTCCTGCGCGCCGCCGGCCACCGCCACGCCGTTGTAGCTGATGCCCTCCACATGCAGGTTGCGGTCGGTGCCCGCGGTGCCGCCCCAGGCGTCGTTGAGGAAGTTGACGGTCACGGTATGCGCGCCCGCGCCCCAGCTGCCATGCAGGGTCAGCGTGTCATGCGCGCCGTCCAGCACCCGGGCATGCGCCAGCTGGCTCGGCCCCACCTGCACGCCATCCACGCTGACGGTATAGGCGGCGCTGCCGTTGAAGGCGTCCTGCGCCAGGGTCAGCACCAGCGTGTCGCGCCCGCTGCCGACCTCCACCTGCTGCGGCGTGTAGTCGGGCAGGGTGATGTCCAGCCGGCCGATCTCGCCGTTGATCAAGTCGGCGTAGTACAGCTGCCCATCCGGCCCCTGCACGAAGTCCACCGGCGCATAGCCCGCCACCTGGTAAAGGAATTTCACGTCCGCGCTGTTGTCGATGTTCACCGCATAGACCTCGCCCCCCGCGAAGTCGGTGAAGATGAAGCTGTTCTGCAGGCCCGCGGGGTAGGCGCCGCCGCTGAGGAAGGCCTCGCCGGAGGTGATCGCCTGCACCTGGTAGCCCGGGTCGCCATCCACATGGGAGAATGCGCGGAAGGCCGAGGTCACCGTCATGGTGCCCGCCGCCACCTGGGCCAGGAAGGCCTGGCCGGCCGGCACGTCGCGCCAGGTCGGCGCCGCCAGGCTCACCCCGCCATCGCCGCCCTCATAGAAGGGCCAGCCGAAATTCGCGCCCGGGCCGCCGGTGTTGATCTCCTCGTAGCTGTTCCAGCCGGTATCGGCGATGAACAGCCGCCCATCCGGCGCAAAGGCCATGGAGAACGGGTTGCGCAGGCCGAGCTGGAACACCTTGGCCTGGTTGTCCGCCAGGCTGCCGGCCTCGGCGGCGAAGGGGTTGTCCGCCAGCCCCAGCCCGGTCGCGGCGTCGATCCGCAGGATCTTGCCGGTCAGGTGGTCCAGCGACTGCACGTCCACCGCGCGCGGGTCGGCATAGTTGAACGACGTCGCATCGCCGATGGAGACGTACAGCGCGCCATCCGGGCCGAAGGCCAGGTGCCCGCCATCATGGCTGCCGGCATCGGCCTTGATGAAGTCCTGCTTCACGCCGTTGACCACGCGGTCGCCGGCATGCAGCACGGTGTCGGACGCCGGCATGGCGGCATAGGCCGGGTCGGTGAAGTCCAGCGCGCCACCGCCGCTGATATCGGCCAGCACATGCCCTGCCGCGCCCAGGATCACCTTCTGGCTGCCGGCGACGATGCTGCTGAAGCCGGTCCCCGCATCGGCGGTCAGCCGGATCACCTGGGCATAGCGGTTGCCGGCGCCATCCGGCGCGGCATCGCCGGTGTGCCCGGCGCTGTCGGCGGGGTCGACGATGATGAAGGCGTAGATGAAGCCGTTCTGGCCGAAATTCGGGTCCAGCGCGATATCCAGCAGCCCGCGGTCCAGGTGGTCGTTCACCTGGTCGCGCAGGTCGGCCACCAGGGTGGTCTGGCCGGTCGCCATGTCCGCCAGCAGGATCTCGCCGGGCTTCTCCGCCACATAGGCGTGGTGGCCATCCAGCGGCGAGAAGACGAAGCGGATCGGCTGGTCCAGCCCGCCCAGCACCGGGGTCTGCGCCACGGCGAAGTCGGAGGCCAAGGGCGGCTCGGCCGGCGGTGCGGCGGCGGGGGCGATGCTGTCCACGATTTCGAAGCGCTCGGTACGCGGTGCCACCAGCGTCGCGCCATCGGCATTGATGACCGAGAAGACGAAGCTCTGCGTCGGCCTGGCCACGCCGTCTTCCAGGATGTGGATCGGCACCGAGACCTCGTTGGCGCCATCCGGCATCAGCACGGTGCCGCCATGGCCCAGGTAGTTCACGCCCTCGACGGCGGTATCGCCGGTGATGCCGTAGGTGATCAGCACATCGCCGGCCAGGGAGCCGCTGCGATGAATGGTGGCCAGCACCGTGGTGTCGGCCTCGGCCACCTGGGTTTCCTGGTTGGCAAGGAAGATGCTGCCACTCATGGGAAGGCGCTCCGCGTCTTGTGATGCGCCTCCCTTAAATGTGATATTGAATACAATCAACAGTTGTGTGGCACGGCATGGCGGCACGCGAAGCGTGTGGCCGGCGGGACACGCCCGCCCGGACAAATCGCCCAGGCGCCGGGCAACAAAAAAAAACCGGCCGGGGCTGCCCCCGGCCGGCCGGTTGTCGTGCGGGAAGGCGGCGCTACAGCAGGCTGAAGGCCCGCGTGGCGACGGCCAGCTGGAAGATCAGCCCCATCAGGTCGCTGCCGATCTGGAAGGCCTTGCTGTCCAGATGCGGCAGCGCGATCAACTCGTCACCCGGCCGCGGCGCCTCGCTCGGCTCAAGCACCAGCTCGCCGCTGGCGCGCCGGATCATCATGCTGCTGGAAGCCCCGCGCGGCGAAAAGCCACCGGCCGCCCGCACGTAGTCCGCCAGCCGCATGTTGGCCTGCCACACCACGGCGCGCGGCGCATTGACCTCGCCGGCCACCAGCACCGTCTCGCTGCGTTCGGGGATGACGATGGTGTCGCCATCCTCCAGCCGCACCGGGGCGCAGCCGCCCTGCCGGTCGGTCACCACCAGCCGGCCTTCCGGCTGGGTCCGCCGGGCCCGCTGGATGTAGCTGCTGATCAGCTGCGCCTCGGCGGCGCGGATCTGCGCCACGCCGGTGGAGGGGCTGACCGCCATGAACAACTGCCGCTCCAGCCGGTCCAGCGCCTCGTCGATCGCCCGGCGCTGCTGCGCGGCGACGGAGGGCCGGAGCAGGAAGACGCTGCGCGTATCCGCCAGCACCGGGTCCACGGCCACGTGGTCCAGCACCTGGCACAGCTGGATGTCGCGGTCCGCCACCAGCACGGAGGGTCCGATCCGGCTGCCCTCCACCGTCACCCGCACCGTGCGGGCCGGCGTGTCGGTGATGAAGCTGACGCTGTCCTGGTCGCTCAGCTGGATCTCGCCCATCTCGGCCAGCGACGCGTAGCGGCTGAACGGCTGGCCGTTGCGCGTGCCCTTGATGATAGCATTGGTCGCCGAGGGCAGCGGCCGGGCGTATTCCACCAGCTCCCGCCCGGTCATGATCCGGCCGGGCACCTCGAACAGGTAGTTGTTGCGCACCGCGCCATCGGCGCCCACCACGGCGCGCTGGCGGCCCACCAGCAGGGTGTCGCCCTCCTGCAGGCGCACCTGCGGCAGCGTGCCGTTCAGCAGGAAGCCGTAGAGGTCCACGGTGGCCACCGGCCGCCCGCCGCGCTGCACGGTGATGTCGCGGTAGCTGCCGCGCCCGGCATCCACGCCGCCGGCGCGCACCAGGAAGTCCAGCACGCTGTCCGCCGCCGAGCCGCCGAAGCGGCCGGGCGTACGCACGAAGCCGGTGACGAAGACGCCGATCCGCTGCGTGCTCAGCAGCACGGCATAGACCTGCACCTGCGCGGTGAACACGCGGCGCACCTCGGTCTCCACCGCCCGCTGCAGGTCGCCGGCGCGGATGCCGGCCACGCGCACCGGCCCGATGCTGGGCAGGAACAGGTTGCCCGCGGGGTCCACGATGCCGAGCGCCTCGGCCTCCACCGCGCCCCAGACGCGGACCGAGACGCGGTCGCCGGGCACCACGATGTAGTTGGGGTTGGGCGCGTCGGAGACCGCCGTGGCTTCCCGCGTGAACAGCGAGGCGCCGAACACCGCGGTGGCCCCGGCGGTGCGCTGGCTGTCGCCCAGCGGGCCGACCGCGACCGGCCCGCCCTCGCTCTGCGTCTCCTGCCCGAAGCGGGAGATCACCCGGTCCGAGCCGACCAGCAAGGGCAGCGGCTGCAGGCCGCGCGGGGCGCCGGCGCCGGGCACATTGGCCAGCGGCGCGGTGAAGCCCTGCGTCGCCTGTTGGGTCTGCTGCGCCTGCTGGGTGAACTGCTGCAGCTGCTGCTGGCTGAACTGCGGCATCATCTGCGCCGCCGCCGGCACCACCAACGGCGCCGCCAGCAGCGCCGCCAGCGCTACGCCGAGAACACGCTCAAGCCGCATGTTCACGCATTCCCGCCAGCAACAGGGTGGCGATGCCATAGGCAACCGACAGACAGATGAACAGGTACAGCACGGATTGGGTCGCCTTGGGGTACAGGGGCCGTTCGGCCAGGTTCGGCTCGACCAGCCGCAGGATGAAGATCTGCTGGCGCTGCGCGTCGGCCATGGCGCGTTCCATCGCCACATTGGCCGCGCCCAGCTGCAGCCGCGCCAGCTCGCGCTCGGTGGACAGCAGCTCGAACTCGCCGACCTGCTGGGTCACGCCGGTGGCGGCGGAGGCCAGGCGGTTGCGCTCGTCCTGCACCTGCCGGGTCAATGCCTCCACCCGGTTGCGCAGCTGCACCAGGCGCTGGTTGTCGCCGCGGGCGAAGGTCTGCGCCTCGGTCATCTCGGCCCGGGCCTGGATCAGCTGGCCCTCCAGCCGGCCGATCACCTCCACCGTCATCGCCGAGGCCCGGCCGGGGTCCAGCTGGCGCTCGCGCTCGCGGAAGGCGGTGATGCGGGCCTGGGTGCCGTTCACCCGGCCTTCGGCGCGCTCCACCTCCTCGCGAGCCACGCGCAGGCTGTCCGCGGTCAGGCGCTGGTTCAGCTTGTTGACCAGCTCCTCCGACAGCCGCAGCAGTTCGGCGGTGATGTCGCGCGCGTCGGTGGCGCGGAAGGCGCGCACCCGCAGCGTGGTGATGCCCGAGGAGGTGTCGTATTCCGGCGTCACCATGCCGTTGTAGTAGGTCAGCAGGCGTTCGGCCTGCGGCTGCGGCCACCACAGCCGCGCCACCAGGTCGGCTTCCGGCCGGCGGAAGATCGACACCAGGTCCAGCCGGGACCGCAGCGCGCCCACCGCGTCGTGGCTGCGCAGGTAGTCGCGGATGCCCATGGCATCCTCCGACCCCGCCTTGAAGCCGGCCTGGCTCATCATCTCGCCGACGCCGCCGGGCATGCCCGAGGATTGCTGCCGGCCGCGCACCAGGAAGCGCGCCTCGGAGGTGAATTGCGGCGCCGCGACCAGGAACAGGTACAGCCCGGCCAGCAGCGTCGGCAGGCAGACCGTGCTGATGAAGCTGTGCCGCTTGGCCAGCCGCCACGCCTGGGCCAGCCGCCCCGGCGGCTTGGCCGAGGCCGGGCCCGACCAGCCAGCATAGCCCGAGGTGCCGAGGGGTGGCGCCTCAGGCGGCGTGGTATGCGGCGATTGCCTGGTCCAGATCTTCATATCGCGTCAGCCTGCCATCCTTCAGCACGGCCCCGGAGGTGCAGAACGCACGCACCGTTTCCGGCTGGTGGGAAACCATCAGCATCGTGCTCCGCGCGCGCCGGTCGAGCAGCGCGGCCCGGCAGCGTTCGGCGAAGCGGCTGTCGCCGGCGGCGACAACCTCGTCCAGCAGGTAGCACTCGAAATCCACCGCCAGGGACAGGGCCAGACTGAGCCTTGTCATCATGCCGGAGGAATAGGTGCGTACCGGTTGCCGGTAGTATTGGCCCAATTCGGCGAAATCTTCCACGAATTCGACCGTTTCGGCGATCGGCTTTTCGTAGATGCGGGCGATGAAGCGGGCGTTGTCGGCGCCCGAGATGGAGTAGTGCATGGCCGCGGCATGGCCGAGCGGCCAGGAGATGGTCATCTGCCGCTGGATATGCCCGGCCTCGGGGAATTCCACGCCGGAGATCAGCCGCAGCAGGGTGGACTTGCCGGCGCCGTTGCGGCCGAGAATGCCGACCGCCTCGCCCTTGCCGAAGATGGCGGAGACCCCGCGCAGCACCGCCTTGCTGCTGCCGCCGTGCAGCTTGTAGCTCTTGTGGACATTCTCCAGCCTGATCATCGGGCTAGACCACCAGCCGGCGGCGGGCGACGCGCAGCATCAGCAGCCCGACCAGGTTCAGCCCGATGGCCCAGGTGACGGTGTAGCCGACATCGAAGGTGGTCGGCACCTCGGTGCCGAACAGGCCGCGGCGGATGATCTCGAAGCAGTGGACGGTGGGGATCCACAGCGCCTGGCGCTGCATGTCCGTCGGCAGCCAGAACACCATGAAGAAGGCGCCGGTGAAGGGCATGGTGATGTAGGTGATCAGGTGCACCACGCGGTCCACCAGGTCGGTGTAGATCGCCCCGGCGGCCAGCATCAGCGCCAGCCCGTTGCTCACCGCCAGCATGCCCATCATGCCCAGCACCACCAGCGCCGGCTGCTTCGGCCAGATGTCCAGCCACATGCCGAAGGCGGCCAGGAAGATCGCCAGCGTGCCCATCACCGCGCCGCCTTCCAGCAGGTTGCGGGACAGCAGGATGTCCAGCAGCGTGATGCGCCGGTGGTACAGCAGCGACTGGTTGGCCACCACGGCGGTGGGCGCCCGGTTGACCACCGAGCGGAACATGTAGAACGGCACGTAGCCGGTGACCCAGAAGAACACCACGTGCAGCCCGCCGGGCAGGAAGTGGCCGGTGGCGTGGTGCAGCGCGCCGATCGCGGTGCCCAGCATCAGCGGCTCGGCGAAGAGCCACAGGTAGCCCAGGTTTTCCCGGCCGAACCGGGTCGACATCTCGCGCAGGATCAGGGCGCCGAGCACGCGGAATTGGATGCGCAGCGTGCGCACCCAGTCCACCGGCCCGGCGACCGCGTCGCTCACGGCCGGGCCGCGCCCATGGTGCCGCTGCGCAGCAGCGGGCGGGCGGCGGCCCAGCCCTGCGGGCCACGGCAATAGACCAGGGCGCGTTCATCCACGCCGCGGCCGACCACGGCCTCCCGGCAGTCGCGGCCGCTGGCTGCGGTGTAGGCGCGGGCCAGCCGCACGGTGCCGAAGCCGGCGACCTCGGCCGTGGCGCCCGGCGTGGCGCCGGCGACGAAGTTGGCCAGCGGGTCGGCTGGGCGGGCGGCAACGGGGGCGGCGGCGGGCGCCGGGGGTTCCGGCTGGGCCGTGCCGAAGCTGGGCACCGCGGGCATGGCGCAGCCACCCAGGCCGGTGGCCAGCAGCAGGGCGGCAAGCCGGGCGGCCCCGCGGCGGCGGTGGCGGCTGCCGGGCGGCGGCGCGCTGGAATGAGTTGGCATGCGTGGTCCCGAGCCCTGGTCGTGTTGGTCTAGCAAAAACCCCGAGAGGGGCAAGCAACTTTCGGATGGCACCCAGGCCCGGCCAAGGCATAACCGCCAGGTGCTTAACCCAGTCTTCACAAGCGCCGCCGCACCCCCCCGAATGCTGGCCGTGCCCCGGGCGCTGGCCCGCGCGGTGCCGCACCTAGCCGCCTTCCTGCCGGAGTGGCGGCTGCTGCCGCTGCACCAGGCGCCGGCCGGGGTGCGGCTGGCCTGGCTGGCGGCAGTGTGCGGCCCCAACCCGCCCCCCGGCCGCCCGCTGCTGCTGCTGGCCGAGGGCCCCTGGCGCGCGCCGCGCTTCGGCCGCGCCTGGCGGGCGCTGGGGCTGGTGCTGGCGGAAAGCCCCGCCGGCCTGCGCGACCCGGTGGAACTGGCACTGGCCCGGCCCGGGGCGGGCGAGGACGACGTGGCGCCAGCCGCCGCCACGCCTGCCGCCGCAGCGGCGGAGGCGCCGGCTGGCGAGGCTGCCGAGGCGCTCGACGCCGCCCGGCGGCTGGTGCCGGAGCTGGCGCCGGCGGCGCTGGCGCGGGTGCTGGCCGCCAGCCGCTTCGCCGACCCGTTCCATGCC
>CANGNF010000041.1 GCA_947455205.1 Acetobacteraceae bacterium | reverse complement strand
GGCGCGCGCGCGCGAGCGCGGCCCGGGCCAGTGCTGCCGGCGCCGCGCCGGGCGTCATTCGGCCGGCGTCACCTGCACCCGGCGGGCGGCAGCGCGGGCGAAGACGGCCGGGCGGTACATGTCCGCCAGGTCGGCGCCCGGCAGCTCGAACCGGCCAGCCGTGACCGCGCGCAGCCGCACCGCCAGGCGGAAGGCCGGGGCCTCCGCCGTCAGGTCCAGCGCGGCGGCGAAGCGGTCGTCCAGCGCGGGCTGGGCCACGGGTTCGCTCAGTTCGCCCAGCCAGGGCATGCCGGCCACGGTGCCGGGGCCAAGCCGGGTGACGATCTCCCACCCCGCCGGCAGGCCCTGCTGCACCAGGGCCTGGTGCGCCTCGCGGTCGTCGGCGCGGCCTTCCAGCAGCAGCACGAAGACCTGGCCCTGGCGCAGGGTGTCGACCTCCAGCGGCTTGCCGTCCAGGCCGAGGAAGCGGCGGGTGACGCGCATGCCGGCGGCGGCGGCGGGCAGGGCTTCCTTTGGAATGCCGGTGACGGCGACGCTTTCCCACACCGTGGCGCGGCCGGTGTTCTTCAGCTTGGCCGGGCCGGACAGCGGCAGGGAGACGCGGAAGCCGGCCGGCTGCACCGGCTGGCCGTTCAGGCTGACGCTGGGCGGCTGGCCGTCGCGGCCCAGCGCCTGGGCGGTGGCGATGGCCCAGCCCTGTTCCTGGGTGCTGGTGGCGGCCGGGGTGAACTCGGCGCCCGGCAGCCGGGCGATCAGCGCCGGGATGCGATCGGCCAGCAGGCCGCTGTCCTTCAGCAGCAGCAGCACGGCCAGGCTGTCCCGCGCGCTGCTGCCGTAGTCGAAGGCCCACCAGCGGCGGGCCGGCGCGGCCAGCGCGGCGGTGAAGGCGGCCTCGGCCCGGGCGCGGTCGCCGGCGCGGGCGAAGGCGCTGGCCAGTTGCGCCTTGGCCAGCGGCGTCGGCAGGCTGTCCAGTTGCTCCATCAGGCGGCGGGCGGCGCCCAGGCGGTGGCGCCCGGCCATGCCCAGCACATGCAGGCGGTAGGCCTGGGTGGCGCGTTCCTCCGGCGTGTTCGGCTCGCCGCTGTCCACCTCGGACAGGATCGCCCGCAGCGCGTCCTCCAACGCCGCTTCCGGCACGGTGGCGCCGGCCGCCTTGGCGCGCAGCAGGGCTTCCACCGCGTAGCTGCCCAGCCAGGGCTCGGCGCTGCCGCCGGAGGACCACAGGCCGAACTGGCCGTCGAAGCGCTGGCGCAGCAGCACGCCCTCCACGCCGCGTTGCAGCAGGCCGGCGCGGTCGGGCGTGTCCGGGTAGGCAGCCATGGCCAGCAGCTTGGAGCTGGATTGCTCCAGGCAGGCGAAGGGATAGGCCTCCAGCGCGCGGAGCATGCCCGCCACGTCGTAGCGGTTGGGGCCGCCGACGCTGACACTGGCGCGCCAGGTGCCGGGGATGTAGCGGTCCAGCGGCGGCGCCAGGGAAATCTCGCGCCCGGCGGCGACCTCGCTGCTCGCCACCTCGGTCACGATGGGGCGGCTGGAGCGCACGGTGATGCGGTATTCATGGCTTGCGCTGAAGTTGTTGGGGCCGGTGACGGCCAGGCGCAGCACGCCTTCCCCGGCGCCGCTGGCGCGCAGCGTGCTGGCCGGGGTGGCGCGGGCGCCATTGGCCAGGCGCAGCACGTGCCGGGCATTGCCCACCAGGGCGATGGCGCCCTGGGTGGTCAGCGTGGCCGTCACCTCGCCATCCGGCAGGTCCAGGTTGTGCAGCAGCAGCGGCAGCCGGGCCTCATCGCCCGGGGCCAGGAAGCGCGGCAGCATGGCCTCCGCCACCACGGGGTCGCGCACCGTCATGGGCTTGCTGGCGGCGCCGCTGCGGCTGCCGCTCCAGGCCACCGCCATCAGGCGCAGTTCGCCGGCGAAGTCGGGGATGTCCAGCGTGACGCTGGCGGTGCCGTCCGGCGCCACCGCGATGGGGCCGCTGAACAGGCTGACATTGCGCTGGGGGATTTCCAGCTTGCCCTGGTCGCCCAGCCCGTCGCCGCCCTGGCGCAGCGTGGCGGCCTCGCCATCGGCCGGGGCGATCAGCCGGCCGTAGTCGTCGCGGATATCCACGCCCAGGCGCCGCTTGCCCATGAAGTGGCCGATGGGGTCGGGGGTGGCGAAGTTGGTCAGCCGCAGGATGCCCTCATCCACCGCCGCCAGGGTCAGCGTCGCGCCCTGCCCGGCATCGGTCAGCCGCAGCGGGATGGTGACGCGCTGGCGCGGCAGGATGCGCTCCGGCGCCTCGATGGCGATGCCGATGCGGCGGCTGTCCGGCGCCAGCTGCAGCCAGGCCAGGCCCAGCGCGCGGCCGGGCGCGTTGCGCGCCTCGCCATGGCGGAACACGGTGACGGCGACATAGGCGCCGGGGCCCCAGGCGGCGTCCACCGGCAGGGTCACCTCGGCGCCGCCGGCGGGCACCTCCACATCCCGCACCGAGACCAGGCGGTCCGTCAGCACGGCCACGCTGGCGGTGCCGGCGAAGGGCGGGGTGATGCGGATGCGGGCGGTGGCGCCGGGGCTGTACTGCCGCTGGTCGGCCGAGACATCCACCTTGTCCGGCACATCGGCGCTGGTGCTGGGCGCCCAGCCGGCGCGGAAGCGGTAGCTGGTCAGCGCGAGACCGCCCGGCTCGGTCACTTCCAGCCGGTAGCGGCCGAAGGGCAGGCGGCGGGCGTAGCGGGTGGCCGCGGTGGTGGTGCGGATCTCCTGGCTGTCCACCGCCTCGTCGGTCCACACCGTCTCATACCGGGCGGTGCGGTTCCGCATCATCAGCCGCCAGCTCGGCGTCTCCTTCACCAGCCGCAGGCGCAGCGTCGCCGGGGCGGCGGCCTGGCCGCGGTTCAGCGCGATGATGTCGAAGGCGGCCTCGGCATCGGCGTCGATGGCGTCATCGGCGAAGGCGGGCTTCACGCCGATCAGCCGGGGCTGGGCCTGCACCGGCAGCGTCAGACGGGTGGCGCTGGGGCGGCCGCCGGGTTCCTGCATGCTGACCGTCAGCTGGGCGCGCAGCGGGCGGGTGGTGTCCGGCGCCTGGGCCAGGGTGAGGGAGAGCGTGCCGTTGCCCTCGGCGTTCAGCGCCTCGAACTCCAGCTGCTGCGCCTCGGGGGCGAATTGCTCCTCGGCGGCGCCGAACAGGTAGCCCGGAAAGGCCTCCAGCCCGCGCTGGCTGACCAGTTGCAGCTCCGCGCTGCCGGTCAGCCCGGCGCCCGGCGCGCCGTATAGGAAGCGCGCGTTGAGCGGGATGGCCAGCGGCTGGCCGACCACCAGCGGGCCGGGGGCAGGGCCGGCGGTCACCGCCAGGCGCTCGGGCACGAAGGCGTCCACCCGGAAGGTCGCGCTGCCCACCGGCGGCGCGTTGGGGTCGGCCAGCACCTCGATGGTCCAGACCCCAGCCTGGGCGCCGTTGGACAGCGGGATCGGCCACAGGATGGCGGCGCCGGCCTCGCGCGCCGGCACGGCTTCGGCGAAGACCTGGCCGCCGGGGCGGCGGACGCGGAAGCGGGCGGGGAAGTCGGCAGGGGCGCCGCTGGCGTCGCGCAGCAGGGCGGCGGCGTTTACCGTCTCGCCCGGCCGGTAGATGCCGCGGTCCAGCCAGACGAAGGCGTCCAGCGGCCCCGGATGCTCCATGCCGCCGGCGCCGCGGTCGGAGAGATCGAAGGCGGCCTGGTCCAGGTTCAGCTGCACCAGGTCGTCGCCCTGGAAGGCCTGCAGCGCCTTGGGCGCCATCGGGCCGCTGCCGGCCAGCAGGGCGCCGGGGAAGCGTACCAGCCCATCGGCGCCGGCGGTGGCTTCGCCCAGGATGTCGTTGTTGGTGGCCATCAGCCGCACCTGCACCCCGGCCAGCGGCCGGCCGGCGCCCAGCGCGCGGACCTGCGCCGCCAGCCCGGCGGCGGAGCGCCAGGCGGTCAGGCCCAGGTCGGTGGCGATCAGCGGCAGCGCCGCGGTGCTCACCCGGGTGCCGTCCGCCGCGCTGGCGATCAGCACGAACAGGCCGGGGCCGCTGGCGCGCAGGGCTTCCGGCAGGCGGATCAGGCCGCGCTGCGCCGTATTGGGCTGCATCGGCGCCAGCTGGGCGGTGCCTTCCCAGACCACGCGGCCCCATTCCTCGGCGAAGGTCTCGGCCGACCAGCTGTCCAACCCTTCCCCGGGGGTCCAGCTGCGGCCCACCGGCAGCAGGTTGCGCTCGGTCACCCGGACCACGCGCAGCTTCAGGCTGGACAGGTTGATGGTGGCGACGCTGACCGCCTGGTCCTGGCCACGCGGCAGCAGGAAGGCCGAGGTGTCGAAGATGATGCGGGCGGCGCGGTTGGCGATGGCGATGTTGACCGCGGTGTCGCGGCTCAGCTTCAGGTTGTCCTCGCCGGGCAGGCCGGCGCGCAGCACCAGCCGGGTGGTGCGGCCATAGGGCAGGCCGGTGACGCAGAGCTCATCGCCTTCCCGCGTCACGGCCAGGTTGGGCAGCGGCGGGTCGGCGCGGACCCAGTCGCCGGGCTGCCAGTCGTCGCGCCGGGCCGGGGCGACGGTGAAGCCGAGGCAGGCGCGGGCCGGCTCGGCCTCGCCATCGGTCCGCACGCGGGCCACGGTCAGGCCGGCGGCGCGGCGCACCTCCGCCAGGCGGCGGCGATAGCCCTGGTTGTCGGGGGCGCGGGTGACCACCTCCTGCCAGGTCTCGATCAACTGGGCCGGGCGGTCCAGCCGGCCCAGCGCCTCCGCGATCGCGAGCAGGGAGGGCAGTTCCGGCGCGCCGGCGGGCACCATCTGGAAGTTCTGCCAGGCCGCCTGCAGGGCGCGGGCGGGCTCCGGCGGGGTGCGCTTCAGCTGGGCATGGGCCAGGGCCAGCCAATGTTCGGCGGTGGATTCACCGCCGGCGATCCGTTCCTCCCACGCCGTGGCGGCGGCGGCCCAGTTGCCGGCGCGTTCGGCCGCCTGGGCGCGCTGCTCGGCGGCGGTGCGCTGGGCCGGGGTCGCGCCGGCCGGGAAGCGCCGGGTCAGGCCGCGCAGGTATTGCTCGCTGTCCTGGTTCAGGCCGGGCAGGTCGTAGGCGCGGGCCGGCGGCAAGGGCGCCAGCAGGGCGGCCAACAGGGCGAAGAGCGGCAACAGCAGGCGCATGGCGAGACCCCCGGTCCGGGTGCGGAACCCTTGGCCCCAGCATGGCACGGAACCGACCGGGACGGGAACGGTGCAGCGGCGTGCCGGGGTGGTGCCGCCGGGGCCGGATTTCCGCCGCTGCGGTGCCGGCGGAAGGGTCCCGGCGTTGCGGTTATGGCCGGTGGCACGGCCGTTGCTACATCGCCGGCGTTGAGGTTCCGAAAGCCGGGCCAGGCCGGGCGGGGTGCCGCCGGGTCGCGCAAATGCCGCTTTTCTGGCTTCCGGTTCCGTGGAATGAGATAAGGGCCCGCCGGCCTGCCGGTGGGCCAACAGGTACAAGGTAACGACGGGCCGCCGCGTGGCGAAGCCGTTGGTCGCTACGCCGGGTCTGGGGAAAGAACTGATGACGCGTGCCAAGATGTGGATGTTCGGCCTGACCCTGGCGCTGTTGGCGGCGCCCGCGGCGCCCCCCGCTTTGGCGCAGGGCCGTGGCATTCCCGTGACCACGGATGCCGTGACGGTGGGCCAGGTGCCGGTGGAGGTGCTGGCCAACGGCATCGTCGCTTCCGAAAGCGTCATCACCATCCGCACCCGGGTGGACGGCCAGATCGAGCGGATCCTGGTGCAGGAAGGCCAGATGGTCACCCGCGGCCAGCCGATGATCGTGCTGGACAGCCGGCTCAACCGGGCATTGTACGCCCAGCAGGAAGCCCAGCTGCTGCGCGACAAGGCGCTGGCCACCCGGACCGAGGCCGACCAGGTGCGCTACCGCAGCCTGCGGGGCGAGAGCTTTGCCAGCCAGCAGCGGTTCGAGCAGGCCCAGGCCGATGCCGCCGCCGCCGCCGCCGTGGTCAAGGCCGACGAGGCGCTGCTGGAGCAGACCCGGCTGGCGATCGAGTTCGCCACCATCACCGCCGAGATCGACGGGCGCCTGGGCGCCATTCCGCTGCGCGCCGGCAACTTCGTCCGCCAGGCGGAGAACACCGCGATCACCACCCTGACCCAGATGAACCCGATCCTGGTGCAGTTCAGCGTGCCGGAACGCTGGCTGCCCGAGATCAAGGCGGCGATGGGCGGCACCGGGATCAGGGTGCGGGCCAAGGCCGATGCCGATGTGGGCGAGCCGGCCACCGGCGACGTGGTCTTCGTGGACAGCGCGGTGGACACCGCGACGGGCACCATCAGCCTGAAGGCGCGCTTCACCAATGCCGATGTCCGGCTGTGGCCGGGCCAGTACGTGCAGGTGACCATGACGCCCCGCATTGAGGACAACGCCGTCACCGTGGCCGGCGGCGCGGTGCAGGTGGGCCAGACCGGGCGCTACCTGTTCGTGGTCGGCCCCGACGGCACGGCGCAGAAGCGCGAGGTCGAGTTCGTCCGCGCCATCGGCACCCGCGCCGTGGTGCGCGGCCAGTTGGCCAATGGCGAACGGGTGGTGGTGGACGGCGCCCAGCGCGTGGTCAACGGCGCCAAGGTGGATGACCGCGCGGCGCAGCCGCCGCAGCGCGTCTCCGAAGCGCCGAGCCCGGCCGCCGTGGTGGCCCCCGTGGCCGCCGCCGAGCCGGCGCCGGGCCTGCTGCAGCGCGCCCGCGACATGCTGGCCAGCGCCTTCCAGGCGGTGGGCCGCAAGCTGGATGCGGCGCGGACCTACCTGGTGCGGCTGGTGCGCGGCGATGCCGTGGCCGCCGCCCATGGTGCCACCCAGCGCGCGGGGATGCCGGCATGAACATCTCCGAACTCTGCATCCGCCGCCCGGTGATGACCGGGCTGCTCTCCCTGGCCTGCATCGTCGCGGGCATCCTGGCCTACATGAAGCTGCCGGTGGCGGCGGTGCCGCGCGTCGACTTCCCGGTCATCACCATCTTCGCCAACTTCCCCGGTGCCTCGCCGGAGACCATGGCCACCTCGGTCGCGCTGCCGATCGAGCGCGAGCTGTCCACCATCGCCGGCGTGGACACGATGTCGTCCATCAACGGGCAGGACACCTCGCAGATCACCGTCCAGTTCGTGCTGAGCAAGAACATCGACGGTGCGGCGCAGGACGTGCAGGCGGCGCTGACCCGCGCCCAGCGCCGGCTGCCGGTGGACATGCTGATCCCGCCCAGCTACCGCAAGGTGAACCCGGCCGACGCGCCGGTGGTGCTGCTGACCATCTCCGGCGGCGACGCGCCGCTGTACCGGCTGAACGACATCGCCAGCACCATCGTCTCCCCGGCGCTGTCGCGGGTGCCCGGCGTGGCGCAGGTGCAGGTCTTCGGCGAACAGCTCTATTCCCCCCGCGTCAGCCTGGACCCCGACCGCATCGCCGCCATGGGCCTGGCCTTCGATTCGCTCGGCGCCGCCATTGCCCAGGCCAACTCCGCCACGCCGGTGGGCCTGTTGAGCGGCCAGCGCCAGCAATTGACGCTGCGGTCCAACGACCAGCCGCAGAACGCCCAGGAATTCGGCAACCTGGCCATTGCCGGCCGGCCGCAGGCGCCGATCCGGCTGAACGAGATCGCCACCGTGCGCGACGGCGTGGCCAATGAGCGCATCGCCGCCTGGCGCAACGACGACCGCGCCCTGGTGCTGGCGGTGCTGCGCCAGCCGGACGCCAACACCGTGGACGTGGTGGACGGCGTCAAGCGCAGCCTGCCGGCGCTGGAGGCGGCGCTGCCGCCGGGCGCGCGGATCGACGTGATGCTCGACCGCTCCCTGTCCATCCGCGCCGCCGTGCACGATGTGCAGGAGAGCCTGGCCATCGCCATCGGGCTGGTGGTGCTGGTGTGCTTCCTGTTCCTGCGCCGGATCAGCGCCACCATCATCCCGACGCTGGCGGTGCCGATCAGTCTGTGCATCGCCTTCGGCCTGATGTACGTGATGGGCTACGGCATCGACAACGTGACCCTGCTGGGCCTGACCATCGCGGTGGGGCTGGTGGTGGACGACGCCATCGTGGTGCTGGAAGCGATCATCCGCCACATTGAGGAGGGGATGGCGCCGATCCCGGCGGCCATCAAGGGCAGCCAGGAAATCGGCTTCACCGTGCTCTCCATCACCCTGTCGCTGGTGGCGGTGTTCCTGCCGATCCTGCTGATGGCCGGCGTGGTCGGGCGCATCTTCAACGCCTTCGCCGCCACCGTCTCGCTCTGCGTGGTCGCGTCCTGCATCGTCTCCCTGACGCTGACGCCGCTGATGGCTTCCCGCATGCCGGCGCACCATGAGGGCAAGGCCGGGCTGGTGGAGCGGGTGCTGGAGCGCGGGCTGGTGGCGGTGGAACGCGCCTATGCCTGGATGCTGGGCTATGCCCTGAAGCTGCGCTTCCTGGTCTGGCTGGCGTTCTTCGCCTCGCTCGGCGCCGCCGCCTACATGGCGGTGATCATCCCCAAGGGCTTCTTCCCCATCGAGGATACCGGCCTGCTGACGGTGAACACCGAGGGGCCGCGCGGTGCCTCGCTGGACGCGATGAAGCAGATGCAGGGCGAGCTTTCGACCCTGCTGCGCCGCACGCCCTACGTGACCAACGTGGTGTCCAACCTGGGCGCCACCGGCGGCTCCATCTCGATCAACCAGGGCCGCATGTTCGTGGAGCTGAAGCCCGCGGGCGAGCGACCGCAGATCACCGAGGTGATCCAGCAGCTGCGGCGGACCGCGGCGCAGATCCCCGGGCTGCGGGTGTTCATCAACCCCATCCAGAACCTGAACTTCGGCAGCCGGCAGACCCGCACGCTGTACCTGTACACCTTGCAGGGCCTGCGGCTGGACGAGCTGTACGACTGGGCACAGCGGATGGAGCAGCGGCTGCTGCAGCTGCCGCAGCTGCAGGACGTGAATACCGACCTGCAGATCGACAGCCCGGTGGTGCGGGTGGTGGTGGACCGCGACCGCGCGACCTCGCTCGGCGTCTCGGTGGATGCGGTGCGCCAGGCGCTGTTCTCGGCCTTCGGCGCGCGGCAGATCAGCACGCTGTACGGCCAGGCCAACGCCTATCCGGTCATCATCGAGGCATTGCCGGAAGACCAGCGCGACGAGAGCGGGCTGGCCAAGCTGTACCTGCGCAGCGTCACCGGGCGGCTGGTGCCGCTTTCGGCGGTGTCACGCATCGAGCGGACCACCGGCCCGCTGAACGTCTCCCACCAGGGGCAGCTGCCGGCGGTCGTGATCGGCTTCAACACCCCACCCGGCGTGGCGCTGGGTGAGGCGGTGAATGCCATTCGCGCGGTCGAGGGCGAGATGGGCCTGCCGCCCAGCGTCGTCACCGGCTTCAGCGGCGCGGCGCAGGTGTTCCAGCAGGCGCTGGCGGGGCAGGGCGCGCTGGTGCTGGCGGCCATCGCCATCGTCTATGTGGTGCTGGGCGTGCTGTATGAGAGCCTGATCCACCCGCTGACCATCCTGTCCGGCCTGCCGGCGGCGGCGCTGGGCGCCTTCATCACGCTGTACTGGTTCGGCATGGACCTGTCGGTCATCGCGGTGATCGGTGTCTTGCTGCTGATCGGGTTGGTGAAGAAGAACGCGATCATGATCGTGGACGTGGCCTTGCAGCGACAACGTGCGGGCGAGGCTGCCTTCACCGCCGTGCGCAGCGCCTGCCTGATCCGGTTCCGGCCGATCATGATGACGACGCTGGCCGCCGGTGCGGGCGCGGTGCCGATTGCCGCCGGCTGGGGCGCGGCGGCCGAGCTGCGCCAGCCGCTGGGCCTGGCGGTGGTGGGCGGCCTGGCGGTGAGCCAGGTGCTGACGCTGTTCGTCACGCCGGTGCTGTATCTCGGCTTCGACGCGCTGGCCGCCAGGTTCAGCCGCGGCCGTGGGGCGGTGCATCACCCCGCAGCGGCGGAGTGATAGGCCGCCTGCCCGCCGCCGCCGAGTAATCGGCGGTCGGCCGCAGCGGCCGAATAGGTCGTCCCTCCGCCGCCGCCGCGCAATCGGCGGCGGACCGCCGCAGCCGCAACATCCGCCGCCTCAGCGGCCCAAACGAAAAGGCCCGAACCTTGCGGTTCGGGCCTTTTTTCGTCTGCGGTGTAGGGAGAATGGTGGGCGCGACAGGGATTGAACCTGTGACCCTTCGCGTGTGAAGCGAATGCTCTACCGCTGAGCTACGCGCCCGGGAGGGCCGGGGAAATACGGGCGTGGCGCCCACCTGTCAAGCGGGCATCAGCCCATTCAGCAGCGGGACCAATTCACTCGGAGAGGCAGCCTCGGCCGCGGCGCCTTCCGCCATGCCGGCATGGCCGTAGCCCCAGCGCACGAAGACCACGGGCACGCCCAGGCCGCGCGCCGCCATCACGTCGTTGCGATGGTCCCCCAGCATGACCGCGCGTTCCCGCCGGCCGCCGGCGGCGGCGATGGTGGCGCGCAGGTGTTCCGGATTCGGCTTCTTCACCGGAAAGCTGTCGCCGGCGCCGATGGCGGCAAAGCGCCCCTGCAGGCCAAGCAGGTCCATCAGCGCGGCGGTGGCGGCGGCGGGCTTGTTGGTGCAGATCGCCAGGCGCCAGCCGGCGGCTTCCAGCGCGGCCAGGCAAGGGGCGATGCCGTCGAACAGCGCGGTCTGGTCCACCGCATGGGCGGTGTAGTCGGCGGTGAAGGCCTCCAGCGCCGCGTTGGAGAAGGCCTGGCCGCGGGCGGTCAGGGCGCGTTCGACCAGCACGCGGACGCCATCGCCGATCATGGCGGTGACCTCCGCACGGTCGAAGGGCGCCAGGCCGCGGCCCAGGGCCAGGCGGTCCAGCGCGGCGTGGATGTCGGGCGCGCTGTCCACCAGCGTACCGTCCAGGTCGAATACGGCCAATCGGGTCATGCCCCAGGCTGTAGGGGGCAACCGGGGGCGGGGCAACAGGGCGTGCGGTGCCGGCGGCGGTTAAGCGGGCGTTAACCAGTTGGCGCCAGCATGGCCGGAACGAAACGGAGACGCGCCATGCCCCCCAGCAGCCATGCCCCGACCGAGATGCCCTGGATTGCCACCGCCGTGCCGCGCCCGCTGGTGCGCCGGCTGCCGCGCCCGGTCAGCCAGCCGCTGACCCTGCATGAGGCGGAGTTGCCGGCGCGGCACTACCTGGCGGCGCGGGGTGAAAAGCCGATGCAGGCGCGGCCGCTGCGCCGGGCGCTGCCGCTGCTGCTGCGCGACCTGGTGCGGCAGCGCCGGGCGGCCTGGCGCGACCTGGGGCTGAGCCTGGGCATGCTGGCGGCGGCGCTGGCGCTGCTGGGCTCCCTGGGGTTGATGCGCGTGCCGGCCGACGCCTTCGGCGTGGCGCAGCAGGCGCTGCATGCCGCGCTGGGGCTGGCGGCGGCGGGCTGGGCCGGGCTGGTGCTGCGCCAGGCGGTGCCGCGGCTGCTGCGGGCGCACCGGCTGCGCGGGCTGCTGGCGCGTGGGGACTGGCCGGCGGCGTTCCGCGCGGCCATGCGCGCCGACTGATCGGGCGGGCCGGCTGCCGCGCGGCGGCACCGGCGGCGGCTGGCCCGTGCCTGAAACCCGCGCTGCCGCTACTGCGGCTCCACGCCCAGTTCGCGCAGCACCCGGCCGTGGCTTTCATGGTCCTCGGCGATGCGGCGGCCGAAGGCGGCGCGGCCGAGGAATTCCGGCAGCACCGCCCAGCGCAGCGCCACGTTGCGCAGGCCCTCGCTGCCCAGCGCCACCTGGCAGGCGGCTTCCAGCCGGGCCAGCACCGGCGCGGGCGTGTCGCGCGGGGCGAACAGCCCGGCGGCGGAAAGCTCCACCGCCTCGATGCCCTGTTCGCGCGCGGTCGCCACGTCCGGGAATTCGGGGTGGCGACGCAGGGAGAAGGTGGCGAGCAGCCGGGTCTCGCCGGCCCGCGCCATCGGCACGCCGGAGGCGACGACGATGGCGCCGAAATCCAGCCTTCCCGCCTTCACCTCCAGCAGCGCCGCGGCGTCGGAACGGAAGGGGGCGTGGATGTATTCGCCGCCCGCGGCCTTGGCCAGCCGCGCCACGCCGATGGCCGGGGCGGAGTTGGGGCCGGGCGAGCCAAAGGTCAGGCCGCGCTGCCGCGCCGCTGCGACCAGGTCGGGCAGGGTGCGCCAGGGGCTGTCGGCGCGGACCATGACGCCCAGGATGTTCTCGGTGACGTTGCAGATCGGCGCCACCGCCTCCGGCCCCAGGCCGGTGTTGCGGACCAGATGCGGCTGGATGCCCAGCGGCACCATGGGGGAGAAGGCGAGGGTATGGCCGTCGGGCGCGCTGGCCATCAGGGCGCGCAGCCCGACCACGCCGGAGCCGCCCTCGCGGTTCACCACCACCACCGGCTGGCCGAGCGTCTGCGCGAAGCTGTCGGCCAGGGCGCGGGCCACCGCGTCGGTCTGGCTGCCGGTGGCGTAGGGGTTGATGATGGTCAGCGGGCGGTCGGGGTATTCGGCGCCGGCGGCGGGGGCCAACCCAAGGAAGGCCAGGGCGAGGGCGGCCCGGGCCAGGCCGGCGGGCCGGGTCAGGGCGGTGATGCCGCGTCGGTTCATGGGTCGCCTCCGGGTTCTTGGCAGGCAGGATAGGACGGGCGCGGCGCGGCTGGAAACCGGCGGCGCCGGGCAGGCTGACATCGGCGGCCGGCGCGCCTATCTTCCGGGCCAACCTGGGAAGGAGACCGGCGATGTTGGACGCAATGAGCAGGCTGCCGCTGAAGGACCCTGAGCTGTTCCGCCAGGCCAACTACATCGACGGCGCCTGGGTGCAGGCCGACAGCGGCAAGGTGCTGGAGGTCCGCAACCCCGCCAATGGCGAGCTGGTGGGCACCGTGCCGGCCATGGGCCAGGCCGAGACGCGCCGCGCGATCGAGGCCGCCAACGCCGCCCAGCCGGCCTGGCGCGCCATGCTGGCCAAGGACCGCAGCGCCATCCTGCGCCGGCTGTTCGACCTGATGATCGCCAACACGGACGACCTGGCGGCGATCATGACCGCCGAGCAGGGCAAGCCGCTGGCCGAGAGCAAGGGCGAGATCGCCTATGCCGCCAGCTTCATCGAGTGGTTCGCCGAGGAGGCCAAGCGGGTCTATGGCGAGACCATTCCGCAGAACGCCAAGGGCCGCCGCATCCTGGTGACGAAGGAGCCGATCGGCGTCTTCGCCGCGATCACGCCGTGGAACTTCCCGGCCGCGATGATCACGCGGAAGACCGGGCCGGGCTGGGCGGCGGGCTGCACGGGCGTGATCCGCCCGGCCAGCCAGACCCCGTTCAGCGCGCTGGCGCTGGCGGTGCTGGCGGAACGCGCGGGCATGCCGAAGGGCGTCTGCAACATCATCACCGGGCCGAGTGGCCCGATGGGCGCGGAGCTGACCGCCAACCCGATCATCCGCAAGCTGACCTTCACCGGCAGCACGGAAGTCGGCCGCCACCTGCTGGCGCAGTGCGCGCAGACCGTGAAGAAGACCAGCATGGAACTGGGCGGCAACGCGCCCTTCATCGTCTTCGACGACGCCGACCTGGACCAGGCGGTGCTGGGCGCCATGGCCAGCAAGTACCGCAACACCGGGCAGACCTGCGTCTGCGCCAACCGGCTGCTGGTGCAGGACGGCGTCTATGACGCCTTCGCCGCCAAGCTGAAGGTGGCGGTGGAAGCGCTGAAGGTCGGCAACGGCATGGAGCCGGGCGTGACCCAGGGCCCGCTGATCAATGGCGATGCCGTCCTGAAGGTGGAGGAGCACATCGCCGATGCGGTGAAGCGCGGCGCCAGCGTGGTGACGGGCGGCAAGCGCCACGGCAATGGCGGCAACTTCTTCGAGCCGACGATCCTGGCCAATGTGCCGCACGATGCGATGATCTTCTCGGAGGAGACCTTCGGCCCGGTGGCGCCGCTGTTCCGCTTCAAGACCGAAGAAGAGGCGATCAAGCTGGCGAATGACACGCCCTTCGGCCTGGCGGCGTATTTCTATGCGCGCGACATCGGCCGCATCTTCCGCGTGGCGGAGGGGATCGAGAGCGGGATGATCGGCATCAACGAGGGCATCATCTCCACCGAGGTGGCGCCCTTCGGCGGCGTGAAGGAAAGTGGCCTCGGCCGCGAGGGCAGCCTGTACGGCATCGAGGAATACCTGGAGGTGAAGTACCTGGCGCTGGGCGGCATCGGGACGTGATCTTCCTGGAGGACCTGGTGGTCGGCCAACGCTTTACGGCGGGGCCGACCCAGGTGACGGCCGAGGCGATCAAGGGCTTCGCGGCGGAATACGACCCGCAGCCCTTCCACCTGGACGAGGACGCCGCCGCCGGGCACCCGGTCTTCGGCGGGCTGGCGGCGAGTGGCTGGCACACTGCGGCCATGGCGATGAAGATGACGGTGCAGGCGCTGGGCCATTTCGGCTGGGGCGTGGTGGGCGGCGGCGGCGACCTGCAATGGGTGCGCCCGGTGCGGCCCGGCGACACGCTGCGGCTGAGTGCCGAGGTGCTGGAGATTGCGCCGAGCAAGCGCAAGCCGGACCGCGGCAGCGTTTTGGTGCGTAACGCCGTGCTGAACCAGAAGGACGAGGAAGTGCAGGTCTTCACCGTGCGGCTGCTGGTGCCGCGCAGGGGGGCTTGAGGCGCGGCGCTGCGGGCGCTGCGCGGTGGGACAGCGTGGGTGCCCGGGACAAGCCCGGGCATGACGGGACAAGGATTGCGGGTAATGGCCTACGACTACGACCTCTTCGTCATCGGCGGCGGCAGCGCCGGCGTGCGCTGCGCCCGCATCTCGGCCCAGCACGGTGCCCGGGTGGCGGTGGCGGAGGAGCGCTTCTGGGGCGGCACCTGCGTCAATGTCGGCTGCGTGCCGAAGAAGATCATGGTCAACGCCGCCGAATACGGCATGTGGGCCGAGGACGCCCGCGCCTTTGGCTGGGACCTGACCGTGCATGGTCATGACTGGGCCAGGCTGGCGGCGGCGCGGGATGCCGAGGTGGCCAGGCTCTCGGCGATCTACGGCAAGCTGCTGGGCGGCGTCGGCGTCACCATGTTCGACGCGCGGGCCACCTTCATCGACGCGCATACGCTGGATGTCGGCGGCAAGCGCGTCACCGCCGAGCGGATCGTCATCGCGGTGGGTGGCCAGGCGGTGCGGCCGGAGATTCCAGGTGCCGAGCTGGGCATGCTGTCGGATGACGTGTTCACGCTGAAGGCGCTGCCGAAGCGCCTGGTGGTGGTGGGCGCCGGCTATATCGCGCTGGAATTCGCCTGCGTGTTCCGTGCCCTGGGCGCGGAGGTGGACGTGGTCTATCGCGCCGACCTGCCGCTGCGCGGGTTCGATGCGGATATCCGCACCGACCTGGCGGAGGCGCTGACTTCCCAGGGCATCCGGCTGCATCCGGGCGTCAAGCCGGCGCGGCTGGACCGCATGGGCGACGGCCTGCTGCTGAACCTGCTGGGCGGCCAGGCGCTGGAGGCGGATGCCGTGCTGTTCGCGCTGGGGCGCAAGCCCTATGTCGGCGGCCTGCACCTGGACCGCGCCGGGGTGGAATGCACCGCCAAGGGTGCGATCGAGGTGGATGACGACCACGCCACGACGGCGAAGCACATCTACGCCATCGGCGATGTAACCGACCGGGTGAACCTGACGCCGATGGCGACCGCGGTCGGCCATGCGCTGGCCGATACGCTGTTCGGCAACCGGCCGCGCCAGGCCAGCTACCTGAACGTGCCCAGCGCCGTCTTCACCAGCCCGCCAATCGGCACCGTGGGCATGACCGAGGCCGATGCCGCGGCGCAGGGGCCGGTGGATGTCTATGTGGCGCGCTTCACCCCCATGCGCCACACCATCAGCAAGCGCCCGGGTCGCAAGACCACGATGAAGCTGGTGGTCTGCCAGGCCACGCAGAAGGTGCTGGGCGCCCATATGCTGGGGGAGGACAGCGCCGAGATCATGCAGGCGGTGGGCATCGCCGTGATGATGGGCGCGACCAAGCAGGACTTCGACCGGACCATCGGCATCCACCCGACCGCGGCCGAGGAGTTCGTGACGATGCGGACGCGGACGCGGGAGGCGGGGGTCAAGGCGGCGGCGGAATAGGCCGCCCTTGGCATAACCGGCCCGGAGCGGCTAACGTCCCCGGCCTTATTGAGGAAACAAGTAACATGGTTGCGCGCGCGTGGCATCCCGGAAGCTGGCGAGACATGCCGATCCGGCAGGTGCCCGAATATCCGGACCCGGCGAAGCTCTCGGAAATGGAGGCCAAGATCGGCCGGTTTCCGCCGCTGGTGTTTGCCGGAGAGGCGCGCCGGCTGAAGGCGGCGCTGGCCCAGGCCGGGGACGGCCAGGGCTTCGTGCTGCAGGGCGGCGACTGCGCCGAAAGCTTCGGCGACTTCACCGCCAACGTCATCCGCGACACCTTCCGCGTGCTGCTGCAGATGTCCGTCGTGCTGACCTTCGGCGCCTCCCTGCCGGTGGTGAAGCTGGGGCGCATGGCCGGCCAGTTCGCCAAGCCGCGCAGCAGCGACGTGGAGAAGAAGGGCGAGGTGACGCTGCCGAGCTACCGCGGCGACATCATCAACGGGCCGGACTTCTCGCCGGAAGCGCGCATTCCGGACCCCGCGCGGATGGAATTCGCCTACATGCAGTCGGCCGGCACGCTGAACCTGCTGCGCGCCTTCGCGACCGGTGGCTATGCCGACCTGCATGAGGTGCATCGCTGGAACCTCGGCTTCGTCGCCCGTTCCCCCATGGCGGCGCGGTACAATGACCTGTCCAGCCGGATCGACGAGACGCTGAACTTCATGGCCGCCTGCGGCATGACCAGCAGCAACGCGCCGCAGATCCGCGAGACCGAGTTCTACACCAGCCATGAGAGCCTGCTGCTGCCGTACGAGCAGGCGCTGACCCGCACCGACAGCCTGACCGGCGACAGCTATGCCTGCTCGGCCCACTTCCTGTGGATCGGCGACCGCACCCGCCAGCCGGATGGCGCCCATGTGGAATTCCTGCGCGGGGTGCGGAACCCGATCGGCATGAAGGTCGGGCCGAGCATGGAGGCCGATGAGCTGGTCCGGCTGACCGAGATCCTGAACCCCGCGAACGAGAAGGGCCGGCTGACCCTGATCTCCCGCATGGGCGCGGGCAAGGTGGAGGAGAAGCTGGCGCCGCTGGTGCGCGCGGTGGCCCGCGCCGGGCGCAACGTGGTCTGGCTGTGCGACCCGATGCACGGCAACACGGTTTCCGCCGGCAGCTACAAGACCCGGCCGTTCGACGCCATTCTGGCGGAGGTGCGCGGCTTCTTCGACGTGCATGCGGCGGAGGGGACCCACCCCGGCGGCGTGCATGTGGAGATGACCGGCCAGGAAGTGACGGAATGCCTGGGCGGCGCCCACAAGCTGACCGAGGACGACCTGGCCCGCGCCTACCAGACCAACTGCGACCCGCGGCTGAACGCGGAGCAGAGCCTGGAGCTGGCCTTCCTGATCGCCGAGGAGCTGAAGGCCCGCCGGGTGCGCCCGGAGCCCGCGCTGGCGGCGCAGTAGCCGTGACGCAGGAGACGTCGGACGCCGCGATCGCGGCGCAGACCGACGCCTACTTCAACCGCACCCGCACCATTGTCGGCCGGTTCGGCGATGTGCGGGTGACCTATGCGGTGTTCCTCCGCCGCCCCGTGGTCTCGGCGCCGAAGCTGGCGGTGGACTGGCTGCAGGCGGTGGCGCAGGCGCGCGGCACCGCCTTCGAGATCGACGTGGTCCACCCGGAGGGCGAGTGGGTCGGCGCCGGCGACCCGATCCTCTACATCACCGGGTCGCTGGAGCAGCTGGCGGACCTGGAGACGCTGTACCTGCAGAAGCTGGGGCCGGCCTGCGTGGCCGCGCACAACGCCTACCAGATGTGCCTGGAACTGCCCCGGGTCAGCTTCCTGGCCATGGATGCCCGGCACTGCGCCGGGCAGGAAATGCAGGAGATGATGGCCTATGCCGCCAGCGTCGGCAGCAAGGCGGCGCAGCGCGAGGGGGCCAAGGGCTTCGTCGGCAACGCCAATGACAGCACGTCGCACTGGTTCGGCGCCGGGCATGGCTATGGCACCATGCCGCATGCGCTGATCGGCTACGCCAACTCCACCGTGCGCGCGGCGGAGATGTTCGTGGAGACCTACCCGGACGAGCCGCTGACCGTGCTGGTGGACTATTTTGGGCACGAGGTGACGGACGGGCTGGCGGTGTGCCGGCGCTTCCCGGAAATGGCCGCCGCCGGGCGGATGGGCGTGCGGCTGGACACCCATGGCGGGCGCTTCCTGGAGGGGCTGGACCCCGCCGAGAGCTATGCCGTGCTGGAACGCCACGCCCCCGGCGCGATCCGCCGCTACCGCAGCGAGACCGAGCTGCGCCACCTGGTGGGCACCGGGGTCTCGGCCTCGGCCGTGTGGAAGATGCGCGAGGCGCTGGACCAGGCCGGCTTCCCCAAGGTGCGGATCGTCGCCTCCTCGGGCTTCGGCGTGCAGAAATGCCGGGTGATGGCGGAGGCGCGGGCGCCGATCGACGTGGTCGGCACCGGCAGCTTCCTGCCGGACATCTGGTCCGAGACCTACGCCACCGCCGATATCGTGGAATACAACGGCGAGCAGCGGGTCAAGCTGGGGCGCGAGTTCCTGCTGCACCGCAATGGCGGGCGGAAGAAGAACGGCAAGGCGGTTCCTTGACCCCCTGGTCCTTGGCCTTTGGCCCTTGACCCCTGAGCGGCGGGAACGGCTGCTCGGCCTGCTCTGCGCCGGCGGGCTGTTGGTGGTCTGGGTCAGCTTCCACCTGATGGCGCGGCTCACCTCGCGCCAATCCCTCACCGCCTGGGACGTGGCGGCGCTGCGCTATGGCGGAGCCTTCCTGACCGCGCTGCCGCTGGTGGCGTGGCTCGGGCTGCCGCGCATGGCCTGGCGCCGGGTGCCGGTGGTGGTGGGGCTGGCTGGCTTCGGCTTTCCGCTGTGCGCCTATGCCGGCTACCAGCTGGCGCCGGCGGCGCATGGCGCCACCATCATGGCGGCGGGGCTGCCGGTGGTGGCCATGCTGCTGGGCCATGCGCTGGGCATCACCCGTATCGGCTGGCGCCAGGGGGCGGGGCTTGGGCTGGTCACGGCCTCCGGCCTGCTGCTGGTGGCGGTGACCTCCGGCCTGTATGCGCGGGCCTGGGTGGGGGACCTGCTGTTCCTGGCGGCGATCAGCGCCTGGGCGGTGTACACCCTGCTGGTCGGGCGCTGGCGGTTGCAGGCGCTGCAGGTCACGCTGACCATCGCGCTGCTGGCGGCGCCGATCTACCTGCCGGTGTGGTGGCTGTGGCTGCCCAGCGGCATGGCCGAGGCCAGCTGGGGCGTGATTTTGTACCAGATGGCCTATCACGGCGCCGGCGCCACGGTGCTGGCGATGTTCCTCTATACCCGCACGGTGCATGGCATCGGCGCCGGGCCGACGACGATGATCGGCGCCGTGGTGCCGGCGCTGGCGGCGCTGTTCGCCTGGCCGCTGCTGGGGGAGGCACTGCCGCCGCTGGGGCTGCTGGCGGTGGCGCTGGCCTGTGGCGGCATGCTGCTGGGGGTCTCGCGGGGCGGTGGCGGTGGCGCGCAGTCGTCTCGTTGACCAGGGGGGCGGTCGTCCCTAGCTTCCGGCAATCATGTCAGACACGCTTCGCATCGCCCTCGCCCAGCTCAATCCGCATACCGGGGATATCACCGGCAATGCCGCGCGCATCCGTGCCGCGCGGGCGGAGGCGGCGCGGCTGGGCGCCGACCTGGTGGTGACGCCGGAATTCAGCATCGGCGGCTACCCGGTGGAGGATCTGGTGCTGAAGCCGGCCTTCAACGAGGAATGCGCCCGCGCCATTGCCGACCTTGCCGCCGAGACCGCCGATGGCGGGCCGGGCCTGGTGGTGGGCGGCCCCTGGGTGGAGAATGGCCGGCGGCACAACGCGCTCTTCGTGCTGGAAGGCGGCCGGGTGCTGGCCAAGCGCGCCAAGCACGAACTGCCCAACTACGGCGTGTTCGACGAGAAGCGGGTGTTCGAGGCCGGGCCGGCGCCGGGGCCGGTGGCCTTCCGCGGCTTCCGCCTGGGGCTGATGATCTGCGAGGATTGGTGGTTCCCCAGCGTCTCCGAGACCCTGGCCGAAAGCGGCGCGGAGATCCTGCTGTCCATCAACGGCTCGCCGTTCGAGGTGGGCAAGATGCAGCGCCGGGTGGATCTGGCGGTGCCGCGCGTGGTGGAGACCGGGCTGCCCTTCGTCTTCCTGGCCCAGGTGTGCGGCCAGGATGAGCTGGTGTTCGAGGGCGCCAGCTTCGTGCTGAACCCCGACCGCAGCCTTGCCGTGCAGATGCCGGCCTTCGCCGAGGCGCTGGTGGTGACGGAATGGCACCGCGAGGGCGAGCGCCTGGTCTGCAAGCCGCAGCCGCCGGCGAAGCTGCCGGGTGAGCTGGAGCAGATCTGGCAGGCCATGGTGCTGGGCCTGCGCGACTATGTCGGCAAGAACCGCTTCCCCGGCGTGGTGCTGGGGCTGAGCGGCGGCATCGACAGCGCGATTTCGGCGGCGGTGGCGGCGGATGCGCTGGGTGCCGACAAGGTGCGGGCGGTGATGATGCCCAGCCCCTACACCAGCAGCGAGAGCCTGGAGGATGCCGCCGAATGCGCGCGGCTGCTGGGCATCAAGTACGAGACGGTGAATATCGGCCCGGCCATGGCCGCCTTCAGCCAGATGCTGGCGCCGGCGTTTGAAGGCCGCGCGGCGGATGCGACCGAGGAGAACATCCAGGCGCGGTCGCGCGGCATCACGCTGATGGCCATGTCCAACAAGTTCGGCGACATGGTGCTGACCACCGGCAACAAGAGCGAGATGTCGGTCGGCTATGCCACGCTGTATGGCGACATGTGCGGCGGCTATTCCGTGCTGAAGGACATCTACAAGACCACGGTGTTCGAGCTTTGCCGCTGGCGGAACGAGAACTTCCCGCCCGGCGCGCTGGGGCCGAAGGGCGCCGTGATGCCGGAGCGCGTGATCACCAAGCCGCCCAGCGCCGAACTGAAGCCGGACCAGAAGGACCAGGACACGCTGCCGCCGTACGAGGTGCTGGACGCGATCCTGCAGGGGCTGGTGGAAGGCGAGCAGAGCGTGGACGCGCTGGTGGCCGCCGGCCAGGACCGCGCCACGGTGCTGCGGGTGTGGCGCATGCTGGACCGCGCCGAGTACAAGCGCCGCCAGGCCCCGCCGGGGGTCAAGATCGGCCCGCGAGCCTTTGGCCGCGACCGGCGTTATCCCATCACCAACGGCTATACCAACCTGATCAAGTGACCCGCCGGGGTCCGCGGGCGTCGCTGGCACCTGGCCCGCGAGGCGCGGGCGCGGCGGCGAGGAGTGCAATGTGAGCGCCAAACCGACTTTGGACAGCAGCCTGCTGAACCCGCCGGAGGAGCTGGAGGTCCGCATCCTGGACCTGTCCGGCGCCAATGGCAGCGACCCCGTGGAAGTGGTGCGCGGCTTCCGCTCGCTGGACCATGCCAACGCCTTCGCCCGCCGCTACGTGCGGGACAGCCTGGACCGCTGCCGCAGCCGCGGCGCCAAGGCGGATGCGGTGCTGGCCGCCTGGTTCGCCTTTGGCGAGGACGCGGAAGTGGCCGGCGGCGGCGACCAGGCGTGGAAGAGCGCGACGGAACTGCACGACTTCGCGGCCCAGCCGGCGAAGGACGCCGAGGACCGCAACTGGCGCGCCCTGGACCCCCGGCGGGACGAGGATGACGACGCGGAGGAGGACGAGGAGTGAGCTTCGCCGTCCATTGCGGCGACTTCGCCGCCGACGAGGATGACGACGACGCGACCTGGGTGGTGGAGGGCTTCGCCGCCGCCGCCACCGCGCAGGAATACGCCCGCCGCTTCATCCGCGCGCAGATCGAGGATCTGCGGCGCGACGCGCCCAGCGCGGAGGAGCTGAAGCAGATGTACCTGATGTTCGGCGAATACGCGGCGGCCGAGGGGTTTGACAGCGCCGCCTGGGTTGACCATTGCATCGCCACCCCGGCCAGCCGCAAGGCCGAAACCGACTATGACGCGCTGGACCCCAACCCTTGAAACTCCGCTTCGCGCCTTCCCCCACCGGCTACCTGCATGTCGGCAATGCCCGGGTTGCCCTGGCCAATTGGCTGTTCGCCCGCCAGCAGGGCGGCCAGGTGCTGCTGCGCCTGGACGACACCGACACCGGCCGCAGCAAGCCTGAGTATGCCGAGGCGCTGGAGGAGGACCTGCGCTGGCTGGGGCTGGATTGGGACGAGAAGTTCAGCCAGTCCGACCGCCTGCCGCGCTACGCCGCCGCCGCCGAGCGGCTGAAGCAGAGCAACCGGCTGTACCCTTGCCTTGAGAGCGAGGAGGAACTGCGCGCCAAGCGCGAGATGAAGCTGAAGGCTGGTCGCGCCCCGGTGTATGACCGCGGCGCGCTGAAGATGACCGAGGAACAGCTGGCCCGCGCCATGGCCAATGGCAAGTCGCCGTACTGGCGCTTCCTGATGACGCCCCGCCACATGGAGTGGGAGGACGGCGTGCTGGGCCGCCGCGGGGTGAAGCTGCCCGCGATCTCCGACCCCGTGCTGGTGCGCGCCAATGGCTCGCCGCTCTACACCTTCACCAGTGTGGTGGACGATATCGAAAGCGGGATCACGCACATCATCCGTGGTGAGGACCACGTCACCAATACCGGCGTGCAGATGGATCTGTGGGAGGCGCTGGGCGGCAAGGCCGGGGCGTTGCAATTCGCCCATCTGCCGCTGCTGACCGACAGCGACGGCGGCCCGCTGAGCAAGCGCCTGGGCAGCCTGGCGCTGCGGCAGCTGCGACGGGACGGCGTGGAGCCGGCGGCGCTGGTGGGCTACCTGGCCGCGCTGGGCACCAGCCGCGACCCGGTGGCGGCGATGCCGGCGGAGCTGGTCGCCGGCTTCGATATCGGCGCGATCTCGCATAGCTCGGCGCGGTTCGACATCCAGCAGCTGCTGGGGCTGAACCGCAAGTACCTGCACATGGCCAGCTTCGAGAGCGTGCGGGCGCGGCTGCCGGAGGGCGCCGACGAGGCGTTCTGGCAGGCGGTGCGCGGCAACCTGGACCTGCTGAGCGAGGCGAAGACCTGGTTCGAGGTGGTGCGCGGCCATATCGCCAGCGTGGTGCTGGAAGGCGAGGCCGACTTCCTGCGCGCCGCCATGGCCTGCCTGCCGCCGGAACCCTGGGACGACCAGAGCTGGACGCAGTTCTACGGCGCGGTGCGCGACGCCACGGGGCGCAAGGGCAAGCAGCTGTTCCTGCCGCTGCGCCTGGCGCTAACCGGGGAGGAGCATGGCCCGGAGATGAAGGTGCTGCTGCCCCTGATTGGGCGGGACAAGGCGGCGCTGCGGCTGCGGCTGGCTGCCGGTGGCTGAAGACCGGGGTTGAAAACCGGCCCCAGGGCGGCGCATAAGCCCCGCATGGCCATCCTGAGCTGTTGCCGCTGACGCTGTTTCGCTGCCGCTCGCCGGTGGCCTATTGCCGTTTGCCTGCCAGCCTGCCCTCAGGATTTCGCCGATGACCACGCTCACCCTGCACAACAGCCTGACCCGTCGTGACGAGGCGTTCACGCCCGCCGACCCCGCGCATGTGCGGCTCTATGTCTGCGGCCCCACGGTGTACGACCTGGCGCATCTGGGCAATGCGCGGCCGGTGGTGGTGTTCGACGTGCTGTCGCGGCTGCTGCGGCGGCTGTTCCCGCGCGTGACCTATGTGCGCAACATCACCGACGTGGACGACAAGATCAACGCCCGCGCGGCCGAGAGCGGCGAGAGCATCGGCGCCATCACCGCCCGGACCACGGCGGATTTCCACCGCGACATGGCCGCGCTGGGCGCGCTGCCGCCGGATGTGGAGCCGCGCGCGACCGAGAGCATCAAGCCGATGCTGGCGATCATCGAGAAGCTGATCGCGCGCGGCCATGCCTATGCCAAGGACGGCCACGTGCTGTTCAGCGTGCCGTCCTTCCCTGACTACGGCCAGCTTTCCGGCCGCTCCACCGACGAGTTGCTGGCCGGCGCGCGGGTGGAGGTGGCGCCCTACAAGCAGGATGCCGGCGACTTCGTGCTGTGGAAGCCCAGCGGCGAGGGCACGCCGGGCTGGGAAAGCCCCTGGGGCTTCGGCCGGCCGGGCTGGCATATCGAGTGCTCCGCGATGAGCTGGCAGCATCTGGGCGAGAGCTTCGACATTCATGGCGGCGGCGACGACCTGCTGTTTCCGCACCATGAGAACGAGGTGGCGCAGACGCGCTGCGCCTTCGGCACGCCGCGCATGGCCAATTACTGGCTGCACAACGCCATGCTGCGGGTGAATGGCGAGAAGATGTCCAAGTCGCTGGGGAATTTCCTCACGGTGCAGGACATCCTGGCCAAGGGCGCCTGGGCCGGGGAGGCGTTCCGCCTGCTGATCCTGCGGACGCATTATCGCGGCCTGCTGGACTTCAGCTTCGACGCGCTGGCCGAGGCCAAGGCGGAGCTGGACGACCACTACGCCATGCTGTCCCGCGCGCCGGAGGCGCCGGAGCTGCCCGATGTGGTGGCCGAGATGGTGGCCTGGGTGCTGGCGCCGCTGTGCGAGGATCTGAACACGCCGCTCGCCCTGGGGCGGCTGCGCGACCTGCGCACGCTGGAGAATGCGGCGACGGTGGGCGGCAGCCCTGCGGCGGTGCTGGCCCGTGCCGGCAAGCATTGGCCGGTGCTGCCCGGGCTGGCGGCGGCGGCGTTCCGTGAGGCCGCCGGCGCGCTGGGGCTGTGCGCGACGGCGCCGGCGCAGTGGCTGCAGGGTGGCGAGGATACCGGCTGGATCGAGCAGGCCATCGCCGACCGCCTGGCCGCCCGCGCGGCGAAGAACTGGGCCGAGGCCGACCGGCTGCGCGATGCGCTGAAGGAGAAGGGCATCGTGATCGAGGACAGCGCCAAGGGCACCACCTGGCGCCGCGCATAGGCGCGCACCATGCGACCCTCGGCCGACGACTGGATGCACGCGCTGCAGGAAGTGCCGCTGGACGACAAGCGGCGCGGCTGGCTGCGTGCGCACCTGCTGGCGCCCGGCTGCTGCGCCACGCCGGAAGCGCTGGCCACCGCCACCGGGCGGGACTTCGGCGAATACCAGGCGCTGGCGGCGCAACTGGCCGCCGCGCTGAAGCTGGCGCCGCCGGACCCGATGGCGCTGCTGGCGGAACCCACGGCGGAAGGCTTGCGGCTGCGGCCGGAACTGGCCTTCGCGCTCGGCGCCCGCCGCGTTTCCCTGGAGGAATGGGACCGCGGCACGCGGGCGGTGCCGACGCTGGTGCCGGTGCCGGGGGAAAGCCCGATCGTCGTGCTGGTGCGGCCGCAGCTGGCGGAAAATATCGGCGCGGTGGCGCGGGCCATGGCCAATGGCGGGCTGTTCCACCTGCGCCTGGTGGCGCCGCGCGATGGCTGGCCGCAGGACCGCGCCTGGCGCACCGCCTCCGGCGCCGACCGCATATTGGATGAAGCGACGGTGCACGAGACCGTGGCGGATGCGGTGGCGGATTGCCATCGGGTCTTCGCCACCTGCCCGCGGCCGCGGCACATCGTCATTCCCGTCCGCATGGCGCGCGCCGCCGCCGAGGACCTGCACGAGATCAACGGCCGCGGCCTGCGCGCCGCCGTGCTGTTCGGGCCGGAGCGGGCCGGGCTTGAGAACGAGGACATGGCCTGCGCCGACACGCTGGTGCGCTATGCGCTGAACCCCGAGCACATGAGCCTGAACCTGAGCCAGGCGGTGATGGTGCTGGCCTATGAGTGGTGGACGGTGACGGAGACCACGCCGCAGCGCAGCCTGATGACCAACGAGACGCGCATTGCGCTGAAGGGGGAGCTGGAAGGCTTCCTCGGCCGGCTGCAGGCGGAGCTGGATGCCAGCGGCTTCCTCAGCAACGCCGCCAAGCGCCCGACCATGGTCCGCAACCTGCGCCACTGGTTCGAGCGTGGCGAGGTGACCGAGCAGGAGCTGCGCACGCTGCATGGCGTGGTGACCGAACTTTCGCGCGGCCGCATGCGGCGTGGCCGGCCGGACCCCGAGGAGACGTAGCGATGGCGCGTGTTCGCGGCATTCCAGCCGAGGAATTGCCGCCCACCGAGGCGGCGATCTATCGGAAATTCGCCAGCGAATACGGGCCCTTCGCCAACCAGGTGGCGGTGCTGGCGCATGTGCCGGCGGCGCTGCGGCATTTGATGCCGATGCTGATGGAGTTGCGCGAGGCGAAGACGCTGCCGAAGCGCTACCTGGAACTGGCCATCGTGACGGTCAGCAAGCTGAACGAGTGCCATTACTGCGTGGCGCACCACAAGCCCTTCCTGGTGCCGGAAGGGATCACGCCGGAAGGCGTGGACCGCGTGCTGGACTATGCGACGCACCCCGAGTTCGACGACGTGGACAAGCTGGTGGTCGAATACGCCATCGCGGCCTGGGAGAATTCCAACCGCATTCCGGAGGCGATGTTCCGCCGGCTGCGGGTGCATTTCTCGGAAGCGCAGATCGTCGAGTTGACGCTGCGGATCACGCTGTGCGGCTTCTTCAACCGCTTCAACGACGCGCTGCAGATCGAGGAAGAGGCCGAGGCGACGCACGGCTGAGACGTGGACCTCAGCAGCGCTGGGCGCGGCCCTCGGCGAAGTCCAGCAGGCAGGCGCCGTAGCGCCGGGTGAAGGCGGGCTCGGCGCCGCCGCCATGGCCGCTGACCTCCGGCGGGCGGTCCAGCAGCAGCAGCGCGCCGACGCGGGGCGCGGCCAGCCCGCGGAACAGCAGGGCGCGGCGCACCGGGTCGGGGTCGAACTCGTCGCCGGCGAAGTTGGCCACCACCACCCGCGCCGCCGGGCTGCGGGCCGCGGACACCACGCGCAGCAGGTCGTCCAGCGCCCAGGCCCAGGCCGGGCTGCCGCGCGGGCCGTGCGCGGCCGGGGCAATGGCCACCACCGCATCCACCAGGCCGGGTTCCTCCAGCGCCTGCAGCGCGTTCCAGGCGCCGCGGGACTGCCCGGCCATGACCACACGCTGGTAGCCCTGGGCGCGCAGGGTCCGCAGCGCCTCGCGCAGCCAGGCGGCGGCGGTGTCGGTCTCGTCCGATTCGGGGGCGCGGTCGAAGCGCAGCACGTCGTAGCCGGCATTGTTGAACACCCGGGCATGCGGCTGCGGCTGGCTGCCGCGGCTGTCCTGCCCGCCGGCGGCGCGGCCATGCGCCCAGACATAGGCGCCGCGCGCCGCCCGCGGCCCCTGCCACAGGAAGCGCCCGTCCGGCTGCAGCGCCCAGCCGGCGCCGGTGCGCAGGGGCAGGGTGGGGGCCGGGGCGGGGTGGCTTTCCCGCCCCGGCCAGATCACGTCCAGGTCCTGGGCGTACAGGGCGCAGGGCATGCCGGCGTATTCGGCGCACAGCGCCAGGGCGCGGGCGGTGGTTTCCGCCGTGGTGCCGATGGCGGAGGCCCAGCCCCAATTGCCGTCCGGCGCAATAGCAAAGGCGCGCGGCGTGGCCTGCAGCAGGAAGCGGGCGTAGTCGGCCCGGCCCTCGGCATTCAGGATCGGCACGGCCACCGGGTCCAGCACCGAGGGCGCGGCCAGGGGCTGGCCGAGCAGCCAGGGGAGGAGCAGGATCGCCAGGGCCAGCATGAGCAACCGCACCGGCCTGCGATACAATTGTATGTGATATCCCATCTTCGTGATGGAAACACAGGGGGCAGCCTTGCCGCAAGCCCTTTGGCGGGGCTATCAGCGGCGAACTTGATGGAGCGGCTGATTCAGGCCGCCGGTGATCTTGCCGGCGCCGATCTGCCGCTGAAGGAAGGGGACTTCGGCGCGATGCGGGTCAAGGATGTGAAGAAGGTTGTGCTGGCCTATTCCGGCGGGCTGGACACCAGCGTCATCCTGAAATGGTTGCAGACCACCTATGCCTGCGAGGTGGTGACCTTCACCGCCGACCTGGGCCAGGGCGAGGAACTGGGCCCGGCGCGCGACAAGGCGCTGCTGCTGGGCATCAAGCCCGAGAACATCTTCGTGGACGACCTGCGCGAGGAGTTCACCCGCGACTTCGTCTTCCCGATGTTCCGGATGAATGCGCTGTACGAGGGCATGTACCTGCTGGGCACCAGCATCGCCCGGCCGCTGATCGCCAAGCGGCAGATCGAGATCGCCGAGATGGTCGGCGCCGACACCGTGGCGCATGGCGCGACCGGCAAGGGCAACGACCAGGTGCGGTTCGAGATCGGCTATTATTCGTTGAAGCCGGACGTGAAGATCATCGCGCCGTGGCGTGAGTGGGACCTGACCAGCCGGACGAAGCTGATCGAGTTCGCCGAGGCGCACCAGATCCCCATCGCCAAGGACAAGCGCGGCGAGGCGCCGTTCAGCGTGGACGCCAACCTGCTGCACAGTTCGTCCGAAGGTAAGGTGCTGGAGGACCCGTGGGACGCGCCGCCCGAGATGGTCTGGCAGCGCACGATCCGGCCGGAGGACGCGCCGGATACGCCCGAGGAGATCACCATCGACTTCGTCGCCGGCAACCCCGTCGCGATCAACGGCACGGCGATGTCCCCGGCGACGCTGCTGACCGAGCTGAATGCCATGGGCAAGCGCAACGGCATCGGCCGGCTGGACCTGGTGGAGAACCGCTTCGTCGGCATGAAGTCCCGTGGCTGCTACGAGACCCCGGGCGGCACCATCCTCTACGTCGCGCATCGGGCGATGGAGAGCATCACGCTGGACCGCGAGGCTGCCCACCTGAAGGACAGCCTGATGCCGAAGTATTCCGAGCTGGTGTACAACGGCTTCTGGTTCAGCCCGGAACGCCGCATGCTGCAGGCGCTGGTGGATGAGAGCCAGCACAGCGTTTCCGGCCAGGTGCGGCTGAAGCTGTACAAGGGCAACACCATCGTCACCGGCCGGCAGTCGCCGAACAGCCTGTACTCGATGAAGCATGTGACGTTCGAGGACGACCAGGGCGCGTATGACCAGTTCGACGCGCAGGGCTTCATCAAGCTGAACGCGCTGCGGCTGCGGCTGGGCGCGATGGCGGGCCGTAAGGGCGGGGCTACCTGATTTCAGCGGTCTGCTGACCGCTGAAATCAGGTTGGTATTTGGCCCTCAATCGCCGGGCGGCGGCATCCGCCGCCTTGGCTTACGCCGGACTGCCGGCGGCCGCCATTCGGCGGCTCGGCACGGGTCTGGGACCCGTGCCGGTTGGTGGCGTCGCTACTTCAACCCGCCCGCCAGAAACTGCCGCAATTCCGGCGTCTGCGGCGCCGAGAACAGCGCCTCGCTCGGCCCTTCCTCATGCAGCAGCCCCTGGTGCATGAAGACCGTGCGGTTGGCCACGCGGCGGGCGAAGGCCATTTCGTGCGTCACCAGCAGCATGGTCATGCCGGCCTGGGCCAGGCCTTCCAGCGTCGCCAGCACTTCCCCGGTCAGCTCCGGGTCCAGCGCGCTGGTCACCTCGTCGAACAGCATCACCTTGGGCTGCATCGCCAGTGAACGTGCGATGGCAACACGTTGTGCCTGGCCGCCCGAGAGGTTGTCCGGCCAGGCCTCGATCTTCTCGGCCAGGCCGACCTGCGCCAGCGTCTGCTCCGCCCGCGCCCGGGCTTCCGCGCGCGAACAGCCAAGCACCACGCGCGGCGCCAGCATGATGTTCTCGCCGACCTTCAAGTGCGGGAATAAATTATAACTCTGGAAGACGATGCCGACATCCTTGCGCAGGTCGCGCAGGCCTTTGCCGCTGCTGTCCAGCGTGTGCCCCGCCACCTCGATCCGCCCGGCCTGGATCGGCTCCAGCCCGTTCAGGCAGCGCAGCAACGTCGATTTGCCGGAGCCGCTGCGGCCGATGATGGCGACGACCTCGCCACGCTCCACCTGCATGCTGACGCCCTTCAGCACCTCCAGCGCGCCGTAGCTCTTGTGCACGTCCTCAACCCGCACGACCGACATGCATCCTCCTTTCCAGCCAGCGCGCGGCCAGGGAGATCGGCCAGCAGATGCAGAAATAGACCAGCGCCACCACGCAGAAGACGCGCATCGGCTGGAAGGTGGCGTTGTTGACCAGGTGGCCGGCGCGGGCCAGTTCCACCACGCCGATGATGGACACGATGCTGGTGTTCTTCACCAGCTGTACGATGAAGCCGACGGTCGGCGGCACCGCGATCCGCACCGCCTGCGGCAGCACCACGTAGCGGTATTGCTGGGCGCGGGAGAGCGCGAGCGCGGCCGAGGCTTCCCATTGCTGCCACGGCACGGACTGGATGCAGCCGCGCCAGATCTCACCCAGGAAGCCGCTGGCGTAGAAGGACAGCGAGATGCCCGCGGCGACCAGCGGCGGCAAATCCAGCCCCGCCAGCGACAGGCCGTAGTAGGACAGGAACAGCAGCATCAGCACCGGCACGCCCTGCACCAGGCCGATCCAGCCCGCGGCCAGCCAGCGCAGCGGCGCCAGCCGCGACACGCGCAACAGCGCGATGACGAAACCGAGCACGCCGCCCAGCGCCAGCGCGATCAAGGTCAGCGCCAGGGTCCAGCGCGCGCTGGAGACGACGAACCACAGCTCGCTGGTGCCGAATTCGCGGATCATCGGGCGCGCACCGGGGCTGCGAACATCACCCGCCCCAGCAGCGCCAGGATCACGCGCAGCGCCATGGCCATGGCCAGGTACAGCACGGTGATGACGATGTAGGTCTCGAAGCTGCGGAAGGTGTCCTGCTCCACGTTGCTGGCGGCGCCGGAGAGTTCCTGCACGGAGATGAAGGAGAAGACGGAGGAGGACAGCAGCATCAGCACGAACTGGCTGGACAGCGACGGCCACACCCGCGCCAGCGCTGGCCCCAGCACCACATGGCGGAAGACCTGCCAGCGGGTCAGCGCCAGCGAGAGGCCGGCCTCGATCTGGCTCTTGTGCACGCTGTCCAGGCCGGCGCGGACAATCTCGGTGGCGTAGGCGCCCAGGTTCAGCGTCATCGTCAACACCGCGGCCTGCTCGGCGCTCATCCGCAGCCCGGCTTCCGGCAGGCCGAGATAGACGATGAACAACTGCACCAGGAAGGGCGTGTTGCGCACCACCTCCACGTACACGCCGATGGGCCAGCGCAGCGCCGGCACCACGCCGCGCAGCACCGCCAGCAGCGTGCCCAGCAGGCCGCCCAGCACGATGCCGGTGCCGGCGAGTTCCAGCGTCAGGTAAAGCCCGTCCAGCAGGACATCGCTCTGCGCGAGGACCGGCTGGAACTGGAACTCGAAGGCCACGGAGTTAAAAGACCGGCAGGTCGGCCGGCAGCGGGCTCTGCGTCCACTTCTGGCAGATGTCGTCCAGCTCGCCGCTGCCCTTGGCGAAGTAGATGCTGTTCTGCAGCCACTGCCGCATCTCGAACTGGTCCTTGCGGACGGTCATGCAGTTGGGCTGGTTGAACATCAGGAACTTGCTCTCCACGCCGGCTTCCGGCCGGGTGCGGATGATGTCCTGCACGATGGTGTCGGGAATGCCGATGGCGTCCACCTGGCCGACGATCAGCGCCTGGGTGCTGGTCGCGTCATCCTCGAACCGGACGATGTTGGTGCCGCGCGGCGCGCGCCGCACCAGCGCCTGTTCCTGCGGCGTGCCGCGCGGCACGCCCACGCGCTTGCCGGCCAGGTCGGCGAAGCCGGTGATGCGGGTGTCCTTCTTCGCCATCAGCATCATGCGGAAGGCGCTGTAGGGCATGGTGAACATGACCGTGCGCGCGCGTTCCGGCGTGGCACCCAGCGTGGCGCAGAGGAAGTCCACGCGGCCGGCCTCCAGCGCCGGAATGCGCGAGGGCGGCGTCAGGCTGGTGATGTCGCAGGGCACGCCCAGGTACTTGGCCAGCAGGTTCGCCATGTCGATGTCGTAGCCAACCGGCGTGCCCTGCGGGTCCACCATGCCGAAGGGCGGTGCGCCGGTGACCACGCCGATGCGGGCGCGGCCGCGCTTGATGATGTCGGCGGGCGTGATCGGACCGGTCTGGGTCTGCGCCACCGCCGGCGCCGCCAGCAGGCCAAGGCCGGAAGCCAGCCCGGCACCACGCAACAGATTGAGCCTGGACAGCATGCGCCGTTCCTCCCTGGGTTTATTTGGCCGAAAGAAGACGTGAACCAGCCGCCCGGCGCAAGCGGGTTATTCGATCTTCATGCCGGTCTCGCGGACGATCCGCTTCACCACCGCGCGGTCACGGGCGATACGCTCGCCGAAGGCGGCACCGCCGGCGGTGACGGCGTCGTTGCCGGTCAGCGCCAGGCGGCGGATGGTGTCGGGGTCCTGCGTCGCATGTGCCAGCGCCGCTTCCAGCCTGGCCTGCACCGGGCCCGGCGTGGCGGCCGGCGCGAACAGGCCGTTCCAGCTGGTCAGGTCTATGTCGGGCAGGGTACGCGCCATCGGCGGCAGCATGGCCAGCGTGCCGCGCTGGTCGGCGCTGGTCAGCGCGATGCCCTTGGCGCGGTTGTCGTCGATGAAGGGCTTGATGGAGTTGGCGGTGATGATGACGGCGTCCAGCGTGCCGGCGCCGCAGTCCCGCGCCGCATCGGCGCCGCCGCGGTAGGGCACGTGTTCCAGGCGGATGCCGCCCTGCTGTTCCAGCAGCACGCCGGCCAGGTGGCCCGGGGAGCCGACGCCCGGCGTGCCATAGGTGGCGCCGGGGTTCGCCTTCACCGCGCGGATGAAACCGGGCAGGTCGTCGGCCGGGAAGTCCTTCCGCACCGCCAGCACATAGGGCAGCGCCACCGCCTGGCCGATGGGGGCGAAGGCGGTCTCGTAGTCGAAGCCGAGGCCGTGGTGGATCAACGGCACCACGACAAACGCGAAGCTCTCGAACAGCAGGGTGTAGCCATCCGCCGCCGCCTGCACCACCAGCCCGGCGGCGATGCTGCCGCCGGCACCGGTACGGTTCTCCACCACCATGTTCTGGCCCAGGAACTCCGCCATCCGCGGTGCCACCAGCCGCGCCACCGTGTCCGACTGGCCGCCGGGCGAATAGGGCACCAGCATGCGGATCGGCCGCGTCGGGAAGGCCGGCTGGGCGCGCAGGATGGCAGGGGCGACCAGCGGGGCCGTGACGGCGGCGGCAAGCAGCGAGCGGCGGTTCATGCGGGCGTTTCCTGATGGTGCGCGCGGCCTGGCGCCGCTAGCTTGCCGCCATGCTGTACCAACCCGCCGCCTTCAAGGAAGCCCGCCCGGAGATCCTGCACCCGTTGATCCGCGAGGCCCGGCTGGCGGCGCTGGTTTCCAACGGGCCGGAGGGGCTGCCGGACATCACCCACCTGCCGCTGGTGCTGGAAGCCAGCCACGGGCCGCAGGGCACGCTGTACGGCCATGTCGCCCGCGCCAACCCGCATTGGCAGCGCCTGGCGCAGGCCGGTCGCGCGGTGGCGGTGTTCAGCGGGGCGGAGGCCTATGTGTCGCCGAATTTCTACCCCTCCAAGGCGGAACACCATCGCGTGGTGCCGACCTGGAACTACGAGGCGGTGCACGCCGCCGGCACGGTGGAGATCATCGAGGCGCCGGAGGAGCTGCTGAACCTGGTGACGCGGCTGACCGAGCAGAGCGAGCGCGCCCAGCCGCGCCCGTGGCAGGTGCGGGAAGCGCCGGTTGATTTCATCTATGCCCAGTTGCGCGGCATTGTCGGCATTGCGCTGCGGGTGGAGAGCCTGGTGGGCAAGCGCAAGCTGAGCCAGAACCGCGCGCCGGCGGACCGCGACGGGGCCATTGCCGGGCTGGCGGCGAGTGCCGACCCGCGCGACCAAGCGACGGCGGCGGCGATGGCGCGTGTCTTGAAGGGCGAATAGCCAGACTCATGCCGGTCCAGGGGGCGCCTGCCCCCTGGCGGGGTTCGGGGTGGAACCCCGACCTATCCTACCCCGCGGGCAACACGCCCAGCCCCATGGCCTGCCGGGCGAAGGCGCGCTTCAGCGCGGGCACCCGGTCCACCGCGGCCAGGCCGATGCGCCGGGCCAGCCGCACCGGCGGGAAGCTGTTGCTGAACAGCCGTTCCAGCGCGTGCATGCCCAGCAGCATGGCCAGCGTATCCGGCCGACGCTTGGCCTGGTAGTGCGCCAGCAGATCGGCGCCGCCCAGGTCCGTGCCCTGCGCCGCCGCTTCGGCCAGCAGGTCGGCCAGCACCGCCACGTCGCGGAAGCCGAGGTTCAGCCCCTGGCCGGCGATGGGGTGGACGCCATGCGCGGCGTCCCCCACCAGCGCCAGGCGCGTGTCGGTCCAGCGGGACACGTGCAGCGCTGACAGCGGGTAGGACCAGCGGCGGCCGATGATGCGGACCTCGCCGAGATGGTCGCCCAGGCGGCGCGCGAGTTCGCGGGAATAGGCGGCGTCATCCAGCGCCAGCATGCGCCGGGCGATCGGGTGGCGGTCGGCCCAGACGAAGGCGGAGGCGTGCGGGAAGGCGGGGGTGCCGAAGTCGCTGCCATCGGCCAGCGGCAGCTGCGCGAAGGGGCCGTTGGGCAGGAACTGCTCCAGCGCCACGCCGTGGTGCGGCAGGGCGTGGGCGAAGGCGCCGACCATCGCGGTCTGATGGTAGTCCAGCTTGGTGGCGGTGATGCCGGCGGCGCGGCGCAGCGGGCTGTTGCGACCCTCGGCGGCCACCACCAGGGCGCAGCGGATGCTGCGGCCATCGGCCAGCGTCACCGTGGCGCCGGAAGCGGTGCGGGCGACATCGGCGACCTCCACCGGGGCCAGCACGGTCACGGCTTCCAGCGCGCGGTTCAGCGCCACGCGCAGGGCGCGGGCTTCCACCATGTGGCCAAAGGGGTCGTCGGAAACCTCGGCCGCGTCGAAATGCAGCTTGAGGCGCGAGGCGCGTTGGCCGGGCGCGCCATCGGCCACGCGGATCTCATGGATCGGCCCGGGGGCGTGCGGCAGATGGTCCCAGACCCCGGCATCCCGCAGCAGCCGTTCAGAGGAAAGCGCGATGGCGTAGGCGCGGCCGTCGAAGGCGGGCAATTCCATCGGCGGCAGCGGCTGGCGGTCCAGCAGCACCACCGCCACGCCGCGGCGGTGCAGCGCCGCGGCCAGGCTAGCACCGACCGGGCCGGCGCCCACGATGCAGACGGCGGTTTCGAGGAGCTTGCTCATACCCATGATGTGGCACCGATTCATGTAGCGATCCATGCACGCCTGCCGGCGGAATGGACAGCAATTGACCAAAACTTATGCAAACTAATCCTGTAACATCCCTGCAACACCGCCGTTGCCCGAAAGCTATGGTGTGGCACGGAAATTGGAACCCTCCCGCTCGCAAGTTCGCGACAGACGGAGGTGTTCCAACCCATGAAACTGGTGATGGCGATCATCAAGCCCTTCAAGCTGGATGAGGTGCGCGATGCCCTCACGCCGCTGGGCGTCCAAGGCCTGACCGTGACCGAGGTGAAGGGCTTCGGCCGGCAGAAGGGGCAGACCGAGATCTACCGCGGCGCCGAATACCAGGTCAGCTTCCTGCCGAAGCTGAAGATCGAGGTTGCGGTGCCCTCCGCCCTGGCCGACGCGGTCGTCGAGGCCATCGTGAACACCGCCCGCTCCGACAAGATCGGCGACGGCAAGGTCTTCGTGTTCGACCTTGAACGCGCCGTCCGTATCCGCACCGGCGAAGCCGACGACGCCGCGCTCTGAGCGCGGCCCGATCCACACGAACCTTGACTAAGGGATACCCGATACGATGAGGATGCTCGCCCGCGCGCTGCCGATGGCCGCCGCCGCTATGTTCGCCGCGATGCCGGCCTGGGCCGAGGAAGCCGCCGCCGCGGCCGCCGAGGCGCCCAAGGTCGATACCGGTGACGCCGCCTGGATGCTGACCAGCACCGCGCTGGTGCTGCTGATGACCATCCCCGGCCTGGCGCTGTTCTATGCCGGCATGGTCCGCAAGAAGAACGTGCTGGCCACCATGGCGCAGAGCTTCGTGATCACCGCGCTGGTGTCCGTGGCCTGGGCCGTGATCGGCTACAGCCTGGCCTTCACCGACGGCAATGCCTATGTCGGCGACCTGTCCCGCCTGTTCCTGTCCGGCCTGGCGGAGAACTGGGACAAGCCCTTCACCCTGGGCAGCGGCGACGCGGCGGTGGCGACGACCATCCCCGAGAGCGTCTTCCTGATGTTCCAGATGACCTTCGCCATCATCACCCCGGCGCTGATCACCGGCGCCTTCGCCGACCGCATGAAGTTCTCGGCGCTGCTGGTGTTCAACCTGCTCTGGACCATCCTGGTCTACAGCCCGGTGTGCCACTGGGTCTGGCAGCCCTCCGGCTGGATCTTCGCGCTGGGCGCGCTGGACTTCGCCGGCGGTACCGTCGTGCACATCAACGCCGGTGTCGCCGGCCTGGTGGCGGCCATCGTGCTGGGCAAGCGCGTCGGCTACGGCAACGACAACATGGCCCCCTACAACCTGGCCTTCGCCGTGATCGGCGCGTCCATGCTGTGGGTTGGCTGGTTCGGCTTCAATGCCGGCTCCGCGGTGGGCGCCTCGGGCGGCCGTGCGGGCATGGCGATGCTGGTCACCCAGCTGGCGGCCGCCATGGCGGCGCTGTCCTGGATGGTCGGCGAATGGATCACCAAGGGCAAGCCGAGCGTGCTGGGTGCCATCTCCGGCGCGGTTGCCGGCCTGGTCGCCATCACCCCGGCCAGCGGCTTCGTACTGCCGATGCCGGCGCTGATCATCGGCCTGGTCGCCGGTCTGGCCGGCTTCTGGGGCGCCACCGCCCTGAAGCACATGCTGGGCTATGACGACAGCCTGGACGCCTTCGGCGTGCACGGCATCTGCGGCATCGTCGGCGCGCTGCTGACCGGCGTGTTCGCCTACGGCCCGCTCTCGGCCACCACGGCCACCCCGGCCGGCTACTCGGGCGGCTTCGACCAGTTCATGCTGCAGGTCTATGCGGTGGCGGCGGTCGCGGCCTACTCGGCGGTGGCCACCTTCATCCTGCTGAAGGTCACCGATGTCGTGGTCGGCCTGCGCGTCAGCGCCGAGGACGAGCGCGAGGGCCTGGACGTGACCCAGCACGGCGAGCGCATCGCCTGAGGCCATTGGCCGCGCGGGCCTTGGCATCCGCCAAGGCCCGCGTCACAACCCGAATTATTCCACTCACCAACGGGACGTATAAACACATGACAAGCGCCCTCCGCACGGGCCGGCTGGTCCGGAGCTTCCTGGCCACCGCCTTCATCGCCGCCGCCGCCCTGGTCGTGCCGGCCGCCCCGGCCAGCGCCATCGAGGTCGAAGGCTCGGGCCTGACCATCGCCGCCACCCCCGCGGTGACCAGCAACTACCTGTTCCGCGGCATCAGCCAGACCCGCAACCGCGCGGCACTGCAGGGCACGCTGGACGTCCAGCATGACGACACCGGCCTGTACATCGGTGCCTTCATCTCGAACGTCTCGTTCCTGGGCACCAACGCCAACATGGAAATCGATGGCCTGTTCGGCTATCGCCGCGAGATCTTCGGCATCACCTTCGACCTGGGCGGCGTCTACTACGGCTACCCGGCTTCCGACACGCATGGCCTGGCCGTGCTGGACTTCTTCGAGGGCGTGCTGAAGGCCTCGAAGGAAATCGACATGGTGAAGCTGATGGGCACCGTCGCGGTGTCGCCGAACGCCTTCGGCCGTTCGGGCACCGGCCTGTACTTCGAGGGCGGCGCCGACATCAAGCTGCCGTTCGACTTCGTCGGCAACCTGCGCATCGGCCACTGGAACCTGCAGAAGAACGTGCGCTTCGGCACCCCAGACTACACCTGGGGCAGCGTCGGCGTGACCCGCGAACTGTATGAGGGCATCACGCTGAACGTCTCGTGGTCCTCCACCGACATCAGCAAGCGCCAGTGCGGCCCCAACTCCGGTCCGCAGGGCAACCTGGCGCCAGGCGGCCAGCACATCTGCGGCAGCACCTTCCTCGCCACCCTCAGCCGGGCTTTCTGAGCCCAGCCGAGCTTGATGGATCGGGCGCCGGCCGCAGGGTCGGCGCCCTTTTCAATTCAGCCGGTCACGGCCGGGCGCAGGTGTTGATGCCCAGCAGGGCATAGGGCGGGCACCAGCGCAGCAACCCGGTCGCCAGCGGCACGAGGCCCAGCAGGCCCCACCAGCCCACCGCCGGCACCAGCCAGCCCGCGGCCAGCAAGGCCAGCCCCAGCACCACCCGCACCGCCCGGTCCAGGCCACCCACATTCGCCATCATCGCCAGCATCCTTCCGCTTCGGCGCCGGCAGCCTGCACCGCGCGGCGGCGCCCCGCCTTGCGCCGGCGCAAGCCGGCTACAGCATCTCCAGCGGGCGCTTGCGCCGGGGCGGCGGAAAGGCGGCGTCCAGCTCCGCCAGGTCCTCCGGCGTCAATTGCAGCGTCGCCGCCCCGGCATTGTCCCGCACATGCTCGGCGGTCGCGGCCTTGGGGATGCTGATGACGCCGCCGCCCCGCAGGGTCCAGGCGATGGCGACCTGCGCCGGGCTGGCGCCGCGCCGCGCCGCCACCGCCTGCACCGCGCGCTGCCGCAGCAGGCTGCCCTGGCCGACGGGGGTATAGGCCATCACCGCCATGCCCCGGTCGCGGCAGAACGGCAGCAGGTCGTATTCGGTGCCCCGCGCCGAGAGGTTGTACAGCACCTGGTCCGCCACGCAGTCCGGCAGCGCCGCGCCCAGCTCCTCCAGGTCGTCCACATCCAGGTTTGACACACCCCAGAGCCTTATCTTGCCGGCCTGCTGCATCCGCCGCATGGCCTGGACCGTATCCGCCAGGGGCACGTTGCCCCGCCAATGCAGCAGGTACAGGTCGATGCACTCCACCTTCAGCCGCGTCAGGCTGCGCTCGCAGGCGGTCTCCAGCTTCCGGCCGCCAGCGTTGTGCGGATACACCTTGGAGACGAGGAACACCTCCTCCCGCCGGCCGGCGATGGCCTCGGCCACCACTTCCTCGGCACCGCCATCGGCGTACATCTCGGCGGTGTCCACCAGGGTCATGCCCAGGTCCAGCCCCAGCCGCAGCGCCGCCGCCTCCGCCCGGCGGTCGCTGTTGCGTTCCCCCATGTGCCAGGTGCCCTGGCCCAGGGCGGGCACCTCGATGCCCCCGGGCGTGCCATCCGCCAGACGCACGGTGTTCATTCCGCTCACTCCCATGGTTGCCCTATGATGCCCCGCATGAAGCACTTCGCAACGGCTGCCTTCCTCCTGCCGCTGCTGGCAAGCCTTCCGCTGCCGGCCAGCGCACAACCCGCCACCCCGGTTGCGCCACCGGTTGCCGAGGATATCGGCAGCTGGACCCTGGGCTGTACCGTGGACCGCATGACCGACCGCAGCACCTGCGTGCTGCGGCTGAAGCAATGGGCCGACCCGCCGGGCGAGCATTCCCCCGGCCTGGCGCTGGAAATCCAGGACCGTGGCGGCCGGCTGGTGCCGGTGGTGACGGCGCGGGAGCTGACCCTGGAAGGCGCCGGGCGCGGCCTGCTGGCACTGACCGGCGCCGCCCAGCTGCGCTTTCCGCCCAACCTGTTCCACGAGATGCCCTGTGGCCTGGAAGGCCGCACCCTGAGCTGTGCCCCGCGCCGGGCGGATGCCGAGCGGGCCGAGCGCGAGCTGGCCACCGCCGGCGCCGCGCTGGTGCGGATCACCGGCATGGGCGGCGGCACGGCCGAGCCGGTGGAGCTGCGGCTGTCCGGCACCGCGCAGGCGCTGGCCCGCTACCGGCAGTTCACCCTGCCCAGCCCGGCGCAGGACGACGCGCCGGGCATCAGCGGGCGCGAGGCGATGGACCGGCTGCGCCAGCTGTTCGGCCGCTGAGCCGATGACGGAAACCCCCGTGGCGGAGCTGCTGGCCCGCATCGCCGCCGGCGACCGCGCCGCGCTGCGCCTGCTCTACCAGGCCGAGGCGACGCGGCTGTTCGGCCTGGCCAACGCGATATTGCGCGACCGCGACGCCGCCGCCGACGCGCTGCAGGACGCCTTCCTGCGGGTGGCGCAGCGGGCGCAGCAATTCGACGCCAGCAGGGGGGAGGCCGGCGCCTGGCTGGGCGGCATCGTCCGCCACGCGGCGCTGGACCAGGCGCGCCGCCGGGGCCGGGAACGCCCGAGCGACGACCCCGCGCTGGGCGACGCGGCGGTGGCGCCGGAAGCGTTGGAGAAGGTGCTGGCCGGCGAGGACCTGAAGCGGCTGCACTGGTGCCTGGCGACGCTGGAGGAGAAGTACCGACGTGGCATCCTGCTCGCCTTCGTGCAGGGGCTGTCGCATGCCCAGATCAGCGACCGGCTGCACCTGCCGCTGGGCACGGTGAAGGCCTGGATCCGGCGTGGCTTGCTGCAATTGCGGGGGTGCCTGACATGAGCCCGACCGAGATCCCGACCGACCCCGTGGAGCGCGAGGGGCTGGCGGCCGAATACGTGCTGGGCTCGCTGGACGCGCGCGACAACGCGGCGGTGGAAGCCGCCCTGGCCACCGATGCCGCGCTGCGCGCCGATGTGGCGGCCTGGGAGGCGCGGCTGGCGCCGTTGCACGCGCTGGCCCTGCCGGAAGCGCCGCCGCCGGGGCTGTGGGACCGCATCGAGGCGGCGCTGCCCGGCGCGGCCACCGCGATGCCCGCGGCCACCCCTGCGCCCGCGCCGCGCCCGGCCTGGCTGGGCCTGTGGCGCGGCTGGGCGCTGGGGGCCAGCGCGGTGGCGGCTGGGCTGGCCGGCTTCATCCTGCTGCAACCGGCGCCGGCGCCGCGGCTGATGACGGTGCTGCTGACCCAGCGCGACGCCCCGGCCTGGACGGTGGAGGCCGATGCCCGCGGCGCGCTGCGCCTGGCGGCGCTGAACCCGCGCCCGCTGGAGGGCGACCGCGTGCTGCAGCTGTGGGCGCTGCCGGAGGGCGCCACGGCGCCGACCTCGCTGGGGCTGATCCCCGCCAGCGGGCAGATCACGGTCACGCCCCAGGGGGTCCGGCCGCAGCCGGGCATGCTGATCGAGATCAGCCTGGAAGCGCCGGGCGGCTCCACCACCGGGCGGCCGACCGGGCCGGTGCTGTTCATCGGCCGGCTCAGCGCGGCGGGGGCGTCGTAATTTTCCGGCCGGCGCTGCATCCGCCCGCGGCGCTGGCCCGTAGCGTCTCCAGCGGGGCCGCAACGGCTCCCGCGGACCACGGGAGACAGCCATGACGACCCTTCGCACCCTGCTCGCCGCCGGCGCCGCCTTCCTTGCGTTCGGCGGTGCCGCGCACGCGACGACCCTGCTCGGCCTGACCGCCGATGGCCACCTGCTGAAGATCGACAGCGAGACGCGGCGCGCGACCGCGCCGATGCGCGTGACCGGCGCCGATGGCCGGCTGCTCGGGATCGACCAGCGCCCGGCCGACGGCAAGCTGTACGGCGTGACCGAGAGCGGCCAGATCGTCACCATCGACCCCGCCACCGCCCGCGCCACCCAGGTGAGCCGGCTGAACATGCCCTTCACCAGCGGCGGCCGCGCCGTGGTGGACTTCAACCCGGTGGCCGACCGGCTGCGGCTGATGGGCATGGGCGGCATGAACTTCCGCATCAACGTGACCACCGGGGAAGTGACCCGCGACGGTGAGCTGAAGTACCAGGCCGGCACCGCCTGGGCCGAGACGCGCCCGCGCGTGGTGGCCGGCGCCTACACCAACAGCATGCAGGGCGCGACGGCGACGCAGCTGTTCACCGTGGATACGCTGAGCCGCAGCCTGAACCTGCAGGCGCCGCCGAATGACGGCGTGCAGCAGCCGAAGGGCGAGGTGGCGCCGAGCCTGCCGACCGGCGTGGCCTTCGACATATTGGCGGGCAACCCCATGGGTTTCCTGCTGGCCGGCAACATGCTGCACATGGTGAACCTGGAGAATGGCAGCGCCGGTGCCGGCATGATGGTGACGGGGCTGCCGGCGAGCGAAGTGATCGACATCGCCGCCTGGCGTTGAGCCGGGGCGATGACGCTGGGCGCTGGCTTTGGCGCTGAACGAGGGCGCTGAGCCCGGCGGCGCAGGGCCGGGCCTCGAAGCCGGCCGGGGGCAAACCCTCGGCCGGTGGCGTGGCTTGGTGCCGCGCTACAGCGCCAGTTCCACCATGACGGGCACGTGGTCGCTGGCCTTCTCCCAGCCGCGGGCTTCCTGCAGCACCTGGTGGCGCACCAGGTTGCCGGCCAGGTCCGGGCTGCACCACACATGGTCCAGCCGCCGGCCGCGGTTCGCCGCCGCCCAGTCCTTCGCCCGGTAGCTCCACCACGTGTACAGCTTCTGGTCGGCGGGCACGAAGTGACGCAGCGCGTCGTGCCATTGCCCCACGCGCATCCATTCGGTCAGGGCCGCAACCTCGATCGGCGTGTGGCTGACCACGTCCAGCAACTGCTTGTGCGACCAGACGTCGTGTTCCAGCGGGGCGATGTTGAGGTCGCCCAGCATCACCCGGCGCGTGGCGGTGGCGCGGGTCGCGCTCCAGGCGGTGGCCTCGGCGACGAAGTCCAGCTTATGGGCGAATTTCTCATTCACCGTGCGGTCGGCCACATCGCCGCCGGCGGGAACGTAGAAGTCGTGCAGCTCCACCGGGCCGCCGGGCGCGTCCAACTCCACGCCCAAATGCCGGCAGTCGCCCTTCAGGCACCAGTCGGGGTCGTTGTCGCGCTGCACGAAGGGAATGCGGGACAGCACGGCGACGCCGTTGTAGCCCTTCATCCCCTTGGCCGCGACGTAGGGGAAGCCCAGCGCCTTCAGCGCCTCGATGGGCAGGTGCTCATCCGGGCACTTGGTTTCCTGCAGGCACAGCACGTCGGGGTTCAGCGCCTGCACGATGCCGGTGATCAGCGGGTGCCGCAGCCGGACGCTGTTGATGTTCCAGGTGGCGATGCGGAGGCTCCGCCGCGCCGTCTCCGCGGTGACGGCCGGCGCGGCGGGCTGCTTGGCCATCGGTCAGACGATCTTCGTCTTCACGGTGCCAACGCCCTCGACGAAGCCTTCCAGCACGTCGCCCTTGACCACCGCGGCCACGCCCTCGGGCGTGCCCGTCATGATCAGGTCGCCCGGCTCCAGCCGCACCAGGTGCGACAGGTTGGAGATCACCTCCGGCACGCTCCAGATCAGCTTGGACAGGTCGGAGGTCTGGGTGACCTTGCCGTTGACCCGCAGCTCGATCTTGCCCTTGCTCGGGTCCACGCCGGCGGCGGGCACCAGCGCGCCCATCGGGGCGGAGTGGTCGAACCCCTTGCCCATGTCCCAGGGGCGGCCGGTCTTCTTCGCCTCGTTCTGGATATCGCGGCGGGTCATGTCCAGCCCGCTGCAATAGCCCCAGACATGCTTCAGCGCGTCGGCCACGCTGATGTCGCTGCCGGCCAGGCCGATCGCGACCACCAGTTCCATCTCGTGGTGCAGGCTCTTGCTCATGCTCGGGTAGGGCATGTCGGCGTCGTTGATCACCAGCGCGTCGGCCGGCTTGGCGAAGTAGAAGGGCGGCTCGCGCGTCGGGTCGCTGCCCATCTCGATCGCGTGCTCGGCGTAGTTGCGGCCGACGCAGAAGATGCGGCGCACCGGGAACATGGCGCTGCTGCCCTTGATCGGCACGGCGGAGATGGCGGGCGGGGCGACAACATATTCGGTCATTCGGCGGCTCCCTTCAGGTCAGTACAACGGCCACATGGCCCTTTTCGGCGGCGTAGCCCAGGTAGCGGTAGGTCTGCCCGGTGGCGGCCAGCCATTCGGCGAAGGCCTTGTGCTCGTGCAGGCGCCAGCCCGGGTAGTTGTAGTATTCGTCGAACACGATGACCGTCCCCGGCCCCAGCCGGCCTTCCAGCTGCTGGAAGATCGTCACCGTGCTCTCATAGATGTCGCAGTCCACATGCAGCAGCGCCACCGGACCGGGGTTGGCGGCCAGGAAGCCGGGCACGGTCTCGTTGAACCAGCCGACATGCAGCTTCACGTTGTCCGGCACCTTGGGCAGTTTGCCCTGCATGTCGAACTTGCCGGCGGCCTCCTTGGTGCCGCGCCAGTCATTCGGCAGCCCGCGGAAACTGTCGAAGCCATGCACCGTGCGCGCCGTGTGCTTTGCCAGCCAACGGATCGAGGCGCCCTTCTCGACGCCGAACTCCAGCACCAGGCCGTTCTCCGGCGCGCGGGACAGGGCGAAGCGCAGCAGGTCCAGCCGGTCCTCCAGCACCTGGGCGGCCAGCATGTGCTGCTCGATGTAGTCCAGCGTGTCGCGCTTGGCCCGCAGGCACAGGTCCAGCCACAGGTCGTTGCGGTAGTACTTGTGCAGGAACTTGCGATAGAGCCGCCCGGTGAAGCTGCCCTTGAACACCGACATGTCGCGCGCGACCCCTTCGCCAAGCGGGAAGGCCATACCCCGCCGCCCTGGGAAATGGTAGCCCCGGCCGCGCCGCCGCGCGCCCCGCGCAATGAATGTAGTTTCTTAAGAATGTCGGCCAAGCGACCAAAATAACGGCACAAAAAAAGCGCCCGGACAGGGGGGTGTCCGGGCGCCGTTGTTGTAGTTTCCGTACGGAAAGGTCGGGCGAGCCGGCAGGGGAACCGGGCATCGACCACCGGCCTTAATAATGGCCGGCGTGTTACCTTAGCCATTCGGGGCAGGCGGTGCAAAAGCCGTTTGCGTGACTCTGCCATGCCGGAACGGCACGGCAGCGGTTTTCGCGCTACTGTGACCGTGCGGCCGGTTTACTCGCGGGGTGCTACTGCGCCGCCTGGGCCAGCGGCGCGGCGCCCCGGGCGGCGGCCCAGGCGGCGCAGGCTTCGCCGAAGCTTTCAAAGATGCGGCGGCTGACGGGGTCCTGCTGCCAGTCGTATTCCGGGTGCCACTGCACGCCATAGGCAAAACCCGGCGCGTCCTTGACCCGCACCGCTTCCACGGTGCCGTCGGGCGCCCAGCCCTCGGCTTCCAGCCGCGGGGCCAGGCGGCGGACGCCCTGGTTGTGCAGGCTGTTGACCGGGATGCTGTCGGCCCCCGCCAGGCGGGCGATGTAGCTGCCGGGCACCAGGCGCATGTTGTGCGCCTTGGCGGTGCGGACGCGCGGGTAGCGCTGGTCGCTGGGGGTGGAGTGGTCCATCCGCCCGTCCAGGTCCTGGATGCGCTGGTCCAGGCTGCCGCCCAGGGCGACGTTGAGTTCCTGGAAGCCACGGCAAATGGCCAGCAGCGGCAGGCCGGCGGCCACGGCGGCGCGGATCAGCGGCAGGGTGGTGCCGTCGCGCTGCGGGTCTTCCGGCGTGCCTTCCGCGTGCGGCGGGCCGTCATAGTTGTCCGGGTGCACGTTGCTGCGGCTGCCGGTCAGGATCAGCCCGTCCAGCCGTGGCAGCATCTCGGCCGCCAGGATCTCCCCGGCGGCGGGCAGCAGCACCGGCACCCCGCCGACAGGGCCGAGCACCACCCGGACATAGCTGTCCGAGGCGGCGTGGTTGGGCGTGTTGAAAATGCCGAATCCCTTGACGCAGCAGGAGATTCCGATGAGCGGCTTCATGGCTGCCTAGACTTGCCCGGCTTTGTGGCGTGATCAAGACATTGATTGTCGCAGGCAGGCGCAACCGTCATGCGCGCGACGCATGAGCGCGCAGATTTGCGTCACCCCTGCCTACTGAATGCCCAGTTGTTCGCGGAAGATCGGGTTGTTGAACTCGAACAGCAGCGACGGGAAGCGCGCGGCGTACTCGATGCCGGACAGCGTCACCCGCGTGGCGCGACCCTGCGCGTCCACCACCTCCCACTGCCGCAGCTCGCAGGGGTCGTCGGCGAAGACCAGGGTCAGCCGGCCCTCGGCCGCCTGGCCGGCGCGGTGCAGGGTGATGCGGATGAAGCCGCCGGCATGTTCCACATTGGTCACCGTCACGTCGCCGCTGGAGAAGCTCATGTTCTCCCGCAGCAGCAGGCCGAGCGGGGTGGAGGAGGTCGGCACGATGGTCGGCTGGCGCAGCTCGCGGTCCAGGTAGAAGAACTGCCCGCCATTGGCCACCAGCAGCATCGGGTCCGGCGGGTCGTACTCGAAGCGCATGCGCCCGGGGCGCACGATCCAGGCGGTGCCCTGGGCGGTGCCGCCATTCTCCGACAGTTGCAGGAAGCGCGCCTTCAGGCTGGACAGCCGGTTCAGGAAGGCCTCGGCGGCGGCCAGCTCCTGCCCACGCGGCACCGCGGTGCTGGCGGGCGCGGCGGCCGGGGCGGGCTGCTGCGCCTGGCCGGCGGCGGCGGCACCGCCCAGGGCGGCGGCCCCGG